>CAZPOP010000008.1:0-118320 GCA_964588305.1 uncultured Ignavibacteria bacterium
GGACTCTTCTGTCGGTCAAGGGTGCCCTTACCATCGACCATTTAGTCGTTAATGGGCCTTTTTCGTATCTGGACGACAATTTCGACTTCCTTCTATTCTAACCTCATCTCGCGTAGCCAAGGCTTCATGCCTTGGCCAGCAAGCCGTAAAGGCTTGCCTACGCGCTATTCTATCCTTGTGTCAGCAGCAGAGAAGAAAACTATTGATATTCCTTTCCTATTTCTGCCAATTTCTCCTTATTATAAATCAATTGGTTCTTATCATAGACTGAGAACTCATATCTGGGCACCAGTTTGATGGCTTTGCCCTTGACCGGACAGACCTCTTCACACAATCCGCAATAGATACATATCGCCACGTCAACTTCAAAGATCTCGGCGAACCTTTTTCCACCTTCGTCCTTAGCCGAGACCAACTTGATGGCATTGTTAGGGCAGGTTCTTTGGCAAAGTCCACAGGCGATGCATTTCAGTTTGTTGGTTGCCGAGTCAGTGAGAAGCACCACACAACCTCTCGATCTCTCCGGCATGGGCCATCTCTCTTTGGGATACTGCAGGGTGATGGCATGTTTTCCCAGATGTTTGACCGTGGTGATCAGACCGAGTATCAGATTGTATATTCCCGAATATATTATTTTGATTAATCTCATGGCTTAGGCAAAAAGTCCTGTTAAGATCAGATTCAGGAATGCCAGAGGCAGCAAGAACTTCCAGGCAAAGCCCATCAGTTGATCCACCCTCATGCGGGGATAGGTCCACTTGAACCACATGATCACCAGGATGACGAAGAAGGTCTTGCCCAGAAACCACATCCAGGAGGGTAGCCAGGGGCCGTTCCATCCTCCCAGAAAGAGGGTGGTGCTCACTGCACTTATGGTAAATAGGTTAGTGTATTCGGCAAAGAAGAACATGGCGAATTTCATACCGCTGTATTCCACGTTGTAGCCTGCCACCAGCTCCTGCTCCGCCTCCGGGATGTCGAAGGGGGTCCGATTTACCTCGGCCACGGCAGCGGTAAGGTAAACCAAGAACCCAATCGGCTGCCGGAAAATAAACCAGTCCCACACCTGGGCCTGTGAGGTGACGATCGTGACCATGGAAAGGGACTGTGCCAACAGTACCACGCCCAGGACGGAGAGAGTCAAAGGGACCTCATAGCTTACGATCTGCGCGGCTGACCGTAATCCCCCCAAAAGTGCGTACTTATTGTTCGATCCGAATCCGGCCATCAGAAGACCCACCACGGTGAAGGTGGTGATAGCCAGAATATAGAGGATCCCGATATTGAGATCCTTGACTATCAATCCTCTGCCAAAAGGAATGCAGACGTACACCATCAAGGCTGAAACGAATACCACTATGGGGGCTATTACAAAGACGGGCTTATCCACTTTGGTAGGGACTATGTCCTCCTTCATGATTAACTTTATGGCGTCGATTATGGTCTGCCTCCATCCATGCCATCCGGTGCGCATGGGGCCGAACCTGACCTGCATATGTGCGGAGACCTTCCTTTCCCACCAGACCAGAAACAAAGCTGCGATGGAGATGAAGGCTACGATCATTCCGAAGACTATGAACATGGAGAGAATGTCCAGCCAAAAGTGAGGTATGCCCCAACTGGCGAAGAGTCCTTCCAACCAGCTGTATATTGCTTTGATGAGGTTACCTAATTCGAACAAATTCTCTCCCTCAGCTTATGCAAGGAAAGGTTCTTTTACCTGTCCACATCCGGCATGATCACGTCCAGACTGGCAAAGATGGCCACAATATCCGCAATCTTCCATCCCCGGCTCATCTCCGGCAAAACCGCTAAGTTCGAAAAAGATGCTGTCCTGATCTTGAGCCGGTAGGGTTTGGTGCTGCCGTCGGAGACGATATAGAATCCCATCTCTCCTCTGGTCGATTCGATCCGGGCATAAACCTCACCTGCGGGCGGCTTGAAGACCGCAGGAGTTTTAGTCTTAATCTCCCCTTCGGGAATAGACTCCAGTGCCTGCTCCACGATTCTGTTCGCCTGTCTCATCTCCTGAATCCTGACCATGTACCTGTCCCAGGTGTCGGAATTGGTTCCGGTGGGGATGTCAAATTCAAATCTGTCATAAATGGAGTAAGGTTCTTCCGTTCGCAGGTCCCATTTCAAGCCGGTCGCTCTCAGATTGGGACCGGTGACAGAGTAATCGATGGCTGTCTTCTGATCCAAAATCCCCACCCCTTTTGTCCTTCCCAGAAAGATCGGATTGTCGGTTAAGATATACTCGTACTCATCCACCCGGGGTTTGAAATACTGGACGAATTCTCTTGCCTGGGGAATGAACTCAGGAGGCAGGTCCCTGGAAACGCCACCAAACCTCATATAGTTAAATGTCATCCTTTGGCCGCAAACCATCTCCAAGAGATCAAGAATTTTCTCTCTTTCACGGAAGCAGTAGAGGAAAGGAGTTATCGCTCCCAGGTCAAGGGCGAAGGTTCCCAGCCAGACCAGATGGCTGGCTATGCGATTCAACTCGTCCACGATGACCCTAATGTACTCCGCCCTCTCCGGGACTTCGATCTGGGCCAGTTTCTCCACGGCCAAGCAAAAGACGTGGTTACAGAACATGGCGGAGACGTAATCGATTCTGTCGGTTAGCGGCATATATTGAAGATAAGTGCGGTTCTCAGCTATCTTCTCCATTGATCTATGAAGATAGCCGACGTAGGGAACCAAATCCAGGATCACCTCACCATCCATTTTCAGAAGGAGCCGGCACACCCCGTGGGTGGAGGGATGCTGAGGTCCCATATTGACGATGAATTCCTCGGTGTCGATCTTCTCGACCACCCTCTCAGGATTCTTCCCCAGGGGATCGATCATATTGGAGATGTGGTCCTTATCCGTTTTGCGCTCAGGGAACTCACTTTTTGGGTAATCGGACAAAGTCTTTTCCTTCCCAGTCTTTTCTCATGGGATAGCCCTCGTCCCAGTCCTCAGGTAGAAGTATGGGTCTGGGGTCGGGATGGTTCCTGAAAGTCATCCCAAAAAGCTCTGCTATCTCCCTCTCGTGCCAGTTGGCAGCGTTCCACACCGATGTGACAGAATCTATCTCTCCATCTCTGGGCAGAGAGGTCTTCAGGGTTATCTTGTGTTTATGGGTAAAGGAGAACAGAGTGTATACCAGTTCCATGTGATCGGTATAGTCCACACATGAAAGACAGGCCAAAAGGTCAAAGCCAAGCTCCGGGGTGTCCTTGGCAAATCTGCAGACTTCCAGAATCAAATCCTTGTCCAGCTTGAAGGCAGCGTCCACGCCCACAAAAGGAATCTCTTCGATCTTTTCCGGGAATTTATTTTGGAAAGTATTAGCTATCTCTTCTTTGGTCATGGTCTTGGGGTATCTTAAATCCAGCACCTAACTTAAGTTAGGTGCTGGCTCTGATTTCTAACTCCAATCCGCGATCTTTTCCTTCTTGATCTTCTCCTGCAGTTTAATGCATCCTTCCATCAAAGACTCCGGTCGGGGAGGACAGCCGGGGATGTAAACATCTACCGGAATTATCAGATCCACACCCTTCACCACGCTGTAACAATCGTAATAGAACGGCCCTCCGACTATGGCGCAACCTCCCATGGCTATCACATACCTGGGCTCCGCCATCTGCTCATATAGTCTCTTCACCCGGGGAGCCATCTTCTTGGTCAGAGTTCCAGCCACGAACATCAAATCCGATTGTCTGGGTGAAGCGCGGAAGAACATGCCGAATCTATCGAAATCATAGCGGGAGGCCCCGGTGCACATCATCTCCACGGCGCAGCAGGCCAAGCCGAACAGCATGTACCACATAGAGGAGGCTCGGGAGTAGTTGAGAACTCCATCCAGAGCCGTGGTCACCAACCCCCCGCCCGGCAGACTCTCGAAGTACACCGGCAGTTTCTTGATTATACCCATTTCAAAGCTCCTTTTTTCCAAACATAGGCTAGGCCGAAGATCAGAATAGCGAGAAATATCATCATCTCAACGAAGGCGAAAAATCCCAGGCTTCTGTAAACCACAGCCCAGGGGAACAGGAAGACCACCTCCACGTCGAAGATCACGAAAATCAAAGCATAAAGGTAGTAGCGAACGTTATATTGAACCCAGGCACCCCCGACGGGAAGCTCCCCGCATTCGTAAGTTTCCAACTTATCCGGATTGGGGTGGTGAGGTCGGATCAGGCGGGCTAAGAAGAACACGAACATTACGAAGATCACGCCTATCACACAGAAGAAACCTACAAATGCATAATCGCTAACCACCGATGAACTCCTTCGTGACCTCTATTTCGCCTTCAAACTGAGGAATTTTCTTGACATCCTAGCAAACCATCTGATCGCAAGTGAATTTCTTCACAAATAGTCTAGTCAAAAAACGTTTTTTTGAGAATTTGTCAAGAATTTTTTTGATGCTTCCTCAAAAAAGGGATACTGGCACGTATCATCGCACTGTAGGCACATCGTGCTCACCCTGCTCGACGGCAGTTTTGCGCTTTCTCCTTGGGAACTCTTCAAAATAGACTTGACAAAGGCGTTCTGGATTTTATTTTAGGTGGGTAATTCCGGAGGCTCGTTATTTTATCGTATACTTTGATGAATATATAACTAAAGGAGGATGATGGCATGAAAAGACGCAAGACCTTGATTCTGGTAGCCGTTCTCTTGGCGGGATTCATTCCCGGGCTTTTGGCTTCGTCGGGCTTTGCTCAGCAGTCGAGCATAGCATACGTGGACGTCCAGCGGCTGAAAGCTGAGTATAAGGAATACGTTTTAGCCCAGGAAGAGTTCAACAAGCTGATGGTTGTCTGGCAGGCAAAGGCAGATTCGATGCAAAGCGAGATGAACGAAATGATGCAGAAGGTGCAGAATCCTCCCCTTACCATGCGCGAGGAGGCGGTAAACGAATTGCGAGAAAAGCTCCTGGTCAAACAGAACGAATATCAACTTTTTGTCAACCAGGTGATGGGTCCCGAGGGCGAAGCTGCGCAAAAGGAGTATGAGCTTTCCAAGCCCTTGATCGATAAGATAAACACGGTGATAAGGCTTGTCGCGCTGAAGGAGAACTACACCTATGTTCTAGATTCGTCTGCAGGAAGTGTCCTGTACGCCAAAGACGAGTTGGACGTCACCAACAAGGTTTTGGCCGAGTTGAATAAGTAAAAGGTATTTGAGGAGCGGGCAAACACCCGCCGGGGGTAAGCAGAAACCTTCAGCCCTCCAGAGCGGACGTAGCCGCGTAATCAATCATGCTATTCTGGGGAACAAAAGGGAGATAAGGAGATGAAACAGGCCTTAGGATTTGGTTTGCTGTGTGTATTTTGTTTTCTTTTGGCATGCGGTTCAGCTGAAGAGAAATCGGAAAAGGAGGAACAGGACATGGGTCAGGTGCACGAGGAAAAAAAGAAGGAGATATTGAACCAAGTGATAACCTTACTGGACGAAGGAAAGGAAGAAGAGGCTGAGGATTACATGAATGAGCTGGGCGATGACAAGACCGTTTTGAAGTATTACACCGAGTTGGGCATTGATTTGCATCATGCCGGAAAACTGGATGAGTCCATGCAGGTGAACCAGCTCGGAGTCAAAGCGGCGCTGGAGAAGGGGGACAAGAAGGCTGCGGCAATCATGCTTCACAATATTGCTGCGTTCTGTGCTCCAGAATTCGACGAAAACGTGACCGAAGAGTGTCAAAAGGCCGGATTCCGTGCTGCCCAAAAAGCTCTGGAATTAAGAAAAGAATTGGGTGAAAAAGGTCCCTTAGCCTGGGCGCACTGGGATATGGGACTCTATCATTTGGTGAAGAAGGACGCAGATCACGCGAGCGAGCAATTCCTGGAGTGCATCAAGGTGGCAGAGGAGGCCAACGACACTGTGACCGCTGCCTGGGGCAAGGTTTTTCTTGGCAAGACCAAGCTAAAGCTGATTCCTGAAAAGAGGGAAGAGGGGTTGAAAGATTTGAAAGAGGCAAAGGCGACCTTCGAAAAAGCAAAGGACGACTGGGGACTGGGGGAGGTGGAGAAAGTACTAAGCAAATATTCGACTGATTGACAAAGTTATCCTCCTATTGATTTATCGGGAATAGGAGTGGGCAATGTGCTGGTGCGTTCAAAGTTCTTAATCCCGGAGTATTCGAACAAAGTGTTCTTGCAGGATATCGTCTAAGGCGTTCGGGTAAAGAGCCATCCGGGCGGAGCTTTAGGGCGTGTTGAGAAACGCACACCGGAGTGCACCAGCTTGCTGGTGCGGTTTTTCAAGCTCTAAGTGATTATGGCATAAGAACTTCTATATTTTAAAAAGATCGCGAAAGCAAGTTTTCGCACTCCAAAGACACTTTTTCGACAGTCCCTGAAGCTCCGCCCCTACTATTAATTATTAGTGATTTGAAATGTCCCATTTAGCATATTTTGGCACGGTTTTCATCTCCCTGTTTTTAGTAGTGGACGTAGCGACCAATTTGCCCATCTTTCTGTCGCTGACCGAGAGATTTTCGGCCCAAGAGCGCAGGGCCATCGCCAAGAAGTCACTTCTGGTTGCCCTGGGAGTGCAGCTGGTGTTCGTGATTTTCGGCAACTACATCTTTGGGTACCTGCACATCAGGCTCTATTCATTTTCCATTGCCGGAGGCATTTTGCTCTCCATAGTTGCACTGGAGATGCTATTCGGCCACAAAACCCGCACCGAATACAGCGAAGAGAAGGATCGAAAAGAGGAACAGGAGAACATTACCATCGTGCCCTTGGCCATTCCGTTGCATACCGGTCCTGCATCCATCGTCACGGGGATGATCATCTTCGGCAGGGCTGATACTATTATCCTGAAATCTATCTTCGTTTTGTCGACTGTTTGTGTCTATTTGGCTTCCATGCTTATCCTCATCAAATCCGGTTTGATCTTCAGAATCTTCAAGCCCTTAGGGATGAAGGTGATCACCCGGGTAATGGGGCTTATCCTGTTGACCTTAGCCGTTCAATTCGTAATCAACGGAATTAAGGAAGCGTTAAAATAGTTGCGTTTCTGGAAAGCTGCCGTCGGGAACTGTCCCTCGATGTGGCATAGGGCTTTAGTTTTCCATTATGGAGATCCCCTTTTGATGGGCTCAAACAAAGAGGGGTTTTCGCCAGACCTTACAGAAGGCTAGTGTGAAGCTCGACGGGGATTTCAAAACGGATTCTACATAGAAAGAAAAGGTGGAACGCATTGTTCCACCTTTCTTCCTTGCCAGTGTTGCTTTCGAGTTACTCCAAAAACGAGGTGACCTCAACTTTTCCCAACGATTCCAAGTCGGTTTTAAGTTCGTCGGCTTTGCTCACCACTACGAATTTCATATTCTCAGGATCGAGATACTTTTGGGCCACCCGTAAGACATCGTCGGCGGTAACGGCACCTATGTTTTTACGGAAATTCTCTATGTAATCTTCCCCCAGATCGTATACCTCAACGTCCAGGAGCTTCGTGGCGATTTGCTCGGGCGTCTCAAATTGCAGAGGATAATATCCGTCATAGAAGGATTTGGTTTCAGAAAGCTCCTTTTCCGAGACCTTTTCGGTGCGTATCCCTTCGATCTGCTCCAGTATGGCCTGGATCGCACCTAAAGTTGAGTCTACCCGGGTGAAGGTGCTTACCTCAAAAGCTCCTTTTAATCGATATCTGTCAAAATTGGAGTAAATGCTATAGGTAAGTCCTCTCTTGGCTCTAACCTCATCCATCAAGCGAGAGGCAAATCCTCCTCCTCCCAGGATGTAGTTCATTACTCTGAACGCAAAATAATCCGGGCTTTTTCTGGGGATACCGAAGTGCCCGATATTGACGTAAGACTGAGTTAAATCCGGCTTGTCCACCAGGATTATCTGGTGTCCCTTTATCTGGGGGGGTGGGGCGAAGTCGGCAGTAACAAGTGGTCCTGTTTCCCAGGAACCGAGCTTACCTTTGATTTTCGTCAACACATCGTCGGTTTCGACGTCCCCCACCACTGCTATGATGGCATTGTTGGGCACATAATGGGTATGGTGAAAACCTACTATGTCTTCCCTGGAGATGCCGGAGACACTTCCCTCCGTCCCCTCTAAGGGCTGGCCATACGGGTGCTGGCCAAATACAAACTCTCTGAAGTTTTCCTCTGCCACCGATTCGGGATCGTTCTTTTCCTGCATTATCCCCGCGATTATCTGTTTTCTCAACCTTTCTATTTCGTCATCCTTGAAGGTGGGATTCAGGAGTATGTCCGCCAGCAAGTCTAAGCCAGTATCAAAGTATTTACTGAGCACGCGGCAGCTTGCAAAGCTGGCATCCCAATTTGCACCGGCACCCAGGGTGCCTCCCACAAAATCTATCTCCTCGGCTATCTGGGTGGCATCTTTGGTCTGGGTACCTTTTCGCAGAAGCCCAGCAGTGAAATTGGCTAGGCCCGCTTTGCCCGGAGGATCATAGGTTGAACCCGATTTCAGAACCAATTTGAAAGCGACCACCGGCAGCTCATGGTGCTCGATCACGATCACCTTCAGCCCGTTATCCAGGCTTTCTTTCGTTATCTCCGGAAGCTTAATCTCCTGGGCAAAGAGGTCTGTGATAATGCTCGAAGTCGAGAATAGAAGAAAAGTAATGATAATCGTGCTTAACAGGGCTATGGTAGGAATGCTCTTTCTCATTTTTATGCTCCTTCTCATTAATTCTTTTCTTGGTTCTCATTCGCTGACAGAGGTATGCTCCTCCGGCATCTCAGGGACCAATATCACCACATTTCTGTTTTTCTCGTCGAAGTACTTCTCTGCCACACGCATTACATCCACGGCTGTAACCTGCTGGAATTTCTCTGCCTCCTCGAACAATTCGCTGTAATCCCCGAGTACAGTTTGATAATAACCGATGGCGAAGCCTTTATCGTCAACAGACTGAAGATCGAAGATGAATTCCGCCTCCAGCTGGTTTTTGGCTTTTTGCAGTTCCTTTTCCGCCACCGGTTCAGTTTTGAGCCTCTCAATCTCCTCTAACAAAGTTCCTTTGCCGTCCTCTGCCGTATGTCCGGGTCGCATGATGACGAAGGAATAGAAAAGCGCAGGATCTTGCAGCAGGAAGCAGTCCCCTCCTGCGTGCAGAGCGGATTGATCCTGATAGATCATCTTCTGGTAAAGGCGGGAGCTCTGCCCGGCAAATAGAACTCTGGCAGCCACCCTCAGGGGATAGGTATCGGGGTGTCCGAATTCAGGGACGTGATAGCCAACGGTAAAGGCCGGCATCTGCGCGATCTTGTGGACGTAAGCAGTCCTTTCTCCCCTCTGCTCCGGCTCCACCGTTCCCACCTTTGGCGGAGGCGGTTGAGCTGCGATGTCATCATAGTACTTGTGCATCAGTTTCATGACATCTTTGGGGTTAACGTCACCGGACACCACGGCTGTGGCATTGTTGGGGGCGTAGTAAACCCTGTAGTGATTCTTCAGATCGTCCAGGGTGATATTGTCTATATCTGACATGTAGCCGACCACGTGCCAATGATAGGGGTGAGCGGCAAAGGCGGTGTTGAGCAGCTGTTCGAACACTGCTCCAAAAGGAGAGTTATCCACTCCCATCCTTCGCTCCTCCTTCACCACCTCTCGCTCTGAGGTGAAGGTCTCCAGGGTGGGAGTAAGATTCTTTTGTCTTTCTGACTCTAAGTTAATGGCCAGTTCCAGTTTGTCACTGGCAATCTTCTCCCAATAGCAGGTCATGTCGAAGTGAGTCCAGGCGTTGTCTATTCCCCCGTTGGCCTGGATTATACGAGCGTGCTCCTCGGGTTTGATGTTTTTGGAGCCTTTGAACATCATATGCTCACAAAGATGAGAGATTCCGGTTATTCCCGGTCTTTCGTTCTTGGAACCCACCTTATACCAAACCTGATAGGTTACCACCGGGGCGGAATGATCCTCAGAGATCAGAACGGTCAGACCGTTGTCCAGAACGTGCCTCTCCACGGGAAAGCTTATCTGACCAAAACCACTCTGACAGATAAATAGTAAAAACAGAACGGCCCAAAAAGAACGACTCAAGGATTTAGGCATGGCCACCTCCTCATAAAAGATTAAAGGTCATCTTCCAGGAATCATACGAGACCCAAAAGCCGTTAAGAATATATGTACCTGGGCAGAAAAAACAAGTCCTTTCTGACAACATATCTTACACTTATTTTATTTTGATATCATATGGCATCAGAAGAAGAATCTGATCGTCTCCAAAGATATTGCTTTCCTTCAGCTCCTCCAGAATGGAGTTCAAGCTCGTTGGCGAGACGAGCAGGCTTTGAGCAATAGTATTGCGCCACCTGTTTCCCTTGGGCAAGCTGAGAACCTCAATCGCAGCGTCCGGGGATATTCCTGCTTTTTCTTTGGCGATGGCCAAAGCTACGTTGATTCCTCCGAGTTCATCGACTAACCCATTTGCCTTTGCCTGCCTTCCGGTCCACACTCTGCCTCTTGCCACGGTGTCGACCTCCTGGTAGGACATCCCCCGACCTTCTGCCACTTTCTCAATGAAGTCATCATAGAATTCCCTGATTTGACGTTTGACCACTTCCCTCTCCTCGTCTGTGAATTGACGGCTGGTGGTGTAGAAATCGGCATGCTTCCCGCGCTTGATCCCCTGTCTGGTCAAACCGATCTTTTCGTATAATTCCTCCAAGCTGACCTTACCGCTGATCACCCCGATGGAACCGGTATAGGTGCCGGGAAGTGAGACGATGGTATCCGCAGCGCAGGAGATCCAATAGCCTCCCGATCCGGCCACATCCGACATGGAGACGATGAAAGGTTTTTCCCCTTTGGTGCGCAGGATTTCCCGCAGGATCACATCCGAGGCGATACCTGATCCCCCCGGGCTGTCCACCCGGAAAACGATGGCCTTGACCGTTCTGTCTTCACGGGCAGTCTTGATGGCATCAGCTATGGTCTCCGAGCCCATGACGTCCCCCCACAAAAGGTTCCTTCCACTCTCACCTTCGAAGATCGAACCGGTGGCGAATATGACCGCAATCTTAGGAGGGATGGCCCAGCTATATTCGTAATAGGTGCGCCGCGCGTATTTCTTGTCCTCTAATCGGTGGGGCTTTTTTCCTGCCATGTGTTCGATCAGATCATCCACTTGATCATAAAACAGCAAGGTGTCTACCAGGCTTGCCGCATACGCCTCGGAAGAGGTGAAGGGCCCCTGATCGATCTTGGATTTCAGTTCCTCCTGAGTCCATCCTCTTTGAGAAGCCACGTCTTTTGTGATCTGATCGTACAGGTCGTCCAGAAGCGAGTTGGTCACCTCCCGGTGGGCCTCAGACATCTCTTTTCTGGTCAACAGATCCGAGGCGCTCTTGTAATCTCCGATGTGCTCTAAGTCGGCTACGATACCCAGCTTGTCCAAGGTTCCTTTGATAAAGGTGATTTCCGCATTCAATCCCGTGAACATCAGATAGCCCGTAGGCATCAGCACGATTTTGTCAGCAGCGCTGGCAATGTAGTATTCCTTATTTCCCCCAAATTCCATGAAAGCGATTACACTCTTGCCCTTTTGCGCAAAGTCTAAAATGGCGCCTCTGAGTTCCTGTGCTTTGGCCAGCCCGATATCCAAAGGATCGATTCTAAGGATCATGCCTTTAACGGATTTGTCCTCTTCTGCCCTCTTGATCTCATTTAGCAGATCCATCATGGTGGGCTTTTTTCTTTCAAAGATTCCAGCCCGGGTGTTTTCCTCTACGATCTTTCCGGAGAGCCTAAGCTCCAGAAAATTATCCTTTCTTTGGATCAAAGTGCGGTATCTGTCTTGGCAGAGGTTGACGAAGGCGGTCCCTTGATTGAATTCATAATCTTTGGTAACCGAATTATAGGTACCCAGGCCGAGATTAGAAAGATTTATCCGTCCCCCGATTCCGAAATTTCCGTCGTTGTCGATATCTCCGGAGATGACGAATCCGTCAAGCGGCTCCACTTCCGCCCGATATCTCATGTCTGCATTTCTTGCCTTCTCCTTGTGGCTCATGCATCCCTCTACAGACAGAGTCAACCTGTCTCCTAGCGGTCTGACTGCCAGACCACAGTCAAAGGAAACGTCCGTTTTTTCACCTTGAAACCGGGGACGGTTAAGATCTTTGGCCACTGCTCCCAGGGAGACGAATTCAAAGGGTCGTACCAGAAGTCCGATTTTCCAGGAGGAGAGGTTATCGTAATCTTCGTATCTCGATCCAAACCAACTGTAACCGGTGCCCCAATAAAGGCCATCTGACAACTTGACCCCGTGAGCTAAGGTGTATTTCCGATAGGTTTGCGAAGTCACGTTTCCCAGCCATTCAACCGAGAACGCCAATCCTCCTGAGGAAAGAAACCAAGCATTATCCCCTTCAAAGCTTGAGTCGGAATAAGTATGGAAGAAGCTGGATTGAAAACCTCTTCTCAGTCCCAGCCCGGCAGGATTACACTTTGCCGCAAGTATATCGTCGGAAACGGCCACAGAATTGTAGGGAATCACAAAGCTATCCGTAGGGGATTGGTAGGAAAGAGCGGAAACGGCACACAGACCTAAGAAGACAACCGAAATGATAAGGCTTTTTCCCCTCATTTTTGGCCTCCATAAATGGTTTGGAAGTTTAAGGGTTCAATGGTTCAAGAGTTCAAAGGTTTATAAGAATACGGTCTGAAATGGACCTTCTCCATTTGATCTGTTTAATCCGTCGACTGTTTTCCCTCAAGTAGATTCTTCCTCTTTCGTCTCTGCTCATTTGGGTCTTGGATTCCCCTTGTCCAGAAAATCCCTCAAAAATCGGGGTCGACTAGGTCAGTAAGATCGCTCGCTTTTGCAGTTGCTCACCTTCTCTTGGGGAGAGATCGAATTCTGAAGCGGAGCTGTATTCTTGGTTACTTCGGTAAAGCATGGTTGAGTTGGAATTATCGGGATTCTGACTAGACGGACCTGAGGAGAATCCGGTTCCGTACAGAACCGTAATAACGCTGAATAGAAGGAGTGAAATCTTCAGGTTTTTTTTCACCCGCATTCTCAATTCAAAAGGGCTCGAATGGCACCTCCGGTTTATAATACGGTTTCCGGTTTGGAGAGTTTCATGAACAATTCTCCAGCTCCCTCTGGCGCGCCTTTGAATCTTCATTCTTCTGCCGTGATCCTTCTTTTGTGTAAAAATCTGCGTATCAGCCAGACCGTTACGCCCAAGGCGATAATTACCGCCACTATCAGCATCTCAAGGTGTTTGATTTGCCCAATCAAAGCCTCCAGGCCTGCCCCGAACATATAACCCAGGTTTGCCATGATTATGGCCCACACCAGACAGGAAACAAAAGCCAGAGGCAAAAAGTTTCTTGGCCTCATTCTCATCAAGCCGAAGAAGGCAGCCGAAGCCAATCTTAGGCCATAAAGATAGCGGGTGATGAAGATGGCCCATATCCCATATCTGTCAAAAAGCCTTTTTGCCTTGGGATAATAGATTTTGGCCTGGGGTAGCTTGGTGATGATTCCCTGTCCCTTTTTCCTTCCGAGAAAGTATAGCGTGACATCTGCCAGGTAAGTTCCGGCCATTGCCAGCATTATGATGAGATACAGATTTAAGTAACCTCTTTTGGCCAGAAAGCCAGCCGTTATCAGAAATGACTCGCCTTCCAGAAGAGAGCCAAAAAAGAGCGCAGGATAACCGAAATTGGTGATTAGATTCTCCATAAGATTCTGTTTTTTCTAAGTCGCACAGATCTTACGATCCGGTTCAACTCCAAGATGTCTTGAATATAACCGGATATTGATTCTGAAGGCAAGCGATTTTTCGGGGTTGTGATTGCTTTTTGCGACATGATAGAGCCATTCATAGTGTCAGGAACAGAGGCGAAGCCTTCATAAAAATCGCCTCCGTTTTTCTCAAAGCCTGTGCGAGAGAACCCGCGTCGGTGTGGGGGAAACCCAAACGCCTTCCTGCTTGCTTATCTTATCAGGGCCGTAGGAAGCCTTCGAAAATAACTCGGTCCAGTCTCTTAAAGAACTGGGGGGGTAAGCCGATAAGAACAATACAAGGTTCGAAAGCAAGCAGGACATCTGTTGGCCTGAAGACAAGGAGGACGTGCTCGTATTAGTAGTATATAGGTTATAAAGGACTGTTTTTGTCAGACCAAAGTTGGGGACGGTCTGGTCTGCAAGAGATGCAGAGACGAGCCAGATTGCGCCCCAACTTTTTTTTGCAGTCCTACGGCGCCCTGAAACGTGAAACTAAAAAGAAAACAACAATTCACATATTAAACCAAAGAGGGGGGTGAGAAATATTATGAAGAAGCTGATAGTTGGTACAGCTGTCCTGGGGGTTGTCCTCGGGCTGACAGGATTGGCCATGGCGGCTAACACCGCTGACCATACGGTAACTGTGACGGTTGAAGCTATCAATGAGGCTGCCATTACTGGGGGGGACCTTATCCTTACCATCAATAGCGCCACTGCCGGATCCGAGCCCGACGACGCAGTGGATAATACCACTTGTGACTTGGCCTGGACCACGAACGAAGCCACTAAAAAGATCACAGTGGAAACGGATCTGGTGGCTCCGACTTTTGCCCTCAAAGCTCTGGCTCAAAACGTCACCGGTGGGACCGCAGCGATTGAGGTAACTCTTAGCACAACAGCCACCAATTTTGTTACTGGCGTGGACAAGACAACTGGCGGCTGCGACTTACAGTACACCGCAAGTGCTACCGCAGCTCAAGGAATAGGAAGTGATATTCATAAAGTTACCTATACCCTTACAGATGGACCTTAAGTGAGGCTGATAGCGGGCGGACCTGCAAAGGTCCGCCCTGGAAAGATCCACGCTCTTCCCGTCAGATTTACAAAATGCGAATAACAACCAAGCTCTTAATTCTGCTCATTATACTTGTGTCAATTACTCTATGGAAAAAGATAGAGGCAATTGACATTGTCGTAACTGGCGACTGGCTCTTGACCGTCGATGCCTCAGATTTACAGGCTGGTGCCGGAAGCGACCTTATTGATACCTACGAAAGCATAGCTGATGCAATATCCATAAGTATTTCCGGGACGACGGGTGCTTCAGATAATTGGCGAGTGGATGTCAAAAAGGTAGATACTGACTGGCATAGTAGTTTCTATCTATATGTTAAAAGAACCTCTGGGGGCACAGGAGGCAGCGTCTCCGGCGGAACAGCTTATCAAGAAATAACAGATGTGGACCAATCTTTCTTTGACGGTAGCGATGATGTAAGTGGGATAAATATCCAGTTAAAACTAAGTGGTGTTTCCGTACAAATCCCACCTGATACTTACACCACCACGGTCTATTATACGGTAGTTGACATTTGATTAAAAGGAGAACACCCATGAGGCAAAGAATCGGAATTATCTGCGCCGCTTTGTTTTCGTGCTTGTTGATGCTGCACGTAGCCGAGGCGGGGGTGGTTATCGTGGGCAGCTTGACCCATGAAGGGGAAGCGGCAGTGGGTGAATCCTATCAGGGCGTCATCTTTGTCCGAAACCCCTTGGAGGAGCCTGCAGAGGTAAAGATCTATCAGACCGATTACCTGTTTTTCTCCAACGGCACCAGCCTTTATGGTGAGCCCGGCAAGATCGGGCGCTCCAATGCCAGGTGGATCAGCTTCAGCCCGCATCGGCTGATAGTCCCACCCCGAGAAAAATCTGCGGTCGAATATACCGTAAAGGTACCGCAGGATGAGACTCTGACGGGAACCTACTGGAGCATGCTCATGGTAGAGGAGATTCCAAGAAGCTCACCCGAGGCCAGTGAGCCAGATAAAGGCGAAGTGGAGTTGGGAATAAGACAGGTGATGCGCTACGGCATTCAGATGCTGACTCATATCGGCGATACCGGGACGCGCAAGATCAAGTTTTCCGATAAGAAGCTAATCAGCCAGGATGGGAAGACAATTCTTCAAATGGACATCGAAAACGTTGGGGAAAGGTGGCTCACTCCCAGCGTGTGGGTGGAACTCCATAACCAGGGGGGAGGAGAGGTGAGCCGGCTTGAAGGAGGTCAAAGGCGGATCTACCCAAGCTGTTCGGTGAGATATCGGATCGATTTGACAGATGTTCCCAAAGGGAGCTATAAGGCCCTGGTGGTGGCCGACAACGGAGACGAATACGTCTTCGGTGCCAAGTACGATTTAGGAATCCAATGATGAAAAAAGCTCTTGGTTCCTTCCTTTGTTTTCTTCCCCTTTTATTTTCTTCGAGTTTTGGTGGAGACAACGGTCAGTGGGTTGAGGTCAGGTCAAGTTCTTCTCAACTTCTGGAAATAGAATCGGGCCAAATCGTCACCGGAAGTTTCTTGGTCTCCAACCGTACCGAGAGGGAAGAGGAGTTTTTCGAGAAACTAACCCTCCCAGCCGGCTGGCAGGAAATCGTCTCCGAGGAGTTTCCTCTTAAACTAAGACCAGAGGAGCGACAACTCAGGCTAGTTGCCTTCTACGTTCCTCTCACCTCGCCCGCAGGTCGCCACCAAATCAGCTATTCGGTTCAAAGCCAGAGGGGCCCAAATATGGCAGATAGCGATACCATAGAAGTGGTGGTCTTGCCGGTGACAAAGCTGGAGATCTTAGTGGAGGAAAAACCGGAGGTGGTGATTGCCGGGGAGGCCTATCAGGTGAGGTTGCGTCTGGTTAACAAAGGTAATGGCGGAATCGACGCAAAACTCAAGATAGGATCAACTCCCGATTATCCCATCAGCGTGAAACCATGTGAGATAGCGTTAGAATCCGGAAAGTCTCAGATCATAAGCGTTGAGATAAAGACGGATGAAGGGTTGAGAAAGAGAATCAAAAACGTTCTCGAGATCGAAGCTGAGACAGAAGAATCAAGGAATGGTGTGGTTTCTCTCAAGCAGACGGTTCTAGTTGAGATTATTCCCAAAGTGACTGGTGAATCTGATCGTTACCATAGATTGCCCACCCGGGTGGCATTAATTGGCGCGGGCCAGGATGGAAAAAGCGGTCTTCAGGCAGAGTTTTCGGGTCGGGGCAGCTTGGACGAGGAGGAAACAAGGCAGGTTGACTTTCTGTTTCGAGGCCCTGACATTCAGGAGAGGAGCAGACGAGGCCAAAGAGACGAGTTCCGGCTCAGTTACCGCCACGGGCCGCTGACTGTTCATTTTGGAGACAGAGGTTTTTCCCTTTCCCCTTTGACCGAGAGATTCTATTATGGTAGAGGAGCGGAAGTGAGCATCCATCCCGCCAAGTTTGAAATCGGAGCTTTTTATTTAGAAAGCAGGTGGGAAGATCCAAAGGCAAGGAAGGTGGGAACGTATCTGGCGTATCGCTTCAATGATAAGTTTGAAATAAAGGGGAACTGTTTAGGCAAAAGCAAAGACTCAACTTCCTCTTCCAACCGTTACCGGGTCAGAATCTACAGTGTCCAGACAGGAATAAACCTGAGTGAATGGATGCGCCTGGGCTTAGAATCTGGTTTTGCCCACGGTGAGAGAGAGGGCAAAATGAACGATTTAGCCTTTCGAATGGACTTAAGCGGTCGGATCTCCAATCAGGTTCGGTACTCTTTTGAGAAAACTCATGCTGGACCGAAATATCTTGGCTATTACAATGACGCTGATTATACCAGTGGTACCATGACCTTTCCGATTTATGGCAAACTGCGAGGGAATCTCTCTTATCGCTCCACCAAAAATAATCTGGATATCGATTCCACCAAGGAGACGGCTAATCGGGAAAAATCCTACCAGTCAAGTATCTTTTATTCTTTTCCTTTCGGCACGCAGATTTCTTTACACTATAAAGACTTAATCAGAGAAGATGATGCCCAGCCAGCCAATTATGAGTACAGGGAAAAGACGTTGAGACTAGGAGTAGCACAGAGCTTTGGCAAATTGAGCCTAAACACTCATCTGGAAAGAGGAAAATTCGAAGATATGCTCCAGGCTGTCAAGGATGACAATTTGGAGAGATATAGCTTTTACTCTTCTTTTCGTCAGAGTAACGCGCAAACCTATAGCGTTTATGCCAGGATTGGACACGGCAGTTTTACACCCCACCCGGAAAGAACAAAAAGCGTGGGCATCTCCGGTTCCTGGAAGATTGGGTACAACCTTCTTTTCAAGCTGAACTATCAAAGGGACAATGCCGGCTCCGAGACAAGCGAACAGAGAGACAATGTTTTCTCCACTTTCACTTATACCTTCAAGAATGGCCACGCTCTGGTTTCGAAAACCCAATGGTCTAAGTATGAACAGAAAAGAGAGGAAGATTTTTCGTTTCTGGTGACCTATTCCATTCCCTTTAGAATTCCGGTAAGCAAGAAGAAAGGCGTTGGAGTATTGAAAGGTAAGGTTTACGATGACGAGAAAGCGGAAAGATCGCCAATTTCAAAAGTCGTCCTAACGGCTGATGGAGCAACCGCCGTAACCAACCAGAAAGGCGAATTTGTCTTTCCGTCGCTTGCCCCAGGAGTCCACTATCTGCGGGTGGAGAGAAGCTCGATCGGACTCAATCGGGTCGCGACCGAAAAGATACCCATGATGATAGAGGTGAAGGGCGGCCAGACCGCCGAGATCGAGATCGGAGTGGCTACGTCCGGTAGAATCCTAGGCCGGGTGGCAGTGTGCGCCCCCCATTCCGACAAAAACTTTGGTGACCGGGACACTTCGGTTGTTTCTGGTTCGATGGCGTCTCCCCAGGGCATGGAAAACACCCTTTCTACCGAGCCCGAAGGGCCAGCATCATCGGTGACGCTTCTTAAAACAAAAGAGGCCATCTCGGTTTGTCCGGACGTCTCATTCGCCATGAGATGCATCACAGAAGGTGAAGAGAGAGTATATTTCTCCGGACAAGAGGTTTCTTTAAAAGCCAGCTTTGAAGGAATTGTCCTTTCTGTCAGGGAGAAAGAGGTGATCGAGGAGAGAATAGAAAAGATGGTTTTCATCCCCCAAAGCGAAAGGTTCTGTTTTTCCCTGAATGGGATAGAGCATAGGGGAATCCTGGAGGTGATCTTCGTGGCTGAAGACTCATCTCTTTTGGCCTTGAGCCGGTTGCCGCCGGAGGGCTATGCCAAAGGGACGGTCCCTTTTGGAGAGGAAAACCAGGGTGTCTCCGAATCTGAAGCCTTTGCAGCCCGCACGGTGACCGCTTCAAGTGAAAGTCTGTTTTTGATAGGCCCCGGTGAAGACGTGGATGGGGAGGAAGATGACGAGACGAAGGGGAGAGGATTGGCTGGCACCTTAGTGGAGATCACCGAAGGACAAGAGGTCTTACGGCAACTCACCGATGAGGAAGGAAGGTTTTCTTTTGAAGATATAAGACCCGGCAGATGGGAGCTGAAAATCCGTGACTACCATCTGCCCACTCATCATTACCTGGAGCAGGACGAGTTTCAGGTCGAGTTGAAACCGGGAGAACAAAAGGAAGTCGAGGTAAGAGTGTTGCCCCGGCTCAGGCCCATTCAGATCATAGACGAAGGCGAGATCGAGGCGGAGGGCAAATAACTCAATCTATTCCTGCTCTTGCTGCACGACTGATTGTTTCGGGAATTGTCGGTAAACTCCAGATTGTATTCCAATATCCAAACGCCTGATCAGGATAGGTTCTTTTGATTTGCTCAGATACATTCTACATGTCTTGAATCGTCGCCTCAGAAGAGATACAACTGTTCGGAACCCTGGCCAGAGACGGCCGAATCCAGCCCCCCGGGCTATCTTTTTGTTTTTGGAAAAAGACTGGCTGTCCGCTTGCGAAGATAAGTTCGGAAGCCGATAATCATAAGAAGGGGAGGAATTCCTCTTGAGGTGAGAAAAAGTGAGAAAGAGCGGAGTCGACCATAAGGTCAGGAATTTAACCTTACGGAAAGCCAGACCGGTGCTAAGGCTTTCTAGCACCGCTTTAAAAAAAGGTCGGTTTACCCTGGTAGTTTTTCGCGCATTGTAAGAAGAATTGTTAAACGTTCGTTGACTTGTCGCAAAGAATGAACTGTCCGAGCAGGCTGATATGGATACGATAAGAAAAATCTTGCTGGTTTTTCTAGGTGACACCCTGGTGATGCTTATCTCCTGGGCCGCTTTGAGCCTGATAATCCTCGGCATTAGATTCCATGCAGGCTCACAGGCTGATCTGGTGAAGATACTCTCCATTCACTCCTACGTCATCGCTATGTTTTGCTACGCCTTCTATCTGATCTTCGATCTTTGCGAACATATCTCAACCCAGAGCAGATTGAACAAAGTCAAGGGTCAGAAATCAGGAGCGTCCGGGAAAGAATCTTTGGAATCTAAGCTGCTCCTCCGCCTTGTTCTTACCAGGACGGTTAAGGTTATGGTGATCTGTTTGACCCTCACTTTGGTCTCTTGGTTTGTATGGTTAGGGAAGTATACTCTTGGATCTTTCCTTGCTGGCGCGACTTTGGCTTTCTTGGTCTTTTGGGCATTGAGTCTCTTGAGGCATCACCTGGGATACCTGCAGGACAAAGACGGTTCGGGTACTACAGAAGAGATAGGGAAGCTCACCGGTCCGGAAGAGATTATGCCAAAGGCCACAGTTGACGACTGAGCCTCGATAGACGGTCTCTAGCGCCTTATCCCTGTTTATTCCGCCAAGTTAGAACCGAAACAGAAAGCACCGCGGACTTAAGTTCTTGCCCCGGAATGGATGCCTTCTGCGGGACTTTGCAGGCCAGAGCGAAGTACCCAAAGCCAGTTTTCATCAGGAATCGGGCTGGCTAAGGAGAAATCTTCACTTTATTTGACCCATAGAATTGTACAGAGGGAAGAAGGTGGAGAGGAGTATCACTGCGGAGATGCCCCCGAAGACCACCAGGATGATAGGTTCCATCATGGTTAGAACCTTTTTGATGGTTCTTTGCACGTCCTTTTCAAAGTATCCGTTCACCATGGCCAGCTGTTCCGCCACCTTGCCGGTCTGTTCCCCTAAGGCTATCATGGTAATCATGAAGCCTGGGAAGGGAAGCCCCTTCATAGAGTCGGCAAAGGATTGGCCCCTTTTTATCCTCTCCTCGATAGTCTCTATCGATTTGACGACGGTCTTATTTCCGATGGTCCCTTTGACCAGATCCAGGGAGGGGAGCAGCCCAAAACCGGAGCGAAGCAGAAGCGAGAGATAATGCGAGAAGGTGCACAATATGCTTTTCTGAATGACCTGACCGAAAAGTGGAACCTTCATCTTCGCATAGCTTAAAGTATATGCCCCACTCTCGGTCTTGCGATAGAAAATAAGGGCAATAAAGCCTATCACCGCAAAAATTATAATAGGTATCCAAAGGCCCATAATGGAGCCGATGACGAACTGGACGCCTCTGGTGTACCAGGGAATGGGAGCGCCGAGTTCAATCACCAATTTCATCATCTTGGGCATGAGATAAAAGGCGTAAAAGCCGGTAACCGCAGACATGACCACCATGATCATACAGGGATACATCATGGCTTGCTTCAATTCTGATTGAAGTGCATCCTGCTTTTCTAAGGACTCAGCCAGCTCCTCTAAGATCTCGGGCAGCGTGCCGCCTTGTTCTCCGGCTCTAACAGCCCCCAGGTAGAATGGGGGGAAGACCTTGGGGTGGGCGGCGATGGCCTCGGAAAAGCTGCCGGTGGTCTCTATCCTTTTGCAGATGTCACCGATCACCTCCTGGAATTTAGCGTTCTTCTCCTGTTCCGCAATGTTCTGCAGAGACTGCAGAAGCGGCAGCCCGGCGGTAAACATCAGATGCAGCTGGATGGTGAAAGAGAGAACGTCCTTAGTGGTAACTTTCCCTGATCCGAAGCCTCCGGATTTTCGTTTTGCCTTTACCTGCACCGAAATGGGGTAGAGGCCCATCTCCCGGACTTGATTCTCCGCGTCCTCCAGATTCCGAGCAGGAAAGCTGCCTTTTGTCCGTTTGTTTTTGTTGTCGACTGCCTGATAGACGTATACCGCCACTATCCCATCACCCTCCTGACCTCATCTATGGTGGTCACCCCTTTGAGCACTTTCTCGATTCCGTCGTCCAGCATGCTCTTCAGCCCCGCGGCCTTTTCTATGTCAGTGGAGAGAGCTTTCTTGAGGATGAGCTCATTTACCTCCTGGTTTACCTCAAGCACCTCAAATAGACCGATTCTCCCCTTATAGCCGCTATGCTTGCACTTGTCGCAGCCTTTGCCCCGATAGAAAGTCGGATTTTTCAAATTCCTTAGTTGGGGATAAAAGCTAAGTTCTTCCTCCGAGGGAACGTAACTTTCCTTACACTTGGAACATATCCTTCGGCCCAGTCTCTGGGCTATCACCGCCAAAAGGGAGGTGGATATGACGAAGGGCTCGATCTTCATGTCCAGAAGGCGCGCCACCGCGGCTGAGGCGCTGTTGGCGTGGAGGGTGGTGAAGACCAAGTGGCCGGTCATGGATGCCCGGAATGCCATCTCCGCCGTCTCCTCGTCTCTCATCTCTCCTAAGAGGATTATGTCCGGATCATGACGCAAAATGGAGCGCAGTCCTTTGGCGAAGGTATATCCAGCTTTTTCATGTATGGGAGACTGCTTGGCGATGGCAAGTTTGTACTCTACCGGGTCCTCCAGCGTAATCAAATTCTTCTCCAGAGCATTCAGGCTGCTGAGCGCAGCGTAGAGGGTGGTGGACTTGCCCGAGCCGGTGGGACCGGTGATCACGAGCATGCCATACGGTTTCTGTATCAATCTCTTGAAGGTATCCAGATTCTCACCCCAATAACCTAAATCCTGAAGACTTAAAACAAACCTGGGTTTGCGTAGTATCCTCATCACCACGCTCTCGCCCCAAAAGATGGGCATGGTGGAGACACGGACGTCGATGTCCTGGGTATTGTAGGTGATGGTCATGGATCCATCCTGTGGAATCCTGGTCTCAGTTATGTCCAACTCCGACATGATCTTTATCCTGCTCACCACCGCCCGATAGATCTTCTTGGGCAGGATGAAGGCGGTCTCCAGAACGCCATCTATCCGGTAACGCACCCGCCCCACACTCTCATCCACCTCTATGTGGACGTCCGTGGCCGTCTCCTTTATCCCCTGAGCGATTAAGGAGTCAACCAGCATGATAAGCGGAGCAGTCTCCTCCTCCACCTCGTCCAGGCTCAAAGCCTGGCTTAAGCTTTCTTCGATCACCTTCTCCGGATCAACGGTGGTTCCATAGAATTCATCCACGAACTCTAAAATCGTCTCCTCGTCGGCGATTCTGGGTTCAACGGTTAAGTTGGTGATTTGCCTTAGACGATCTATTGCGTTGATGTCATTGGGATTAGCCATGGCGACGGTCAGCTTTCCCCCTTCTATGTCCACGGGGATCAGCTTGGACGTCCTAGCCAGTTCTTCCGGAACAAGCTTGATGGCTTCGCCGTCTATAGGGCTTTTCGAGAAATCAAGGTAGGGAGTCTCCGTCTGCTGTCCCACAAACTCAAGTACTTCCCCGTGGCTGATGAATCCCAGTCTCTCCAAGATTTCTCCGAACTTGGCACCTGTGCGGTTCTTCTCTCTATTCGCCAACTCAAATTGGCTCTTGGTTATCTTTCCCGTCTCTAATAGCATATCTCCCAGTGTTTGACTCATTTCTCCTCCTTCCGCGAGGTAAGATAGTCCAATCGATCACGTACAGCCGGTTTTAGTCCGTCTTCCTTTTCCGAAGACGAACTCAGAAATAGCCGGTAATATTGTATCGCCTTCTCCGTCTCGGCCGCCATGTCCCAGGCCCTGCCCAATCGGTAGAGGACGCGTGGATCAAAGGAGTTGATCTCATAGGCCCTCATGCAATACTCCACCGCCTTGCCAAATTGTCCTTTCTCCTCATAGACGCTGGCCAGGAGAAGATTAGCGTCCAAGTGAAAAGGGTCCGATTCTAAAAGCTTTCTGAGCTTGGTCTCAGCGGAGGTGTACTCTCTGATCTGGTATAGGAGCAGCCCAAAATTGAAGAGTATCCGGGAATCTTTGGGTTTCAACGCAGAGACGTAAACAAGTTCTTGCTCTGCCTCTTTGAGCCTCCCTGCCTGCAAGCAGGCTATGGCCAGATTTGTGTGAGCTTGCACGTGATCAGGATTGTAGGTCAGTGCTTTTCTGTACGCTTGGATGGCTTGAACGGACTCTCCCTGCTGCTGATAAGAGACTCCTTTATTATAGTATCTTTCTGCTCTGGAATCAGATTTCTCCCTGACGGTCAAAGGCTCCTGGGCCGGCGCCCCCCGCAAGTCCTCGGCATAAGATGGGGTAACTTCGTGTGAGGGTATCTCTTGCTCCTCGAGGAAGGCTACATTATCCGAAGTTGACTCCCGAGAAGCTTCCTCTTCGTCTGGGGACGGCGAGGTCTCTGTTAAGATATCCTTCTCCTGGTCAGGAGTTGAAGAGACTGGGGGCCCTAACGACGGCACGATCCCGGGTTGAGGGGTCTCCGGTTCCTCCTCTGCCTCGGAAGTCTGACCTTCAGGGGCGACCGCAGGGATTACGGTTCCAACATCTGGTGACTTTTCTTCTTGCTCACCGGTTGTCCCGGTTTCTTCGATCGGTTCTGCTGTAGTGACCGTTTCTTTGGAGCTTGTCTCAGAAACGCTCTCCTCCTCGCCAGGCTTTGCCTCTGCCTGGAGGGCATCCTTCTTCTGCTCCGACTCCGCGGTTGTAAGTTTAGGTGGTTTCTTTTTGGCGCTGGTTGATCGTCGAGCGATCGGGACCGGAGCCTCCGAGCCTGGCTTGAGCAAAAACAGGTAGCCGAGACCCAAAGAGACACCGATGAAAAGCAGAGCTGCCGCAAGAATCAAAAACCTCTTTTTACTTCTTGGCTGAGGCGGCCTCTCCTGCTCGGCAGGCGGGTTTTCCTCTTTCTCGACCTTCTCTATGGTTTTGGTTATCAGTCCCAATTCTCTCACCCCAGATGCTTCAATTCAGCTTCTGCTAGAACCTCTTTTTCTCCAGTATCTTGATCCCGTTCAAGCTATCCCAACCCTCCAGCACGTTCTGGGCCGTGATCTTTCTCGTATTTTCAATGAAAGCAGACATCATGGCTCTCTCGCAAAGCACGTTTACCATTCGGGGCAAACCTCCGGAGATCTCATAGATTCTATTCATCGAATCGGAGGTGAACTCGACGCCGGAGCCAATGTCGGCCACCGTCAGCTGATGCTCGACGTACGGCCCTATCTCCTCCAACTGGAGCGGAAGCAGATGATACCTGACCAGGATGCGCTGATCAAACTGTCTTAAGTTTCTCTCCTGTAGTTTTTCTTCCAGTTCCGTCTGAGCGAAAAGCACGATTTGAATCAGCTTCTGATTCTCCGTCTCCAGGTTGGAAAGAAGCCGCAGGCCCTCCAAGGACTCGAAATCCAGCCCTTGGGCCTCGTCCAAAACGATGATCGGTTTCTTTGATTGGCGGCGAGCCAGAAGGAGCAGATCGTAAAGCCGCTCGGTCAACTTTCCTTCGGTAAGCTCGTCTGGGGAAAACCTCGATGCCCCCAGATTTCCCAGCACGGTCAGCAGCAGTTCTGTCTGAGAGAAGCGAGGATCGGGGATATGGGTTATGCGCAAATCGTCTCCCGCTTTGCTCAAGAAATATCGTGAAAGCATGGTCTTACCGGTGCCCGGCTCTCCGGTTATCATGGTGAACCCCAAACCCTCATAAATGCCGTAGCGCAGATGGTTCAGGGCTTCAGCGTGCGACCGCGAGAAATAAAAGAATTTGGGATTGGGAGAGACGGAAAAAGGAGTCTCGGCGAATCTGAAGAACTCCTTGTATGAACTCAGAAGATCAACCCTCAGAAGAGTCTGCTTTCTGGTTCGATCAGGCGGCGGAATCATCCTGCCGCCCTCGAAAGACTCCGGGCTGATTTCCGTTCCCTCTCTGGAGAATTTATACGTCAGTTTCATGTTATCCTTCCTTATCATCAGGACTGGTTATCCTCGGAGTGAGGAAGATGACCAGCTCTGCTCTTTGTTCCGTCTTCTCCTTACGTTTGAACAAATAACCCAGCAAAGGAACATCTCCTAATATAGGAACTTTGTTTTCTGAGTCAGTTTTTTTGGAAGTAATCAGACCTCCAATCACAATGGTCTCGCCGTTTTTTATCCGCACCATAGTGTTGGTCTCACGGATGTCGATGTTGGGAGCTCTTAGGGTTTGATTCTCGAATTGAAATTCAGACCAGGTGTTGGCGTCGGTTACAATTGGTACGACCTGCAGGGTGACGTGGTCATCGGATGAGATGTAAGGGGTCACTCCCATGGTCAGGCCCAGAAGCACGGTCTTCTGCTCGGGAAAGACAACTGGCTGACCTACTTCCCCTCCTGCAGAGAGACCGGTCAGCTCCCAGTAACTTATCACCTGCCCCACGTTGATCAGTGCTGTTTGTCCGTTCATCACGTTGATTCTCGGCTTGGATAGGACATCCACCTTCCCGAATCTCCCCAGAACGTCGAGCACCAGGGAGGCATCGTGCCGGGAAGCCGTGAACTCGACCACCGAACCCGGCAAGCCTAAACTCTGGCTGGCCGCCAGATCGATGGTTTTATGGTCCAAAAGAAACGAATGCACTGCCGACCAGTCGATTCCCCAGGACTGGCCTCGCTCCAGGGTAACCTCAACCACCTCAGCTTCGATCAGGACCTGTCTTGCCAGGGTGTTCTTCAGCTTCCGTATGAAACTTTCCACCGTTTTCAGATTCTTCTTGCGATCGGTTACGCTGATCATGCCGGCAAGTTTATTTATGAAAAAGTTCCCTTCCGGGGAAATTGATTTCGTGATTCCCTCCTCCACCTGTTTCCAAAGATCCGTAGCCTCCGCATCCGTGGTTCCCGTAATCTGAAATTGTCCGCTCATCCCCCCGACGTCTGGAATGGATCCCAGCACGTTGCCCCCGACCTGGATTTGAGAGGTGATCTTATTGGGGATGTGCCCTAGTTCGAAGATGCGCGTATCTGTGAGCTTCACTTCCAGAGTAGGGCTGTTGCGAGAATACAGGTACTCGGTTGGAGCGAATATGGTTTCCAGGGCCTCCTCCAGAGTCAGGTCCTCGAAGGTGACATTCAGCAGCGTTTTTCGATTCGCATCCTTATCCCATATGATGTTGAAACCGGCCTGCCTCAATAAAGGATCAAGCACATCCTCTAGGGTTATCCCTCTGGCGGAAAAGGAGAATAGTTTTTCGGTCTCAGGCTCGACCTCCACCAGGGCCGTGGGATTCAATCGGGGAGGTATGGGCGGTGTAGCTACATTGGTCTCCTTTGTGTGCGACACGGCCTTCTTCACCTCGTCTCGGGAGAAATTAGGCGCACACGCGTTCAGAACCGCAAGCAGTAAAAACGACACCAAGGTTGTTAGCCTACAGCAACTTTTCTTCATCATCTCTCCTCTTGGCTCCTGTCCCAGACCGCTGACAGTTGCATGGTAACCGGCCTTGGGTTTTCACTGAAAAGAGGTTGGGCAGCTAAGATTGGGTCACTCTTGACATCCCGCGAATTTTCCAAAGAATCCCCTCTCCAACACCAAAGGGTCATGGGAATCAGGATCAGATAGAACCAGGTGAAAATTCTTATCTCGTCCTGATAAGCAAAGCAAAAAGCGGTCAAATAGAAGAGGGGAATCAGCCAAAATGCTTTTCGGAAAAAAGCTGGTTTCTCCTTGAACTTCTTCAGAGACCAGAATATCCATAGTCCGGTCATGGGAACCACCAGCCAGATTGGATTGAAGTATGGGGAGAAGACTTCGGTGCCGTGCAGCCAACCGGGGTGTAGGGTTGTCTCAAGTATCCTGTGTAAGTTTACGTTCATGGTCAGAATTGGAGCGAAGCGGGGTCTGGGTCCCAGAAGCAATCTTGTTCCGACGAAGGCCAGACCGTACGTCAAAAAGCTCCACTTCCAGCCCCGGGTCTTTTTCCGGTTGACCAGAAAATTCAGCAGGGGCAGAACAAGAGCGGTCTCCCGGGTCAGGGCTCCCAGGAATGTCCATCCGGTGGCCTGCTTCTGGTTGTTTCTCCAAATGGCTCTGAACGCCATCGAAAAGATGGCCAATTCTGCCCACTGGTTGGCATAGTCGTAGCGAAAAGCCAGGGGCAGACACGCGCATAGGAGGATTGTGCCCAAAAGCGCCCAGTCCTCCTGGTAGAATTCCCTCAGGAAGATAAAGAATGCGCAGATGGCCCATAACATAAGTAGCATTTTCAGTGGCTCATACAGCCATATGATTGCTTTTTCTCCGTCCAGACGCGGGTAGAACAGGTCCAGCGCCCCGTATAAAACCGGAACCAGAAGTCGATATTGAGTGGGAGCGGGCGCATCCCCGCTGAGCACGTAATCCATCGATCCGAACCCATTGTATTTCGTGCCATAATTCTCGGAGGACATGTGAAGCTGGGCGTAGTCCAGCACAAATACCAAAACAGCAAACAAAATCAGCCACTTTACCTTCAAAGATTTCCAAACATTCATGATGGACGTTCCGTGTTTTCCTGCCGAATCAGACGTTAAGGCCGATTCGACAGGTACTGAACTGCTGCCCCCGAAAATCATGAGCAAAAAAGAGTTCGGGAGTTTGAAGAAATTTCAATTGAGCCAACTTTCGCTTTCGAATTTACGAGTCCCGGATCGATGCTCTTAAAATCAGGATCACCCTTCGACGGCGACCGACGATGTGCGATCGTAAAAGAATACATATGTTTTCCCTGCCCTCAGAACAACGATGCTGTCTTTTTTTATCTCCTTTATTTCCCAGCCGTCAAATCTCTCTGCCTCGCGAACCCAGCACTTCTTGCCGCCGGAAACGATGAGGGCGCTCTTCTCGTCATCGGTAATCAAGATGGCTTTGACCAACAACGTCCTTGGGGAGTTAACCTGCTCATCCTTTCCTGCTTTCGGCTCGGCCCTCACTTCTGTTCCCGGCACGCTGGTGACGTCAGATTCCTCCAGCGTCCTTTCAATCTGCTTAATCTCCTGTCTCAGCTTCTTTTCCTCCAAGCTGGCCTTCAAGTATTCCACCTCTTTCCGGGTGACGCTGAGCTTATCCTGCAAGTCTATTAGTTTGGGGTCCTCTGTCCGAAAAGGATCTTTCAACGATTGCAGAGCCTCAAAAAGAGGGGACTTTGCCGGATCCTCTGGTTTGGGCTTGGTGATTTTTTTCGCGGTTTGGTGGGACGGACGTGATCTCTCTGGAGCAGCGTCGGTCGCTTCCGAGCTCATGAATTTCAGCAGGAAAAATCCAATCAGGATCACCACCACTGCGCCCGATCCCAACAACAGCATTTTCTTTGATTTGGTTAGTGCACTGAATCCCATTCTAAGAGGCCTCCGGGACTATGTAATACTTGAGCTGTATCCTCAGATTTCCGGGGATAGCCACCTCCGTACCCCCGATGGTGAATATCTCCACCACAAAGGGGAAATTTCCAAATTCCTTCAGCATGGTCATCACCTGGTCATAGGAGGAATAATTCCTTATGCCGATCATCAGAGGAACCTCATTTACCGTGATTACATCGGGGAAGTCTCTGCTTTTGCGCTCGTTCTCCACCTTGACCTCGGCTTCCAGGCCCAACCGTGACAGAAAAGATTCCATGAATTTTCTCATCAGGACCTGGCTGGCAATCGGGTCCTTCGCCCTGGGGATCCTGCAAAGCACCTTGCCGGTGATTCTTCTCAATTCCAGAGATTCCTCCAGATCCCTGACGTATTCCAGTCGCTGATCTGACTTGGCCAACTGTTCCTTTTCCTCTCCGATTTGCGCCTGAATGGAGCGGATCTTTCTTATTCCCAAGAAGAGGGAGAGCAAGGCCAGGAAACCAAAGGCGAAAAGGATGATCTTCTGTTTGTCCATTTTACATGTTGAGCTGATAGATTATCTTGAATTGTACGCTCTTGCCCTGCAACTCCTTTTCAGTCAACTTGACCCCCTGGAAAAGGGGGGATTGAATGAAGTTGTTTTGCACCTGCTCCACCAGCAGAAGCGACTTAATTTCGTCCGAACCATCGGCCACGCCGGTGACCTCGCCGCGCCAAGCCCCTTTGACCGTCTTTAGGGTGAAGGTTTTGAGCGCCACGCCCTGCGGTACCACCGCTGCCAGCTCCATGAGAATTTGGGACCAAGGCGGCTGAGAAGTTTCCAGGGATTGAGAGACGAACTCCAGAGCCAAATCTCTCAACCTGTCTTCCTTCATCCTGATCTCTCCGTCGATGCCTTTGTGGTAGACGTCCAGGTTTTTCAGATTCAAGGAAAACCGGGAAATGGCCAGCAGGCACATCAGAAGAATACCCGCGCAAACAGAAGAAGTAAGGATTAGCGTCCTTTTGGTTTTCCTCTTTTCCTGAACGGAAAAGGGCACGAAGGTGAAATCAAAGTGAGCCGGGTCCAGCAGAGCCAGCCCCAAGCATCCGGGGTGAATGTGAACTGCCTCTTCCAAGCCCTGGAAAAGGGTTTCAGGTCCAAAAGGAACAATCTCGGCTCCGGTCTTCTGTTTTAGGTGTTCCACCGTTCCCGGGACGGTGGAGCTTCCCGCGAACAGCAGTCTGTTCACCCTCTCCTCAGGATAAGCCTCGTTATAGAAGAGCAGGGTTCTATAGATGTCCGTGGCTAAGGCGGAACGGTCCGGGTCTTTCTCTTGCTCAGTGGCATTTACCTCCCGGGTAACGCGGATATCTTTGCCTTTGAAGATGACAATTCGAGTGGTAGGATAGTCTATCTCTATGAATCCCAAAGGCTCCTCGCCAACGACTCCCAGTCCGTCCAGCAGTCTCTCCAGGGCTAAGGGGTAAGTGGTGAACAAGTTCGGTGTGATCCGCGAGCTGGCAAACATCTTTGAAAGCTCTTCCAAAGCGTTTCTCTTGATTCCTGCGCTCATCATTTTTCGGTTGACCTTGTTTCCGGGACCCGGTATCTGGCCCAAGTCCCGGTCTCCGAATTGATAATCGTTTCCCAGGGTTTTTATCACCTCGGTCTCGAGGGCTGATTTGACCATGTTGCTCTTCATGTCGGGGATAACAAAGGTCTTGTGGAAAGTGTTGTCCAAAGTTCCGGAAACCCTTATTTCCTCTACCTTCGCGGACATGGTTTTAAGATCTTCCACCAAGAACCTGGTCAACTCAGAAACTGCAAATTCAAGCGATGCCACCACCTTCAGTCCCTTCTTCCCTCTCTCTACTCCCGCAATCTTCACTTTCTTGTTTGTAAAATCCATGCACAATATCATTTAGCTTGCTCCCCTAAGGACAAATATCATCGCCGCCACAACCCTCATCGGTTTTGTTGGGGCCGGCAGAGTGAAACTCATGATTGAATGAATCCCAGCAATATTCGACGCCCCAAGGATCCACTATGTGGTCGGCATTCCAGACAAGTCCGGCGTTGACCAAAGAGGCCGTTCCGGACACCAGGCTCCATTCAGTCAGACCATCCGAGTTGCCCGGGCCATCGGTGGAGTCCTCGTCTACGAATCCATCTTGATCATCGTCGTTTTCAGCCAAAATCAATGCAGCTTGGTCCAGCACAGATACCTCCTCTTCTATCTCTCGTCGCCAGGCAATTGAGGATGCCAGCTCATTAGCCGAAAGATAGATGAGTATGTCGTCGAAGTCGGCAGTTGTGCCATCTTGAGTATATTCTCCATTAGTCAAATCACTGTTGTTCTCCTCAAAATGCAGATTTATTCCACTGCATATCAGTATGGCAGCCGTAGAGCCTATGGACTGACCATCAACTTTCAAGTCGGAGAACGGAGAACCGTTATTAGTGGCCAGGTAAGCATAGGTTTTCCCTGCATAAATCTCATCCGTTTGTGCCTTCGGAGGAAGGTCCAGATCGTCTATGGGCACCACGTATCCGGAATCCGGCAAGGGGAGGACCAGGTGTGCCCTATAATAACCGAGGATTGCCTCTCGGATACTTTCCATCTCCTTCTTGGTATTTGTTTCCCTTTGTTTTTTTCCAACTGCGGCGTAAAGTCCCACAACCGAAACCGTCAGCATTCCGATTATGGCCATGGTTATGGACAGCTCCAGAAGGGTAAATCCCTTGAACGAACGCCCACCGGCTATCCGACAAAGAAAGAGTCTCATCTAATTTTCGAAGATAGACTAATATTAGAAACCAAACCTAAAAGGCCGGGATGGGGATACCTGGGAAAACCGGCGTTCCCCTTCCTTCCTTATCCGTCAAAGCGTGCGGAGAACCTGCATAGGGAAATTCGGTGGGGAGGGGAGACTGTCTGTGGCAGTTCCCCCTCCCAACCGACGGTAATCCCTTTAGTCGACGAAGTAGTAAACATCAATCTTTGCAGTACCAGTGTAAGTCGCAGGTGACGTAATATAACCGGTGCTGTCTACTCCGTCGTCAATCTGTTGGTCAACACTCGACGCCACGTCCGGAGGAAGACTGACCTTGATGAAATTGCCGTTTCTGTGGGACGTGGGTGTGCCAAGCGTGTCGGCCCCGAAGTAATACTTAGCTCCGAACGGACTCCTTTTGGTTTCGTAAGCTAACTCTTCGGACTCTATAGCGTTCCACACGTTGGAGTCGGCATCGAAGTAACCGTCAGCATCGCCATCGCCGGGCAGCTGCAGGAATCTGTCGAAGTAGACGTAGACCGCTCCGTAAAGACCCCGTAAGTCCGATATCTGCCTTTTGATCTTGGCGTTCTTGATCATCTGGGCGCCTCCCAGAATGGCCCCGATCAGAAGACCGATGATCACCAATCCTATAGCCAACTCGACCAGAGTGAAACCGGCCTGACTCCGGAAAAGCTTTCTCATGCTCTTCATTTCTTTTCACCCCCCTTCATTGTTTTAGGTTTATTCTTTCGCCTTTCTTCCGGCTAAATGGATTGAGTCCACTTAACGCGCAGACGATAAGAATGATTTGACTTTCTCACCTGGGTTTTTTGAGCGCTTAAGATCCCCCCTTGTGAGTTTTGAGTGAGAAGTCTTCCCCCTCTTTTTCTCTGGCTTATGCCCTAACTTGTTTGGAAATCTCAAAGCGAAAATGCTCCTCCGTCACGTTATCTCTATCAGTCCATTAGGAGGTGCTTTCCGCGGGCAAGGAAATTATGATATGGATTTTCCGCGGCCGTCCCCTCAACACTTCCGTTGTATGACCTTATCGGCGATTTAATTCCGAACTTTAGACTAAGACATCCTAAAGCCTAAATATAATATCTCTGGAAATCTAATTCCTCCTTTCTGTCCCCGATACGATTTTTGCGGTTTAAGAATCAACCATAGCAACCTCCGTGCCCATTTGCCTGCGGGGTGCTTAAGAGAGAATGAAACGTGTTGAGAACCAACAGATTGAATCTCTGAGCTAAACTCTCATGCCTTGACAAGAGACTGGTTTTCTTTGGAAAAATGTGGGGTGCATCCAACACGTTATTAGGTACCTCCCACAGGAAAGTCCCCGTTTCGCTCTGATTGACGTAAGCATCTCGATTCCCAGATATATCGGGGAGAATACTATCAGCTCCTTTCAAAAGAATTCTTGACAGGAGCCGGAGTCCATGGTATAATTAACACGAGCGCCCATAGCTCAACTGGATAGAGCGCCTGACTACGGATCAGACGGTTGGGGGTTCGAATCCCTCTGGGCGTGCCAGAAATTGACAAAGCCCCGCCTTTGGCGGGGTTTTTTTGTCTGCTAGGAAATTCGGTGTTAGTGGAACGCCGAATTAGGAAAGCTTAATCCATGACGCCCGAATCCACCTTTGACGTTTCGTCTGCTCGGAGATGCTACAAAGGCTGAGTTCTGGACTTGAATCATCCTGACCTGTGTGGCTCAATGATTACTTTGATGCACTCCTTGGCCTGGGCCACAAGCTTGAAGCCTAAGGCCGTCTCCTCAAGACTCAATCGATGGGTAATCATTGTCCTTACAGGCACCCGACCTGCGTGGATCAGTTCTATTGCCTGAGTGCAGTCCAATGGGCTGGCACCGTATGAGGGCAGAAGTGTAATTCCGTTACGCCAAAAATCGTTCACCGGAACAGGGAGCTCGACGCCCGGATCTGTCGGCGCAAAGAACAGGATGGTACCGGCACGTTCCACGCACTGCAGTGCCTGGGTAAAGGCGGGCAGAGCTCCGGTGCAGACGATCACCAGGTCGGCAAGCCGGCCGCCGTTCATCTCACGCAGGCGGCCAGGAATGTCCTCCCGGGCGTGTATCACCGCATCTGCTCCAAACTGTTTTGCCGCATTAAGACGATATTCATTGACATCCGTTGTAATCACCCGTCCAGCCCCCAGAGCGCGAGCCAGAAGCAGGTGAAGCAGTCCGGAAATGCCGCTGCCCAGGATCAACACGCTTTGCCCCGGTTTCAGGCGCGCCATTCTTTGTCCGCGGAGAACGCAACCCAATGGCTCGACAAACGATCCCTCCTCAAAGGAGACCTGGTCAGGCAGAATGAAGACGCCGCGATCCACGTTGAGTCGTGGAACCCTTATGTATTCTGAAAAGCCACCGGGATCATAGTTTGTGGTATGCAAAGTATCACACACCGTATGATGGCCGCTCAGGCAAAAGTAGCAGGTATTGCAGGGAATATGATGGGAGACGAAGACCCTGTCGCCGGTTTTGTAATGCGCTACACCTTCTCCGGTTTCGACGATCTCCCCCCCGATCTCATGCCCCAAGACCAGAGGAGCTTTCTTTATGCGATACCATTCCATCACGTCGCTGCCGCAGATGCCGCTGGCTAGGACTTTCACCAGCATTTCGCCGGGACCGATCTTCGGCGTCGGTAGTTCCTCTAGCCTGACGTCATTATTATTATAGTACATTGCTACCCGCATTCTTTTCCCTCCACCATTTCATTCCCGGAAATCATTATCCCTTACTCTTAGTGGCATTGAACAGCTTGTGGGCTTCTTCGGGAGTGGCGTTTTCGTGCACAATAGCGCGCAGGGCCTTGGCCACAGCCACGGGGTGAGGATTCTGCCAGACGTTTCTTCCCAGATTTATGCCCACAGCGCCTTTTTGCATGCCGTCATAGACGAAATCGAACACCTCCCGTTCCGTCTCGCACTTGGGCCCGCCCGCCATCACTACCGGAACCGGACACCCTTCTACAACCTTGTCGAAATCTTTCTCACACCAATAGGTTTTTACCACGCGTGCGCCCAGTTCGGCCGCAATACGACAGCTTAAAGCAAGGTAGCGGGCGTCTTTTTGCCCCACCTCTTTACCCACAGCCGTCACAGCCATTACCGGAATGCCGTAATCCTCGCACTCGTTCACCAAATCCGCCAAATTCATAAGCGATTGATGTTCATAACTACTCCCCACAAAGATGGAAATGCCTACCGCTGCTGCATTAAGGCGGAGGATCTCTTCTATGGAGGTGGTGATTTCCTCGTCGGCCAAGTCTTCTCCCACCATGCTGGTGCCCCCGGATACCCTGAGAATGATCGGTTTGTCGATGGCCGGGTCTACCGATGAGCGCAATACTCCCCTAGTAACAAACAGAGCGTCGCAATAGGGAAGAAGAGGCTTTATGGTTTCACCCGGTTTTTCCAGACACCTTGTCGGTCCCTGAAAATATCCATGATCGATGGGCAAGAAGAAGCAATGACCATCGGGTCTAATCAGCTGGCTGAGCCTGTTTTTCATTCCCCAATCCATTTCGAATACCTCCCTGACATATCATCGAATGGTTTTTTACTGGTCGTCTCTTTCAGGTGTGACGATCAAATACCCTTTCTCTATCAACCAGTGATGAAACTGGTACGTGGTGTATCTGCAATTCTCTTTACAGATTTGTCTTATCTGTTCATACTCCTGAGAGCCTTCTTCTTGAGCATCCAGCTTCAGTTGAACCGGACACTTCACGTCCTTGCAGAATTCTCTCCGTTTATAGTCAACATATCCTTTGATCGACATAACTCACCTTTCTTGAGCTTTTCTTGGTTTCACAATTCGAAAGATTCGGTTTGTGTGCGCCCCGTGAATCCATATCGAACCATAACACGCTTTTTCACAAACCCCAAACGACTTCACAGTACGTCCCATGATAAGCAAAAAGGAAGCGAAAGTCAAGTTCTCCGCCTGACAGTGATGTCAAGAATTTCATGCCGTTTCCGAAATTTTCATTGCCCTTTTGTAATGTGCAACGTATGTTCTAAACAGGTAAAATCAGGTTGAGCTTTTGCCGAGGCCAATTTGCAGAGATTCCATGCAGGCCGTTTTTGAGCAGAAATTCATTTTCAAAAGGAGAAAAGAATATGTTTCGGAACCGGATATTCATCTTGGGGTTTCTGTCGTTGATCTTTTTGGTCTGGCCAATGCTTGCTGACGCTGGCTCTGATGTGGAGGGACTCCTGGCTGAGATAGACACCTGGATTACTGCGGATACCGCTCGCATCCTGAGCTTTGTCGATAGCTGTAACGCCCGCAGCCGATCCGTTCTGGAAGGATCGCCTCATTGGGACGGAGCCTATCGGGATCTCAGTTTCCTGCTGGGGATCGACTACGTGGAGAGCCCACAGATCGACAACACCGGACGAATGTATTTTCTGATGAGGATCACAGGTGAGAGCGACGCGCTTTTCTACGTCGATCAGGCCATGGGCTGGCCCCACCAGATGACGCCGAACAACTGGTTCTCCGAAGGCTTGTCCATCGGTTACTATGACGTGCATCCATCCGGCAAGTACGTTCTGGTGGGGGTGGAGAAACACGGCAACGAAAACCATGACGTGTACCTGTTCGAGAGAGAGGGTGGATTTCGCCCTTTGATTCAGAATGAAAACGTCCAGTATCGAACCATCGTTTTCAAAAATGAAGATGAGTTTTTCTTAGTCAGCGATGACAACAAGAACCTCTTTCTTTTGAAATACACGATTTCCTCCGGCAAGCTGGATACTCTGTATACCGAAGATGAGTCTTTCGATCCGGAGGATTACTTCGACGGAAAACTCCTCTGCTCCCGGTGGTTCAGCTTCTCCGAAAGCCAGCTTTTCATCTATGACCCGGAGAATAACAAGGCCACGGACATCACCGGGCGGGGACTTTTCTGGGGTGGCTGTTTTGCTCTGGACGGTCGAATAGTCACCCTGACCTCCGAGCTATCTTCCGAAGATGAATTCCTGAAATTTGCAAGCGTCGATCCGGACAAACCCGAGAAACTGACTTTCCTCTGCGATCCAAAACTCGAAGTGGACAATTATCTTCTGGTGAGAAATACCGGAACCATCGCTGCAACTCTTAACAAGGACGGTTACTCCCAGCTTCTGGGATTTGACTTGGAGGGAAATCTACTTGACCTCCCTCAACCGGAGATCGGAGTGGTTGGTGGGTCATCCGCGAATGAGTTCGGAGAAGTGATATTTGGCTTCTCTTCTCCACGAACGGCGCCTGTTTTGTATAAGTTTCGATTAGGAACGAATTCGCTGAAGCAGATTGCCTCAACTTCGAGTTTTGGCTTCGACTTTTCAAACATCAAGGTTGAAGTGATCCATTACCCTTCCTCAGATGGGATGCAAATCCCTGCTCTGCTTTACTACGCTTCCGGTGCTAAGAAAGACGGCAAGAATCCAGCCATAGTGGTATATCATGGAGGCCCGCCCTCACAAAGCCAGCCATATTTTCAGCGAAACGTCTCTTTTGCCTTGAGCCGGGGGATCGTCGTCTTATTTCCCAACGTGAGAGGATCAACCGGATATGGTCCGGCCTTCGAGGAAGCAGACAATCTGGAAGGCAGGGAGCAGTCACTTGTGGATTGTGAGTTGGCCTTGGATTATCTGGTGGAGCAAGGGTGGAGCACCCACGACAGAATTGCCATCTGGGGTGGCTCCTATGGTGGTTACGTGGTGAATTACTTGAGCGTCAAGGCTCCGGACAAGTTTGCCTGTGGCGTCTCGGAAGTAGGAATGTCTGACATAGACCACAACGACACGCTTGTGGATCTCACCTTCCGCAAAGGTTGGGAAAGGGAGTTGGGGCCGGTGGGAAGTGAGCTGACACATAGACTCTCCCCGATCTTCTATGTCGAGAACATCAAGCGACCTCTATTCCTTACCGGTGGATACAATGATCCCCGGGTCCCGGCAAGCGACGCCCGCAGGTTCAGCCTGGTGCTTTCTGATTTGGGCAAGGAGGTTCTCTACTATGAGGAAGTGGAAGCGGGCCACGGCGGCGTTACCAAAAGTCAAGTCATAGAAGAATATGCCAGGTCCTACGTTTTTATGCTGGATTACATCATGCGGTGATCTAGCGCTGGCCAAAAGCGAATCCTTAGTAACCTGCAGGCAGGAAACGCTAAGAAGATTCAATTGTCAAACTGACGTGAAATCGTCAAGAAAGAGGAGGGATTTTTATGACTCAAACAAAAGCGCTACGGACGCTTTTTTCTTCCATTCTTCTGACTGTGGTCTTAGCGGGAGCCTTTTTGGCAATCGATTCCTGCACCACCCCATCCAACGAGCAGGAGGGAGAGATGTCGAAGCCACCTGAAGCTCGCACAGAAAATGTTGTGGACGTGATACACGGGCAAAAGGTTGAAGATCCCTATCGCTGGTTGGAGAATGGGGAAAGCCAAGAGGCGCGCGAGTGGGTGAATGAGCAAAACGAGTTCACGCGCTCCCGACTGAATCAGGTTCCCGGACGGATGCGGATCGGAGAGCGGTTGGAGAGTTTGTTGTCCATAGGTTTTATTACCTCCCCGCGGGTGCGCAAGGGCCGATACTTTTACGAAAAACGCGAGGGCAAACAGGATCAGCCCATTCTTTACATGCGCCAGGGACTGGAAGGAACAGGACAAATAGTGATAGATCCAAATGCTTTAGACGAAGCAGGCTTGGTGGTTCTGGATTGGTGGTTCCCCTCAGATGATGGAAAGCTTCTGGCATACGGCCTTTCCAGTGAGGGCAACGAGGAGAGCACACTTCGTGTCATGAACGTGGAGACCGGTGAAAATCTGGCCGATCAGATTCCAGAAACCAGAGGCTGCAGCGTAGCCTGGATGAAAGATAAGAGCGGTTTCTACTACACCAGATACCCCAAACCCGGAGAAGTCCCCGACGGAGAGGAAACCTATCATCGGCACGTTTTCTATCATGCCCTGGGAGCCAAAGCTGATGAAGACCCAAAGATATTTGGCGAAGGCAGGGCTCTGGACGACTGGCCGGAGGTCCGTCTTTCTTCTGACGGCCGGTTCCTGCTGGTGACGGTCTCTCAGGGCTGGTCCAAGTCGGAGATGTATTTTCGGGATATTGAAAACTCGAATGAGTTTGTCCCGATCGTGGAAGGTGTGGAAGCGACGTTCGAGGGGGAGATCGTAGGTGAATATCTCTACCTTCACACCAATTATGAGGCACCTAATTACAGGGCGATGAGAGTTGACCTGAAGAAGCCGTCTATGGAAAACTGGATAGAGCTTATTCCTGAGAGCGAGTCGGTTCTGGAAGCGGTGCAGGTGATAGGCAATAAGATCGTAGCCAGATACATGCAAAATGCTTCTTCCCGACTTAAGGTATTCTCCCTAACCGGTGAATTGTCAAAAGAGATAGAACTGCCGGCTCTCGGTACTGTGCCTGAAGTCAATGGAGAGTGGGACGGTTCTGAGGTTTTGTTTAGTTACGGATCATTCTTTATTCCACCTACGATTTTCCATTATGATCTCAAAACGGATGAGCTTTCTCTTTACGACCGGGTTAAAGCCGACGTGGATACCTCTCTGTATCAGGTTCAGCAGGCTTGGTATCAATCCAAGGACGGCACGAAGATTTCGATGTTCTTGGTTCACCAGAAGGACTTGAAGCTTGATGGCAATAACCCGACTTTGCTGACCGGATACGGGGGTTTTAACTCCAGCGTGACTCCCTCATTTCAACGCAACAGGTTCCTTTGGCTTGAAAGCGGAGGGGTAGTTGCTATTCCCAATCTGCGCGGTGGGGGAGAGTATGGAGAGGAGTGGCACAAAGCAGGGATGCTGGAGAATAAGCAAAACGTGTTCGATGATTTCATCGCAGCCGCCGAATGGCTGATCTCAAACAACTACACAAATCCTTCAAAATTAGCCATATCCGGAGGAAGCAACGGTGGACTTCTGGTAGGCGCTGTGATGACTCAAAGGCCTGACCTGTTCAAAGCGGTAGTCTGTGGAAATCCGCTTCTGGACATGATCAGGTATCAGAATTTCCTCATAGCCAAACTGTGGGTTCCCGAATACGGCACAGCCGAAGATCCCGAACAGTTCAAATACTTGTACCGATACTCTCCTTATCATCGGGTTCAGGACAAAACGCCCTATCCGGCCACACTCATGATGACCTCCGAGTCGGACACCCGGGTGGATCCCATGCACGCGTTCAAGATGGCCGCCCGATTGCAGGCGACAACGTCTGCAGATGATCCCATCCTCCTGCGTTTTGAAAGCAAAGCCGGTCACGGTGCGGGAACGCCATTATCAAAAATCATCGAGGAGTATACTGACATCTGGAGCTTTGTCTACTGGCAGTTGGATGTGAAATACTAAGAGTGAATGCTTTAGCCTGTAATTCTCGTTATCTAAACTCAGGAGAGAGAATCATGGAGAAGATGATTGCCTTTTGTGGACTGGGATGCAGCGAATGTCCGGCATACATCGCTACCCAGAAAGACGATGATGAGGAAAGAAGAAAAGTAGCCGAGATGTGGTCGAATGAGTTTAAAGCACAACTGAAACCCGAGGACATCAACTGCGATGGGTGTCTGGCGGACAGCGACAGGCTCTTCAGCCACGTTAAAGTCTGTGAAATAAGAAAGTGTGGTTTAGATAAGAAAGTGAAGAACTGCGCCTATTGCGATGACTACGCCTGCGAAAAGCTAACCGAGTTTTTCAAAATGGCGCCAGAGGCCAAGACCACTCTTGACGAAGTAAGAAAGAATCTGTAATCCTTTGAATTGCAGGACACCCTTTGGTTCGGACAGGGGTTGGACCCCTGTCCGGTTGGAAGGGCGGGGGTACAACCCCCGCCCTAACGGGATTGTATCCCGTCAAAAAAACGGGCGCCATGAATGGCGCCCCTACATCTGTAGGGGTCTGATTCATGGTTCGACAGGCTCACCATCCTGTCTTGGACCCTGAGGCTCAGACCGAAGGGAGCGAAGCCGAAGGATCAGACCCGATCCAGACTACATTTCCAATAATCTCTTGCAAAACCCTCACTTCTTTTCTATAGTAGACCCAAAACCTGTAATGAAGAGCTGACTTTTGACTCAACAAAGAATGCGCGATTCATCACAAAATCAGGGTAACGCAAACATATCCTTAGGTTATCTCTTCTCCGGCATGTCTGCCGTCTTCGCCTCGGTGGCAATTGTAGCCGGCAAGTGGACGCTTCAGGGCATTTCTCCACTCGCATTGAACGCCCTGGTTTTTCCTATAGGAGCGATTGTCTTAGGGCTGTGCGTGATTCCGCAAAAACGGTGGAAACGGATTTTCGCCTTGAATGGAAAAGCATGGGTATGGACTCTGACCTTTACCGTCCTGGCTTTCGCTGCGATTTGGACTTACTGGATCGGAATAAAGATGATGGACCCCACCCTGGCTTCGCTTCTCAACCGTACGGAGACTCTGGTTACAATTCTTCTGGGTATCGTAATTCTGGGAGAGCGTTTTTCACGAGGGGAGGCATTGGGGGCGATCCTGGCATTGGCTGGAATCGTGCTGATGAAGTTTACGCTCAGGGTGGAATATTCGACCGGGTTCTGGGTGGTGGTGTTCAGTGCGGTCTGCTTTGGCACGGCGGAGTTTATTGCCAAAATTGCAGTGCGCTACGTCGATCCCTTGACCTTAAGTTTTGTGCGCAACCTGGTTAGTGCAGTTATGTTCTGGGTTGCTGTAGCTTTTGTGGGGACTTCCTTTACCGGGGTGGGCTCGGTATTCTGGGGGGTAATAATAATTGCCATCATGGGTCCGATCTTAACCCGTCCCATTTACCTTGTCGCTTTGAAACATATCGAAGTATCCAAGGTTGCCCTGATTAACCAGAGCCAGCCTGTTTTCGTGGCGATAATGGCCATTCTTGCTCTCAAGCAGACGCCTGCATTGCGGGAGATCATAGGGGGAGTGTTCGTTATCGGTGGCTGTCTGCTGATCATCCTGAGCCGCAAAAGAACCCCAGACAAGAGTGATTTGGGCCATAAGGAATAGACCATAGGGCGCGCACCGCTGCCCACCCGGCTTCCGGCGGGGCTGGGAGCCCCGTCTACGTCAGGCAATATCCTTCGGCGCATTATAGAGTTTCTCGTAAACACTCGCTTCCAGTTGGTGTTCTTCACCAACAGGAAAGGAACGGCGGGTGAAGAACGCCCGCCTGAACCAAGGGACCCGTAGGGCGAGCACCCTTGCTGGCCCGGCTTCGCGGAAACCATTACTCGACGATTCTCTATTGTATCGACTGATGATGGGGGAGAGCGGACGAAGTGCGTTAATCGCAGAAGTTGTTTATGGGCCAGAGGAAGTAATACTCTCTGTCTTTCGTGCCATTAACCTCGGTCTCTTGCACTTTGAAACCGTTGGAAGGATCGAACTGGCTTCGGCACTTGAACATCACTTCTCCTTGAGAATCATAATGGTATTCCTTGATCTCGATTCTCAGTATCTTCTGGTCCTCATTTCGGATTATCCGCGAGATACGAGCTTCTGCCAGCAGGTTCTCGTCGAAATCGGTGGTGCGAATGCCTTCAGCCTTGGTGGCCGCTCCGAAGCGGGGGCCCCAAAAAATAAACTCATTGCGAAATCCATCGAAGTCGCAATAGACACGGAGATTACAAGCGCTGACTTCTTTGGTGTAGGCGATGTATTCTAACGGCAGCGAGTCCTCGTAGAAGGGTGGGCGGTGGCCATTAAGAGTGACTTGAGTTCTGTAAAAGGGGAAAGAATACTTGTCTAAATCTTCTCGATGCCAAATAGGCGTATTTCCATCGGTTGGTTGGTCCTGCTGGCCCCAGATGGCTGACCCTGTGGGAATCACCAGTAACGCGGCAAACACAACTCTGAACAGAACCTTCATATCACCCTCCTCACCTGATATTCCCCCCCTTGTGAATATCGGTCAGTCACAAATCAAACTGGAGTTTTTGGCCCGGAGGTGTATTTTTTTTCGACAGGTCAGTCCGCCCTGGTCAATTCGCAAAATACGCAAACACCAAAAAGCTTGCATCCTATGTGACCCAACCTCGGCGGTATTGTACTACGGCTTGTGAATCTTGTCAAGAACTAATTTTTTGCTCCCATTTTTGCCTCCCGCTGGTGGGCCTCACCTACGAGAACTGGATTTCCGACGTTTTCCTTTTGCTATTTCGTACAAAAGAATTCCGCTGGCCACTGAGGCGTTCAACGATTCCGCCTTGCCACAGGTGGGAATTTTAATTATTGCATCCGAAAGGCGAGATAGTGTTCTGCTCAAACCTTTTGCTTCGCTCCCGATAAGAAGACAGACTCTTGTGGAGTAATCTAATTGGTCGAAATTTTGACCCTCCTTTGAATCAGTTCCGTAAATTCTAAAATGCCGTTTCTTAAGCTCGAGAATAGTCTCTTCTAAATCGACCTCGTCAAAAATCGGCAGATGGAAGATCGAACCCATGGTCGAGCGAACAACCTTAGGATTGTATAATTCCACGGTCTCAGTTGACAAGATCACGCCATCGATTCCGAATGCATCCGCGGTTCTTATCAAAGTCCCCACGTTTCCCGGATCCCTGATTTCATCCAAGGCTAATAGGGTACTGGAAGATTTTGACCAAACCTGCTCCCAAGAGAACTTTTTGATCTTGACCACACAAATGATTCCCTGAGGAGTGACCGTATCTGAGAGTTTCTTCAATACTTCACTTTTTACGGGAATGCTCCTGACGTTTCTCCTTTGAAATTCTCTCAGAAGCTCCTTCCCGGCAGTTGAGTCTTGAAACGAACGTGCGAAAAGAACGAACTCTATCTCCCAATCTGAGTTTGCCGCCTCCTCACAAAGACGCAGTCCTTCGACTAACAATCTCTTCTGGGTCTTTCGTCCCTTTTTGGTTTTGAGCTTTTTGAGCTCTTTTAGTTTTTCTTTAGAGAGCATAGCAAGGTGGGCCGGGGTGTCCATCTGGACTGCCCGACTGAAAAGGTGTCGGGAATCTCGCCTTTGGCGAGGAACCCGAGCTACTTCATCAAGTCCCTGATTTTTCTGCCTATTCCCTCAATTGGATGCTCGGAATGAGTCCTCTTCATCTTGACATAATTCTTCATGCCGTTTTCGTACTCTTTGATCCACTCTCTGGCAAATGATCCATCCTCGATCTCTTTTAGGATTTTCTTCATCTCTTTTTTTGTCCGGTCGCCGATCACTCTGCCCCGCACAAGATATGAACCATACTCTGCAGTTTTGCTTATTCGGTCGAACATTCCGGCTATTCCATGGGATTTGATGGTGTCGACGATATAATCCAGTTGATGCACACACTCCAAATAGGCATTCTCCGGGGAAAGCCCCGATTCCACCAAAACCTCAAAACCCGCCTTCAAGAGCTGGGTCAACCCTCCGCACAAAACTGCCTGTTCCCCGAAAAGGTCGCCGATGGCTTCGTCTTTAAAAGTTGTCTCGACAGCGCCTGCTTTGGTGCATCCGATAGCTTTGGCATAAGCCAAAGCTCTTTTTTTGGCCTTCCCACTGTAGTCTTGTTCAACTGCAATGAAGCAGGGCACCCCCTTTTTCTCCAGGAAAAACCTCCTCATCACCTCCCCCGGAGCATGAGGAGCAACCATTGTCACGTCCACGTCTTTCGGAGGGAGTATGAGCTTGAAGTGTATCGAGAACCCGCAGGCAAAAAGCAGAGTCTTGCCTGCGGACAGGTTTCTTTTCAAATCGTCACGATAAATCTTTTTGTGTAAGTGATCCGCGGCCAACACGGAAATGATTTGCCCCAACTTCGCCGCACGGTTGGTGGGGTAAACTTCAAAACCGTCCTTTCGGGCAGTTTTTGTGCTCTGACTATTTTTGGGCAAGCCAACTATTACCTGAAGTCCGCTATCCTTCAGATTCAAGGCCTGTGCTCTTCCCTGACTCCCATATCCGATGACGGCAATGGGCATTTCCTTCAGGTATTTCAGGTCCGCATCTTGATCCTTGTATATTCTCACAATCGTATTATTCCTCGCTTACTTGCCAGTTTCTGTTATCTGGTGTGTTTACACACACAGTAATCTGTTTGCCAGCTTCTATTTCTTTGATTTGATCAAAAGCACGATTCCTAAGACGGCGAAAAGAATGTTGGCGCTCCACGCTGCCAAGGTGGGGGATAATGTTCCGCTGTATCCGAGAATCAGGGCTCCCTTTATGATCACGTAGGAACAGAAAGCTATGAGCAAAGTCAGGGCCACGCCAACCGCCATTCCGCTGCGGCGAGGATTCGCAGCGATTGGCGCACCGAAAAGTACAATAATGAAATTGATGAGAGGATAGGATATCTTCGAATTCAGATCCGTAAGTTCTTTCAAGACCTCGGCGCCAGCTCTTTTTCTGATTTTCACATATTTGGCCAGCTCAAAATAGCCCATTTCCTCTGGGTTTTTTTGACGCTCGGCAAAAGCCTCCGGTTTTACTCTCATGTCGGCACGAAAAAGCCTGTCAAAGGTTCTGTATTCTTCCCCTACGGTTTGGCTCAGAGAGTCGGGAAAGATTCGTTCCCTGCCGTTCTCGAACAACCAGCCATTGTTCTGCCAACCCATCTTTTCGGCTTCTATCTGTTCTGTCAGTCTATTCTTTACGATTTTCTGTACCAAGACGTCATTCCCCTCTTTTGTTCGGATATTGTAGTTTTCCAAATGGAATATCCTGCCATCCTCGCTCTGGACGAATATATTGCGTCTGAGGATGTCTGTGTCTTGGGATTTTCTACCGATTTCGAAGCTTCTGATTTCTTCCTTCTTTTTGTTGGCTACCGGGATAACGATCTCTCCGAAAATCATGGTCAAGAAGCTGATTGCAACTGACAAAATCAAAAGTGGCAATAGAATCCGGTAAAGACTGATACCGGCTGACTTGATGGCAAGGAGTTCGTTGTGTCTGGCCAACTGACCCACCGAAAAGATGCAGGCGAGCAAAACAGCTACGGGGATAGTCAACGCGAGCATGTAGGGGGACCAAAAAGCGTAGTATTTGGCCACCAAAAACAAAGAAGCATGCTTATCTATAAAGGTGTCGATATGTTCAACCAGATCGACGATCAGGGCGGTCAACCATACACCAAACAGACTGAAGATCAGGGAGAAGATGAATAATCGAATGAGGTACTTATCCAGTATGCGCATTTGAACCTTTACTTCTCTGTACCTTGAGAAAGGCCACCTTTAAGCTTTTCTGAATCTTTTGGGCAAGAGTCTTTCGGTCCATCTCCAGGAGATGAAGGTGGTCTCCCTGGCAGATTTTATTAGTACGTAGATTCCCGCTCCCCCGATTAAGATGTTGGCGGACCACATGGCCCAAAAGGCAGAGATGAGTTGCCGGTCGGCCAATTCTTCTCCTCCGATCAGGAAGGCCCAGTAGAGAACGAAGAATCCCAGACTCAATCCCAGGCCGACCGCCATGCCTCCTTTTCTGGCCATGATTCCCAAAGGCGCTCCCACCAGGACGAACACCACGCACGCGACAGGCAGAGCATACTTCTTGTGAACCTCCACCGATAGACTACTTATCTGTCTTTTTTGACTGTGGATATTTTGTCCTTCGCTGGAAAGCTGGCTGAAGAGATTCCGGTTTCTTTTTATCAGATACTCTATGGCTTCGTTTTCCTCCAAGGGGGGGAGGTCTCTTGAGAAGATCGGTGTTTTCTCTTGGAAGACACGGGATACAGCTAAATTCACCGGCTTTATGATTTGACTCTGTGACATTCTCACTTTTGTCTTCAGTTCTTTGATGTCCTCAAGCATCGCCTGAGCGCTTTTTTCCCGATCGGTGCGGAATTCAGAGGTGGTGCGCACCAATCTGTCTCCCACGTCACGAATGTAGATGACCTGTTTATTGAAGCTTACCCGCCGATATTTGGTGGGATCCTTTTCGTCAGGGTCATGAATCTCTCCGTTGAATAGACGAAAGATGAGGGTATTGCCATCCGGAGTGAACTCCACCTTGCCCTTTTCAGCGATGATGGTACGAGGGAGACGCCGGTCCTTCTGATCGTATATGGTGATGTTTTCCACGTCAGAGGATCGCTGATCCACCTTCCCTATCAGGATATGATACCCGGGAATCTCGTCCATGAAAACATTTTCTTTCAAATTCACGGTGGGCCGCTTTTGCTGTATATCTGCCGTCAGAAGCCGAGCCTTGTGGTTGGCTTCGGGTAAAACTTGGTTGTTGAACGCCACCATCCCCAGACCAACGAATACGGAGGCCACAACAGCCGGCATGATTACCCGGTAAAGGCTCACTCCGCTTGCCTTGAGGGCGGTGATCTCGTTGTCCTGCGAGAGCCTTCCGAATGCCATCAGGGTGGACACCAAGACCGCCATGGGAACCGCCAGAGCCGCCATCCAGGCTAGGTTCAGAAGGAATACCTGAAGGATGATAAAGGCGTTCAAACCTTTGCCAATGACCATCTGCAATATTTCTATGATGAAATCCATGATGAGAATGAAGAAGATGACAAAAAGCGCAAAGAAAAAAGGTCCCACGTGTTCTCTGAAAATGTAACGGTATAGTATTTTCATGTTTATCATCCTTAAATGACAATATAAATTGAGCCTGCATTTTTCACAAGGATTTTTGTACTTGACTTTGGAAGGCCTTTCACGGTATATTATTTAGCCGCAGATTTGGGTGAGGTTGTCGAGCCAAAGGAGCTGGAGGATGAAGACTTCGTTTGTCAAAGATCTGAAGCCGGGCCTGGAGGTGGCCGAGTTCTTTGTGCTACGGAAAAAGGAGCTCAAGGAATATGAGGGGAAAAGATTCCTGAAACTGGAGATGGGAGACAGGTCCGGAAGGATCGATGCCGTGGTGTGGGAGAATTCAGACCAGCTGTATGAGAGGGCCGAAGTAGGGGAGGTCGTGAAGGTGAAAGCTTGGGTGACCACCTATAAGGAGGTACCTCAGCTTAAGGTAGATAGGATGAGAAAAGCAAAAGACGACGAGATTGATTTGGCTGATTTCCTGCCCACCTCAGAAAGAGATCTTAAGCTGCTCTATGATGATTTCAGACGCACCGTTCAGACTATTGAGAATCGTTACTTAAGAAAACTGCTGGATATATTAATGGAAGATTCTTCCTTGATGGAGAAATTCATGCGTGCCCCGGGCGGCAAGTTGTGGCATCACGCCCGTCTGGGCGGCCTTTTGGAGCATACCTTAGCGGTCGTTTCCATATGCCAAAAGGCGGCGGAGATGTATGATCTGGTGGACAGAGATCTTCTGATTACCGGAGCCTTGGTACATGACATTGGAAAGGTTGATTCTTACTCCGTCAGTGGATTCTTCGATTACACTGATGAGGGACGGCTTCTGGGTCACGTCGTCTCCGGAGATGAGTTGATCGACAGGAAAATTCGGAAGATAGCGGACTTTCCCCAACACCTGGCGCTTAAGCTTAAGCATCTGATTTTGTCCCATCAGGGACAACTGGAGATGGCCTCGCCCGTGGTACCGCAAACCATCGAGGCGGTAATTTTGCATTACGCGGACGAGTTGGATGCCAAGGCGGATGCCTTTTCTCACATAATTAAAACACAGAAAATCAAGGGAAAAAAATGGAGCGACTGGGTGCGCCTGATTGACAGATTCATCTATTTTGGAGAGGACGAAGAAGAAGGCAAAACCTAGAACCAACACTTGAAATACAAAATCCGAAAATGGGGATTGAAGTGATTACAATCTCTACCTTTACATTTTGCGTTTTGATTTTGGAGGCATGATGGGTTTTCTTGACTTGATCTCCAGCGACATTGGAATAGACTTAGGAACTGCCAATACCTTGGTCTTTGTCAGGGGGCAGGGGATCGTGCTAAACGAACCCTCGGTAGTAACCATCGAGGTGGCTTCGAAAAAGGTCTTGGCCGTTGGGGCCGAAGCCAAGGAGATGCTGGGGAGAACCCCAGGGGAGATAATGTCGGTAAGACCTCTGAAGGACGGGGTTATAGCCGACTTTGAGATTACCGAAAGGCTCCTGTCGAATTTCATCCGTAGGGTGATCAGGCACCGATACCTGATGAAGCCCCGCATCGTGGTTTCCGTTCCTTCGGGGATAACCGAGGTGGAAAAGAGGGCGGTGAGAGATTCTGCTGAAAATGCCGGGGCACGGGAGGTCTTTTTGATTCAGGAACCCATGGCCGCAGCCATTGGCGTGGGATTGCCGGTTCACCTTCCTTCTGGCACCATGGTCATCGACATAGGTGGAGGAACCTCGGAGATAGCGGTGATAGCTTTGAACGGCATCGTCAACAACATCTCCATTCGCATCGGTGGGGATGAGATGGATGAGGCGGTGATGCTTTATCTGAAGAAGAACTACAACCTTCTGATCGGGGAGAGGACGGCAGAAGAGATCAAAATGAAAATCGGCTCCGCCTATCCCATGGATGAGGAGGAAAGCATGGAGATAAAAGGGAGGGATCTGGTGGCGGGAATTCCTAAGACCATGAAGATAAGTTCGGTACAAGTCAGGGAGGCTCTAAGCGAACCGGTGGATTCCATCATCGAGGCGGCAAGGCAGGCCTTGGAGGAAACACCGCCCGAGCTGGCAGCGGATATTCTGGACAAGGGAATAGTCGTCACCGGGGGTGGAGCGCTTCTGAAAGGAATGGATAAAAGGCTAAGAGAGGAAACCAACTTAGCCATAAACATTGCAGAAGATCCTCTAACCTGCGTGGTCAGAGGAACGGGAAAGGTTCTGGAAGAGATGACCCGTTTCTCGAAGGTCCTGACAAGAAGCAGAAGAGATTGAATTCCCGAATGCTTCACGCCTTTCGGGGAGTAAAAACAGATAAGCAAAAAGATCCTGCAGAGAGGGAGTATATTTGTTCTGAACCGAGTTTCTTTTTCTCTATTTTCTGACGGCAAGAAAGAGTAGACGAAACAGTAAGACTTTTTGCTGAGAGTAAAACGCCAGTCTCCTTTACTGAAGAAGACTGGCGTTTTGTTTGCACGTATTTTTGACCGCTGACCTTAGAAGTTCATCACCAGGCTGAACCTATGGGCGTTTTCCAGCCTGCCCAGGTCTGCCCAGGCATAGTGGATTCCGACGGTTCCGAACTCGGGGATGTCGAAATCATAGCCGCCGCCTACTGCGATGCCTTCTTCATCGGTTCTTATCTTATATCCCGCTCTGACGGCCAGGCGATCCTGCCAGCTGTACTCAAGCCCCACGCTCCCCTGTTGGCCCCGATCCCGGGTGTTGTATCCGTCCAATACAGCCAGAAGCTTGCTGTCCTCGTTAAATTCAAAATCGTAAGCTGCCCCTAACCGGAAGGTTAAAGGCAGGGAATGGGATTGGGTGTTCAACCTTATCTCTACCGGAGAGGTCGTGGGATCATCATCCTGATCATAGGTGGTTTCCAGCTCGGTTCCCCCGTATTTCGAATCCGTGCCAAAGTTTCGGGTGGACATGGCTATTCTGAGCGTTCTGAAACCGGTGTAATAGATGGTGCCAACATCCACAGCGAAGGCTCCCGAGGAAAGCTCGGAGATCTTCTCTCTTATGTATTTGGCAGTCACCCCGAAGGAAAAGCGGTTGGTCAGCTGGTGAGCGTTGCTCACTCCCACCACCCAGCTGTTGGCGCCAAACATCTCTCCCGTTCCGTCAGGTTCTTCCAGAGTTGTCCTTTCCATGTCACCCATGGTCAAGACGGCCACATGAACTCCCGCGTTTCCAAAGCCCGGTAACGGTCTGGCGTATGCAAAGTAATTGTATTTGATGTCCGCAATCCAGTCGGTATAGCTGAAAGCGACGCTGTTCTCATCCATGTCAGCTATGCCTGCGGGATTGTAATAGAGCGCCATGGCTCCCCGGGTTATGGCGGCATTGGCGCCGCCCAAAGCCACTACTCGAGCGTCCACGTCCAACTTGAGAAACTGCGCGCCAGACGTCCCCAGATTGTCGAACTCCGCAGCCGGGACCGAACCCGCAAAAGTCAGGATCGCTATCATCACCGAAAGCACAAGGAATCTTTTCATTTCGATTTACCTCCTCTACTTTTTTGTCGATTATCGCACCACCGCGAACTTCCCGATCTTCTCTCCGTATTCCGAGTCTACATGGTAGATATAGACCCCGGCTGCGATCTTCTGGCTGTTCTTGGTCAAAAGATCCCAATTCTCGTTTCCGTCAAATGTCGCGCTCTCATGCTCCAGAGTCTGGAGATGATCGCCGGAGAGAGTGTATATCCTTATGGTGCACTTGTCGGGAAGATGGGTGAAAGCGATGCGGGAATAATCGCGACTGGGCTCCCACATGTTTCGCACGATATAGGGATTGGGAACCACCTTGATATCATCAAGATCCACCAGATCGCTCGAAATCGTCGTCGCCTTGGTCGAGAAGGTGAAGATGTCCGCTGAAGTATTGATTTTGTTGGTGAGAGCCCTCACTATTGTTCCAGCATCCGGTCGAGCCAACTCGCCCGAGTAGTCGTAGAACCAGAATCGCCCGTAATGCGTGCCGTCAGCGACATAGTCACCCGAGGTTATATCGGGAGTGGTCCAGGCCACGTCGTCATACGGGATGTCCAGGATGTAAAGACCGTCTCCCCAGGAGAAAGTGTTGCTGCCGTCGTCATCAATGATCATGAAGGTTATCCTCACGTCGTCTGACGGGTCATCCACTGTGCCAATTCCTATGTCCCAGAACTCAATCGGCACCTGGAATGGAGCGACGAATGAGTAGTCTCCTGCACCATACCAATCCCAACAGTACCCGGTGGCGTCCTGCACGAACCTGATCTCGTAATCGTGGGTGTTAGCACCGTGCCAGGAATATCTGCTGAAGGACGCGTCGCCGCCTGGGTCCATGTACCAATCCCTGGTTGAGTTCAGCGAGTAATTCAGGTTATCAGGTGGATCCACGGGTCCAGCAGCGTTTTGCACTTCGGCCACTGACTTAACGCCCAAAGCAGGTCCTGCCACCCTGACCAGAAGCCCATCCACCACCGGGTAGTCGTCGTCTCCAGTTTGGTTGATCTGATCTTTCAACACAGTATCCTCCTCGGTCACGTCGATCAGATGCCAGATGGTGTAACCGTACGTGCTGTCGTCGAATATCACCTTATAATCGTGTCCGGTGACCTCCAGCGGGTTGACCACCTCTGCGGTTACGGACCCGTCACCCCCTCCTCCAGTGTGTTGTAGCTCGAGAACAGTGGCCGAGGAGAGGCCCGTAGCATTGGAACGCGGTGTCACCGTTATCCCTCTGATACCGTTTGCCAGGCTGCGAGGAGAGGCGAAGGGCTGAAAATCATAGGCGATGACATCGTAGTAATAGGTGACTCCGTTAATCAATCCAGTATCCAGATAAGCGTGTCCCAACCCTGGATTATCCCCTTCGGGTTCTTCTAAATGTCCGGTGATCTTGAATATCATGTCTTGCGTCGGAACATAGGAGGCATCATCTCCGGTGAAATTGATCACCATCCCGCCAACCAAGAGATTACAGCCGTCGAAATACTTGTCGTGGGTGCCATTGGCCACACCAGCCGAGTCACTCCGACTCCAGAAGTCCGCATCGAAGAGCTCAAATTCATAAGGCGGCTCTCCGGTAGAGTACCAGTGATCCTCTTCCTCAGTAACCGGAATGTTCACTCCTAGGGTCAGGTCGGTGACGGCGAATGAACTGTCAGATTTGATCTGCACCAGGTACTGATGACCTGCGAAGAGTGCCGTTCCGCCATAAGCCAGGATATACCCTTCGGTATTCAGCTGATCGTAGCTGACGGTGCCTTCAAACGGGAGGCCGGAGAGCTGCTCGACGTCCACATGGCGTGGCGTGACGCTGGATTTGTCCCAGGAGGCCAGAAGATCGAAGGTACCGGGGAGTCCCGATCTGCTTCGGTAGAGCTTATATCCCTCGAAATCCATCTCCAAATAATTGGGATCGTACAGTGGGTGCTCGGTGGAATCGGTGAACTTGAAATACGGATCCTGGGAAAGCTCCGCCACCTCGTCCCAGGTGATGTAGACCTTTTTGTCATCCGGAACGATCGTGACATTGGGATGATCCGGCGGCCGGGGTAGAACGAAGCCGATGTCGTAAATGGATTGAGCTATGTCTGCAATCACGGGAAGTTGTTCCGCATCCGGAGCCATCATAACCGCTACAACCACTCTTACCGTGTCCCCGGCGATCGTGTCCTCGCTGGCTATTTTCAGACTGTCGCCAGCTGGGTCCCAGGCCCAGACTGTGTCGATTAGAGTATCGCCAACGGGGGCCAGGAAGAATGGTCCGGTGCTTTGGAAGAATCTCTGGTCTTGCGGGGTGTCTCCGGTTCCCAGATCAAAGGGACCGTAAGCCTGGTCTCCCACGTCCGGATACTCGTGTCCTGCCATGATGATGTACTTCTCGGGTTCGGTGTCGGGGTCGCCGGACTGCAGATTCGAGGTTTTAAACGAGGTCAGGCCCAGAGGTGATCCCTTCCTGACGTCCTTTACCCACACGTCATTCCACTCCACGGAATCGTCGTCGATCATATCATTCCCGTTAAAGTCCACATCATAGTTAGCCACCGGGCTTTCCAGAAACTTGTAGGCCAAATAACCCGGGATTCTGGCGAATCCCTGCTCGGCGAAGTCGGAGTCGTAAGCATAGCCCAGATTCCGGCTGGCATCGAATCCCACCTTATCGTCGTTGGCGGTTGGTCCCACGTCAGCGTCGCACATGATAGAAACATAGCAGTTTCTTATGGGTGCCCTATCCTCTCTTATGTTCACTATCTGGTAGACGAAGAAGTGGATGGTCTTATTGTTCTCATAGTTCCAGGAATGCGTGCGCTGGATGACCTTAACTCCCAAGCCATATTTGGCGATGTCGACTCCGTCTCCTGCATTGGAGTTCACACCGGTGTCCCATCTTTGAATGTCTTGATCATCGAATTCGCAATAGCTGTCCTCAATACCAAGTATGACCGAGTTTCCCTCATCGTCGCGCAGGGGCCAGAAATCAGGATCGTCGTAATCCTCGGGATGGTCGCTGATGAATATATCGGTCAGTCCGGAGAACTCCTCCGCCCCTCCGCTGGGGTTGTACCCGATCACCACACGGGGATCAGTTATGGTTCCGTAAAGAATGGTGTCCCTTTTGGTGCCCGCGTTTTTGAAATTGAAGGTCTGCATGGTGCGGTCGTTGACGGTTCCGCCTACCCATATGCCGGCGCCGTAAATGTAGAACTCGTTAGAGCCCTTGGGCCATTCACCTCCGGCAGATCCCAGATCGATGAACTGCCCGAAGGGGGCATAGTTGGTTAAGGGTACTCTGAAATCGTTGACGTCCAGGCCATGCCTTATGTACTTGGTGGAGTGCTCGGTTTGCGCCGCCTTAGCTAAGGGTGGGGGAACTCCTTGACTGGCTCTTCGGGCCTCACTCTGTAAAGGTATCAGAATGAAGAGAAGGAGGCACAGGAGGGCAAACCCAGCCAACAGTGAACCTTTCTTTTTGAACTTCTCCATGTCAAATCTCCTTTTCAAGATTCATGCTTTGAATGAATTCTTGCCTCATAACTGAACCGAGCCTTAGAAAGCGAAGTAGACGCCCACGCTGATCTGTCGGGGAGGCCCATAGTTCATGGGATCCTTGGCGTAGAGCTTATAGGCATTGGCATACGCTGTGGCCTGCTCCTCCGCGCTGATCTCTCCGTCTCCGTCCGTATCCTTCTCCTTTATCCAATCCCAGTATTCGTGATCTTCGTCTTCTCCCGGGGCCTGTATGGTCGCTGGATCCAGGCTAAATCCATCATCGTCGGGCCGGCCCGTGGCAGGATAAACGTCGAAGACGTTAATCTTGTCAAACAGGTTGAACACCTGCACGAAGACGTTAATCTCCTTTCCCCAGATGTCAAAACTCTTGTCTACCGTCAGGTCCGTATTGTAGGTCCAAGGCTTACGGTACTCGTTGGGGGACCCTATTCGGTTGCCCCGATAGTCTCTCTTGGTGTAGGGGAGACCACTGTTGGCCTCGGAGATGACGTTTACACCAAAGCCCCTCAAGGCCAACCACTTGAAGTCTCCTGGGAATCTGAAGTCCGCCTGTAACACGATGCTGTGCCTTCGGTCAAAGTCCAAGGCGTTGACGCTCTGCGGGAAAACCCGGGGCAAGCCGGTCACCGGGTCTGTGGCGTCACGAGAATGATACTCATATTGGTCACGCGAATCGGAGTTGGTGCCCTGAGCGAATTGAAGAACGTAACTTAGGTCGAATGCCAAATACCTCCTGGGCCGCTTGGATAACGTCGCCTCCATGCCCTTGACGTTCGCGTAATCTAAGTTCTTATAGACATCATAAGGCTGGGGCACGATGAAGATCCTCTCGAACTGGGTCATGTTGTAGACGTCCTTATAGTACGCGGTAACGTTGAACTTCATATCGCGGGTTATCGCGCGAGTCAGGCCCAGCTCATACTGAATGTTCCTGCTGGCTTTCAACTCGGGATTCCCCACCTGCTGATTGGCTCTTTGCAGGTTCGGAGCCAGGGACAGGTACAAGTCTCTGAAACGAGGCTCCTGAACAAAATGGCCGTAGTTGAAGAAGATGGTCATCTTGTCGGAAACAGGATGAGAGATTCCCAATCTGGGACTGAAGTCGATGTTAACGTCCGACTCGGCGGTTCGTCCGCTGTCAGGTTCTAAGTCGGGTCTGGTTGGAACGTCCCTCTCGTTTTCCCAACCCTTTGCTTCCTTGCTCAGATAATCGACTCTTCCTCCGACATTGACTATGAGCCCCTGAAATTCGAGTTTGTCCTGGACATAGAAGGCACCGCCTTTGGGCTTGAACTCATAGATGTCTATGAAAGGTTGAGCATCCCAGGGAAGGCTGTTGTAATGCCTGGTGATCTTGTAAGAGTTGAATTCAGCTCCGGATTTGATCTGGTTGTTGAAGTCCACCTGGCTGACGATATCGAACTTAGCCGTGATGACGTTACTTTCTCTGGTCTCATAGGATCGGGTATCGTAGTGCGACCAAAACAGATTGTCCACGGCCAAAGGATAGTTCTGTTCCTGCCTCCGCTCCCGGTATCTCCGCCACTCACTCGTATCAGGCGTAGGTTCACAGAATTCGTAGTCCGTCCACCAATCGCCGTCCCAGATATCGCCCTCGTGTTCAGCAATGAAGGCTTCCGCCGCTTCCGGGTCGTCCGGGTACAGGTCATTAGCGGTGCGCTCCAAGAAGTTTCTGTCCAGGCGTCTGCCTATGGTGTAGTCGTTGCTGAAGTATCCGAGCTTGGCCTCGTAAAACGTGCTTTTGGAGACTGAGTGGGTTAACCACAGATAGACCTGTTTGGCCTTTTCCAGGGTGGCGTTGTAGCTTTCCAGGTTGTACAGCCAGGTGTGGTTATACCTTTCATATTGTCTTCGGTTAACGAAGCCACCGCTGCGCAAGGTGATGGCCGGGGTGAGTTTGAAAGTTAGCTTGCCCTGAGTTCGGTAGGTCTGCTGCTGGTGGTGAGGAAGTTTGTGGACTCGGGGGCCCCAATCGTCAGTCAGATACAGATTGCCGCTGAAATAATAGCCGAGCTTGCCGCTGGTGCCGGGCACAGGACCATTCAAGCTTAAGAAATGCTCGTTGGTCCCGAGATCATAATCGTCCCCCAGAATGGCATCGGTGGAATACTGGTATTTTCCGGAGAGCTTTGGCCCACCTTCCTGGGTGACGTAATTGATGATGCCGGACATGGCGTTGCCGTATTCCGCATTGAACCCGCTGGTGATCAGCTGAACCTCGGAGATGGTAAAATGATTCAGATTGGTGGCTTGACCCGCCAGGATGGGATCGGTGATGGACAACCCGTCGACCATGTATACCACCTCCTGCGGACGCCCACCTCTCAAGGTTATCCCCGGATTGGCTGTGTCGGTCACCCGGTCCCCTTCATTACCCAGCACGGTTCCCTGGGTTCCCTGATTGATGGGGCCACCGATGGGGTCGAACACCACTCCGGGAGTGCGGTAGACGATCCCGTCCGTATTTATCACCGGACGGTGGACTAAGTCTGCAGAGGTGATTATGTGTGCCGTGGAAGTCAAATCCGGTTCGAAGATAGGTCTCTCCGCAGTTACGGTGATGCCTCCCACCTCCAGCGGCTGGGGTGTCAGCTCGAAATCGATGGTGGTGGTCAAATCCAGCGACACCGAAACCTGGTCAATGTCCACCGAAGTGTAACCGATAAGAGAGACCTTCAGCGTGTAGACTCCTGGAACCACATTCAGGATAAAATACTCGCCCTTTTCATTTGCAGCCGCTCCCATGGTGGTTCCCACGATTGTCACTGCCACCCCGGGGAGCCGCTCGCCGGTATCTTTGTCTTTTATTATTCCTGCTATCTTCCCCGTGGTTCCAGCCCAAACTTCGTCTCTGTCCTGTACCAAGAGAAGAGTCGACAGAAGGAAGAAAGACAAAACCAACACCGGTATCGATATGCGAATCACTTTCTTGTTCACCGCTATTTCCTCCTTAGAAATAGAAGTTTCACTTTCCTTAGTTCACAAAAAGAACTTATCAAAATGATTTGTAATACATCACCTCCTTTGGAACGATAAGCATGTTTGTCAGCAACTTGGTATGGTTGAGAACAGACCTCTTAATTTGTGCTCATCCTGAGTCTTGATGCAAGTGGGTATCAGAATCTGCCCGAATATGAGGTGCCCATATCGGAATCGCTGGGAAGATCATCCAGTCAAAGCAGAATTTCCCGTTTTTTCGTTTGTCGATCACATCGAGAACCTCCGTCTTTATCGTAACACAGAGATTCCCTTAATAATGTATCGTCAAAGTTTGCAGTTCCGACAGCGGATTTTTTAGCTTAGAATGAAAACAAGCAGGGTGAAAATCCCATTTCCTGATGACATCGACTGCACTCTTTTTGCTGTCAGGCTGAAATTTAAACGCCCCGATTTTCAGTGTCAAGCAAAAAGTGAAGTTTTTTGTTCCTTTTTTACCTTTGCCGGATCTTGCCTCGCCTGACCGTTGGAACGAATTATGGCTGCGTGCCCTTTGTTCTCTTGGTCATTTCCACGCTGAGCTGCAGGAAGGAACGTTCCCTGGCTTGAAACTCTTTCACCAATTTTGGGAATTTCGCGGAGAGATCATCTTTTTGTAGTGGGTCCTGGCTAGTATCGAAAAGAGAAGGATCGGCACCTATGCGATCGACGAAAAAATATGAACCCTCTGCCCAACCGACAAGCTTTCCATCTATCATCATGGCGAAGCCCCCATCTTCGGCAGGAAGAGAGAGAAGATCGCGACCCCAGGATTGATGAAGGACCGATTTGCCCAGAAGACCAAGGATGGTCGGGAGGAGATCGGTTTGGCTGCCTATTCTGGTTACCCTTTGGGGCGAGGATTTGATTGGTATGTGCGGGGCGTAAATCAAGCAGGCAATGTGAAACCGCTCCCAGGACAGGTCGCTTTTGTTTTCCAGAAGCCGGCCATGGTCGGCCACCAACACAAATATGGTGTTGTCAAAATAAGGCTCCTTTTCTGCTTGGCGGAAGAACTTGCCTAAAGCCCAATCGGAATAGTAAAACGTATTCAGGTAGTCGGAGTGAGGCTCATCTTCGGGGAAGATCCGAAATTCCGGGTTGGGCAAGAGGAAAGGCTCATGGTTGCTCAAAGTGAGAATCACCCCTAGAAAAGGACGACCGCCGAATTTGCGGAATTCCCGGTTTGCCCGTTCGAAAACGACATGGTCCGGAACGCCCCATTTCCCGAGACTTGCTTCCGAGGGGAAATCCTCCTGTCCTAGAAAAGCATTGAATCCCTGGTTGCGCAGAAAACCTTCCATGTTGTCAAACTGCAGGTCTCCACCATAGATGACCGTGGACCGGTATCCCCTCTCTCTCAGTATCTTGGCAAGTGAGGTGAACGGACGGTTGGCGGAGAGTTTTTTCATTATGGAGCGCACCGGCGATGAAGGAAAAGAACACAGCACCGACGGTATTCCACGATTGGTGCGGGTTCCAGTGGCAAAGAAATTCTCGAATAGTATCCCTTTCTGCGCCAGGCTGTCGAAATTCGGAGTGACTCCGTCTTTTCCTCCCAGGGCACCCACAAAACGCGCCAGCCAGCTTTCCAGCAGTACGATCACCACATTGTAGTCTTTGTTTGCCTCGTCGGGCGAATCGGTATAATACCAGCGAGCCAACGAATGAAGAGAATCGGTGAGCTTCTCCTGTTTGGTGACTAACATGTTTTGCACGCTGGAAAGAGCTTGCCCTGTGGGAAAGAAGCGATACCGTTCTGCCAATTCGCCGTGGATATCCTTTTGCTCTTCCAGATAGGATTTCCCCAGAGTGTAAACCCCATTCAGAGCCAGCTGATTGGCCAGGCTATAAGGACTGAAATAAGCCAACCCCCAATCGATGGGAGCCAGCTGCCACCGTCCACGTGCCCCCAAAAACAAAAGCGCAAGGACTAGCACCAGATAAAGGAGGCGGCTTAAGACCTTCTCCTTATGTTTTCTGATGAATAGTCTCTTACTGATTTTTATGCCGGTCCAGACAAAGGCAAAAGTTAGAAGGCCCCACAGCATAAGATAAAGAATAACCGGATATCCTGACCAGATGGTATACCACATCATCCCCGGCTGATCCAGATATTCCAATGCCCAGAAGCTAAGGCGAGTTCCGAAGTCCCCAAAGTATTCGACGTCGATCAGGCTCAAAAGAAAAACGAGACCAAAATACAGGAAGAGTATGGTTTGGATTACAACTCGACCCACCCTAAAGCGGTGAATGCCAACGAAGGGAAGATAGCTTAGGATAAAAAGCGGGATGAATACGTAGGTCATCACCACCATGTCAAACCGTGCGCCTATAAAAAAGGAGTGGAGAATGGTCAGGGTCGGTATGCCAGAGGCGGCCTCTCTGTGCCTGAACAGGAAGCCAAGTCGCAGTAGTCCAAGAAAGATCAACCCCAGAAGGAAAATGGCTGCGAAGAACGAGACCGTGCCTGGTGGCTTCAGGAAAGCCAATACCGAATCGAACCTTTTTTTCATACTCTTGGCAAATCCAGAAAAGGGACGAGGATCAAATAGGGAAGAATTCCGTCCACCCTTTGAAGTACATCAAAAATAGGGATTTCTGTTCCGGCAAGCCGGATAACAAAAATCCCTATTTGAGGACAATTCAACCTTGAGAATCCTGTCTCTTCCTTTTTGTTTCTAGCGAATGATATCTCCGATTCTATTCCACCTCACCCTGTTAGGGAAATGAGTGACGTTGTAGAAAACGTTTTTGGGGAGGGAGGTAAGGTCCTTTGAGGTTACTACGGGAGCGTTGGGGTCGGCGGCCCAGGACCAGTGAATGATCATGGCTTTTCCCAAAACCAATTCCCGGGGGAGCGGTCCCCAGTAGCGAGAATCAGCACTGTTGTCTCTATTGTCTCCCATCATGAACAAATATCCCTCGGGGACCTCGTAAGGACCGAAATTGTCTCTCGGATCCCTTCCCTTGGGACGAAAATGAGAATCAGTGTATTTCCCCCTGGGAGGGTCCGGGACTCTTTTCCCATCAACGTACAAGACCTTTTCCCTAATCTCCACCGTCTGTCCTTCCACCGCCACGCACCTTTTTATGTAGTTCACCTTGGGATTGCGAGGATACTTGAAGATTACGATGTCGCCAGGTTTTGGCTCTCTTAGGGCAGGCAGGTGAACGGGCAGCAAGGGAATCTTCGATCCATAAATGAATTTGTTAGCCAGAAGGAAATCTCCGATCAGAAGGGTATCCTCCATTGAGCCGGAGGGGATCTTGTAAGCCTCCACCACCGAACACTTGATGATCAAGGCCAAAATCAAAGCTACCGCAAAGGATTCAGCATATTCCCGCAGTACCGACTTTTTTCTCTTGTGCGAATCCTGCTTATCGAGACTGGCGCGCATTGGTCCTCCTCCAGGTTTTTGATTCAAAAGAACCCTTCGTATTTATACGAGTCGATGCCGTACTTGTTTTAGAATTATTCAAAAACATCCTCTGGAGGTTTCTTCCTGAGCCAAATCAGACCGATTCTGCCTGCCGCATTATTTGATCGGAATCCGATTTCTTGGAGCGGCAATTGACAAATATCGGCTCATTCGCCACGTCCGAAGAAGAAAACAGAGAAACTCCCAATTCTTTGGTGATGGTCAACCGCAGGCATCTTTGCCTTCTGAACCCGGGCAGATGCTGCTATTGGCTCTTTTCTTCCTGGCCTTCTTCCTCAGCGATTTCACCCCGGGCGATCATCCTCTCATAATCCAGGGGGTGCCTTTCCAGGTAAGCCTCTTCCGTCATTTTTCCGGTCAGCACGGTGAAGTTTATGGGATAGCTTTCCGGATGAATAAACATGAAGAAGAAATGCCACACCAGGATAGCCAGGGTAGCCAGCCAAGCTTCGTAGTAATGGACCGCCTTTGCCACGTCCAAGAGCCACTTGGGCATGAATCCCAAGAAGAAGGTCTCGAACCACAGGGGAATCCCGGTTACGATCATCACGAATCCACCCCACATCAACGCCCAATACTCTGCTTTTTCGGTGTAGTCGTATCGGCCAAACTGAGGAGGCTTAGACGACAAGCCGAAGCTGTAAAGAAGATTCTGTGTCACGCTGCTAACGTCCGACAGGTCCGGGAATTTGGCCTTTATCTGCTGCCAACCACGCTTGCTGAGAACGGAACGGAAGATGGAGAAAAAGAAAAGGCCGATCAAAATCACCCCTGCTACCCGATGAGCCACCCCCCGGGCCGCAAAGGCGGTGGGAGAATGGGTCAACCAGGATGACCACCAGTGGTCCGGAAATCTAAAAGCGAAGCCGGTTATGATCAATGTGACGAAGGATATGAAAAGAAGAAAGTGCCACAGGACCTCAGTCGACGTCCACCTTATCACCCGCCCGGTTTTCGCTTCCCGGTACCGTTCTATGGCAAATCTTATCATGACCACGCCGTTGTGAGCCAGCATTCCGCCGATTGTCACGATTATAAGACTAAGGTAGAGAATCCTTACCCAGTAGACTCCTACGTCCTTCTTGCTGGTAGGAATGATGTGTATTGAGCCCTTGGCATAGTTGGCCCCGGCACCTTCGTGGCATTTCCCACATGTTTCAGGCAGATTAGCCTTGTTGATGCTGGAGTGGGGATCGTCCTCTCCTCTGATGTTGTGACTGGTGTGGCAGCTTACACAACTGGCGGTGTTAAGATCACCGGCTCTGCTCCCAACTCCATGATAGGTATCCAGATACGTTGTCACCCTTTCGGAAACCAATCCATACTTTTCAATGATCCTTTCTGAGGAATGACACCGATTGCAGGTTACCCTGGAGATGTTCGCAGGAAAAGTAGGCGAGGTTTTGTCACTGGACGATTTGATGCCATGATCATTATGACAGTCGGTGCAGACCGGCGCTTCAGTTACTCCTCTCTTAACTCCTCTTCCATGAGTGTCTTCGCTATATTCTTCCTCCTCTCCGGGGTGGCACTGACCGCAGGTCGAGGGAATATTGGTTCGATAGACATATGAAGTGGGATCAGAAGCAGGCCGTAAGTCGTGACTTCTATGGCAGTCGCTGCAAACAGCTACCCCTATGTCTCCTTCCTCGAGTGCCTGGCCGTGGACACTCTGAGCATATGCCTTATAGGGAGCGGGCACCGGTATCTGATACTTGCTCACCAATCTCACATCCGCATGGCACTTGGCGCACATCTCAGGCTGGTTGGCACGGTAGGTATCGGCCTCGGGATCGTCTACCGAGCGGATGTTGTGATAATCGTGGCAGTCCTGGCAGGTGGGAGCATCTGTCACTCCCTCCAGGTATTTCTGTCCATGAAATCCCCTCTCATACAGGTCTAATGCGTCTGCGTGGCACATTCCACAGTTCACCATCTCCAGCGGAGCCTCATGAAACTCGGCCTCGGCGTCTGCATGACAGGCCACGCAGGACAAATCATGGTGAATGGACTGTTGAAAAACTGCTACGTCTACGTACAGTGAAATCTCTTTGCCCAGAGAGTCTTCTTTGGTTAGAGTCTCGTCACCATGACACATCATGCAATCCTCGTTTGACTGGGCAAAAACGAATTGAGCAAAGGCCAATAGAATTGCAGCCGTTCCGAGAATTTTCAGATGTTTCTGCAATTTCGACGCCTACCTTTCTGATTATGTGAAGTACCTCACTATTTTGAGCACAGAACATAACAATCGGTCACCTTGTTGTCAAGATTTTTTTGGAAAAATCGAGTGCTCCGGCGCGCCCGGTTGACCATCACTTTTCACTGAAAGAGAGCAGATTGCGAGTTTAGGAGCAAGGTTCGGCTTTTCATGCGCTCAACCCCACGTGAGGCGTCTTCTGGGTGCGGCGGAAGAGGAAACAAAAGAACTGCGAGGGGAGGTTAAAAGAGGCCGTAAAGCCAATCTGCCCGGAACAGTTAGAATCAGCTTCGGATTTTACAGCCCAAAGAGGAAATTAATCATTTAATTGATGCATCAAAAGGAATTTCCCGAAAGGAATTAGGAAGGAACTTCAGAATGGATGAAAAATCTGTAGGTCAACCATGTCCGAAGGACTGGTTGACAGTTGCTTTTGACTTGTCAAGCAGGTTACGCCATGCTTGACCTACGCCTTGTGACTATTTTATCAAACGAAGAAAGTCGTTATAAGTAATAAAGATGATCAGGAGGATCAAAAAGGCGAATCCGATCTGTTGCATGGCCGCACGCTGTTTTAAGGAGAGCGGCCGGCCCCTCATTTTCTCGATGCCCAAAAACAAGAGATGGCCGCCATCCAGGACGGGAATGGGGAGCACGTTTATCAGAGATAAATTGATCGACAAAAGCGCGGTGAAGGAAAGGAGGCTGACAAATCCAGCTCTAGCGGTCTGTCCCGCAACCTGAGCGATAAAGACGGGCCCACCCACCAGCTTAATGGATGCAGCTCCCGTAATGAGTCCAATGATGAATTTGATTGTTTCCACCAGGATGAAGACGGCGGTGCTGATACCCTCTAAAAGCGATCTAAAGAAACCAACCTTAACTGTGGTATAGCTGGGGCCAATGCCGATTTTCCCTACGTATTTAACCTCTCCGGTTTCGTCTAAGATTCTATCCTTGAAAGTGGTTATTGTGGCAGTGTGTTGTTCGCCATCTCTTATCCACTTGACCTCCACCGGTTTTTCTACCTGTTGGTAAATAATTTCCGCCATTTCTTTGAAGGTAGCGACCTCGATTCCGTTGATGGAGATGATCCGGTCGTCCGGTTTAATTCCCGCCTCATCCGCCGGACCTCCAGCTGCCACCAGGCCAATCTGATTGGTGTCCTCATGAATTTCCTGTTTTCCGGCAAAGAATATTATGCCCCAGAAGATCAAGATAGCCAGGAGGAAATTCATAGCCGGACCCGCAAAAACCACTAAAGCCCGCGTGCCAACCGGCTTGGACATGAACTCCCATGGTTCACCCTTTATTTCCTTTTGATCCGGGTCCTCTCCTGCCATCTTCACATATCCTCCCAAGGGGACCCAGGATATGCAATATTCGGTATCCCCGATCTTCTTCCCGATGAGTTTGGGAGGAAACCCCAGTGAGAATCTTTCGACTCTGATTCCGGATTTCTTGGCGACCAAGAAATGTCCCAGCTCGTGAAAGAAAATCAGAATTCCCAAAACGAATACGGTGGCTAATAATGTTGTCATAATCCTGCTCTTTATCTCCTTCGTCCCATAAAGCTAAGCCCCACGATGAACAGACATGTTTTGATACGGATTTGAAATGCTAAATGGTAACCTTTGACCTTAAACCGATAATTCTGTTTGCCTGCTCTCTTGACCATTCATCCGCACTCAGAATATCGTCCAGACCTGGTTTTCCCATCACCTTGTGATGATCTAATACCCGTTTCACCACTTCGTGGATTTCTATAAATGGCAGTTTCCGCTCCAAAAAAGCTTTCACTGCCCTTTCGTTAGCCGCATTCAGCACTGCAGGAGCTGTTCCTCCCATTTGCAGAGCTTGATAACAAATCCCCAAACAGGGGAATTTTTCCCGGTCAGGTTCCTCAAAGGTAAGGCCTCTTGTTTCGACTAAATCCAGAGGTTTGCTGTTGGTAAGTAGCCTTTCCGGATAGAACAAAGCATATTGGATGGGAATTTTCATGTCCGGGATGCTCATCTGGGCGATTAAAGATCCATCCACAAACTCGACCATGGAATGAACTACGGATTGAGGATGTATCAAGACCTTTATCTGGTCGATCGGCATGTCGAAGAGCCAACGGGCTTCGATTACCTCCAGTCCTTTGTTCATCAAAGTGGCTGAATCCACGGTGATTTTCCTTCCCATCTCCCAGTTGGGATGGGAGAGTGCCTCTTCTACCGTCACATTCCTCAAATCTTCCCTTTTCTTCCTGAGAAAGGGTCCGCCGGATGCAGTGAGAATCAAGCTTTTTACCTCGTTTTTCTTCCCGGTCAGAAGACATTGCAGGATAGCGGAATGTTCGCTGTCGATGGGTAGGATTTCTACGTTTTTCTCTTTGGCTTTTTGGATTAAGAGGTCCCCTGCCATGACCAGTGTTTCTTTGTTGGCAATAGCCAAGTCCTTCCCCGACTCGATAGCCTCAAAACTGGGCAGAAGACCGACAGATCCGACCAGAGCATTTATGACCAAATCGACCTCGGGGGCAGAACACAGTCTTTTCAAGCCATCCACGCCAGAGAGAATCTCGATCTTGTCTTCTTTGGCGAACCTGTGAAAGCTCTCTTCGTCACTAATGGCTGCCTTCTTCGGCTTGAACCTCTTGATCTGTTCCCCCAACAGGCTCACATTGGTATTGGCAGAGAGTCCGAAAACGGAGAATCTATCGGCAAACTCGGATAATACGCTCAATGTATTCCTGCCAATCGATCCGGTCGATCCCAACACAACCACGTTTTTCATAGAAATATCATCCTTTCGATTTTAATATAAAATTGACTTGCATTTAATGCAAGCCTTTTGTTACTTTAAAAATGCTTGATTGAATTACCGTTCCGAAGTATCTTGAGTTTGTTAAAACCGTGAAAGTATATTTGTCTTGACGAAAAAATACGGGAGCTGTGGATGAAAAGGAAAAGGATAGGCATCCTGACGGGAGGAGGCGATTGTCCCGGGCTCAATGCGGCCATCCGGGCGGTCACCAAAACCGCCATCCACTGTTACAAGATGGAGGTGATCGGGATTGAGGATGGGTATGAGGGTTTGATCGAAAACAGGACCAGAAAATTGGAGAGCCAGGATGTCTCCGGAATATTGGCTCAAGGCGGCACCATACTGGGAACTTCTAATCGCGCCAATCCCTTTGCCTACGGAAAGGAGAAAAAAGACGTCTCCCAAAAGGTCTTGAGGAATTTTCGCAATCTGAACTTGGAGGCTTTGGTCTGCATCGGAGGAGATGGTACTTTGCACATCGCCCACGAATTGATTCAGCTGGGAATGCCCATCGTGGGGATACCCAAGACCATTGACAACGACGTGGAGGCCACCGACTTCACCATCGGGTTTGACTCTGCCGTGGCCGTAGCAACCGAGGCCATCGATAATATCCATAGCACCGCCGAATCTCATCATCGGGTGATGATCATGGAGTTGATGGGAAGATATACCGGATGGGTGGCTTTGCATGCAGGTGTGGCTGGAGGGGGAGACATAATCCTGATTCCGGAGATTCCCTACAGAATCGAAAGAATCTGTCGGGAGGTTAAAAGGAGAAGCCAAGTTGGAAAACGTTTCAGCATCATAGTGGTGGCAGAAGGGGTGAAGTTTGAAGATGAAGGGTTGGTGGTCAAAAGGAGGGTCAAAACCAGTACCGACCCGATTAGACTGGGGGGGATAAGCTACAGAATTGCCCGACAGATAGAGGAACTGACGGGTCTCGAGACCAGGGTCATCATACTGGGACATCTCCAGCGCGGGGGCAAGCCAACCGATTTTGACAGGATATTAGCCACTCAACTCGGCAAAAAGGCTGTGGATATGATCCTGACTGAAGAATTCGGATACATGTCCAGTTTGCAATGCGGCCAGACGACTGCGGTGCCTATTGAATCCGCCATCAGGAGCCTCAAAAAGGTGGATTTATCTTCCCCTCTTGTCGAGGCAGCCAGAGCAGTGGGAACGTGTTTCGGTGATTGAGATGGATGAATCAGTTTAGGCGAAGAAGTTGGTACTTCGTCGAGTTTGGATGAATATCCGTATCTTTTCAGGATCTGCATTAATGTTTTGGTTTGGAGAAAAAGGAGAGTGATGAAGATGTCTAAGAAAACGGATTTCGAAGAGGTTCCCATAGAGAAACTGCGATGGAGATGTGATCCGGAGAGTCTGAAGCTTGCTTCGACTGATGACGTGGAGCCCTGCGACTGGATCATTGGGCAGGATCGGGCGGTGAAGGCCATCAAACTGGGCCTGGACATAGAAAGCGTTGGGTATAACATCTTCGTGGCCGGCTTTGTGGGCACCGGAAGATTGACCACCATCAAGCTGTTTTTGGAAAAACTGGCGAAAAAGAAAAAGCGTCCGGACGACAAGTGCTACGTTAACAACTTCAAAAACCCCGACATGCCCAGGATCGTAAGTTTGTCTGCGGGTCAGGGCAGGGCGTTCAAACGGGAGATGGAGAATCTGATCCTCTCGCTCAAGAAAAACATCCCCGCGGTGTTCGAAAGTGAGCAGTATCAGGAGAGGAGGAGCGAGCTGGTAAAAGAGTCCGAAGATGGTCAAAAAGCCATTCTGCAGGAATTCGACGACCAGGTGAAAAAAGAGGGTTTCGCTGTGGTTCAGCTCAAGATGGGTCCTTTCGTCAAGCCGGATATCCAGCCTTTGGTCGACGGCAAGCCCACCAGCCTTACCAGACTGGAGAAACAAGTGAAGGAGGGCAAGTTCCCCGAGGAGCAATTCAAAGCCCTCGGGGCGAAGTACTTGGCCTTAGGGAAGCTGATGGATGATGTGTTCAAGGAAGGGAAGGAAATAGTGAAAGAGTTTGAAAAGGCGCTTCAGACTTTGGATCAGGAGATTATCTTCCCTCTGATACGGGAGTCGGTCAAGGAAATAAAAGTCAAATATGAAAATGAAAAGATTCAAAACTATTTGCAGGAGGTGGAAGAAAGTCTGATCGACAACCTGGACAGATTCAGGCGGCAAAAGGAGGAGCCTCCCCCGGTGCCCATCCTTGGACCGCCTCCGGGCAAAGGTGAAGATGATTTCTTGGAGTACCAGGTCAACGTGCTTGTGGACAACTCGGAAACCAAGAGGGCTCCGGTAGTAATAGAGACCACTCCCTCCTATAGAAACCTCTTTGGTACAATTGAAAGAACTTCGGATAGGCTGGGGATGTGGAAGACCGATTTCACGAAGATCAAAGCTGGTTCACTTCTGCGGGCCAATGGAGGTTACCTGGTGGTCAATGCGCTGGATGCCCTGGTAGAACCTGGGGTCTGGCCAGCTCTCAAACGTACCCTTCGGCACGGGGTAATTGAGATTCAAGCCTTTGATCCTTTCTATTTCATGGGTACCTCTGCTTTGAAGCCAGAGCCGGTCGATCTAGAAGTGAAAGTGGTCATGATCGGAGACAGTTTCTTATACCATTTGCTCTATTACCGGGACGCGGATTTCAAAAAGATATTCAAGGTGAAAGCCGACTTCGACTCGGTCATGCCCAAGGACGAGACCAACGTTCATCAATATGCTTGTTTCATGAAGAAGATATGCGACGATGACAAGCTCTTGCCCTTCGACAAAGGTGGAGTGGGCGCGGTGGTGGAGTATGGGGTCAGGGTCGCCGGCAAACAGAAAAAGTTGTCGACCAGATTCACCATAATAGCGGATCTGGTCCGGGAGGCAAGTTATTGGGCAAGCAATGCCAAGAGCAAACAGGTGACGCGGGAGCACGTGGAAAAGGCCATTGATGAGTGGATAGAAAGGGTCAGCCTGCCCGAGGATAAGATTCAGGAGATGATCGAAGAGGGCATCATTATGATAGATTCGCAAGGAGAGGTTGTGGGACAGATAAATGGGCTCTCGGTGTACGATTTGGGGGAATACGCTTTTGGGAAGCCCACCCGAATCACTGCCCGTACCTCCATGGGAAGAGCCGGGGTGATAAATATCGAAAGGGAAGCTGATCTGAGTGGACGAACCCACAACAAGGGAGTTTTGATTTTAGCAGGGTACCTGAGAGGTAAATACGCGCAGCAGAAGCCTCTGACTATGAGCGCCAGCTTGTGCTTTGAGCAGTCTTATTCGGGCGTGGAAGGAGACAGTGCCTCATCTACCGAAGTATACGCCATTCTCTCCAGCTTGTCAGGACTTCCCTTGAGGCAGGATGTTGCCGTTACCGGTTCCATAAATCAAAAGGGAGAAATCCAGCCGATTGGCGGGGTGAATGAAAAGATCGAGGGTTTCTATGAGGTGTGTAAAGCCAAGGGTTTGACCGGAACTCAGGGAGTGATAATTCCCCATCAGAATGTGGATGGTCTGATGCTAAAAAGAGAGTTGGTGGAGGCAGTAAAGGAGGGTAAATTCCGCATCTTCCCGGTTAAAACGGTCGATCAAGGTATAGAGATTCTTGGCGGAGTAAAAGCGGGTGAAAGAAAAGAGGATGGAGCTTTCGAAGAAGAAAGCGTGAACTTTCTGGTGGACAGACAACTCAGGGCATACGCCGAAGGATGGAAGGAGTTTGCACGGGGAGAGATGCCCCCCGAGAAATGAAACGATCCGCTTCGTGCGTTATAAACGCAAGACGAAATGGTTTAGCTCACCCCCTGTTTCCCCCTCTCCACAAACAGGGTGTCTCATAATCATGTTTTGACTTTGTAGCCGCCCATATGGGCGTAAGCTGTCGGAATTCAACAAATGGTTTTCGCAGACTAAAGTCTGCGCCTACAAAAAACCGAATTATGACACCGTCTCAAAGTAGAGAGGGGCACAGCAGGGAGGGGTTCTTTATCAACACCCTGGCGGCGACGTGCCAAGAAACAGATAGTTGATGATTAATAGGACATCTGCAACGTCGACTATCCCATCGCAGGTGGCATCTCCGGCTTCCATGGGGCAGGGCGCAGATGTACCGAGGAAGAGATAGTTTATCAGATATAGAACGTCGGCCACGTCGATCAGTCCATCCCCGGTGGCATCTCCATGCATAACATAGGATGCATGAGCATAGCCTGCCTGCACCACGTAGTTGTCGCTTTGTGAGATTCCGCCGGCTGACGGTTGACCTCCGGAGTTGACCGGAATCCTGTAATTATCCGATTCTGATTCTCCTCCAAAGCCGTCGAGAACATCTGTCACCAGCAGGTATCCTTGCTTGGAGCCAGTTCGCGCCGATGTCCGCGGAATGTTTGCCGGGGTTGGCCTGATTTCAGTCGCCGCCTTCGGCTTGATTTTCGCCGGCTGGACTTGCTTATCTGATTCCGCTTGCACCACCACTCCCGCAAATAGCGCCACAGCCACAATAAATATCATTCCCAATTTGATTTTATTCATTTCAGCTTTCTCCTTTTGCAGGTGGCAGTTCATTTTGTAACCCAGGCACCGTTTTCATAGAAGTTGAACTGGTTCGTAGTTGTATTATAAATAATCATACCATTCACCGCGGTTAGGGTGTCTCTTTGGGCAGTGGTCATCCTCGGCACGATGAATGCCCCTGTACTTGAGCTAACGTCCAATGCTCCTTGGGGACTCGTCGTCCCGATGCCGACATTGCCATCTTCTGTGATAATTACCCTATTCTCCGGTGTTGATGAACCGGATGGCGTAGTCATGAACCGCAGGTCGGCGCCGGCACTGCCTGGAGCCCACTCTTCTACTGCTGACGCTTTTATCTGTGCACCCACCTGATTGTCCCCGTCTGCTCCATAGAACTTAATCTCACCCAAAGCGTCGCCAGACTCAATAGTCATATCAGGATTGGTAATTGCCAACTTGCCGCCGCCTGGGTAGGCTGCGATATCTAGGTTTTCCCTCGGCGATGTCCCGATGCCGACCTTTCCACCCCCTGGGAGAAGATAAATCTCGCCGTCGACTGTGAAGGCTGCACGAGTCACAGATCCATACGGGTTCCTTTGAAGAATCTGCAAATTCTGGTTATCAACGCGATTTGACCCCACGAACCAGGTAGTATCCCTGCCGTGATCAAAGCATACATAGACACTTTGATCCCCCTTGAGATGCAATTTTGCAGCCGGATCCGACGTTCCAATACCGACATAATCCGTACTGGTCTCCAGTCTAACAACTGTACCGTCATCAACCCAGCCCGATCCCGGACCGCCATCTACGGCCCCCGCCCGGTAAGCATAAGCCACACTCACCATCGGCTTCAAAGGTCTCATCTCATCATCAGATTCTACCTGAACGCCCAGGTATTTGATGTTTCCATCAAAGACCGTATCAGGTATAGGATTTACACTGCCCAAAAGAACATTGAAGATTCCCTCCTTTACTATCACACTATCTTGGTCCTCAGTCCAATCTTGAACCGTACCCTGATCGTCAGAATAGATGGTAAAGGTCATAGAGACCGTGTCATTAAGACAACCACCTTGTGCGGTGGTCAGCTTCCCCTGATAATTGATCATGTGGGGGACGTCAGCAGATGAAATACAACAAAGGAAAAACACTACTGTCCCCATCACCAGAAAAACAAAACTTGTGCGTGCCATCACGCAACTCCTTTCATTTGAAGGTTCAATTGCTCTAGGAGTGCGAAAGCTTGTCCCAAGATCCCGCTTTGCGGGGCTTTCGCGATTTCCTTTTGAGTCTCTCCCAGAGAACCGCACCAGCAAGCTGGTGCACTCCTGTTCGAACAGAACATTCCCCTCTCTAGAATCTTATGACCGATTTTGGTGTCTTTTGCACCTCCTTGGAAAGAGGATTAAATGCCTGTACCGATTTGTGGAAAGCAAGCTTGGCTGCACGGTGAGTAGAGAGACAAAAAAGCCTGTACGTTATTTTGAGATTTTCAAGTAAAACAGTTGACGTTGAATTCAGAACTCCCGCAATGCTCCCTCAGTCCACCTAGCCCCTCAGAGCACATCTATGACGAAACTTCAGGCAAGTAACAAGATAGCCCGAAGAGCACTTAAGTCGTGGCGCGGTTCGAAAGTCAGAGTCACTCTGCAAATACATGGCTGTGTGTAACATAGAAAAAGATCGAAATAAGTCAAGGAAAAAGCGCAGTTATTGTGGATCTTTCACCCATACCAAAGCGCTGAAAATCCCAGAAACCTGCGATCCTCGCGGCAGGGGAGAGGCTCTTCAGAAAACTGTGGTTTTATTATTGCATTCGAAGTGGGAATCTGGTATTATGGAAACAGACGAATGATGAGAAAACATACAGACCTTCATATTGAGTGGTTCCCACCTTGGGAGTTGTTCGCGACAGAAAAGACGTGGTATTGATTGATGCGACCGATTAATCGCACGCTGACAGTCAAATTCCTCAAACAAAGGAGTGAAGTCATGAGACGGTTTCAGAAATTTGCGTTTTTGGTGTTGATTCTTCTTATGGGCAGTTCGGTTATGACCGCGGGTAAATCCGAAAGGGAGGGCGGCCTGACTCCCGACATTATCGGGGAGGTTCGCCAATCTTTCAAGATGGATACTTCAACCCGCGCGCTGATGAATGCCCTAACAAATAATGAGATCAAGAAGCTCGCGTTAAACCGCGAGATGTACGTGTCCCACGACAAACTGTTCAACCACAAGATCAAAACCAAGGGGATGACCAACCAGAAGAAGAGCGGCCGCTGCTGGCTGTTTGCCGGGCTGAATACCATGCGGCCTAAGGTGATCGAAAAGTACAACTTGAAGGAATTTGAGTTCTCCCAGCCCTATCTTTTCTTCTGGGACAAGTTCGAGAAGGCTAACACCTTCCTGGAGCTCATCATTGAGACGCGTGACCGCGATCATCTGGATAGAGAACTCCAGATGATACTGGAGAATCCGTTTCCCGATGGGGGCTATTGGATCTATGTGGTGGAGCTGATAGAGAAGTATGGGGCTGTGCCCAAAAGCGTGATGCCGGAGAGTGAGCAGACCAGCAGCACCGGAATGATGGATCGGCTGATCAGCCGCAAACTTCGTCAGGATGCGGCGATCTTAAGAGAGATGAGCCAGAATGGGGCAGCACTTTCCGAATTGAGAGGTCGCAAAGTGGAGATGCTAAAGGATATCTACCGAATGCTGATACTTCACTTTGGAGTGCCGCCCACGGAATTTCAGTGGCGGTATGAAAGCAAGGATTCAGTTATCAGCGAAGTCAAGACATACACCCCGAGAAGTTTCTTCGAGGAGGTTGTGGACGTTGATCTCAGAGAGTATGTGCCCATCTACAATCACACCTTGCGCCCTTACAACAAACTTTATCGAATGTATCTGAGCCGAAACATTTATGACCGTCCGGATAACATTATCGTTAACCTCGACATCCAACAGATGAGGGAGGTTGCCTTAAAGCAGCTCTTGGACAACCAGCCGGTCTATTTTGCCTGCGACGTGAGTAAAGAGGACAACTACGAGCACGGCATCATGTCTCCCAAAATCTACGATTACGAAGCCCTTTACGGGTTGGACTTCTCGATGACCAAAGCAGATAAATTCCGCTACCGGGAAAGCTATTCCACACACGCCATGGTATTCGTGGGGGTGGACACCGTGAAAGGAAAGCCGACCAAGTGGCTGGTGGAAAACAGCTGGGGTGATGAGAGGGGTGATGAGGGATACTGGACCATGTATGATGGATGGTTCGATGAATATGTCTACAAGGTGATCATCAATAAAAAGTATTTGCCCAAATGGGTGTTGGATATTCTGAAAACAGAGCCGACCGTGCTCCCGCCGTGGGACCCGATGTGATCGGATTCTCTGTGTCTCAGGAAATCATTAGGATTCGAATTTTCGGACACGATTGGACGACGGAAGAAAATTCCGAGGGAATTCGATTTATTGCCTGACTGCAAAGTCAAGAAGAAACGGATCTATCCAGGATAACGATTGAGGAGAATATACAGATCCGTCCATTCCCTTTTTTTTATTTTTGGGGACGGTTTGTTTTTTTGGGGACGACGGATCTGTTTTTTTAATTCGCTAAATGGGCAATCGTGGTAATTTGCTGTTCAAATTGGAAGCTGCGTTCATTGTTTGTGTCGGCAGACCGCCAAAAATCTTAACCGGATTTGGGAACTTTTTCAAGGAACTCTGCGGATTTCCAGTTTGAAAAAGAAGTGCTTTTGTCAGGAAAGTAAGCCCATGATGACGAAATCAAGGTTTAAGATTCCGCATTGTACAATCCAGGAACGCGGATTCCGGTTAGACATTGAAGATCAACCCTGCGAACATTTCTGGTGATACTCTTCGGACTTGTCCGAAGCATATTAGTGTTTCTGGTTTTAATTCCGTGGGCGCTGGTTGCTTCGACACAAATCATTGTAAGAAAGGAAAGAAAACCTGATTTCCCACGATTTTCCCCTTGTGTGAGATTTCCCGCCGTATATATTTATAAGACGAGGAACAGCTTTTCGATGGTCCGACATGCAAAAGAGACTACATCTGCGAAATAAAATAGTCGTGGTGCCCTTGGGGGAAGTAGACTATCTGCTGATAAACCGTCTAGCCTCTCGGTTGGTCTCCCATTTCAGCATCGGAGTGGATATTCTTCAAGGGTCAAGGCTTCCTCAAGAAGCATTGAGCGAACAACGGGGGCAGTATTATTCCACTGTAATATTGAGCAAATTGGAGATTCTGAAATCTTCGCCCGGGGAGAAGATGTTGGGTGTGGCGGATGAAGACTTGTACATCCCCACCCAGAATTTCGTCTTTGGGGAGGCAGATCCGGTGGGGAATGTGGCGGTGATTTCGCTTTTTCGGCTCAAGCGTGAGAACTTCGAGTTGCTGGATGAAGAAAAGGTACTATTCTCTCGGGCCTTAAAGGAGTCCGTCCACCAACTGGGGCATCTTTGGGGATTTGCGGACTGCCGAAACCCCAAGTGTGTGATGTACGTTCCGGACAGCGTGACGGACGTGGATAGAAAGGGAACCAAGTTCTGCGATAACTGCTTGAGAAGGGTCAAGGTTTGGAAGAAGTAAGTGGTTTTGCCCTCTGAGGCAACGCCATCCGCCCTGGCGGTGAGGGGTACATAAGCTGATTTACTCTATCGGATCATCCACCCGGCAGATCGAGGATTTCGTTTGTCTCTTGAGAAAATTCAGGATTGAAGTGCTGGCCGACGTAAGAAGATTTCCCCAATTAAGATTCGATCATTTCACTCAAAAGAATCTTTCCTTACTGCTTGAAAACCGCGGAATAAGATATTTCTACTTAGGCGATACTCTGGGCGGATGTAGAAAGAAGGGATATGACGACCATACCCAAACCTTAGATTTCCCCGCGGGAATAGAGAGATTAAAAAAGATCGCGATTCAATTTGCTACGGCGGTCATGTGTGCAGAGAGATTCCCCTGGAGATGTCATCGAAGGTTGATTGCGCAGGATTTAGAGAGACAAGGATAGAGGGTGATCGAAATTTCAGATGAGGAGAGAACTTGGGAACCGAAAAAGAGGTAAGGACCTTCAAGCCCGGCTATCTGCGAATCCATCGCAGCGGTGAGCTGGCCAAGAGGATTCAGGTTTTATGGGAAAGGTTGGAAAGTTGTGATATCTGTCCCCACAAGTGTTCTGTCAACAGGCTCGAGGGCGAAAAGGGAATTTGCAAGACCGGATCGAGAGCCGAGGTTTCCAGCTTTGGGCCGCACTTCGGAGAAGAGAGTCCTCTGGTGGGCAGGAACGGTTCCGGTACCATATTCTTCACCCACTGTAATCTGTACTGCATTTTCTGCCAGAATTATGACATCAGCCACTTGGGACAAGGGCATCAGGTGGATGATGAGAGGATAGCTGACATGATGCTTTCCCTGCAGACCTTGGGATATCATAACATCAACTTCGTTACCCCCACTCACGTGATTCCACAGATTGTGAAGGCTTTACCAGGTGCGATAGAGAAGGGGCTCAATGTTCCTTTGGTTTACAACTCCGGGGGATATGATTCCGTCCCGACTCTGGAGCTGTTGGAGGGAATATTCGATATTTACATGCCAGATTTCAAGTATTCAGATGACAACATCGCTCAAAGATACTGCAACGCGCCCGATTATTCGCAGGTGGCAAAAGAGGCGCTGAAGACTATGCACCGGCAGGTGGGTGATTTGGTTTTGGATGAAAAGGGAATAGCCAAAAGAGGTTTGATCATTCGGCATCTGGTGCTGCCCGAAGACCTGGCTGGAACCTCTGAGGCAATGAGGTTCATTGCCGAGGAGATTTCAAAGAACTCCTATGTCAACCTGATGGATCAGTATCGCCCCTGCTACAAGGCAACCGACTTTCCGCCACTGGATAGAAGAATAAGCCGAGAGGAATTTGTCGAAGCAACAAAGATCGCTTCAAACCTGGGGATAAAACGGTTGGACGGCCTAGGGCGTTTTCTCTGAACCAGAAGGTGACACGAGCCAAGAGGCGCAGAGCAAGCTCTGCCACTCTTGGTCTCAAAGTGTGATGATTTCGGAGTAGCGAGGCTCATCTTGCGTCGGATTCCTTCCTTATAACGTGGGGCAATCTGATGAAAGCAATCCGTCAACACAGGTGGGATGTCTCCGTCGAAGAAGCTGAAAGGATTCAAGAGGAGCTTTCCCATTATGTCATAGTCAAAGATGAGCTTACGGAGATAAAGAAAATTTCAGGCGTGGGGGTGGCTTTTTCGAAAGACGAAGACACAATTTCGGCTGCGTGCTTGACTCTGTCTTTTCCTCAACTGCAGATTTTGGATCAGATTGTGGAGAAAAGAAAAAGTGACTTTTCCTACCGCGCAGGTTTTTTTGCCTTTAGCGTGGGGCCTGCAATCTTGTCTGCTCTCAAGAAGATCGAGAGGCCTGATCTTGTCGTTTTCCCCGGACGTGGGATTGATCATCCGAGAAAATTGGGTCTGGCCAGCCATCTAGGAGTTCTGCTTGATGTTCCCACCATCGCTTGCTCAAAGAGACCCTTGTGGAAGAATCACCCTGATCCACCGGGGGAGAAGGGCGCGCACCTGTTCATGGAGAATGAGCGTGGAGAACTGATCGGAGCAGTCGTCAGAACGAAAGAAAGCGTAAAACCGATCTATGTGACCGCAGGACACAAAATCTCTATCCAGACTGCTGTAAAAGTTATCCTACAGTGCAGCGGCAATTATCGAATTCCGGAACCCCTAAGATATGCCCATACGTTAGCAAAGAGTCGACTTTAGGCCCCGCTTTAGCGGGGCGCCCAACCGTATCTCTCGCGCCCACCTTAATCGAGAAGTGTAAACAAATAAGTCCCTTTGCTCTTGACTCAGGCAGACAAAACAGCCTTCGAGCCTGTAGAAGTCCACGAGAGAGTCATCGCTTTCCCGATCTTTACCTCTCCATTTTGTTCTTGACAAACGTAGTCTTGATTGTATCTTAGCGGTTGGCTTTTGTCAGTTCTTGGGCCTTTTCGAAGTATCGAACAGTTTTGCAATTGACTGATGACTATTCATTATTGACTGATTTTACGGGGCCGTAGTTCAGTTGGGAGAACGTTTGACTGGCAGTCAAAAGGTCACGGGTTCGAGCCCCGTCGGCTCCATTTTTTATTTTCGGAGAGGTTGCTGGGAAGTTTGGTTTAGTCCTCTTGGGGTATAGTTCAGTTGGGAGAACGCCCCGATAGCAATCGGGGAGGTCACCTCGCCGAAGGCGGGGTCGGCTCCATTTTTTGTTTTCGGAGAGGTTGCTGGGAAGTTTGGTTTAGTTCTCTTGGGGTATAGTTCAGTCGGGAGAACGCACCCCGCCAGGGGTGGGGTCGGTTCCATTCATTAGAGTGTCTTTCCACACATGAGAATCCTCGGATTATCTCTGTATGTATTATTTAGTCAAGGTCTCCGGTCCGGATTTTGCGTTCTGAGAAAAGGAAACATTCTTTAACCCTCAAACTTAAAGGAGGTCATATGACTTTCACAAAAAGAACTTTTGGTAGTATAGCTTGTCTTTTCTTCCTTCTTTCATGTTTATCTCAAGTCTCCCACGCGGATGTCAGCTATGAACAGAAGATCACAAGTTCGGGGGCTTTAGGCTTTGGAGGAGCTGAAACCCAAAGTACGGTACTGCTCAAAGGCGATAGGCAAAAGACGGTCACCCAGACAGCGTTTACCGGTAAGCTGAGCAAGCTCATGGCAAAAGGAGGCACCAAGACCGTTCAGATCACCCGACTTGACAAGGAATTGATGTGGAACATTGATCTGGATGGAAAGAAGTACACAGAGATAACCTTTGAAGAGATGAAAAAGATGTTTGGGGAAATGGAAAAGGCCGTACCGCAGGCCGAGTCACTGAAGGCTGAAAAAGAGAAGGCCCCAGAACCGAAGGTCGAAGTGTCCGTCACCGGTGAGAAGAAAAAGATAGGTGGCTATCCCTGTGAACAGGTCATTGTTAAGATGACCATGGAGGGGGAGGATGAGGGGAGCGGCGAGAAACCAACCTACATCGTTAATAGTGATATGTGGCTTACCAAGGATTTCCCTGGTCAGAAGGAAGTCAAAGAATTCGAGAGCAAAATGTCGGAGAAGCTAGGGATGGGTCAAGGACCGGGGGAAAGTATGTTGTCAGCTTTCACTCGCTTTGGTGTGGACGTCAACAAGCTGAGCCAAGAGATGGAGAAGATTGAGGGCTTCCCCATGTTGCAGACCATTACCATGCAGGCAGAAGGGGAGGAGATTGAAACTGACAAGGAGGCATCGGTTGAGGCTGAAGACGAGGGCTTAGAAGAAATGCCCCTAAAGGGATTGCCCGAAGGTATTTTGGGGAAAGAGGGAAAGAAGGAGGGAGAAAACGTTATTTTCTCAATCACCACAGAGGTGATCGAAATCAAGACCGATAAGATCAGCGAGTCAGAGTTTGAACTGCCCCCAGGTTTAGAAAAAGAGACGAGGAGGTAGCTCGAATCCTGTCCCTCGAGTTGGCCAGGGACGGTGGCAGTTCGACTCCGCTCACTGTCCCTAAGCAATGTCGAAGTGAGGTTGACCCGAATCGGACGATTCGCAGGCTTATCGAACCGTGTGCTGAGATTGCTTCAAATTCTGCCTGGTTGAAAATCAAACCCTCAAGAGAACTTGAGGGTTTTCTTTTGGGATAATATGGAGAGAAGAACCTGTGATGGTCAATATCGTTTTTGTCCAACAACCTTGCTTCCCCGTGAAGTGCATCCAATGCCGAAGAAGGAGAACCCATGGTTGAGGGAAGATCCTTTAGATCCAGTCTCGGAGCAAAACTTGTCGCCATCGAGCTGTTCTCGCGCAGACCGAGGATGTCCAAGTGAAGCGAGGTGTCATTTTTGCCTTGACTTTTCTCACAAAAGCTGATTTATTCCTCTGCGATAGCTTTAAAGATGCTTTTCGAATCTGAATGTTGACATGATCAAACTGCAGCGTACCATAAAAGAGCCTGCCTCTTACTCCGGGGTCGGCCTGCATACCGGTCATCAAACCACCGTCACTTTCAAACCTGCTCCCATTAATCGCGGCATTACCTTTGTGAGAACTGATTTACCCGATTCGCCAGAAATCCTGGCAGACATAGACCACGTGGTGGACATAACCAGAGGGACCACGCTGGGAACGGGAACCACCAAGGTTTATACGGTGGAACATGTCTTAGCTGCCTTGGCCGGTTTGGAGTTGGATAATGTCAGAGTGGAGTTGGATTCCAATGAGCCTCCGGTGGGAGATGGAAGTCCTTTGCCCTTTGTACAAGCAATCCTGAAAAACGGAACGGCAGAACAGGACGTCCCGAAAAACTATATGGAAATAGATACTCCGCTCTTTTACTCCGAAAAGGACAGGGGCATAGATTTGGTGGTGGTTCCATCAGATGATTTGAGAATAACCTTCATGGTAGATTACCGTAATCCGGCCCTGGGCACGCAGTATACTTCCCTGGTTTCTTTGGAAAAGGAATTTGTGGAGGAATTCGCCCCAGCCCGAACTTTCTGTTTTTTCCATGAGTTGGAGGAGCTAAAGAAGCAAGGCTTGGCCAAAGGGGGGAATCTGCACAATGCTTTGGTGATCTGTGACGAGGGTAACTGCGAAAGTAAAATCAATCACCTCAAGGAGCTTTACGACATAAAGGAAGACGTCTTCGTAGGCAAATCGGGAATTTTAAATGACATCCCCTTGAGATTCCCCAATGAGCCTTGCCGCCATAAGGCTATAGATTTGCTGGGTGACCTATCCTTGATCGGCGTACCGTTGAAGGCTCATGTTTTAGCCGCCAGATCAGGGCATTCAGCCAACGTTGCCCTGGTAAGGAAAATCAGGGAGGAATACGAAAAGAAGCTTATAACCACGAAATACCAGAAGAAGTCCAAGGGCAATTATCTTTTGGACATTAATGCCATTCTCAAGATAATGCCTCATCGTTATCCATTCTTGTTGGTGGACAGGGTGGAAGACATTCAGCCACGAAAGAGGGTGGTGGCGATCAAGAATGTTACCGTGAACGAACCCTTCTTCTCCGGCCATTTCCCCGGACATCCGATAATGCCGGGAGTTTTGATCGTGGAGGCCATGGCCCAGGCCGGAGGAATTCTGCTTTTGAACACGGTAGATGATCCGGAGAACAAACTGGTCTACTTCATGGGAATCGACGGGGTTCGTTTCCGGAAACCGGTTTTGCCTGGGGATCAAATTCGATTTGAGCTGGAAATGATCCAGTTCCGCCGAGGCACGTGCAAAATGCAGGGGAAGGCTTTTGTGGATGGGGAACTGGTCACCGAGGCGATTCTGATGGCAACCATTGTCGATAAATGAAGGTGAAAGGTTAAAGGTGTAAGGTTTTAGCTAAACACCTTAGACCTTGCACCTTAAACCTGAGAAGCGGTGAGTGTTCATCCTGCCTGGACGAACCGTATGATTCATGCCACGGCCATCATCCATAAAGGCGCTCAACTATCTGCTGACGTCAAGGTTGATCCTTATAGCATAATTAATGATGAGGTTGAGATCGGCGGAGGGACCGAAATAGGCTCCCACGTTCTAATAGACTCTGGAACAATAGTTGGCAAGAATTGCAGGATCCATCACGGGGCGGTGTTAGGAACACTGCCTCAGGATCTCAAATTCGGGGGCGAAAAGACTCACTTAACCATAGGCGACAACACCACCATCAGGGAATACGCCACCCTAAACCGGGGCACCGATTATCGTTGGAAGACCATCGTGGGCAAAGGATGTTTCATAATGATCTATGCCCACGTGGCTCACGATTGTCTCTTGGGCGATAACGTGATCCTGGCGAACTCGGTCAATCTAGCCGGTCATGTGGAGATCGGGGATTGTGCCATTATCGGAGGAGTGGTGCCGGTGCATCAATTCGTCAAGATCGGCGCTCATTCCATTGTGGGCGGGGGATTCCGGGTGCAAAAAGACGTATGCCCCTTTGCGTTGGTGGGGGGGTATCCTCTGAAGACCATGGGACTGAACATAATCGGTTTGAAGCGAAGAGGGTTTCCCGAAAAAACCATCGACACTTTAGCACAGGTGTTCAGGTTACTCTTCAGGTCAAAGCTCAATACCTCCCAGGCGTTGGAAAGGATAAAAGCAGAAATAGAGCCAATTCCCGAAGTAGGGCTGATCTTGGATTTTATCTCTAAGAGCGAAAGAGGAATCATCAAGTAGTTGTCCAACCAGATGCGGGTGATGAGGGCCCGTGCAAACGTGCTGAACCATATCTCCAGTCGGTGACAGCACGATTCCACTTATCAGTTTCTTCTCTCCTTCACAGACTCTAATCTTAGATTGACGAACCGAAAAAGTTTTGTTATACTTCTTTGACGGGAAAGGGGTTTAAGGTCTGACGCTTTGCCTTTAACCTAGCACCTTTAACCTTTCACCTTTTGAACAAGAGGTAAAGGGGATGGAAAAGGTCAAAGTTGGAGTTATCGGGGTAGGCCATCTGGGCAAGCACCACGCACGGGTGTATTCCCAGATTCCAGAAGCACAGCTTATCGGCATTCATGACACTGACTCGGGAAAGGCCCAAAAAGTCGCAGCAGAGTTTAATACAAGATACTTTGACGATCTAAACGATTTTCTGAAAGCCATTGATGCTGTCAGTTTGGTGGTGCCTACAACCTTTCACTATTCTCTAGCATGTGACGTCTTGGGCTGCGGAAAAAACCTATTGGTTGAGAAGCCCATCGCCGAAACGGTCAAGCAGGCAGAAGAGCTTGTTTCTTTGGCAAGGACAAAGAAGCTAATTCTGCAGGTTGGGCATATCGAAAGGTTTAATCCAGCCTTCAAGGCCATAGAGAGTTTAGAACTTGAGCCCAGATTTGTCGAATCCCATCGATTGGCCCAATTCAATCCAAGGGGGACGGATGTGGCAGTGATATTGGATCTTATGATTCACGACCTGGACTTGATCTTGAGTCTGGTCAAAAGTGAAGTGAGGAGAATCGACGCGGCAGCGGTTTCCGTAATCTCCGACAGCGAAGACATCGCCAATGCCCGTTTGACTTTTGCGAATGGCTGTGTAGCCAATATTACCTCAAGCCGCATCTCCGCTCGGCCTTTGCGGAAGATGCGCCTGTTCCAAAAAAACTCGTACGTCTCCTTAGATTTTCTGGAACGATCGGTTGAGATTTACAGATTGGTGGACACCAATTCTGTCTCGGAAGGGGAAAAGGAGCAGAAAACTGTAGTCGGGAATTTGCCCACAGGTGAGGTAGGCAAAACTATTATTTACGAGAAGCCGGAAATTGAAAAAGGAGATATGCTCACCTCAGAGATTGAATCGTTTCTGGATGCAGTGAAAAACAGAGCCAAGCCAAAGGTTTCCGGAGAAGACGGCAAAAGAGCATTGGAGGTGGCTTTGGAGATTGTGAACAAAGCCAAAGAACATAGGGAACGGAGCATAAAGCTTCAGACCTGTTGAGAAATTCGGGAGTGTCAAGCTTCAGCTTGACCGAGTTCAGCTGAATCTGAGCACTTCGGTATCTGTGTTGCAATGAATGAATCGAGAAAAATACTAATCGTGGCCGGAGAAGCTTCGGGTGATCTGCACGGGTCCAGCTTGATGAGGGAGCTACGGAGCATAAATCCGCAGATACGATTCCTCGGCATCGGCGGGGATAGAATGAAAAAGGAGGGATTGGAGCTGGTTTATCATATCGATAAGCTCTCCGTCATGGGCTTCTTCGAAGTGATTTCCAAGTTGAGCTTGATCCGAGAGGTAATGAAGACCATGTTGAGATTGGCAGAGGAGAGAAGACCAGATTTAGTGGTTTTGATAGATTATCCAGGATTCAATCTGAGATTCGCCAAGAGGGTAAAGAAGACGGGAGTCCCAATTGCCTACTATATCAGCCCTCAGGTGTGGGCCTGGGGAGGTAATCGGGTAAAAAAGATGAAGGGACTGATAGATAAGATGATTGTGATCTTCCCTTTTGAGGTAGAGATATACAAGAGATTTGACATAGACTGTGAATTCGTGGGTCATCCCCTGTTGGAAGTGCTAAGGCCGGTGATGTCCAAAGAGGATTTTCAGAGCAGATTTGATCTGCGAAAAAACGAAATACTGTTGGGAATTCTTCCGGGTTCCAGATGGCAGGAGGTCGAAAGGATCCTGCCCACCATGGTCGAAACAGCGGAACTGCTGGGGTCAAGGATCAGGAATCTGAGAATCATGTTGGGTCTGGCTCCGAGCCTCAAAAAGGAAAGCATTCAAAGGATATTGGATCAATTCAAAACGAGGGTAGACATTGTCGAGAATCTGACCTACGATCTGATGAAACACTCCGATATTCTTCTGGTTACTTCCGGAACCGCCACCCTAGAATCCACCATCTTAGGCACTCCATTTGTAGTGCTATATAAAACGAGCCCGTGGACATATCTTTTTGCGAAGAGCCTGGTGAGTATACCCAATATAGCTTTGGCCAATGTGGTGGCCGGGAAAAGGATCGTTCCTGAATATATACAAAACAAAGCCGTGCCCAAGGATATTGCGGAGGAAGTGTATGACATCTTAACCAGTAAACAGAGATATAAGTCCATTCAAAGTGAACTGAGTTTGGTCAAAGGGAAAATAGGAGAAGCTGGTGCCTCAAAGAGAGCTGCTCGGATAATCAACGGAATGATCTCTGGTCAGGGTTAACTTTCAAGGGAAGTTCTCGGAATTCGGGATGTATGGATGAAGGATTGGCTCAAAAGATCCAAGGATAACCTGGCGCTGTTTCTTGCATCTATAGTCGGCCCGATTTTCATATTCCTGTTGGGAAAGACCTTAAGGATCAGGTGGATAGGTGAGAAAAACCTGGACCCAATCAGAGCAAATAACAGACGAGTGCTCTATGCCTTCTGGCATGGAAGGATGCTTATCTTGTCGTATTCACACCGCTGGCAAAAAAGTCATGTTCTGATCAGCCAGCATCGAGACGGGGAGTTGATAGCCAGGATAATCAAGAGGTTAGGATTCGTTTCCGTAAGGGGCTCGACCACCCGGGGTGGCACCAAGGCCCTTTTCGAGATGGCTAAGAAAGGAGCGTCCGGTTACGATGTGGCCATTACTCCGGACGGTCCCAGAGGGCCGCGATTCAAGGTTCAGCCCGGGGCAATCTATATCGCCCAGAGAAGCGGACTGCCCATGATACCCATCAGCAACTCAGCCAAGAGACGCTGGACGCTTTCCAGTTGGGACGGATTCTTGATTCCCAAACCGTTCTCCAAGGCGGTGATAATGATCGGCAAGCCGATTTATGTCCCGCTTGAAGCAACTCCACAGCAGTTAGAAGAAAAAAGAGAGGAGTTGGAGAAAAGCTTGGTGGAATTGACGCAGAGGGCGGACAGCTATTTTTCCTTAAAGAGGTTGGAGTAGCGACACTTGTGTCGCGTGCAGAGACTGACACTAAAGCAGACTCAGACTGGCTGAGTGCCGGTAGCCACATTGGTGTCGCCCACGGAGGTTTGTCTGTCGGTGGGTTGTGCACGAGCGTCTGAACACAGGTAGCCGGGTTTATTTGGCCTTAACATGTATACACTTTACAATCTGCTTTTGAATATCGCATTTGTTGTCTCTTTTCCTTATCTCCTCCTTCGCGCGCTTTTGGGCAAACACGCGGTCTGGGAACGAACCGGAAGACTGTCGGAGGAGAAAATGAAATCCCTTTCGACGAAGAATGTCGTCTGGCTTCACGCCGCTTCGGTAGGGGAAGTCAGGGTAGTCTCCATCATTGCGCCCGAACTGAAGAAAATCAATCCAGATTTAAGTTTCATTGCTTCCGTCGTCACCGAATCCGGAAAAAAGGAGGCAGAACGGATTCTGAAAGAAGTTGATCTTGTGTTTCACGCTCCAATGGATCTGAAGAGATTTGTAAAAAGGGCTTTAGCTTCCCTCGACCCTTGCGCCTTGATTTTGGTCGAAACCGAGCTCTGGCCCAATTTGATCAAGGAGGCCAAAAAGCGAGGGTGCTCGGTAGCTCTGATTAATGGTAGGATCTCCGGTGAGTCGTTCTCCAAGTATCTCTTATTCAAAAGCCTTTTTTGCGAAACATTGTCGTACGTTGATCTTTTCTGTATGCAGTCTGAGGAAGACGCGGAAAGAATAAGAAGGCTCGGAGCGGAGCCAAACAAGATAAAGGCATTGGGAAATCTGAAATTCGACAGAATGGCGACTCAGATTTCGAAGATTGATAAGAACGTGCTGAAGAAGAAATTGTCTATTCCCGGTGAGCTCAGGGTGATAGTGGGGGGAAGCACTAGGAATGGGGAAGAGGAGATTCTTATTCGCGTTTTTCAAAGACTGAAAGACGAGTACGAGAACCTTGTTCTGTTGCTTGCCCCCAGACATCTTGACCGGACGAAAAAGATAGAAAAAATGCTCTTGAGTCACAAACTGGACTTCGTCCGAAGAAGCGAACTCGACGGTGAGAAGCCCTTGCAAAGTGCACGGGTAATCTTGCTGAATACTATGGGGGAGTTGGCTTCTATCTACGCCATGGCAGATTTGGCTTTTGTGGGTGGAAGCTTGGTCCCGCTGGGGGGGCACAATCTCCTGGAGCCTGCAGCCTGCGGGGTGTGCGTCGTCTTCGGACCTCACGTGGATCACTTCAAAGCTGCGGCGGATTTTCTGATTCGATGCGGAGGAGGCATAAAAGTCAAAAACGAGGAAGAACTTTATGCCCAGGTTTTGAGTTTGCTGAAAGATGAGGACAAAAGGAAAAGGATGGGAAAGGCGGCTTACGAGGCAATAAAGAAACAAAGCGGTGTTTCGCAAAAGACCGCTCAGCTGATTTCATCTCAACTCAAATGAAGTCGAGCAGATGAATGAGAAGTCTGTTTGAGAAGATTCAAAGAGAAAATACAGCTTCATCTATTTACTCCATAGTCAAGCTTTTTTTTTGCATCGTTTCTGCTTTCTATTGGTTGGGTCATCGTTTGAGAATTCTTGCATACCAGAGCGGAATGGTTAAGCCCAGAAAACTCAAAGCCAAAGTGATAAGCGTGGGAAACATAACCTTAGGCGGAACCGGAAAGACCCCTTTGGTGATGTATCTTGCGCAGAAACTGAAGGAAAGAGGAGTTAGAGTGGTTGTTTTGACCAGAGGGTATAAAAGAGAAAAAAAGGAATTGGTGGAATTGACGGGGGAGAACAAGAATAATATCCATTGGACGGAAGTGGGGGATGAGCCCTATCTTTTGGCCTCCAGGCTAGACCACATCCCGGTGGTGGTCTCCAAAGACAGAGGGACTTCCGGAGTTCGTGCAGAAAAGAAATATCAGGCCGAAGTCCTTATTTTGGACGACGGCTTTCAGCATTGGAGACTTTTCCGGGACCTAGATGTCGTGACGATCGATTCGACGAATCCTTTTGGAAATTCAAAGCTCTTTCCAGCCGGTATCCTACGCGAACCTTTGTCCAGCCTCAGAAGGGCAGACGTTTTCGTCTTAAGCAAGGCAGATCATGTTTCGGACAAACAAAACCTCGTCGGTGTATTGAGATCGTGCAATCAAGATGCCCCGATTATCGAAAGTACGTACAAGATTAATTCTATAGAGAGATTCTTTGGCGATTCGTCAAAGAACAGGGCGCTTCGCATCCGGGTGGAAGAAGGAGAATTAAAAGGGAAAAAGGTTTTGGCTTTTTCGGGAATCGGGAATCCTGTCTCGTTTGAGAAAAGTCTGGAGTCTCTGAAAGTTGAGATTTTGCGGCATCGCAAATTTCCTGATCACTTCTTTTACCAAGAAGCGGATGTCCTGAATTTGGAGGAAGAGGCTCAAAAGCTGGGAGTTGATTTTATGATCACCACGGAAAAGGATTCCGTGCGTATTCCTATGATGAGAGGCGAGCGAGTCCCGCTCTACGTGTTGAAAATAGATTTGATGATCACCATGGGGGAGAAGGTTTTCTGGAGAGAAATAGAAGGGTTGCTGAATCATGGAAATAAAAACTGACTTTCTGATCATCGGTTCGGGCATTGGAGGATTGTCCTATGCTCTCAAGGTGTCGGAGTTAGGGGACGTGGTCATAGTGACCAAGAAGGGGGACACGGAATCCAACACCAACTACGCTCAAGGGGGAATCGCATCGGTTTTCTCCAAGGACGATTCCTTTGAGCTTCACCTTGAGGATACCCTCAAGGCGGGGGATGGGCTGTGCAATCCGGAGGTGGTTAGAAGGGTGGTGGAGGCTGGTCCCGGGTGTGTTAAGGAATTGGCCAAAATAGGAGTGAACTTCACCAGAAAAAGAGGCGAAGACCATCAATTCGACCTGGGGCTCGAAGGTGGACATTCAAAAAACAGAGTGGCACACGTGGCAGATTTCACCGGCAGGGAAATAGAGAGCTGCCTGGTAGAGGCGGTGAAGAGCAAGAAGAACATCCGAATCCTGGAAAATCACGCAGCTGTGGATCTAATCACCCAGCACCATCTCCAAGGCTACAAACGGAAACCCCATGAGAAGATCAAATGTTGGGGAGCATACGTTTTGGATATAGAAAAAAATCAGGTGCTCACCTGTTTGGCTAAGATCACCCTTTTAGCCACCGGAGGAGCGGGAAGGGTGTATCTGCATACAACCAATCCCTCCATCGCCACCGGTGACGGCATAGCCATGGCTTATCGGGCGGGGGCTTCTGTTGCCAATCTGGAGTTCATTCAGTTTCATCCTACCGCCCTTTATCATCTTGAAGGTAACTCCTTTCTGGTCTCTGAGGCGGTGAGAGGAGAAGGCGGGATATTGAGATTGAAGTCAGGTGAAATGTTCATGGAGAAATATCATCCCCGAAAGGAACTTGCCCCCAGAGACGTGGTAGCCAGAGCCATAGACCATGAACTCAAAAGAAGCGGGGATGCCTGCGTTTATTTGGACATAACCCATCTGGATCAAAAATTCATCAAGCTCAGATTTCCCCAAATTTACGGAAAGTGCCTTTCTTTGGGAATAGACATAACCAGAGAGTGGATCCCAGTAGTTCCCGCCGCTCACTATGTCTGTGGTGGGGTGGTGTGTGATCTGGAGGGAAAAACCGGGATAGAGAATCTATACACCTGTGGAGAGGTGGCCTATACGGGCATGCACGGGGCAAATAGACTGGCTTCCAACTCGCTTCTGGAAGCGGTGGTCTTTGCAGATTTTGCCGCCAGAAGCTCAAAAGACGAATCTCGATCCCTAAAGGATCCTTCGTTTCCTCCCATACCCCAGTGGAGCTTGAAGGGAGTATTCGATCAAGAGGAGTGGGTGATCATCTCTCACAACAGGGACTGGATCCAAAGATTCATGTGGGACTATGTGGGGATAGTTCGGTCCAACAGGAGATTGGAGCAGGCGAGAAAAAGAATTCGTATTCTTCTGGATGAGATCACTCAGTTCTACAAGGTCAACCCGGTTACCTACGATGTGATCGAGCTGAGAAACATTGCCATCGTCGCCGGGCTCATCATCGAGTGCGCCATCCGAAGAAAAGAGAGCCGGGGACTGCACTACAATATCGACTTTCCAGAAAAAGACGATGAGAATTTCCTCAAGGATACCGTGTTAGAATCAGAAGAGGAAGCATAAGACATGAAGCCAGAGGAAACCATAATTGTTTTGGATTTCGGATCACAGTATACTCAACTCATCGCCCGGCGGATAAGAGAAAAAAGAGTCTTCTGCGAGATAATTCCTTGCAGTCAGAAGACAGAAACGTATAAGCACAAAAATCTAAAGGGAATAATCCTGTCCGGGGGCCCGGCCAGCGTATTTGACGAAAATGCCCCTCTTTGTGAAGAGGAAGTCTTCCAGCTTGGCCTTCCGGTCCTGGGGATATGTTACGGTCTGCAGCTTATGGGCAAGACCTTTGGCGGAGAACTGGAGAGATCGAAAAAGCGAGAATACGGTAGGGCCGTCATTAGAATTGACAACCACGAGGATTTGTTCTCCGACGTGAAGGATGAAACCACGGTGTGGATGAGCCACGGAGACCATCTTTCCCGACTGCCCCAGGGTTTTGAGGTTCTGGCGCATACCGAAAGCATCCCTCTTGCTGCGGTCAGAAATAGGGAGAGGAGAATATTCGGACTTCAGTTCCATCCGGAAGTCGCACATACCCAGGAAGGTAAGAAAATTCTCCATAATTTTCTTTTCAGTATCTGCAAGTGCGAGGGAACATGGACTCCGGAATCCTTCATCGAATCGTCGGTATCTCGAATAAGAGACGCAGTCAAAAGTGGCAACGTGGTCTTAGGACTCTCTGGCGGCGTAGATTCTTCTGTCTGTGCCATGTTGGTAAACAAGGCCATAGGAAACCAGCTTAATTGCATTCTTGTGGATAACGGTTTATTGAGAAAAGACGAGGCTCGGGAGGTAATCTCTGCTTTCAGACATCTTGATTTGAATTTGACCTCCGTGGATGCGTCCCAAAGGTTCTTGGATGAGCTAAAAGGGGTAACCCATCCGGAGAAGAAGAGAAAGATCATCGGCAAGGTGTTTATAGATGTGTTCGAGGAAGAAGCAGGAAGGATTAAGGACGTGGAGTTCTTGGTTCAAGGGACTCTGTATCCGGACGTCATAGAAAGCACCTCTTCAAAAGGTCCATCCGCCACCATAAAGTCTCATCACAATGTGGGAGGTTTGCCCCAACAGATGAGTCTGAAGCTGATCGAGCCTTTGAGGGAGCTTTTCAAGGATGAAGTACGGGAGATTGGAAGAAGACTCAAGTTGCCAGAAAACATAATCGGGCGCCATCCTTTCCCCGGCCCGGGCTTGGCAGTTAGGATACTGGGTGAGGTAACCAAACAAAGGCTGTCTTTGTTGCGAGAGGCCGATGATATTTTTATTCAACAGCTCAAGGAATCAAATCTGTACGATAAAATCTGGCAAGCCTTCTGTGTTCTTTTGCCGGTTCAGACCGTAGGGGTGATGGGAGACGAAAGGACCTATGAGAATGTCCTGGCCTTAAGGGCGGTCACCTCGCTGGACGGAATGACCGCCGATTGGGCCAGGCTCCCCTATGAGACTCTGGAGAAAACATCCAATCGCATAATAAATCAAGTCAAAGGAATCAACCGCGTGGTCTACGACGTTTCCTCCAAACCTCCCGCCACCATCGAATGGGAGTAGAAGTCCGGAAGACAGAATCCTTCTGTTCTCGTGATGCAGTCTTCACTGCATGAGACAACCCGGGCAAAAGACGCTCCTAACCTCCTGGTGTCTGCTCGTTCTCTTCCCAAACAGAGGAAGAGTCAAAGGTGAGTCACCAAGGCCGACAGCCGGTTGAGAGATAGACAGTCTTTTTGTTTTCTTGCCGCAAAAGACGGGCTTAACCCCCACCGCCGTAAAGTCCGCTTTTTCTCCGCCGATAATAGACCTATAAGTCTAGAAAAACCCTCCCCCAGTGCATTTGGTCAGTTAGGAAACAGTTAACCTTTCTCGCACTGATTGTCGTTGACACCTTTCAACGTCCCCGGTTGTCGTTAATTATCCGTCAAACAAGCTTCAAGCAAAAGGGGGACGAAACATGAATCCCAAAAAGATACTGCTGCTGGAAAGCGACATAAGCTTAGCGAAGGAGGTCGGTCAACATCTAACCGGGGAAGGGTACCGGGTGGCGACAGGATTGGAGGGACCTGGAACACCTGAGTTGGTCCGCCGGGAAAAACCGGATCTGCTCGTACTGGATTTTGACATGGCAGTCGGGCAGGACCCCAGCCTATTGGAAAAGTTGCGTTCTTACCCGGAAGCCAAATCCGTTCCAATTTTGATCTTATACACTCATGTCGAAGAGGGAATGGTAGATAGCTTGTTCAAATATGGAGTGAGACACCTTCTGAGGAAGCCTTACAGGTTGGACGAGCTGTCCCTTCAAGTGGCGCTGATTCTGAAGGCCAAAGAGGAAGAGGCTCCTGGGGATACGAAATAAGAATTGTACTCCATAGATGAGCTTATCTGACCGTCGCCTTAGACGGAAGCACGCACGACGTTGTGAGTTTTTTGATGTGAGTATTAAGAAGCTTGTTTTTTCTTTGTTGGGTTCGATTTGGACATATCTCCGCAGGCCTTTCAAGTTTGTTAACCACTCTGCAGGCGCTGTACTCAGATGCCAAAATAGCCAAGTAAAGTAACTCCGTGAATCTCGGCCCGGGGGATGGAATTCTCTCCGGTCAGGTGCCAAAAGCCAAGTCTGCTCCCGGTGGAACTTCATGTTCCTTTCGCTCAGGCCATTTGTTATTGAGTGGTGAAGCTGGTTTCGGGTCAAGACTCTGCGGACAATTCTTCCAGAAGTTCCCTGAGTTCTCTTGCTTCAGGGTTTGCTTTCAGGCCGTCTTTCAACACCTTTATTGCCTGGTAAGGCTGGTCGGTTTTCAAGTAGGTGATGGCCAGATTGAGATATGCCTTTACCATCTTTGGATCGAGTTTCAAGGCGGTACCATATTGAGTGATTGCCATCTGATACTCGCCCTTTTCAAAATAGATGTTCCCCAGATTGACATGGGCGTAGGCATAATTCGGGTCTAACTCCAATGCCCTCTTGAACTCAGTCAATGCCATCTCCTTTGAACCTAATTTGGCATAGGCTTTGCCCAAATCGTTGTGAATGCTGGCGACTTCAGGCTCCAATCTCAGCGCTTTTTGATACTCAGTTACCGCTTGGTCATACGAACCTTTCTTTTCAAAAAGAAATCCAAGATTAACAAAAGCTCTGACGAGGGTCGAATCTATCTCCAAAGCCTTCTGGTAAGCCCGAAGAGCTTCCTCGTCCCGATCCAGACGGTCGTAGACGTAGCCTAAGTCACTGTAAGCTGTTGCCATTTGAGGATCAAGATACACTGCCTGTTCATATTCCTTTGCGGCCCTTTGCCCATCGCCCTTCTCATAATAAGCGTGTCCTAAGCTTCTGTGGAGCTCTGGAGAATTGGGGTTTATCTCAAGGCCTTCCCGACAGATAGCTATCGCCGAGTCATACCATCCCTTTTTGTTGTAAACGATTCCCAGATTATTATAAGTGCGTGAAAGATCGGTCGGTTTGACCCCAAAAAAACTGGAGTTACTGATCAGAAAAAATGGGATCAGAATAGAAAGCGAAACGAGGAAAGGTCTGGTCTGCTTATTTCTGATCTTGTCCGCCAGCCAAAAGATTGAATAGGAGGCAAAGATTATCAGAAAGGGAATTACCGGCAAACGAAAGCGGGAGGTCACAAAGAATGAAATCACCGAAAGCATGTAGCTTAAAACAAAGGCATACAGAAGAAAATATCTCTTCCAATTCCTAGCATTCAGAATCATCCCCAAGATTGCCAGGGGACAGATAATCCCAAAGGGAAAACGCAGCAGGTGATCCCACAAAAGCAGTCTCAAAAGAGACGACCATCTGGAAAAAAAGTAGAGACTCTTGTTGCTTTCGATCTCATAGGAATTCCAGAAATAATAGAGCTTCTTGCCCAGAAGCCCCAAATATCTTAAAGGATGGATCTGGACAAAATCAAGACCTTGTCCCACCCAGAAATTTGAGATTTGCGAAGGCTTCAGTTTTTGGCCTAGACTTCTTTCCGCCAGCTTAACCGAAGTTATCCAGATGTTGTCCTGGTAGCCATCATAGGGAGGAGAGCCAGGTGCGGCGGTCGCGATCTTTCCGTCCGACTCAATGTTGTTTCCTATAAAGAAATTTATCCCCCCTTGTGAGGAGATCAAAACAAAATCTTTTCCCACTACCCAGTTTCTTATGGTTACCGGAGAAATGATCAGGATGCTTCCTAGGAGGAAAAAAACAGTCGAGGGTATTATTCTGTTTTTGTTCTTTTCCCAAAATCTTATGCAGATCCACAGCAGAACGAAGGGGACGAATATCAGAATATTGGGTCGAGCGATGGCGGATAATCCTAAGACCATTCCCGCCACAAACCACCATCTTTTCTTAAGCCTAACCTCGGCTCTCAGCAAAAGCAAGATCAACGTTAAATCCAAGAATATTACCAGTACTGGTATCAAAAGCTCCGCATCGAAGTAGATGAAGGGGGCATAGACACAGGCTGCCACCGATGCAATGATGCCGACCGTTTTATTAAACACCTTTCTACCAAGCAGGAAAACCAATACGCAGCTTAAGGAACCGATGATGATCTGGATCAGCCGGGGGAGATAAAAACTCTCTCCAAAGAGATCATACAACGTTCCCAGAAAATAAGGATAGAGAGGAGCCCGGAAGAATACCTCTTTGCCCATCCAATCGCCTGCGGCAATCTCCTTAGCCCAGTTATGATGCCACAGAGCGTCTATTTGCGGCGTGTCGAAATAGGGATTTAACTTTATCTGATTTAAATATATCAATCTGATGACAAAAGCCAAAAGGAAGAGACCGAGAATTAAGAGTGTTTCTTTTTGCAGGAATTGTGTTTTTGGCTTTCGTTCAGTCATCTCTTTGTTTTCCTATCGCTGTACCGACAGTTCTTTGAGCATTCTCTTGAGTTCTTCTGCATCAGGAACTGCTTTCAGGCCATCTCTCAAGACTTCTATCGCCATGTCACGTTCATTGGTCATCAAATAGGCGATGGCCAAATTATAATATGCTTCTATTCTGTTGGGATCGAGTCTCAACGCCGTTATAAGGTGAGTAATTGCCATTTGATGCTGGCCCCTTTTCAGATAAGCACTTCCCAGATTCAGATGAGCATCAGGGTAGTTCGGGTCCAACCTGACCGCGTTCTCAAACTCAACCAATGCCTCGTCTTCCAAGCCCAGCTTGACATAGGCGTATCCCAGATAATTCCGCAGATCGGCCATTTCCGGCTCAAACCTCAACGCCTCCTGGTATTCCTTGGCAGCCTGCTCATATAATCCCTTTTTCTCGTATAGAAATGCCAGGCTGACGTGAGCCCGCACCTGGGTGGAGTCTATTTCCAGTGCTTTTCTGTTTACTAGGAAAGCTTCCTCATCTTTGTTCATTCGACTATAGATATAACCTAATTCGGCGTATGCTCCAGCCATGCCGGGATCGAGAGTTATGGCCGACTCATACTCTTCTGCAGCCTCATCCCGACGTCCCGTGTCCCAAAAAGCACGTCCCAAGTTTCTATGAAGCTCTGGGAAGTTGGGATTTACTTTAAGACCCTCTTGGTAGGCGGTTATCGCCGCGTCATGCTGTCCCTTTTTGCTGTAAGCCATTCCGACACTGTTGTACGTCCGGGCAAGATCTTTTTGTTTGACGCCAAAAAGATTGGAGTTGGTGATCAGAAAAAACGGGATCAGAATAGCAAGCGAAACAAGGAAAGGTCGGGTCTGTTTATTTCTGATCTTGTCCACCAGCCAATAGATTGAATACGAGGCAAAGATTATCAGAAAGGGAATTACCGGTAAGCGAAAACGGGACGTCACAAAAAATAAAATCACCGAAAGCATGTAGCTCAAGACAAAAGCATACAGAAGAAAATATCTCTTCCAATTCTTAGCATTCAAAATCATCCCCAGGATTGCCAAAGGACAGATAATCCCAAAGGGAAAACGCAGCAGGTGATCCCACAAAAGCAGTCTCAAAAGAGACGACCATCTGGAAAAAAAGTAGAGACTCTTGTTGCTTTCGATCTCATAGGAATTCCAGAAATAATAAAGCTTCTTGCCCAGAAGCTGCAGATAGCCTAAAGGATGGGTCCGGACAAAATCAAGACCTTGCCTGACCCAGAAATTCGAGACTTGCGAAGGCTTCAGCCCTTTACCCACGCTCTGTTCAGCCAGCCTTACCGAGCTGATCCACACATTGTCCCGGTAACCCTCTAAAGGAAGAGCCACGGCCGCTGCGGTTGCGGTTTTGCCATCCGATATTGGATTATTGCCAATGAAGAAATTCATCCCCCCCTGTGAGGAGATTAAGACAAAGTCCTTTCCCACCACCCAGTTTCTTATGGTTACCGGGGAAATGATCAGGATGCTTCCGAACAGGAGAAAGAGAGCCGAGGGTATTATTCTGTTTTTGTTGTTTTCCCAGAACCTGATGCAGATCCACAGCAGAACAAAGGGAACGAATATCAGTATATTGGGTCGAGCGATGGCAGATAATCCTAAGACTATTCCTGCCACAAACCACCATCTTTTCTTAAGCCTAACCTCGGCCCTCAGCAAAAGCAAGATCAACGTTAAATCCAAGAATATTACCAGTACTGGTATCAAAAGCTCCGCATCGAAGTAGATGAAGGGGGCATAGACACAGGCTGCCACCGATGCAATGATGCCGACCGTTTTATTAAACACCTTTCTACCAAGCAGGAAAATCAACACGCAGCTTAAGGAACCGATGATGATCTGGATCAGCCGGGGGAGATAGAAACTCTCTCCAAAGAGAGAATACAAAGTTCCCAGAAAGTAAGGATAAAGGGGAGCCCGGAAGAATACCTCTTTGCCCAGCCAATCGCCTGCGGCAATCTCCTTAGCCCAGTTATGATGCCACAGAGCATCTATTTGCGGCGTGTCGAAGTAGGGATTCAACTTTATCTGATTTAGATAGACAAATCTAATGACAAAGGCTAATAGGAATAAGGCAAGAACAAGAAGGGTTTCTTTCTGGAAAAGCTTCATCTTTGTTCTTTTTGTGGACATTTTAGCGTTGTGTGGTTTATGAGGCGAATTTCCTCCTTTTGTGAGCTGCGCCAGCTTCGCAGAGATTTGGCAACAGAACTCCCCGCCGAAGCGCCGGAAGTAAGATCCGGGCGCCCCGGCAGAATGGACCAGTCACCGCAAAGGTATATTTGGCTAATGATGGGCGAGGTCGAGGACTCATGAGATTGACGTTTATCGACCTCGTCTTTTAGCTTTTTTCTTAGAGGGTTCAACCTTTTTCTTTTTGACCGTAACCTTCTTCTTAACCTTTTTGCTGGGGGCTTTCCTTTCAGCTTTAGCTTTCAGTTTCTCCAGTTGTTCCTTCACCAAAGTTGCCACCTCAGCCGGGCTGTCCGCCACCTTGATTCTTGCTTTTTCAAAGGCGGCGATTTTTTCTGCGGCAGTTCCGCTTCCTCCGGCAATTATGGCACCGGCATGCCCCATCCTTTTTCCGGGAGGAGCAGTTCTGCCGGCCACAAATGCCACTGCCGGTTTGGTCATCTTCTTTTTTATGAAAGCGGCAGCTTCCTCTTCATCCGTGCCACCGATTTCGCCGATCAGGACCACCGCCTCGGTTTGCGGATCTTGCTCGAAGAGGGTCAGGGCATCGATGAAACCGGTGCCTACGATCTGGTCTCCACCGATGCCAAGACAGGTCGATTGTCCTATGCCGTTTAAAGTAAGATGATAGACCACCTCATAAGTCAGAGTTCCACTGCGCGAGACAACCCCCACATTGCCTTTCTTGTGGATTTGGCCGGGCATGATTCCCACCTTGGTGACTCCCGGCGTGATCAGCCCCGGAGTATTGGGTCCCAGCAATCTGGTCTTGGTGGTCTTCAGATAATTATATACTTCGAGCATGTCCATGGCGGGTATACCCTCACTGACACAGACCACCAGATCCACCCCCGCGGCTTGTGCTTCATAGATCGCATCCACGGCGAATTTCGAAGGGACATAGATTACCGAGGTATTTGCGCCGGTAGCTTCCACCGCCTCAGCGACTGAATTAAAGACCGGGACGCCCTCAGCCTTTTGTCCGCCTTTGCCGGGAGTGACCCCTGCGACAATTCTTGTCCCGTAATCCAACATCTGCCTGGTATGAAAAGCCCCATCCCTTCCGGTGATTCCCTGAACCACCACCTTGGTCTTCCTGTCAATCAGAATACTCATTTTCTATCCTTTCCTGAAGTTAACAAAAGCCGAGAAAATATGTTCTTGACATCAATTGCACTGCGAAAGTGCACCGGAAATACAGGCTAATTAGCTCTCAAACATTTTCATCTGCGAGGTTCCCGAAAGCTCTATGGCTTTTTGGACCACCTCTTCCATGGAGGAGGTGGCAGTCAAGTTAACCTCCTCTAATATCTTTCGAGCCTTATCCTCGTTGGTTCCGGTCAGTCTGACTACAATGGGCACCTTTGGCTTTAGCTCTTTAACCGCATGGACTATTCCGTTGGCGACGTCATCGCAACGGGTGATTCCACCGAAGATATTAAACAGGATGGCCTTCACGTTGGCATCTCTTAAGATGATGTTCATGGCGTTGACCACCTTCTCCGGATTGGAACTTCCACCGATATCCAGAAAATTGGCGGGTTCTGCTCCGAAACGCTTGACTAAGTCCATGGTGGCCATTGCCAGTCCAGCTCCATTCACGATGCAGCCGATATTCCCATCCAATTTGACAAAAGAGAGTCCCTTCTCCCTGGCTTCCACCTCAGCGCTTTCTTCTGCGTCCAAATCCCTCATCTCCTCAATCTCAGCATGCCTTGCCAGTCCGCTGTCATCGATGTTTATCTTGGCATCTAAGGCCCACACTTCGCCTTCAGGCGTCGTGATGAATGGGTTTATCTCAGCCAGAGAACAATCGCTTTCGCAAAAGGCTCGATAAAGCTTGAGGATTACGGGATAGGTCTTGTTCGCGATTTTAGCGTCGGAATACAACTTATAGGCCAGATCTCGTGCCTGAAATGATTGGAGTCCCAGCAGCGGATCAACCGCCATCTTGTGAATCTTTTCGGGAGTCTCCCGGGCCACCTCCTCGATGTCAATGCCCCCCGCAGCCGAAACCATGATGACCGGCTTTTTTGTTTTTCTGTCGACGATCACCCCGATATAAGACTCGCTGTCGATGTCTTTGCACTCGGTCACCAGGACCTTCTTGACCACCAGTCCCTTGATCTCCATGCCCAAAATCTGGCCTGCCACCTCCAAAGCTTCTTGAGGGTTCTCGGCTTTCTTTATGCCTCCGGCTTTACCCCTTCCGCCAACGTGCACCTGGGCTTTAACCATCACTGGTTTGCCAATCCTCTCAGCCACTTTTTTGGCTTCCTCCGGAGTGAAGGCCACCTCACCTTGAGGAAGAGGGATGCCGTATTTCGCAAAAATCTGTTTAGCCTGATACTCGTGTATCTTCATCTTGGCTCCTTTCAGTTCATTATTGCATAAGGTAGCGTCTTACACAACCGGGATCAGAGTTTATCCCGATCTTATCGGGGCTTCGCTTCGACAAGCTCCGCTACTCCGGAGTAGCGAGACTTGTCTCGCGCTGTTCTACAAAAACAACCAATTACTTTCCATTTGTTGGCAGGGAAGATGAGTTTCTCAGGAAAACCCCTGCTTCCTTCAAGAGTACCTCCTTTTTGTTTAGATCCGGATCGTCCAAAACCATTTCCAGAAGATGATTCAATACCTGACCAACCAATGGCGAAGGGCTTAGATTGAATTTCTCCATAATGTCGTGTCCATCGACTTCCAAGTCCTTCACGCCGAAGGGTGGCTTTCTTTCTATCTCCAGTTTTATTCTCTCCTCCAACTCGTCCACGTCTCGAGTTTCTCCCCCTTTGCCCTGGGCTACCACGTCCGCTCGACGCAAGTCCAAAAGGGAGAACACCTGTTCGGTTCCCATTTTTCTGATTAATCTTCTCACACCTTTGTCGGTCACTCCTGTGGTGAACATGTGCTTATCCACCAGGAGCGTCACTTGTTCTATGATCTGCTTGGAATAGCGTAATCTTTCCAGAATCCTTTTGGTTGCCCGGGACCCCTTTTTGTCGTGACCGTAAAAGGTGGAACCGTTCTCGGTCAACTCTCGACATTCCGGTTTCGACAGATCATGAAACAAAGCTGCCAACCGAATCACCAGCTCCCGAGGGGCACTGTCCACGGTTTGTATGGAGTGCTCGAAAACATCATAGGCATGATAACCTCCCGGTTGATCTACCCCCACTCCTGCCTCCAGCTCGGGGAAGATTCTCCTCAGAAGGCCAGTCCTCTGCATCAACCTGAAACCAGCGCTGGGATATTTCGCTTTCAGCAGAAGTTTATTCAATTCCTCCTGGATTCTTTCCGGCGATACAAAGGAGATCAAATCCACGTTTTCACGCAGGCTTTCAAGAGTCTCCTCTTCTAAGTCGAATTCGAATCTTGCTGCAAACTGCACCGCCCTTAACATGCGCAATGGATCGTCCTTGAAGGAATTGGGGTTGGTGATCCGGATTAATCTTCTCTTGATGTCCTTCTTACCTCCCAGTGGATCCACTGGTGTTTTTGTGGAAAGGTCTAGAGCCATGGCATTTATGGTAAAATCCCGGCGACGCAGATCCTCATCTACCCCCAGATTGTGGTCAAACTCGACCTTGAAATCTTTGTGTCCTGGACCGGTGCTGTATTCTTTTCGAGGCAAGGCGATGTCGAAGACGTTCTCTCCATCATATTTCTTATGAGGCAGGAATTTTATCACTCCGAAAGATTTGCCCACTAAATCAACCTTTCCGAATTCTCTCAGCAGCGAACAAAGGTCCTCCATCGGAATTCCGGTCACCAGATAGTCTTTGTCCTTATCCGGCAAGATGGGGGAGATATATCTGTCTCTGACCGCACCCCCCACTTCATAGATTTTCCCCCGCTCCAAAATCCTCTTTATCACGTCAACGCTTAATCCAGCTATCTTTTCCATCTGTTTTCTGCAAAATGCAAGACTCAAAAACCAAAATCGAAAACGACAATTCCAAATTCAAAACACAAAAGGATAGTCTACACCATTAAATTTGGCAGGCGGTCGATTGGAAACAATTTCGAGTTTTTAATTGTATCTTTGCATTTTTCTTTTTGAATCTTGAATTCTCAACACCCTTTGGTCCCGTTACTTAGGGACTATTCTGGTTCCAGCGCTCTTTTTTTTCACCGAATCGTATGCTTTGGGTATGGAGGTGATGATGACCTCCTTTCCCCCTGCCTCCAAAAACTGGATTGCCGCCTCGATCTTTGGACCCATGCTCCCGGGTGGAAACTGTTTCTCGGCCAAATACCTTTTCGCTTCGTTAAGGGTAAGCGTATCCAAATTCTGCTCCAGAAGCGTGCCGTAATGCAAGGCCACCTTTTCCACTTCGGTTAGAATCAGGAGCAGCTCGGCGCCGATGTCACGGGCTAAAACGGCTGAGGCACGATCCTTGTCTATGACTGCATCTACTCCTTCAAGCCTCCCGTCATTCTCCACCCGAACCGGAATCCCTCCGCCTCCGGCGCTGATCACGATGATGCCGTTTCGGACCAACGTTTTTATAGTTTTTTTTTCCACGATCTCCAAAGGAATGGGAGAGGAAACCACCCTTCTCCACAGCTTGCCCCGATCCTCTCTGACCACCCAGCCATTCTGCTTGGCTAATCTTTTGGCTTCTGCCTTTGGATAGAACTGCCCGATGAACTTCGTCGGTTTTCTTATGGAAGGATCGTCTTTGTCCACGATCACCTGGGTCACAACGGTGACCACTTCTCTATCTATCTTTTCTTTCTTGAGCCGATTCTCCAGAGACTGCTCGATCATGTAGCCCATCCCTCCCTCGGTATCCGCCACGCAGATTCCTAAAGGGAGAACAGGAGCCTTGCCTCTGGCAAGTTCCACCCTTAAGACGGCATTTCCCACCTGGGGGCCGTTCCCGTGAGTTATGGCCAGGTTGTAGCCGTCCCTTATCAACTCCACAATCCCCCGCAAACTTTCCCTGGTGTTGGCAAACTGCCGGCCGATGGTATCCTCTTCACCCTTTTTGGTGATGGCATTGCCTCCCAAAGCCACTACGGCTGTTTTTTTTCTGCGCATAGATTATCGAAAGCGTGGAAGAAATATCTCCGCTGAAGAAAACTGATCTATTACTTTTTCTTTTTTTTCAGGAGTTCTTCGATTACTCCCTCCAAATCGGGTTTGCCTATTTCCTGCAATTCATAGCGCACCCGGACCGAAGGTTTGTTGATCTTCAATATCTTGGCTAAGTCCACCGGCGTGGCGATTATCACCGAATCGCAGGGGATGGAATCTATGGTCCTCTCCAGATCGTTTATCTGCTTCTTGCTATAACCCATTGCCGGAAGAAGCGCCCCTATTTCGGGATAAGATTCAAAGGTCTTCTTGATTTCACCTTTCACCCAGGGTCTGGGATCGATTATGTCTTTGGCGCCGAATTTCTGAGCAGCAATCACCCCTGCCCCGTAAGTCATCCCCCCGTGAGTTAGGGTCGGTCCATCTTCCACCACCAAAACATTCTTGCCTCGAATCAATTCAGGCTTCTGGACGTATATGGGAGATGCAGCTTCTATCAAAATCGCTTTGGGGTTTGTCATCTTTATGTTGTATCTGACCTGTTCTATGTCCTCATAATCTGCGGTATCGATTTTGTTTATCAAAGCCACATCTGCTAACAACAGATTGGTTTGCCCGGGGAAATAAGAGAGCTCATCTCCGGGTCTGTGGGGATCAACCACGGTAATGTACACATCTGGTATGAAGAAGGAAATGTCATTGTTTCCGCCGTCCCAGACTATGACATCGGCCTCCTTTTCTGCCTCTCTCAAGATGACTTCATAATCTACACCAGCATAAACCACAGTCCCTTGCAGGATGTGAGGCTCGTATTCCTCTCTCTCTTCTATGGTACAATGATGCTTGTCCATGTCCGGGATCGAGGCAAAACGCTGGCAGATTTGTTTGGTAAGATCGCCGTAAGGCATGGGGTGCCTTATCACCACCGGGTTTTTGCCCTTTTCTCTCAGCAATTGGCACACCCGGCGGGTGGTCTGGCTTTTGCCACTTCCCGTCCTTGCTGCGCAGACGGCAATTACTGGGCGCTTCGATTTCAACATGGTGCCGTTTTTCCCCAGTAGCTTGAAGTCTGCGCCTGAGGCGATCACCAGCGCAGCCCTTTCCATTACGTATTGATTTGAGACGTCGCTGTAGGAGAAGACCACCTCGTCGATTTTCGATTTTGTTATCAGTTTTTCCAAATCCTTCTCAGATACAATAGGAATGCCGCGGGGATAAAGCTTACCCGCCAGCTTAGCAGGATATTTTCGCTTCTCGATATTCGGAATCTGCGTGGCCGTGAAAGCTACCACCTCATGCTGTCTGTTGTCCCGGTAGAGAACGTTGAAATTGTGAAAATCTCTTCCTGCCGCACCCATTATCAAAACTCTTTTCTTCCTCATAAACCTTCCTTGCTTGAGATCTGTATGGACAAATTCATTTCCGCAACCATACTGCTTATCCCCGGTTCCCTCTCCCCTGAGGGGAGATGAGGGGCAGATCGTACGCCCCTCTTTAAATGCTGGGGGGCGCCCATTCTTTTGTGTTGGCTTATAGCAGCCAGGGCGCCCACCGGCATCCAAATAAAACGAGGATTCATACTCAAAGTTACGGCATTATGTCGTCAATTTGAGCCTTTTGCAGTTTCCCGCTGAAATCTACGTAAATCGCCTTCCACTCGGAGAAGACGTCCAGAGCGGCCGTTCCAGCTTCCCGGTGTCCGTTTCCGGTGTGCTTGGTGCCGCCGAAAGGAAGATGAACTTCGGCTCCGATGGTAGAGGCGTTGACGTAGAATATTCCGGTGTAGCTGTCTCTCATGGCCTGGAAAGCCCTATTTACGTCCTGAGTGTAAACCGAAGCGGACAGCCCGTAAATGGTTCCGTTGTTTATCTCAACGGCATGTTCCAGACTATCGCAAGGGATAACCGATACCACCGGCCCGAAAATCTCCTCTTGAGCTATTCTCATCCCGGGATCCACATCTCCAAAAATGGTGGGCTCATGGAAGTATCCGTGTGCGTAATCCCCTGAGGTCAACCGGTTGCCGCCGCAGAGGAGCTTTGCCTCTTTCTTGCCGATCTCAACATACTCCATTACAGTTTTCAATTGATCCTCGCTGATGGACGGGCCCATCTCCACGGCTGGATCCAGCCCATTGCCTACCTTCAAGGCCTTCGCCCTGGCCACGAATTTGTCGGTGAACTCCTTCATTACTTTCTTGTGCACTATCACTCTGGAGGTGGCCGTGCATCGCTGGCCGGTGGTGCCGAATCCTCCCCAGAGTGATCCGTCCACTGCCAAGTCAATCTTAGCATCATCCATCACCATGATGGCATTCTTGCCGCCCATCTCCAGATGAGTATGCCTGAAGGCGGGAGCGCAGGCCTCTGACACGGCCCTGCCTGTGGCGGTGGAACCGGTAAATGAAACAACCTTGACGTCATCCGACTTCATCAGCGGAGCTCCCACGGCACCTCCCGATCCGGCGACCAGATTGACCACCCCTCGGGGGATTCCCACCTCCTCACAGACTTTCACCAGATTGTACGCGGAAAGGGGGGTAAAGGATGCCGGCTTAAATACCACGGTGTTACCGCAGACCAGTGCTGGCGTCAGTTTCCAGGAAGGAATGGCCATGGGGAAGTTCCAGGGAGTGATCATGGCACATACCCCCATTGGCATTCTCACTGACATCATGAATTTATTGGGAAGTTCGGACGGTGTGGTCTGCCCGAATTGTCGTCTTCCCTCGCCGGCCATGTAGTAGCTCATGTCGATGGCCTCTTGCACATCCCCGCGCGTCTCCTTCAGAATTTTTCCCATCTCCTGGGTCATCTGCCGAGCGAAGTCCTCTTTTCTCTTCACCAAGATATCCGCCAGCCTGAAGATCATCTCGCCTCTCTTCGGAGCAGGGACCAACCTCCACCTCTTGTATGCTTCCCTTGCCGCATCTATTGCCTTCTCGACGTCCTTCTCGTTGGAAGCCTGAAACATCCCCAACAGTTCACGGGTGTCCGCGGGATTGCGGTTCTCAAAGGTCTTCTTAGTAGCCGAATCGACCCACTGCCCGTTTATGAAGTTCTTATAAACCCTGGCCTCAGCCATATAACCTCCTTGAGATGTTTTTTAGTTCTTTTATCTGAAATCGTTCTGTTTTTATGACTCAAATAGCGCTCATCTTCATCCGATCAAAAATCCCCATCTTGTGCGAAAATGGGGGTTTTGCAGAAACCTAAATATATATGCCTTCTCACGCACTGTCAACTCTTTTAGACAATTTTCTTCTGGATTTGTTCCAGAAACTTACCAACGACTTTTCGCGCTTTGGGTTTACATCCAATTACATATCAATCGCTTAGCTCTCTACCTGGAATAAACTTAGTGCATTCTGTAACGATCTCAAAGACAAAATAGCAAGAGCCGACTGTTAATACTGAACACGCGCAGGCGAAGGATCTGTCTATGTAATGACCAACCCCGCAAAAACGCTTGACACCTCGTCAAAAAATGAATATATACGAGACAACACATTATGAAAAAAAGATTAAAGCGAGAATTCTATGATCGTCCAACATTGAAAGTCGCCCGAGAGCTTCTGGGGAAATACCTGGTACTTGAGAAGGGGGGAACTCGTGTTTCCGGAAAGATCGTGGAAACAGAAGCATACGTTGGAAGGAATGATCCTGCCAGCCACGCCTATCGAGGAGTCACTGTCAGAAACGAGGTTATGTTCGGCGATCCGGGATACGCGTACGTATACCTCACTTACGGCATGCACCATTGTCTGAATTTCGTTACCGAGAGAAAAGGATTTCCAGCCGCAGTATTGATCAGAGCTTTGGAGCCTACGGAAGGTATCCAGACCATGAAAAGAAGAAGAAAGACAGTTGACTTGAAGAACCTGACCAGTGGTCCCGCCAAGCTGTGCCAGGCATTGGGAATTGATAGAAGCTTGAATGGAGCAGATCTCTGCTTGGACGTAATTTGCGTTGAAGATCGAGGAAACGAGCCAATTAGAATTGCTTCAAGTCCCCGCATAGGAATAAAGGAAGGAAAAGACAAAAAGTGGAGATTTTATATAGAAAACAATGAGTTCGTTTCCAGGTAACCCAGATCATTCCTCATCGTTCCCCATTTTTTCTCGTTGACTTCCTCTTTTTGATGCTGTAGTTTCAGAGATGCGCTCGTATATGTTTCTCAGAGACCCCTTTGGGGAGAATAGGTGACAAGCAATGGAGACCATTCTTGGATTTTTGATTATAGCGCCGCCCATTCTTTTTGCTTTGACCGTGCATGAATACGCACATGGATGGGTGGCTTTGAGATTTGGCGATCCGACGGCTCGAGACGCCGGCAGATTGACCTTGAATCCGTTGTCGCATCTGGATCCTATTGGAACCATTATGCTTTTTCTCATTCATCTGGGATGGGCCAAGCCGGTTCCGGTCAATCCACACTACTTCCGGAATCCCAGAAAGGATATGATGTGGGTTTCGTTAGCAGGTCCGGGAGCAAACATACTGCTTGCTTTTTGTCTGGGCGTGATAATTCGTTTCTTGAATCTCTTTCCTGCAGTCCCTAATCTGGAGTCCTCCTTCTTTGGCGTCATCGTTCAGATGATAGTCTTTGGGTTGGTCATAAATTTGATCCTGGCTTTTTTCAATCTGCTTCCCATTCCTCCGTTGGACGGATCGAAAATCCTGATGGGGATTTTACCCCCGCAGTACGAAGCGCCACTTATGCAGTTGGAGAGGTTCGGACCTTTCTTGCTCATCGCTATCATCTTTATTGGTCGAGCCTTGCATATTCCGATATTGTGGGGAATCTTGTCCCCCTTTGTAAGCTTTTTCAGCTACGTTTTTGCTGGCGCAGATCTCAGCCGATTCTTGTAAAGATGGTCAGCGGATGAAACGGATTAAGCGGATGTAAGTCGGGCTGTCCATTTGGACTGCCCGACAAAACTACATGTGTCGGGTAGCTCACCGGATGGCTCGCAACCCGGATTGCAATCATGTCTAAGTTCATATTCTCATCATTAACCTTAGCCGCCTTCTTGGTTCTCAACTGTGCTCCCAAGCCGAAAATCTTGCCAGAGGAGAGGACACCGCAAAATGTTTTAAGATGTGCGGTCAGAAATCAGGCGGAATTTGAAACTCTCGCCTGTATCGTCAATCTAAAGCTTAAAGGGGAGAAGAAAAAAATCTCAAGCACGGTCGAGTTCTTCTACCAGTCGCCTGACCTCTTTTCCTTCTATCCCAGGTCTTTTTGGGGCTCAAATGCTTTCAGAGCAAAGGGCGAAGGTGACAGCCTGACACTTTATTTTCCCAATGACAACCAGTTTTACGCGGGAAGTTTTTTTGATTTTGAAAAGAGCGGGTTGTGGGGTTTGGGAATAAATCTTGAGACTCTTCTGAAAATGATCACCGGAGAGGATGGTCTGAACGAAGACGACATGCTTTACAAGAGACAGGACAAGAAAAACTTCATTTACGAATCCGAAGATGAGAGGTGGATCAAACAATACTGGATTGATTTTAAGAAATGTCGGCTTGTCAGAAGCACGTGGACCGATAAGAAATGGGATGAAGTCTATCACATAGAGTACAAGAACTTCATGGCCCGCCAGGGCGTGGAGTTAGCGAGAATCATAGAGGTAGAATCGAATAGTGAAGAGTCCGCCAAGATAAAATTCATCGAGCGCAAATTCGATTTGCCTATCCCCGAAAAGAAATTCCAGCTCAAAATCCCTGCGGATGCCAAGAGGGTTGTTTTTGAATCTAAGCAAGAATAGCGGTTCTATAAGCCGGTTGAGGTAGAGGTTTAAGGGACTGGTGATAACCTCTATTGACAAGGCTGAATGCCCCGTTCGATGAGTGGTAGGCCGCTGTTGCCCATAGGGGCGGGAATTCATCCCGCCCCAACACTGTACTTTTTCAACAAGCCCTTCGCCCCTGTCCCAACTGCGGGCAAAGTCTGCCACGTAGTTGCCCAATTTATTGGGCGTTCCGGGGCTTGATAAATCAGGCAACTACATTTTCCAAATTTTTTCTCGCCCCAAAATCTGTTGACTTTTGTGCCCCATCATGTTAATATAATGCTCAATAACTTGGCTGAGTAACGGTATGGTATTTAAACAAATAGAACGTCTGGGAAAGAAATTTCTGGTTTTTGTCTTGGGATTTTTCCTTAAACGGGAAAGGCTTAATCCTGAAGACGTGGACTTCTCCAGCATCAAAAAGATCCTGGTCGTCAGGCAGGACGATAGAATCGGAAATCTGATCTTGACCACTCCGCTTCTTTTGGCCCTCAGACGGTTTTTCCCAACCGCACATGTATCTTATCTTGCCAGCAGAACTTTCCACACTCTTTTTGACAATTCAAGTTTGGTGGATCAGATGCTGATTGCAAGAAAGAGACAGTATATTCTTCACCCTCTTTCGCTTTTGTTCTTCATCAGAAAGATAAGAAAGCAAAGATTTGACTTAGCCTTCGACTCAAGCGCTGAAAACAGTTTCTCCCTTAATAACTCTCTGGCAGCCTATCTCTCCCGAGCAAGGTACAGGATAGGTCACAAAAAGCCTAACGGCAGTCTTTTTTTGAACCTCCAGGTTCCTCTTCGTCCTTTCCAAAGACATGCGGCAGAAATGCATCTTGATCTATTGCGGTTTTTGATAGGTGACTTCGAAGGAGATGATCTGAGAATCGAGATTGATCCGAAGAATAGACTTTCCGTTGGCAAATATCTGGAACAAAAGGGAATATCTCCTGGTGATTTCCTGATTGGCATAAATGTTGGGGGAAGAAGTACGAAAAGATGGGGTTTGGAGAATTTCATCCGGTTAGCAGACTGGATAGTAGGTGATTCTGGGTCTAAGGTGATTATCATCTGGGGACCCCAGGAAAGGAAGATGGTTAAGGAGATGACTCTGAAAGATGAGAACAAGCAAATCCTATCGGATTTGTTTCCTCTTCCGGTCTTGGCAGCTTTGATCGAGAGGTGTAATCTATTCATCTCTGGTGACACCGGAGCCATGCATCTGTCAGCCGCAGTCCGAACACCGACTCTGGCTTTGTTTTTGGATTCTGATCCCGTTAAATTCGGACCTCAGGAAAAAGCTCACAGGACTATTCATTCATCCAATGGCAAAATCCCGGTTGAAACGGTGAAAGAAACCATAAAAGATATGATGGAATCGACAATTTTGTCTAAAGAAAAATGCAACAAATGAGTTTTGTCGATTGGCGTATCTTGTTGAACTTCAAGGTAATAGGTTGTATCCTATGAAGCTTTACCTTAGACTGCTCTCCTTTTTGAAGCCACATTTGAGACACCTGATTCTGGCTGTGATCTTTATGATTCTCTTTGCCGGGATGAGCGGTTTTTCCGTCACCATGATAGTTCCATTCACCAAGATCATTTTCTCCGAACCGGAGGCGGTCACCCAGGTCGCTTCCCCGGACAAAGAAAGCTCCCCCCAGGATGATGAGAGTCTGGTGGTGCTTCTGCCCCGAATTTTGAAAGACAAATTCAATCAGCTAATTGTGGGGAAGACTAGGGTGGAAACCTTGGGACGCTTTTGCATCCTAGTATTCTTGATTTTTCTGATTAAGAATCTGTTTTGGTATGGACAGAGTTTTTTGATCGTGAGGGCAGAAGAAGGTGTCATCATGGACTTGCGAAATGAGCTCTACCGCCATTTCCATGTTCTGCCCTTGGAATATTTTCATGGACAGAGAACCGGAGTTTTGATCTCCCGGATTACCAACGACATCACTTTGGTCAGAGGGGCGGTGGCAAACGGTTTTGCGCAGGCTCTTCGCCAAGGAGGCCTATCGTTGGTATACCTGTTCTTGGTCTTCTGGGCAAGCTGGAAGTTGGCTCTGGTGGCACTTCTTCTTTTCCCCCCGGCCGCACTGATAATTGGAAAATTCGGACGGAAGGTAAGGAGATCAAGCACCCTCACTCAGGAAAAAATGGGAAATATGACCTCGGTAATGCAAGAGACCATATCCGGAATCAGGGTGGTCAAAGCATTTGTCATGGAGAGATTCGAAATCAGAAAATTCACCGACACCACAAGAGATTATTTCAGAGCCAAGGTCAAGCTTACCCGCATAGGTTCCCTGGGTCCACCCCTGACCGAGATTTTGGGCGTATTCGCGGCGGTGTTGCTTCTGTGGTTTGCGGGCAAGGATATTGTGGCTGGGAATTTGGATGCCAGCAGGTTTTTCCTCTTTCTTTTCGCCCTGCTCTCCTTAATGCAGCCGGTGAGGACCCTAAGCCACCTGAATATCGATATTCAGCAAGGGCTGGCGGCTGCCAAAAGGATTTTTGAAGTCCTGGATACCGAGCCTAAGACCAAGAATCATCCGGAGGCGGTAGAAATAAACTCGTTGAAAGACAAGGTGACTTTTGAGAACATCTCGTTTAGCTATGATGGCAGTGAGAAGAAGGTCCTATCCGATATGAAGTTTGAAGCGAAAGCAGGTGAGATCATAGCCCTGGTAGGTCCCTCGGGGGCAGGAAAATCGACTCTGGTGGATTTGCTTCCTCGTTTCTATGATCCAACTTCCGGGGAGATACGGATCGATGGGATTGATCTGAAGAGGATCGATCTACCATCGTTAAGAAATCTGATGGGAATCGTGACTCAGGAGACCATTCTTTTCAACGACACCGTCTGGAACAATATCGCCTACGGCCACGACCACGCCTCCCAAGAGGAGGTCGAAGCGTCTGCCAGGGCAGCCAATGCACACCAGTTCATAATGGACATGCCTGAAAAATATCAGACCATAATCGGAGACAGAGGGGTCAAGATATCGGGAGGAGAAAGGCAGAGATTGGCAATTGCTCGCGCTCTTTTCAAGAATCCGCCGGTCTTGATTTTTGATGAGGCCACCTCCTCTCTGGATACAGAGTCCGAGGCTTTGGTACAGGAGGCCATCGACCGTCTGATGAAAGGGCGGACTGTCTTTGTGATAGCTCATCGGCTCTCCACCATCCAGAATGCCGACAAGATCGTGGTCTTGGACGATGGTAAGATTGTACAAATGGGTAAACACGGCAATTTGATTCGACAGGAGGGATTATATAAAAGACTCTACGAGATGCAGTTTAAGATCTAAGACGCCAGTAGGCGGTAACCAGTGAACAGCAAGCGGCAAAGGGCTTTCAGACTCAAGAGGAGATCATTATGTGTTCAACAATTCTTATTGTTCTAGTTATTCTGATTTTGGCACTGAGCATAACAAAAGTCTGGCTTGATTTCAAAAGACGAAAGCCAAAGGGTTTCGTAATCAAGGAAGGCGTCTTCCTTTTGTCACTGGCCATTGTGCTTTTGGTGATCGACGTCAGATGTGCTAAAGACGAGGATGTTAAGCAAAAGGAGGAACGGGCTGTTAAATCAGAAGAGGAAACGCGCTTGGAATACGATCCGGTGAAAAGGCATTTGGTCCAGCTTCAAGATTACATCGATAATTTGGATAAGAGTGATAAGCCGCAGTTGAAACTCTACTTTGCGCAGGGAATGGAATACAGAATCAAGGAGGATTATTCAAATGCATTTGAGACTTTCAAGCTGGGATTAGACCTGAAAGCAACTGACAGCGAAAAGATAGCACTTTACATATTGACGGGAAATTCCTCCGCCCATTTGAAGGAATACGATGACGCTATAAACTATTACTATAAGGCCGAGGCTTTGTCCAAGAGCACGAATAATGATACCGCGCTGGTGGTGTGCCTGACCAATCTGGCCCTGCTTTATCAGATAGAGGAAGACTTCGACGAAGTGCTGACCAATTATTCGGGACTGGTGCAGGTTTTCAAGAGAACGGGGAATCAAGAGTCAGAGCGGAATACCTATGCCAGCATGGCCCTGATCTTTCAGATGAAAGGCGAACTGGACAGCGCCAAGGTGTACCAGCAAAAATCCGCCAGCGATGGTAAGACCGGCGGAGACCTCATGGCCAGGGCTTCCCAGCTCAACAATCTGGGTTTGATCTACAGCTCAAAGGGAAATTTGGACAGCGCTTTGGTTTTTTACCAGGAAGCGTTGAAGATATTTCAACAACTTGGGGACAGAAAGGATGAAGCCAGCACGGTAAGCAACATCGGGTTGGTTTTTCAAAATAAGGGAGAGTTGGAGGAGGCGCTGGGATATCATCATATAGCCTTCGTCATCGACAGCACCATAGGTCATGTCTTTGGACAAGCTGGTGATCTCACAAATATCGGAGCGGTCCACGAGGAATTGGGGAATTATTCCAAAGCCTTGGAATTCTATCAGAAGGGTCTTTCTCTCTTTGAGAAGCTGGGTGCGGTCAAGGAGACCGATTTTGTGAAGGATAACATTCAGCGGCTGGAAGGGAAGATGAAAAGATAGAAACCTAGACCGTGACCGGATTCACGCAAAAATGCACCAGATCCTTTCAAACTCCACGTGGTTTTCCCCCTCACCCTTACTTCTTCCCTCGGGGGAGAGGATTAGAGAGGGGAGCAGCATCGTATCAAAGACAATTACGTCTGTATTAGACCAGAAAGGTTATGGTTAATCCGTTTTCCCCGCGGGCGCGCTTGTCACAGGCGGCGATTTCAATCCTCTGTTCAGGTGAATGATGAACCGTCCAAAGAAGATATTGCTAATTTAACTCAGACGAATTGGGGATTTTTGACCTACACTGCCGTCCTAAGGGTCTTGAGAACTCCTTGTAAAGATACCCAGGCAAAGGAACCGGACTTTCCTGCCTGGAGCCAATTGCGGCTGAAGATGTTCAGAAAGCTTTTGTTCAGCTTTTCAGTGAACCCAACCATTCGTCTTGAAGGAAAAGATGAAACTTGAGAAAGTTGAACGTATTGCAGTTAATCAACGTTAGATGGTATAATGCCTGTGCCTATTACGCCCTAACCTTGTCACATGCCTTACAGAAAAGAGGGCATAGGGTAATAGTGGCCGGAGACCCAGATAGTCCCCCCCTTCTGGAGGCAAAAAAACTAGGCCTGGAGGTATATGAGGATATCCACTTAAGCTGCATGAGCCCCTGGATGATCGTTTATAACATCAAGAGAATTGCTGATTTAGTTAAAAGACAGAATGTTCACATAATAAATGTCCATAGGGGAGAGGCCCACTTCGCTGCTGCGGCATACAAATGTGTCTCAAAAACAAATGTCCCTCTGATCAGGACCAGAGGCGACGTGAGACCGCCCGATGGGAACGTTTTCAACAGATATCTGAATAACAAATTGACGGATCAGATTATCGTGACGGCAGAAAGTCTGAGGGGAAGCTATCTGCAAGACCTGAAGGTGAGGGACGACAAGGTATCCAGGATAAGCGTCGGGATCGACGAGGGTTTCTTTTGTCCGAGGCCGCCGGACCGGAGGTGGAAAGACACCTTGGACATAGAAGAAAACGATTTGGTGGTGGGGATAGTTGGTCGGCTTTCCCCGGTAAAAGGGCACAAATACTTCATTCAGGCAGCAGAAGTCGTGGCAAGGAAAACCGAGAGGACAAAATTCATCATTGCCGGAGAGGATGCCCAGATAAAAGCATCAGAGCTTGAGGCGATGGTCAGAAAATCAAATCTTGAAGGCAGTTTCCGTTTTGTGGGAAGGATTGACGACGTAAGGGAGGTTGTCTCCGTTTTTGACGTTGGAGTCGTGGCCTCGGTAGGCTCCGAAACCATCTGCCGGGTGGCTTTGGAATATATGGCTATGGGCAAGCCGGTGGTGGGAACCTCCGTGAACGCTATTCCCGAGGTGATTCAACACGGGGTAAATGGTTTTGTGGTTCCGCCCCGGGATGGGGAGGCTTTGGCAGAGGCGATCTTGAAACTTCTGGAAGATAAGGAAAAAAGGACAGACTTCGGTAAGAGTGCAAGGTCTTCAGTGGAGAAGGAGTTCAGCTTGGTGCAATTCGCGAAAAAGGCTGAAGAGGTTTATTCCAACCTTCTTGGAACACAAGAAGTTTAGCTTGAATAGAATACAGGGGCCGGCAAATGAAGACGGCAAGGCTGGCACATATTTGACTATTCTCTTCGCTCTCAGTGCCGGGCGAAGATTTTTGCAGACGCACAAGCATGTCTGAGATATCCGTAATAATCATAACCTACAATGAACAGAGGAACATAAGAAGATGCCTCTCAAGCATAGACTGGGCGGATGAGATCCTGGTGGTTGACTCCGGGAGCACAGATGATACCAAGAAGATCGCCTCCGAATTCACGCAAAAGGTTCTTGACATCAACTGGGAAGGGTTTGGCAAGGCCAAGGACTTTGCCAGAAACAGGGCCAGTTATCAATGGACACTCTCCCTGGATGCCGATGAGGTGGTGACTAAAGATTTGAAGCAGGAAATTCAAAGGGTAATCGAATCCGAGGAGGTCTTCAACGGGTATTACATTCCGCGGAGATCGAATTTCTTGGGCAGGTGGATCAAACACGGTGGGTGGTATCCGGATTACGTGCTGAGGCTGTTCAAAAAAGACAAGGCAAGATTCACCCCTTCCGCCGTACACGAAAGGGTAGAAACCGACGGAGAGAAGGGATATCTGAAGAATGCACTTATGCATCACACAGACCCGAATTTTGACCATTACTTGGGAAAATTAAACAGGTATACTTCACTGGCTGCGGAAGAGCTCTTCAGGAAGGGCAAAAGGGCCAAAGTCTCGGATGTTATCTTCAGACCATTGGCGGTTTTTTTGAAGATGTATTTCGTCAAAAGAGGATTTCTGGATGGGTTTCTTGGCTTCATTCTGGCCGTCTCCTCGGCTTTCCACGTCTTCTCCAAGTATGTCAAGCTCTGGCACCTTGGCTCTTTCATGGGTGGTGAGTGATCAGTTCGCCGCTTTTTTATTCCGAGAAAAACCCTTGCCGGATGATGAATCAAGATCGTATATTCTTTGTGAAACAGGACATTTTCCGATACAAGAGAAAACATGAGAAAGATAAGCCTAAGCGGGACAGAAAAATTCTTGGTGGTGCGAACGGATCGTATGGGAGATGTGATCTTATCGGTGCCGGTTTTGGAGGCGATAAAGTCAGCTTTCCCCGAATCGCGTCTAACCATGATGGTGTCTCCGTATACCCGGGAAGTGCTTGATAATAATCCCCACCCTGACGACATAATTATTGACGATCATAAAAACGTTCACCGAAGCATAGGGGGGTTTTTCCGATTGGTCAAGAGCGTGAGGAGCCGAAAATTTGACGTTTGCGTTCTGCTCCATCCCACCTTCAGATTGGCGTTTCTGCTATTGCTTTCAGGGATAAGATACCGAATCGGCACCGGCTACAGATTGTATCAGATATTCTTCAATCGAAAGGTATATCAGCACAGGAAGAAAAATCTAAAGCACGAGTCCGATTACGATATGGATATGCTGCAGCCCTTGGGCATAAGAGGGCAAAGGATTTTGCCAAGAGTGTATTTGTCAAAAGCTGAGGAGAATCTGGCGAATCCCATACTCGAAGACTTTGGAATAAGGGAGGAAGACATACTATTGTTGATTCATCCCGGCAGCGGCGACTCCTCCTTGAATCTGCCGATAAAAAGATTTGCCCAAGTTGCAGACATGCTTATCCAGGATATGAGGGCAAAGGTGATAATCACCGGGACCGAAAGGGAAAAAGGATTGGCCGACTTGATGGAAAGTTACATGCGAAACCAGCCCATCAATCTGGTGGGCCGGACGAATTTCAGGCAACTGGCCTCGCTTTTGAAAAAAGTCGACGTTTTGATTTCCAGCAGCACTGGACCGATGCATCTTGCGGCTGCTTTGGGCACGCCCACCGTAGCTATCTTCTGTCCCATCTTTGCCGCTGGACCGATAAGGTGGGGACCTCGTGGTGACGGTCACGAGGTGATCTTGCCACCTGTTCCGATTTGTTTTAAGTGTAAGCCCAGAAGATGTCCGTATTATGATTGCATGGATAAAATCAAAGCAGAAGAGATCGTCAGAAGGGTTGATCTGATCCTGCAAACAAGACCTCTTCAGAAGGTAAACCGATGAATCTTGCGGAATTTATAATTGGCGTAGAAGCGTTCAACGCCAATGTCGATATTTCCCTGATCAGAAGGGCCTACGAGTTTTCCGATGAGGCGCATGCCGGGCAGTACAGGGAGTCGAGGGAGCCCTATCTGGAACACTGTTTGCAGGTTGCCTTCATCCTGGCAGAACAACACTTGGATTCCGCCACCATTACGGCTGGTCTGCTGCATGATGTGGTGGAAGATACTGATGTAACTCTTAAGAAAGTCGGGAAGGAATTTGGCGATGAGATTGCGGATTTGGTGGATGGGGTCACCAAGATCGGGGAGCTTCAGTTTAACAGCGTGGAAGAGGAACAGGTGGAGTATTTCCGCAAGATGCTTTTGTCCATGGCCAAGGACATTAGGGTGATCCTGATCAAGTTGGCAGATCGGCTGCATAACATGAGGACTCTGGACTCCCTGGATAAGAAGAAGCAGAAGAGGATTGCTCAGGAGACTCGCGAGGTTTATGCTCCTTTGGCTCACCGTTTCGGCATGGCCAGAGTGAAGTGGGAATTGGAGGATTTGTCGCTGAAGTACATTGACCTCGAGGCGTACGATCAGCTGGTTCTCCAGGTCAACGAGAAACGAGAAGACCGAGAGGCTTACATCCAGGAGATCACCCTGCCTTTGGAAAAGGAGTTGAGGGAGGCAAAAATAGAGGCAGAGATAACGGGACGAGCCAAGCATTTTGATTCCATTTACCGCAAAATCAAAAAAAGGCAAAAGCCCTTTGAGGAGATCTATGATCTTTTTGCCATTCGTATCATCGTGGATACCATACCAGAGTGCTATCATGCTCTGGGCATCGTTCATGCCCTCTGGATGCCGGTGGCTGATCGCATTCACGACTATATTCGCCTGCCCAAGTCGAACATGTATCAATCGCTTCACACCACGGTGATCGGACCAAGAGGGAAAATGGTGGAGATACAGATTAGGACGCATCAGATGCACCGTACGGCTGAATACGGCATAGCGGCCCATTGGCTATACAAGGAAGGACGAAAAGAGCTGGATGAATCTGACAAGCAGATGGTGTGGTTGAGGGAGGTCTTGGAATGGCAGAAGGATTTGACCAATCCTTCGGAATTCTTGGAGTATCTCAGGATTGATCTGTTTCATGACGACATTTTCGTATTTACCCCAAGAGGAGAGCTGAAGCAGTTGCCCAAAGGGTCGACGCCTTTGGACTTTGCTTACGCAGTCCACTCCGATGTAGGTTATCATTGCACCGGAGCTAAGGTGAACGGAAAGATGGTTCCCTTAAACACCCTGCTTTCCAGCGGGGATGAGGTGGAAATCGTTACCTCACCCCATCAGATTCCCTCCCAAGATTGGCTGAAGGTCGTAAAGACTTCCAAGGCTCGCAGCAAGATAAGACACTGGTTAAAACAGAGAGGTTATGAGGAAAGCCTCAATCTGGGACGGGAGATGCTGGAAAAAGAGATAAAGAAGCACAATTTGAAGAGCCTTTCCGAGCAGGAGGTCTCCGATCTGGCTATGGGATTGAATTTCGAAGGTTCCGAGGCGATGTTTTCTGCATTGGGGAGAGGCAACCTCTCCGTGAAGCATCTATTGAGTAAGCTCGTCCCCTCAGAGGAGAAGAAAAAAACCGGACCCTCGATCATCCAAAGATTCGTAGACAAGGCCAGGGGAGGAAGTAGGGGGATAAAGGTGGGAGGCTTAAGGAACATGGCCTTTCGCTTTGCCCGGTGTTGTCAGCCCGTTCCCGGTGAACAGATCGTCGGGTTTGTAACTCGGGGGAGGGGAATCTCAATTCATCGGGCAGACTGCGCCAATGCACTGCAGATAGGCATCGAAAACGAGAGAAAGCTGGAGGTGGAGTGGGACGTGGATAAGGATCAATCCTTTATGGTGAAGCTGGAGGTCCTGGTGGAGGACCGGAAGAATATGTTAAAGGATATCGCTGAAGCTATCGCCGACGCCGATACAAACGTTCGTGGGGCGGAGATAAAGGGAGGAGAATCGGTGGCCTCTGGCAGCTTCGTGATCGAGGTGAAAAACCTGGGTCATCTGAACAAGACTGTAAAGAGGGTAAAAAAGGTTAAGGGGGTGATTCAGGTGGAAAGGGCAAAGGGGGTAGATCTGTCCGAAAGAGCCACTTGAGATGAAATCAGCGGATTTCATAATAAACCCAGACCCAAAGGCTGCGTCAGTCGGCAAGATCAGATGGCTGTCCTTTTCTTTTCTGCGGGATTTGGATTTTCTCTCTCACGGTTTCGTAATTAAGAGCAAAGAGCGAAATCTTTCAACCCAGGTAAAAAGGAATGCAGTCAAGAGGCTTTTTGAAAAAGAATCTTCTGAACAAAAACATCTCATCGTTCCTCGGCAGACCCACGGGAACAGGTGTCTGACCCTAAAAAGAGGAGACCCGCTCAAGAAAAGATACCAAGCAGACGCGATACTGACCGATCGGAGAGATATCCTTCTCACCGTTTCAGTTGCCGATTGTCTTCCGGTTTTTTTGGTCGAGCCCAAAAGGAAAGTGGTGGGACTCATTCACGCAGGCTGGCGCGGGACACTTTTGGGGATTGCCCGGCAGACCATGAGGAGAGCCACCAACGAGTTTGGCTGTGATCCCCGGGATTTCACCATCCTGGCGGGCCCTGCCATCGGGAGATGTTGTTATGAGATTTCGGAAGGAGTTGCCATTCTATTCGATGAAGATTGTCTGATCCGGAAGCCCGGCCAAAGGCCCAGATTGGATCTGATTTCAGCCAATGCGAAACAATTTCTTAATTGTGGAGTAAAAGAAGAGAAGATCTTTGCATCAAGTGAATGCACCTGTTGCAATAAAGAGATGTTTCACTCTTTCAGACGAGACGGCGACAGGGCCGGGAGGATGATCGCTTTTCTGGGGATAAAATGAAAAAATCGGAGGGTCTGCCTTCAGGGCGTGTTGAAAAAGCCCATCCTGTCATTCTGAGGGAGCCCCGCCAGAGGCGGGGTAAACTCCGCGACCGAAGAAT
>CAZPOP010000009.1:0-114729 GCA_964588305.1 uncultured Ignavibacteria bacterium
TCCGGGACAATATCCTCGACCAGCGATGTGCTTTGTCTACGGCGCATCGATCTTTGGGAAATCTTGTTATTTTTTCGATCCCTTTATCCTTGTTGCTCTATATAACATGGAACAAATCAGGACAAAAGCAAGAAGTGATACCCAGGGACCATAAATACCGGTCAGCGCCATCTCTTCATGCGCCTCGTAGAAGGCTCGGTATCCTCCCGAGAAAGCGATTACAAAAGCAACCATCACTCCCAGAAGGGCGTCTCCCGCCACCAATCCCGAGCCGAATAGAATGCCTCGCTCTTCTCTTTGTTTGACAACGTTTTTCCTGGAAACTCTCCTGACTATGAGCGCAATCAGACCGCCCGCCATGATAGGCGTGGAGAGATTCAAAGGAAGATAGAGACCAATGGCAAAGGGAAGCGATGAGATTCCCACCAGTTCGATGGCGGCCGCCAACATGCATCCCACGATAATGGGAACCCAGGGAAGATTTGCGGTCATCACGCCCTGAACGATGACCGCCATCACGTTTGCCTGAGGCGCCAACAGGGGGGTGGGGTGAGCAGCATCTCTCACAAACCCAAAGGCGGTATTCAGAAGAAACACGGTAGAGCCCATCACCAATGCGGGAAAAAGCAACCCCACAAACTCCATCAACTGCTGCTGTTTGGGAGTTGCCCCCAATAGATAGCCGGTCTTCAAATCCTGGGCAATGTCACCGGAAAGACAGACCGCAATGCAGACCACGGTCCCGATGGACATCACCGTGACCATGCCCCTGAATCCTGAAACTCCGAATGACAGCAGGATCACACTGGTCACCAATAGGGTGGCGATGGTCATACCCGATACCGGCGAGGATGAGCTCCCCACGATTCCGACTATTCTGGCCGCGACCACCACGAAGAAGAAGCCGAAAATGACCACCAGGGCCGCGCCCAAAAGGTGAAGCTCGGTTCCGGGATAAGCCCAGATGAGCAGAATCACAGCGAGTGAACCGACCAAAACCACCCACATCGGAATCTCCTGCTCCAGCCTGCTTTTGGTCACCGCAACTCCTGCCTTCTTTCCGAACACCTCCTTTATCCCCACCGCGAAGGAATGAAAGATAACCGGAAGCGATTTGATTAAGCTTACAAATCCGCCCAAGGCCACTGCTCCCACTCCCAGATACTTGATATAGTTATCTCTCAGTTCGGCTGGGTTCATCTCCGAGATGAGTTTATCCGCGGGGGGGACTATGTTGGGCATGTGGGTGCCAATATAAGCGATAAGGGGAGCGATTCCTAAGTAGCCCAAAACCGCCCCGCCCATCATGAGGGCGGCTATACGCGGCCCGATGATATATCCCACTCCAAGAAGGGCCGGAGTTGCATCTATACCGATGTTTGCTCCTTTGAAAAACTTGATGTCGGTATTGGGGTTCTCCGGCCACAGTCTGAAGCCGGACAGCAGTAATTTGTATAGAGCGGACAGCCCCAAGCCCAGGAAGACGGTTTTTGCCTTTCCTCCTCCCTCATCCCCGGCTTTGATGATTTCTGCACAGGCCGTCCCCTCGGGGAATCTCAATTTTCCGTGTTCCCTCTCTACCAGATACCTTCTCAAAGGTATCATGAAAAGTATGCCCAGAGCCCCTCCCAGCAGGGAGAGGAAAACGATATCCAGATTCGAGATTTCATGCGAAAAACCGGAAATCGTCTGGTTCCAGATGAAAAAAGCCGGTATGGTGAAGATCACTCCGGCGGCCAGCGATTCACCGGTGGAGCCGATGGTTTGAACGATGTTATTCTCCAGAACCGTACCCCTCTTCAAGACTCCCCGAAGCACCGCCATGGAGATGACCGCCGCCGGAATCGAAGCCGAGACGGTCATACCTACTTTCAAGCCCAGGTACGCGTTCGCCACTCCGAAAACGATGGAGAGAAGAACTCCCAGAATGATTGCCTGTACGGTCACCTCTGCCATCTTCTGGGCAGGCTTCACATAAGGCTCGAATTGATTCTTTTTATTAGAGTTCTTGCCCTCATTATTTTCTGCCATCGCACCTCCTTTTTGCCTTCATCAAACGCATTTTCAGATTTTCAGCTCTAAAATGGATTCTCCAGCATCCGGATGGAATGGGGTGAAGTAAGTGCTGATAAGCTGATTGATCGTAGACATATAATAGGGTCGACTTCAAATTAATATTCAGACTTCTCAAAAAGCTAACACTTCGGATATATCTAGTCAAGAAGAATCTTGGCTTTATTCGTCGATAAAAAACTTATCGAGCCATTTTCGCTTGTATTTTCGTAAAGAAAGCGTAGATTTACTTGAGAGTAAGAAATCAGAGCAACTCTTTGTGAGGAAAAAATATGATGAAAAACTTACTCCTTCTTCTTTGCTGTTCTCTTCTGATCTGCGGTCTGTTGTCCAACCTTGCTGAATCAGAAGCAGAAGAGGAGGAGGCTCAGAAAGGCAGGAGTCATGAAGCCTTCCAGCATTTCGTGAATGGCGATTTGTTGGAACTCCACGGGGATATTGAGAAAGCCATAAGCGAATACCAGAAAGCCAGGGACCTGGAGCCGAACATCCCGGAGATCAGGCTGGCCCTTGCCAGAACCTATTTCATGGTGAAGAAGATCGACTCCGCCAAGGTGGAGCTTTCGGCAATCGAGCCCAAGAATAATGAGGCTTACAGGCTCCTGGGAGATTGTTACCGATTTACAGGTGATCCGGATAGCGCTGTTTTGGCTTACCAGGAAGCGGCCAAACTGGATTCGACGGATTTCAGGTCATTCTGGCAGCTAGCAACGATCTGGCAGGAAAGGAATGAATTGCCCAAGTCGATTGCTGCCTGGCGAAGAGTTGCGTCTCTGACCTCATTCTCGGCTTCGGTTCACCTGCGGTTGGCTACGCTTCTGTTTCAGACAAAGGATTATGACGAGGCCATCAAAGAATATCAGAAAGTATTGGATTTGAACCCGGATGACACAAAGGCTCTCTCCGGGCTGGGGGCCAGCTACGAAGCCAAAGGAGAGCTGGACAAGGCCATTGAAGCCTGCCGGAAGCTTCTGAAGCTTGCCCCTGCCAACCAGAACCTCAGAAACCAACTGATATCCCTGTATCTCAGAGCCAACAGAGTAAAGGAGGCCACCGAAGAGGCAGAACTTTTGTTTGACTTAAACCCTGACGACATAGAACTGAAGAAGAGAATGGGATCTCTCTATTTTTCACAGGAAGAGTATGAGAAGGCGGAAAGTCTGTTCACTTTGTATAGCCAATCGAATCCGGACGATCCCGCAGTCCATTACTACCTGGGGAAAATTGCCCTGCAAAAGGCGGATTTTGAGAAAGCAAAAAAGGAATTTGAAATAACTGTCTCTTTGCAGGATTCGGTTCCGGATGGCTGGTTAGACTTAGCCTGGGTCTACGTTCGTCAGGATAGCACCGAGAAAGCTATTTCCGTTTATAATGAAGCATTGGAAAAGGTTAATGATAAGACGACTATCCAGTATCTCTTGGGTTCTTTGTATGCCGAGGAAGGACAATTCGATTCGGCCATTGTTATGCTCCAGAAAGCCTTAGACAAGGTTCCGCATGACACCCATCTGCTTTTCGCTTTAGGGTCGGCATACGAACAGAAGGGGGAGTTTGATCATGCGGTCGCTATCTTTGAACGGCTGCTTCAACTGGATTCCACCGACGCCTCTGCCCTGAACTATCTTGGATATATGCTGGCGGATAAGGGAATCAGGTTGGAGGAATCTTTGAACATGATAAAAACTGCACTGGAACTTGAGCCGGACAATGCAGCTTACATAGACAGCTACGGCTGGGTTTTGTATAGAATGGGACGGGTGAAGGAGGCGGAGTTTCAGATCAAGAAAGCCCTGGGGATGGTGGCGGATGATCCCGTGATTCACGAGCATCTGGGAGATATTTACAACGCACTGGGGGAAACAAAGAAGGCAAAAAAGGCGTGGGAAAAAGCGCTGAAACTGGATCCGGGTGATGCGAAGTTGAAAGAGAAATTCCAAAATGCGAAGTGACATAGTGGTTTTTTCGCGCTGGAGTTGATTGGGCGCCGTGCCCGAACGGTCGGCAAGAACGCCCAGCATAAGTGCTTGTAACATCATACCTGAGCGATTTCGGGGACTAACAAAAGCCGGATTTCTCTGTCCTTCGGGAGGCCATAACGGTATAGATACAAAAGAACCAATTGAGAAGCAAACGATGCGGATTCTAGAAAACAGAGTCAAGAATCTGGTGTTCAGGTTTTCTGTTACCTATACACAAAGGAAATACCATAAGGAGTCGTTTCACCTTGACTACGAGGAGGGTGTGTACCGTCAGGTAGAGTTAACAAAAATAATGAGGGATTCAATCGTTCACTTCGCCCTAACACCCGAAGAAATGAAAGGATTAAAAGAATCCGAAGACATAGGTGAGATGCTCAGGATAGCCTGGAACAGAATCTCCAGAGCGAGGAAAGAAAAAAAGGGCGATTATGGAGAGCTGCTTCTATTTCTTATACTTGTTGTGTTTTTCCCCACGAAAAAGTTCGTTACCAAGGTTAGGCTTAGAACTTCAATGAAAGATCAGGTTAAAGGATTCGACTGTGCACATTTCACCATTGAAAATGATGAGGCTTGTTTGTGGCTTGGCGAAGCGAAGTTTCATAAATCTTTCTATACAGCTATTCGGGATGCGATTCAGTCCATTGAAGAGCATTGTGCTTTTGATTTTATGAAAGATGAGATCAGCATACTTGCTAATAACATAGAACTTAACCAACATTTTGATGAGATAGAAAAACTCGAGAAGGCACTCAGCGGCAAGTCTTTGGACAGGATTAGATTCAGAATTCCAGTTCTAATCACCTACGATAGCCCTTGCATAAAAAACAACACGTCAATAGGTAACATCTTCCGCCAAGAGTTGCGAAAAGAGATTGCGCGATTTTACGAGAAGATCGAAGCAAAGCAAGTTGATATCAAAACCAACTTCGAACTGCTTTTTTTGCTTTTTCCTTTTGAATGTGTTAGCAAAGCAAAACAAACACTGGAAGAAATGGAGCAAGCGTCAAGATAATGTATGTTTTTGCCAAAAGCCCGAATATCCAAAGAGCAAGCGAATTGCTACACACATTGAGGAGTGACAAATCTCTCCAGTTTTCGGAGTATAAGGAATTGCTTGAAAGAACCCATAATCTGTTAAGCGAAAACTCACGTCAATCCGACCTGTACAATTTGGGGCTCTCTGTCATTTGCCACGTCGCGGAGAAGTTGCCGAGCGACACCTTTATTAGGCAACCATTGTATGACTGTATTGTTGCCTCAAGGATATTCCTGTATAATACCATGCTTAGCAGAAAGCACACCGCCTTCTTCGAAGCCGTCAAGATGGGCCTTTTTGATCTGTTCGCTCAATCGTACTACACACTGGGTACAGAAACCATCTTGACGAAGGATCAAAAGGAGTTGTTTGACCTATTTAAGAAGCACAGGAAGCTGGTCGTCAGCGCGCCGACATCCTTTGGCAAATCAAGAATAATTGAAGAGATAATCCTACACAGTAATTATAACAACATTGCAATTGTTCAGCCCACAATAGCATTGCTCAACGAGACTTTCGGAAGATTCAGGAAAATCAAGGCGCTGTCGAAATATAATCTAATCAATTCTCTGACATTCCTGAACACAACATTTGGGGACTCCGGGAACATATTTATCCTCACGCCGGAAAAAATGGACCTCTTGCTGGATCAGGCCACAGGCATCAGCATCGATTTTTTCGTCATGGACGAGATCTATAAGATACAAGATGATCCAGATAGAAAACAAGTATTCACTCATTGTCTCTATGGATTGTCTAAACAAAACTGTGACTTTTACTTGATCGGTCCATACTTCGAGGATTTCAGTAGTCGGTTTCTTGAGAAGACTAAGGCAAAGTTCAAGAAATTCAGCTCAGAGGTCGTTCAAAGAGACACCCTTGACCTAAGTAAGATTAAGGCCAATGAGGAATACAATATTGGTCAAGAGCGGTTCGTGAAAAGAAAAAGCAGAGATATTAATCTCAGGGATATAGTGTCGGCGTGCAGGGGGCAAACACTCGTGTACGTTGGGAACATCCGGAGCGTCGAGAGCAGAGCAAAATATCTGGCTGAGGAGGTGGAACAAGTCACCCACAATGATTTGATACATTACATTAGAGACAGCGTTGCGGAAGACTGGTCACTGGTTCAATGTCTGCAGAAGCGAATCGCTTTCCACCACAGCGCGATTCCCAAGTACATTCAAGCAGAGATAGTTGATTCGTTCAATGAGGGGCTGATTGAGATTATTGTCTGCAGTCCAACTTTAACGGAGGGAGTAAACACCACCGCGAAGAATGTCATCATTTATGATAATGTAAAAGGAACAGCAGAACTGAGCGGCTTTGATGTGAAGAACATTAAAGGGAGAGCAGGCCGCTTTCTGGAGCACTTCATAGGAAATGTTATTACCCTGGTGTCCTTGGTGCCTGAAGCTGACAAGGAAGAAGTCGAGTTTAGATATTATGACGATGATCTGCTAGAATCGGAGGAAAACATACAGGTAGATATTCAGGACTTATCACGTAGCAATTTAGTCCAACGAAAGGAAATTGAAAACAATCTGAGAGCCAGCAAGATACCTTTAGAACTTGTCAAGTCCAATAAGTACATACCAATTAACCAACAAATAAGTCTAGTGAATCATCTTAGAAAAGAAGATTCACAGTGCAATGATATTCTCTTCTCCTCTAATTTGCCGAAAGCCGATCAATTAGACTTAATTCTTGATCTCTGCCATACTTTTCTCTTTAATAAACAAGATAAGGAAGACAAGAAGTTCTACTTCCCCATTCTTAAATCGTTAACAAAGTTCTACGTTTACGAGAATCCCAGCTTAAAAGAACTAATAGCCAAACAAACAGGTTTGGAAACAGATACGAAAGTTCGTCATGCCTTCAAGTTGATTTCTCATTATTTCGAATTCGCCTTACCGAGATATTTGTGTGCTTTCGAAAATCTCTTCAATTTCGTTTATTTTCAAGATGAACTGAACTTGAAGTATTTAGTCACCAAACTTGAATTTGGCTATGTCAAAAACCACGAGATCGCGTTGAAAGAAGCGGGTGTTCCGAATGACATAATAGGGAAGATCGCCGATAAGTTTACCCACTGTGAATCATTGCGTGAGATCAGAGATACGTTTCAACGAAACCCAAATCTCATCAACAAATTATCCCCATACGAACAAAAGGTGTTCAGGAAATACGTATAGTGGCTGCGTTCTGTGCGGCTGCGTACAATCTGGGTCGCCTCCTAGTGGGCCCCCGGAATCCCGCCTTTTGATCCTGGGTGTGCTCTTTCAAACTGTATATAACAGGTGGTTCAATCTAGACTCTTGGTTCAAAATGCGTAAGGGAGCAGATCAAAAACCAACCATTGTCCTAGTTACCCTTCTCTTGCTTTTCTTTCATTGCGCCAAGGAGGGGATGCCGCCGGGAGGTGCGATGGATACGGCTCCGCCTGAGGTAGTTTCGGTCTCACCGCAGCCTAATTCCACCCAGGTTGATTTGAATTCGAAGATCGAGATCACATTCAGCGAAAGAATGTCGAACAAGCCCACCGAGGAATCGATCTTCATATCACCTTTTCCCAAAGAGCCTTTTGATTACAAATGGAAGGGCAGGAGAATTATCCTCTCTCCCCCAGAACCACTTGTCAAGAGCAAGACTTATGTGGTAACCGTTGGCACAGGTGCACAGGATTTGAGAAGAAACCATCTGTCGAAATCTTATACCTTTGCCTTCTCCACCGGGTCTGCTTTGGATTCCGGTACGATCTCAGGAGAGGTCTGGACCAGGCAGAGAGATGGTTCGACTTCCTTCGGCTTTGCTCAGGACAAGTCGCTTACCACAAGTGCGTTTGAAACGGAAGCCGAGGTGAGCGTATGGGCTTATCTCTTTTCTGATGCCGTCGAGGCAGACCCCCAAAAGGATAAACCTGAGTACATTACTCAAAGTGACGTGGAAGGTAAATACGTCTTCAGAAGTCTAAGTATAGGGGAATATCGACTTTTTGCAGTACAAGATCTGAATCGGGACCAGGTTTGGGATGCGGATAGGGAAGCCATCGGCGTGAGCACACAGGACGTCGAGTTGACTCTACCTGATGTTTCGGAAGATCATGTTGACTTCATTCTGGCGTTGAGAGACACCACCAGACCCAGCCTACTTAATTGCCAGGCTTTGAACAAGAATTTAGTGAGACTGGATTTTGATGAAAGGTTGAGGGAAGAGTCTGTTTTGAATCCGGGCAATTTCAGAATCCAATCTGTTGCTGTATCCGAGTCTTTGGAGGTGGATGAGGTTTTCTTCACACAAAGCGGCGCGCAAAACATTTTCATCCTAACGGGACAGATGATTCCTGAGGAAAAATACGGGGTAGAAGCCCTTAATCTGGAAGATGAATCGGGTAATCCCTTGGATACAGCGACAAACGCTTGTCTATTTGTCGGCTCAGCGGCATACGATACCGCCGGACCTGAAGTGATTTCGACCTCGCCTAAAAAGGGCGAGTCCAATGTAACACAGGATACCAAGATTGAACTAATGTTCGACGAACCCCCGGACCATCCGTTGGTGGAATCCAGCTTTTCTCTTTCCGACTCAAGTGGGATTCCGGTGTCAGGAAAAAGCAAATGGGAGAATCTGAATGCTTTTGTCTTTTCTCCGGACACTCTTCTTATGGGCAGGATGAAGTATCAGGTCGAGCTTCGAAGCGAAAACGTCCGTGATCTCTTCGGAAACCCCATGACCGATTCGGTTTTTTCTTTGACCTTTGTTACTCTGAATCCTGACACTCTGGGCTCGGTTTCAGGGCTCGTTCTGTCTTCGACCCTGAGGTCTCAGACCGAAGGGAAGGCTCGTCCTGAAGGAAATATTCGAATTTCAAGGGAAACTGCGCTGAAAGACATAGTGGTAACCCTTTCCCTGATTGAAAAGCCAACAAAAAAGTATCAGAAATCTTTGCCCCAGCCTGGTCCGTTTCTGTTTGGAAATATACTTCCCGGAAAGTACATGATCGGGGCCTATGCCGATTTGAATGGCGATGGCGATTTGACCATAGGAAACCCCAAGCCTTTCACGTCGTCCGAACCCTTCACCTTCCTCGCGGATACGATCAGCGTGCGTTCCCGCTGGGAGACACAAGGGGTGGAGTTGAGATTCAAATGAAGGCTTCTGAGGCATAAGTCAGATATCGCTTCAATCTTCCCGGGAAAGATAAAGAGTGGTGAAGGTTCTTAGCTCATCTTCTGTGGCCGACCGATGAGACGTCGTAGCGTACACAAGCTCAATGGCAATCTCTCCTGGATTCCCTATCCACCCGCCAAGTCGAGAGCAAGTCCCAAGAATGCCCAACGCGCGTCCAGCTTACCAGAGTGGTAGCTTTAACTCAAAATCCACTTAGATAGAACTTGGTATTACTTGAAAAGACCGATTGCATATTGACTTCTTTGATTTCTGACTTTATTTTTTAAGTCATTCTCAATTTTGACTCAAGCGGAGGAAGAAAATGGCTGAAGACAAATGGAAGACCGCAATAACCGAGATCAAAAGGGGAGAGATAAGGATAAGGGGCTATGACATTCGGGAGATGATGGAAAAGCTCTCCTTCAGCGCTGCCGTGTTTCTCATTCTAAAAGGAGAGCTTCCCACCAAAGCGGAATCCGAGATGATGAGGGCCATTCTGATCTCCGGCATAGATCATGGCGTTACACCGCCATCGGTGCTCTCGGCTCGCACGGTTCAGTCCGGAGGAAACCCGTTGAATTCTGCGGTGGCGGGTGGAATTCTGACCATCGGTGACGTGCATGGTGGAGCCATAGAAAGATGTGCCAGAATACTGCAGGACTGGGCCAGAAGACCAGACGAGGTCTCATCGCTTGCCAAAGAGCTGGTCTCGGACTTCATATACCGAAGAAGAAGGATTCCCGGATTCGGCCATCGCCTGCACGAGACCGACCCCAGAACGGTCAAGCTCTTTCAGATCGCCGGGGACTTGGATTTTTCCGGAAAACACATGGAGTTAGCTCAGGCAATTGAAGGGGAGCTGGCAAGCTCCTTTGGCAGAAAGCTTCCCATCAATGTGGATGGAGCAATCGCCGCGGTCGTCTCCGACATGGGATTCGACTGGAGACTGGGCAAAGGATTTTTCCTTATCTCCCGGGTTCCGGGACTGGTCGCTCATGTTTATGAAGAGCTGACCAGAGAAAGGCCCATGCGGAAGCTGGGTGACTGGAACTACGAGTACGATGGCCCCAGGGAAAGAAAGATGACTGATGACGTATGATGGATAACGAATTCCTTATTCGTCATTCTTCATTAGCCATTTATATCTTGGACAGCGATTTTTCTGTTTTCTCTAATCCCTTCTTTAAGTTCTCCACCGAATTGGCATAGGAGAATCTGAGGTAGCCTTCTCCGTACTCTCCAAAGGAGGTTCCCGCAAGGACTGCCACGCCTGCTTCTTCCAGCAGATGATCGGCAAGCTTTTTGGCAGGCCAGCCTATCTGTTTTATATTGGGGAATACATAGAATGCTCCCAGGGGAGTCTTGCAGCTTATCCGGGGAATGGAGTTCAAACCCTCCACAATCACATCTCTTCTTTTCTTGAACTCGGAGTCCATCCTCTCTACCTCATTCTGCGGGCCGGTAAGACATTCGATCCCTGCCCGTTGGGTGAAGCTGGCAGTACAAGAATTGGAGTTGGTCTGCAACTTGGCAATCAAAACCGCCAGGTCCTCTCTCATCACGCCGTATCCCAGTCTCCATCCAGTCATGGCATAAGTCTTGGACATACCATCCAGAATTATGGTTTTCTCCTGCATTCCGGGGATCGAGGAGATGCTGTGATGTTCTCCCTCATAGATTATGCGACTGTATATCTCATCCGCCAGGACCATGATGTCCCTTGAAAGAGCAATGTCGGCGATTACCTTAAGATCATCTTTGGTTAATATCCCTCCCGTGGGATTTTGGGGAGAATTGATGATGATCATTTTGGTCCTGTCCGTGACCAGCTTTTTCAGTTCGTCCGTGTCGAAGCGAAAATCGTTCTGTTCCCTCAATTGAATAGGAACGGCTTTACCTCCAATGAAATTTATCACCGACTCATATATGGGATAACCCGGATTAGGATAGATTACTTCATCTCCGGTATCAATCAGAGCGAAAATGGAGAAGAATATGATGGGCTTGCCGCCTGGAGTGACCACCACCTGATCCGGATTCACGTTTATCCCTCTGGTCTTGGATATATATTTGGCAATCACCTCTCTGAACTCAGGTGATCCAGCCGATGGTCCATAATGCGTATATCCTTCTTTGAGCGCTTTTATTCCGGCATCAACGATATTCTTGGGAGTATCGAAATCCGGTTCCCCGATCTCTAAGTGAATTACTTCCTTCCCCTTTGCCTCCAGTCTCTTGGCTCTGGCCAGAACCTCAAAGGCGGTTTCAGTTCCCAGTCGTGACATCCTGCCTGCTAATCTCATGATAATCCTCCAGAACTACAAATGATTAATGACGAATGACCAGTGACGAGTTTTTCCATTCCTCCTTTCGGATGGGGGTTGTACCCCTATCCGCCATATTTAGGGACAGGGCTGCAACCCCTGTCCCAGCAGGGGAATCATTCGTCATCTGTAATTTTTTATCCTTTCTTTTTCATGTCAAAAAGCTCTTTTGCCTTTTGGGCGATATGTTCGGCGGAAACCTCGAATTCCTTGATCAGCTCCCAGGGCGCACCCGATTCACCGAACCTGTCTTTGACCCCGATCATTCCGAAAAGCATGGGTTTCTTGTATAGCTGGGTAGCTTGAGAGACAGCCGCACTGATTAAGTTGCCAAACCCGCCAACTTGATGCTCCTCCGCGGTGACCATTATTCCGGTATCTTCTGCAGCCTTGATGATGGTTTTCTTGTCCAGGGGTTTTAGGGTATGAATGTTTATTATCCTGGTTTCGATTCCGAAATCCTCTTTTAGAATCCAGGCAGCCCGCATAGCCTCAGGAACCTCGGGACCACAGGCAACGATAGTCAAATCTTCATTTTCGGAGACATATTCAGACGCCAATTTGACTTCAAAGGCGTCTATGAAATTCTCCTTTTCCCCTCTGTACCTGTAGACGTTCGCTTCACCGAACTTGAAGGGAGTGTTGTCAGTCGTCACTATGGGCGTAGCCTCCCGTGCAAATCTAACGTACTTGGGGCCTTTAATCTCGAACAGCAAATACTCCGTGGCCTTCTCGGTTTCAATGGAATCGCATGGCACCAGCACATGCATGTTGGGAAGTCCGCAGATCTGGAACAGATCCTCCAAAGCCTGGTGGGTGGCTCCATCCGGCCCCACCGAAACTCCACCGTGCGCGCCGGCTATGAGAACGTTAAAATTGCCGTAACAGACCGTTGTGCGAAGCTGATCCAAGTTTCTGCCTGCAGCAAACACACCGTAGGTTCCGAAGACGGGTATTTTGCCTTCCTTGGCTAATCCTGCCGCCACCCCGGTCCCGCTCTGTTCTGCAATGCCCATGCTCAGAAACCTGTTTTTTCTTTGATCGTGATCCTTGTAAAAATTACTTATGGCGATGGATCCTGAAATATCTGCGCCCAAACACACGATCCTCTCATCATCTCCCTTCTTGTTCAAAGCCCTGCCGAAGCCCTTTCGGGTAGGATCCATCTTCACTTTCATATTGTCCTGTTTGTTCCAGAAATAATCTCTTTTGAACTTGGGCATCTTGGCTTCGAGCTTCTTGGTGGCTTCAGCCTGGTAGTCATCGGCTTTCTTAAATAATTTATCCTTATCAAGTATTTGATCGAGTTTCAGTTGCTCCAGCGCACTTTCCATCTGCTCGCAAATGGGTGATCTTCCGTGCCAGCCAGCCACATTCTCCATAAAGTCAACCCCTTTTCCCTTGATCGTATGGGCGATGATCACCGTGGGTTGACCTTTATGAGCTCTGGCCCGTTCAAACGCATCCAATATCTGTTTCATGTCGTGTCCGTCGATCTCGATCACATTCCACTTGAAAGCCTTGTATTTGTCCACAATGGGCTCGATGTCCATCACATCCTTTACCCACCCATCTATCTGAAGCCGGTTTTTATCCAGCAAGTTGGTCAAATTATCCAACTTGAAATTGCCGGCTTCCATGATGGCTTCCCAGATTTGTCCCTCCTGGTGCTCTCCATCCCCGGTGAGGGCAAATACCTGGTAATCTTTGTGGTCCAACTTCCCGGCCAGAGCGATCCCTGTCGCGATGCTCAAACCCTGCCCCAGAGATCCGGTGGACGCCTCCACGCCCGCAAGTTTGAGCCAATGCGGATGTCCCTGAAATGGACTGTAAAGCTTTCTCAGCTTCACCACCTCTTCGATGTCAAAGTACCCCGCCATTCCTAAGCCCAAATAAAGAGAGGGAGCTTTGTGGCCCGAGGACCAGACAATTCTATCTCTGCCGTCCCAGAAAGGGTCCTTGGGATCATGTTTGGCTACGTGCAGGTAGAGGGCCGCCGTGAGGTCCATAACAGACATGGTACCCCCGGAATGCCCGGAACCCGCAGCACAAAGAGAGACCATATTATATCCGCGCATCAGGTTCGCGGCTTCAACCAATTCCTCCACATTGTAGTTCTTCCTGATCTTACCAGTTTTAGAATCAACTATGGGCATATCTCCTCCAAAATTCAGCAGTCAAAAATTCAGCCATCAGACTTTGTGAAATTTGTAACATGACCTAATAATATAACGCCCTAAGCCCTTTTGTCAACCTCTTTCGGCCGGTTTTTTTAAAAAGCGGATAACGGAACGGGTTCCTGGAGTGTCAAGCCGCCAGGGTCTGCGACTTCAGCTTGACTGGGTGGTTCGGGTAGGGGGCGTACTTGTGATCCTTCTAAAGACTTTTTCAGCTTTTTCTCTCAGCTCGCTTACGCCTTTGTCATTTATTATCACAAAATCAGCCAATCTTCTCTTGATTATTTCAGGCAGTTGAGATTTGATTCTATCCAACGCTTCTTTTCTGGAATAGCCTTTATGCTTCTGCAGTCTTTTGATCTTGTCCTCTCTCTTGGACTCGACAAAGACAAGATGATCTAATTCCTTTTGCAATCCCCATTCCACAATCAGAGCTGCATCCACCACCACCAGGCCTTGATGCTTTCTTTTCCTGAAATCGTTGATTCTCTTTTTCAACTCTCTCAGCAGGTGGGGGTGAACGATTTTGTTCAGCTTGTCTTTCGATTCTTTTGAGGCGAAGGCGAGCTTTCCCAATTTTCGGCGGTTCAGATTTTTGTTTTTGCTCAGAATTTCCGTACCGAAGGTCCGAACGAGTTCCTTGCGAACTCTTTTGCTTCTTTCAACGACCTCTCTTCCAATCTCATCTCCGGACAGAATGATGGCCCCTTTTCTCTGAAAGACCCGACAGACTTCAGTCTTTCCGCAAGCTATTCCACCTGTTACGCCAATTAGAAGCATGATTAGGAAAAACCAGTCAACGGATTAAACGGATATGTTGATTCTCCCCTCATCCCTTAAATCCGTTAACATAATCGCTGACTACTTCGCTTCCAGCCAGTTCTGACCAACGTTCATATCCACTTTGATCGGCACGTCCAGTTGAATGGTGTCCTCCATCTTTTCCCTCACCATCTCTTTCACAAAATCCAATTCATCTTCAGAGACCTCGAAGACCAGTTCATCGTGCACCTGCAGGATCATCTTTGACTTCTTCCCTTTTAATTCCTTTGCGATGTCGATCATCACCACTTTGATCAGGTCAGCGGATGAACCCTGAATGGGCGTATTTATGGCAGTCCTCTCTGCAAACTCCCTCTTCTGTCTGTTCGAGCTGTTGATTTCCGGAATATACCTTCTTCTTCCCAGAAGCGTGGTGACGAAGCCCTGTTTCCGGGCAAGCTCGATCGTCTCGTCCATGTAGGATTTTACCCGCGGGTATCTTTTGAAATAGACGTCGATGAACTCAGCTGCCTCTTGGGGAGTCAAACGGGTGGACTGAGACAAGCCAAAAGCGCTCACTCCGTAAATGATGGAGAAGTTGGTCGTTTTGGCTACTGCCCTCTGCTTTTCGGTAACCTCGTCAAGAGAAACGCCGTATACCTCGCTGGCGGTGCGGTTATGAATATCCTCTCCTCTTTTGAAAGCATCCATCAACGTTCTGTCCTGGGAAAAGTGCGCCAATATTCGAAGCTCAACCTGCGAGTAGTCTGCGGATAGGATCAGATAATCAGAATTCTTGGGAACGAAAGCCTTTCGAATCTGCTTTCCCAGATCGGTCCTTATGGGAATGTTCTGCAAATTCGGATCGGAAGAGGAAAGCCTTCCGGTAGCGGTCACGGTCTGATTGAATGAAGTGTGTATCCTTCCGGTTCTTTTATTTACCAGCGCCGGCAGAGCATCAACGTAAGTTGATTTTAGTTTGGAAAGCTGACGGTAATCCAAAAGGATTCGGGGGAGAGGATGTTCCCTGGCCAATACTTCCAGAACGCCGATATCGGTTGAATGGGCTGTCTTCTTCGCCGTCTTGCGCACCGGCAACAGCTTCAAATCCTCGAACAAGACCTTGCTTAGCTGTTGCGTGGAGTTTATGTTGAATTCTTTGCCGGCCAGGTCATAGATCTGCTGGCTCAAGTCATCCAACTGCTTGCTTAACTGGCGAGACATCTTGTTCAGATGCCGGGTATCAATAGAGACTCCCGTCATCTCCATCTCCGCCAAAACCTCGATCAAAGGAAGCTCCACCTCGAAAAAGAGCTTTTCCAGGGACAGCTGGCCTAACTTGGGAGCAAAGACCCCCTTCAGTCTGAAAGTGAAATCCGCATCTTCACAAGAATAAATGCAGGCATCTTTGATGGGGACTTCGGCGAAGCTTTTTTGTTTTTTTCCGCTGCCAATTAAATCTGATATGGGAATCATGTTGTGATCCAGATGCTCCAGGGCAAGAAGATTTAAATTGTGCTGCCTGAAAGACGGGTTTAAAAGATAAGAGGCAATCATGGTGTCAAAATGAATCCCTCTAAGCTCAATTCCACATCGCCTCAAGACTTCCAGATCATATTTCAGATTATGTCCGATTTTTCTTATTTCATCATTCTCCAGAATCCTCTTGAGGTTCTCGATTACTGACCCCAGGTCCAAATTCTTTTCTCCGTGGACTGCGGACTGTGGACTTGTCCTGAGCGAAGTCGAAGGGCTGCGGGCGTCGTGACCAACCGGGACATAGAAAGCCTTTTTTTCTTCATAAGAGATGGATATGCCCACCAGTTCGGCGTCGATCGGATTTAGGCTGGTGGTTTCGGTATCTATGGCAAACTCACCGATTCTTTCCAAGTCGGAAATTAGTTCGATAAGTTCCTTTTCTGATTTTATGGTCTTGTAGTCCAATTCCTCTCGGGTTTCCAACGAGCTTATTTCCCGCAGCAGCCTGCCGAATTCCAGCTCTCGAAAGAGCTCTTTGAGCCTGGGCACATTGAACTTTCCTCTTTTCAATTCTTTCAAATCCAGCTCAAAAGGGACGTCGGTATCGATGGTCACCAGCCTTTTGGACAGGTGGGCCAGATCGGCGTGCTCTTTTAGGTTCTTCTGTACGCTTTTCCTCTTCACTTTATCCGCACTGGCCAAGACGCTTTCGGCATCGCCAAACTCTTTGATCAGCTCAAGTGCCGTCTTTGGTCCAACTCCGGGAACGCCTGGGACGTTGTCTGAGCTATCCCCCATCAGAGCCAGGACTTCAATCACTTTTTCAGGCGGTACTCCGAATCTTACCTCTACTCCTTTTTCATCCAGAAGTTCCGGTTCCTGGCCCCCTCTTTTCGGATTCAAGACTTTGGTGTCCCCATCTACCAGTTGAAGAAAATCTTTGTCTCCGGTTACCAGAATGGTCTCAAGTCCCTTCGTTTTCGCCCTCTTTGCCAGAGTTCCCATAAGATCGTCCGCCTCGAATCCCTCCGCTTCCAGGACGGGAAGGTTCATCCCTTCCGCAACTTCCCTGATCCGCGGAAGCTGATCGGACATCTCGTCCGGCATCTTGGCCCGGGTGGATTTATAATCCCGGAACATCTCATGCCTGAAGGTGGGGGCCTTGGTATCGAACACGACCGCTACGTAGTCCGGATCCTCATCCTTTAGAATCTTCAGGATGGAATTGGTGAAGCCGAAGACTGCCGAGGTATTTTCTCCCTTGGAGTTGATGAGAGGATTTCGGATGAAGGCAAAATAGGCCCGGTAGGCCAACTCCGATCCGTCTATCAAAAACAACCTTTTCTTTTTGGGCATGAGTAATCCGAAAATTGAAATGTCCGCCCCTAGGGGTTGTTGAACAAGTCAGATTGTCATTCTGAGCGACTCCATACGGACGAGCGAAGAATCTCTCTGATTTATATGAAGATTGCTTCCCCGCCGAAGGTGGGGTCAGAATGACACTCTGTTAGTCCAAGTTTTTCAGCCATCCCTTTAGGCGGACAGTTAAAGAGGTCTTCATCTTCTAAATACCCAAAAGTCAAGCTGAAGCTTGACACTCCAGGTTTGCTTCTGATCGGGTCAGGGGTTTAACCCCTGACGCATCCAAAATCATCATGTCGTATACAGATTATTCTTTCTAATATATTCCTCTACCTCTGACGGTACCAAATACTTGATGGACTGGCCCTTCGCCACCTTTTCCCTGATCTGGGTTGAGGAGATGTCCACTCCTGTTATCCTGACGACGACGCTTTTCTTGGCAAAGTGATGTTCAGGATCGAATTGGTCGAATCCGGGCCTCACGCCAATCACGATCTTCGCCAATCTATATATCTCATCTGGGTCCTTCCAGGTGGTTATCTCGTCCAACACATCCGATCCGGTTAAAAAGTAAATCTCCGAGCCTTGATACAGTTCTTTTAGTTTCCTTAACGTCTCGACGGTGTAGGATAATCCCTCTCTCTCCAGTTCAATATTCGAGACGGAAAAATGAGAATTCCCTTCTAAAGCCAACTTAGTCATCTCAAATCTATGGGCAGCTGAAGAAAGCTGGTGTTCCGTCTTGTGTGGTGGGCTGGCAGAGGGAATGAAGACAACCTGTTCCAACTGCAACTTCTCCCTCACCTGCTCTGCCAAGACCAGATGCCCCACATGAATGGGGTCAAAAGTCCCCCCTAAAATGCCGAGCTTCTTTTTGTTATGCATTGGAAGAAAACTACTTTTCCGCGTGTCCGGCTTCTGATCTCAGTTTGTCCAGCCTTTGTTTTACCTTTCCAGCCAACTTATCCTGGGGAAAGGTCTCCAGGAATTTCTCGTATTCCTCCCTGGCCTCATCATATCTTTTCTGCTCGTAATAAACCTCCGCTATCTCAAACTGAGCAGGGGCGGTCCAGTCGGTATCATGATACTCATTTAGGACATGCTGAAGGTAGATCAGAGCCGCTTCGTATTTTTTCATCTTGAAGTAAAGGCATCCGGTTTTATACGCCTTTTGGGCTAATCTGGCGCGAGACTCCCTCAGCAAATCCCGGGCCTCCTTGGCTCGATCGCTTGCGGGATAATCATCCAAGAAGTTCTGTAGCTCCTCGATTGCCTGCTCGGTGTGCTTTTGATCCATCTCCGCCTTGGCAGACATTTTGAAATCACAAACAGCCGCCATAAAGGCGGCGTCATCGGATAGCCGACTGGTGGGAAACGAGGATATGAGTTTATTGAACTCCATTACCGCCAGGGGATAATCCGCTTGATCGAAATAACACATGCCCAAAAGGTATTGAGCCGAGTCAATGAAGATCGCTCCAGGATAGTTGAAGGCCAGCTTCTGAAATTCGATGATGGCCTGATCATAGTGCTCTGCCTCGAATTCCCTTATGGCTAAAGCGAACTGATCGTCTGCATCCAGAACCATGCCCGCCGGTTTGGGTCCGCAACCCGTTGAGATGGTCAAGAGAAGAAGACACAAGAGAAATCCCATGGCTCCAGACAGTCGAGATTTCCATGATTGGAGAATTGCCGGGCCTGTCGAGGCGAAGCGGAAATCCTGTCCAGACCCGCTAAAAGGGCCCCTGCTACCGGGGCTTCCGTCCCGACGATTTTGCGGAGCTATGCGCTTGCGTGAGACAAATCTCAACGCTCCGGATAAGGATCTTAGCACAAAAACATGGAGAGAGATAATATTAGACATTTTTTCCTTTCAAATCTTATCTGTTGGCGAAGAAAAGATAGATCAAACCTCCCACCACCGTTGCCACCAGGGCCGGTTCGATGTATCTCGACCGCAGATCTTCGGGCAAGGGAGGGCTTAAAAAAGTATAGGAATCATTGTTCAAGGATTCTATCACTTGTTTTTCCAACACATCTGATCTCTCTTCAGTCTCCCTTTTTGTCCACAATACCTTTCCGCTTTCCTTCTCCTCAAGACGAAACGAAAGATTGAGCTTGGCTTTTCTGGTCACCAATTTGTGACCGAAAAATCCCTTTCTTTTTACTTGAGGATAGGAGAGTTGCATTTCTATGATCTGATAAAACAGCGACCAGGCCTTCGGCGTATCCTTTTGGCCGCTGCCGGGATGCAAGGCAACCTGAAATTCCAAGGATCGAAGATAGGAGATAAGCTCATCTTCCAAAAGCCAGTTTGCATCATTTTTCTCTTCCGAATTAACCAAGACAAACCTCGACTCCGACCGCGGGAAATCAATAAAGGTCCTATCAAAAAGAGCCCTCACCGATTCCCTCAGGAACTCCTCGTTGGAAACCGGAGTTTCGTTCTTCTGCTCATTCCTATCTGCGAGAACTTGAAGCGGGAGTGAGATAGTCAAGAAGACTGAAGACAAAATCAGAAAGATTTTCCTCAGCGGCGGACGGCGGACCGCGGACCGCGGACAGTTGTCAGCTATTCGGTCGATCATATTTCTCCTTAAGCTCCTGATACTTCTTGAGTACCTTACGAAGGAAGTAGGTGGGAGGTTTCTGGCCCGATTTCAAACGAAGCTTCAAGGCAGTATCGCCCAGATTGTAAGCCACGAGCGCCTTTTTCACGTCTCTGAACTTCAATATTTGCTCGAACAGATACAAGGTGCCCAGTTGAATGTTGAAGGCCGGCTCAAATAAGGAGAGCTCTCCTTTCCAATTCAAGCCTCTTCTCTTGGCCAGATCATATCCTATCGAAGGTTTTACCTGCATCAAGCCTTGCGCCCCCATGGTCGAGACCTGTCCCTTTCTGAACGAGCTTTCCGTCAAGATCAAGGCTAGGATCAAAAGCGGGTCGTAGCCATATTTCTTGCTCTCGTCATGAATCACCTGGGTTAGCTCACCCACCTCCTTTTCCTTGAATCCGACCTGGAAGTCCTCGATGATATTGAGAATCTTGAGCTTCTCCTCAAGCTCCATTATCCTCATCTGTTGCTGTCTTAAAATCTTTTCCTTTTCGAATCTGTCATTTGCCAGATATCCAATGAGACCGGTCTGAGCCAAGTAGAGTAAGACTAGAAGAAAGCTGATGGGTTTGGAAACCATGAACCCACTTTTTCTGATCATCTTCACTCCGAGCGGCATAAAAAGCTCCTTTTCCTTAATCAAGACACAGACTTCGTGCCCGTATGAAAAACGCCTTTCTAAAACACGATGTCATAATAACAACAAGAATCCGGTAGGCTATGGTCCAAAACGGCTCTCAGGTTGGCGGAGTATGATTTTCCGTCTTCGACTACTCGCTGGTAGTAACCTAGTGCCTCCGGGAAATTTTTCTTGAGCAGAGTCTTGATCTTTCCCGATCTAGCGGTCAGGTAGTTCATTTTATCGAGATAGATTTTTTCGATTCCCATATTCCTTAATCTTCCAATAAGAGACTGTATCGGTTCTTCACTATCCGAGAAGAAAGGCAATATCGGTCCGAAAAAGACAAATGTAGGAATATCGTTTTCTCCCAATCTCTCCAGCGTCTTGAAACGGTTCTCCAATTTCGATGCTTTGGGCTCAAACAGCGCTTCGACTTTCGGGTCAGTGCAGGTGATGGTAAGGCCGATGCTCTTGTCTCTTAGCCCCTTTAAGATATCGATGTCCCTTAAGACCAAATCTGATTTGGTCAGAATCCTTATTGGAAAATCAAAATCCGCCAAGATCTCCAAACACCTTCTGGTCAACTGGTACTTTTTCTCCAGAGGCTGATAAGCATCGGTCACCGTGCCGATCATTATGGTACCCGGTTTGGTTCTTATAATCTGCTTACGGAGACGGTCGGCGATATTTATCTTGACGTCAACGAACTCTCCCCATTCTTCTTCGTGATTGGTATATTTCCTCATGAACTCTGCATAACAGTAGACACAGCCATGCTCGCAGCCAATATAAGGATTCAGCGCATAGTCCATCCCAGAGATTTTCGACCTGGACAAAGCGTTTCTACAATATACTTCAGTTATCTTCATTCTTTTCCACTCTAAGGAACTGGTAGCGGTCAAGCTTGCCCTGAACCATACGGTTCAAGGCTTGCTTGACTCTGTACAAATGTTGAGCAGATCAAGCATACCGAAACCTGCTTTGTCAGGGTGGGGTCGCACCCCCAGCTTTCTCATCGAAGACGCGCACGGATGGACAAACGTGGGTTTTCATCTTTGCAAAATCTCAATTATTCTGTTTATGACTTCAGTTAGTTTTTCTAATTCGATGTTTCCGGCTCTATACAATATGATTCGCTGGTCTGCGGTGAAAATGCGATTCGGTCTGATGTTACTTATCTGTTTCAACGAACCACTGACAAAGTCATCGTCCCGTAAAGAAACGGAATACTTGTCTTTAATCCATTGACTGGTTATCTGGCACAGAATTACGTCGTCGCCTTCCAGGTCTGCGATTACCAAAGCAGGTCTTCTCTTTGCTTGAGTCAAATCTGAAAAAGGAAAAGGAACTACAACCACCTCACCTTTCACAAATCTTTCCATGCCTTATCCTCCTCTGGTTTAAGCCAGTCCTTTGCAAGAGAAGATTCACTCAATAAAGTTGCTTCAAATCTTTCCCTAACCACTCTTGTTTTCAAAAACTCTATGAAGTCTGATATTTCCTCCATGAGGAAATCAGGCACCTCATTAAGTTTGCGCAATACCTCTTCTTTATCCATACTTTACACCTCTTTCTGGAGTATTCGTAACTCAAGTATTCGTAACCTGCTTGACATCGATTTTCAATTATCGCTTCTCAAAAGGCTTATGCCTTATCCCCACACTCAAAGACTGTTTTATAGAGCAGGATTGTTCCACATCGTTCCAGAATTCTAATTCCCCAGCTAACGGCTATGACTTAAACAACTTCACCCACCAGATCATAGTCACAATGATCTACGATTTTTACCTTCACAAATTCAGCTATCTTCAGGCTATTTCCTTTCACAAGGATTTCTCCATCCACCTCGGGTGCCTCGGCCTGGCTTCTGCCCGGAAAATAACCATTACTCCCATTCGGTTTGGCATCAATTAAAACGGTTAGACTTTTTCCGATCTTTGCCTGGTTTTCCTCGAAAACGATTCTCTGTTGAGCAAGCATCAATTGATCCAGTCGCTGGTGTTTGAGTTTGGGGGAAACCCGGCCCTTGAGGTTGTACGCGGGCGTTTCCTCTTCGAGCGAATAAGGGAAAGCTCCCAACTTGTCAAACCTGGTCTTTTCCACAAATTCTACCAGCTCCTCGAAGTGCTTTTTCTTCTCTCCCGGAAAACCGACTATGAACGAGGTTCTCAAAGTCAGCCCAGGGATTTCTTCTCTCAGTTTAAAGATCAAGCCTTCCACATCTTTTCTGGTGACCTTACGGTTCATCTGAGCTAAGATCTCGTCGGAGATATGCTGCAGGGGCAGATCCAGATATTTACACACTTTCGGATTTGAAGCTACCTCCTCGATCAATTCATCCGAAAAGTGTGCGGGATGGGTATAAAGAAGCCTGATCCACTTGAGCTTTGGAATCCGGGACAAGAGAGAAAGAAGCCGGGGAAGTTTTTTTTCTCCGTAAATGTCGCTGCCGTACATGGTCGTGTCCTGCGCCACCAGGTTGATCTCCTTGACCCCACATGCTGTCAGTTGGCGCGCCTCCTTGAGAATATCTTCTGTCTTTCTGCTTCGAAACTTCCCTCTGATACCTGGAATGGCGCAAAAGCTGCAGTGATTATCACATCCGTCAGCAATCTTTATGTAGGCATAAGGCCGATTTTGAGTCCTTCTCTTTATCTTTCTCTCACCATTGTTATTTTCAGGGAGGGTGATCAAGGAAAGTCTCTTCCCTTTTAAAACCAACGAACACAGGTCGCTGATCTTAAAAATATCACCTACACCCAGAAGCCCATCGATCTCAGGAATGTCTCTCCATAACTCCTCGGCATAGCGCTGAGCCAAACAGCCGGAGACGACGATTTTTTTCCTCTTGTCCCTGCCCTTAAGATGGATCAAATTGAAAATTTCATTTATCGATTCCTCTTTGGCGGAGTCGATGAAACCGCAGGTATTCAGGATAAGAACGTCCGCTTCCTTTTTGTCCTCGGTCATCTCGAAACCTTCCTGTTCAAGCAGACTTGTCATGGTTTCGCCATCCACCTCATTTTTGGGACAGCCCAGATTGGTGAGGCAGAACCTAGTCCTCGGTTTTTTCATCTCGTTCGTAAATCAAGACTATTTGTCGGGCAACCATAGGCAGCCCGACTAGCACTTGCGATCTTATGCCGTCAACTATCACCCTGGGGTTCATTCGGTCAGGTCTAATTCCTCCACCCCTTCTGGAGCTTTGAACACGAATTTCGAATCCTTGATGCCTCTGTCCGTTTTTATATGATCAAAAAGCAGAGCGATTTGATTGTCATTTATATCCATGTATTCTATCTTTTTTGCCAACAGGTTCTTCTGGTCGACCCAGATCGTCATCCTGATGATGAAAAGCTCTTTCTTCTTTGGAGTTAAAGTCAACTTGTAGCATTCAGCCTCATCTATTTTTTCTTCACCGGTCAATTTCGCTGTGTATTCTTCTCTGAAATTGGAGAGGTACTGGTTGGGTTTGAAGACATTCTTTGATTTATCCAATTTGCTTTTGATGACCTGCTCATTCTGCTCTGAATAGCTCCATAGGAATTTACCATCCGTTACGATAACCTCGTCTTTCGTCTCTATTCTGAACTTATCCGGATTCTTCAAATACATTTTCCCTTTGGCTTTCCTCTGAGTCTCGAAGATCTCGGATTTTAAGGTCTTGGTGAAGCTCATGGACAAATCCTTAATGGACCTGTATTTTTCTTCCACCCTAAGGGCCAATTTTTCAGAAGATTGGACAGACTGCTTCACGACAGAGGTATCAACCGCATGGCTCGTACCGGAGGTATCAACCGTATGGCTCGTCGTACCAGATGCATGGACCGTTTCGCTGGTGCCAGAGCCGGTAGAAAAAATCACAGGCCAAAAAAGAAGTATCACAAGTGAACTTGAGCAAAAACTAAGTTTTTTCATTCTCACTCTTAACCTGACTAAAGCTTTGCAGGTGGAACCTAGCTTTTTTCGGTTAATAATCCAGATTGTCATCCTAACTCAGCAGGCAAACCAAGTACCGGAATGATGAAGATATCTAGGAGATAAGACCCCGATGTGATCGCAGGGGACGGCCTTTCTTCCCTTATGGGCCTTTGTTATGAGCTCTTTTTTTTGTCCACTCCTGTGTTTCCAAATAGGTTTCATCTGCCAGCACTTCCCGGGCCTTGCTTCCGTCATAAGGTCCCACAATCCCCTCCTCCTCCAGCTGATCGATCAGACGGGCGGCCCTTTGATATCCTACGGCTAATCTTCTTTGCAAAAGCGATACCGACCCTTGTTTATGCCTGATGACCAATTCCACCGCCTGCCGAAATAGATCCTCATCCTTTTCCTTTTCCGCTTCGGGCATCTCCATCGGCTGCTCGGCAGATAATATCTGGATGGGCTCCACTTCGTGCTTTTGCGCCTTTATAAAATCAACGATCCTCTCGGTCTCCTGGCCGGAGACGAAAGCTCCATGGATTCTCACGGGCTCGTGATGCCCGGGCTGAATGAAGAGCATATCTCCTGCTCCCAGAAGCTTCTCCGCCCCGTTCAGATCTAGTATAGTTCTGGAATCTATCTTGGAGGCCACCTGAAAGGCAATCCGTGCCGAGAAGTTGGCTTTGATCAGCCCGGTGATCACGTCCACCGAGGGTCTCTGGGTGGCCAAAATCAAATGGATTCCCACTGCCCGGGCCATCTGGGCCAAGCGGGTTATCAGGCTTTCGGTGCGATTGGAGGAGGACATCATCAGATCAGCCAGCTCATCCACGATGATTACCAGATAGGGCAGGCAACTGTCTCTTCTTTGTTTTGCATTGTAATCTTCAATATTTCTCACCCCGGCCTTGGCCAACCTTCTGTATCTTTCCTCCATCTCTATTACAATCTCCGAGAGCACGTGTTCCGCATTCTTTGAATTTGTGATCACCGATCTTTCCAGGTGAGGAATCCCGTCATAAACCGAAAGCTCCAGCATCTTGGGATCGATCATGATGAATCTGATCTCCTCCGGGGGGAGCCGATATAAAAGGCTGGTGGTGATCGCATTCACACAAACCGATTTGCCGGAACCGGTGGCTCCTGCAATCAGCAGGTGAGGCATCTTGCCCAAGTCGGTAACGAACGGCTCTCCTGAGGTCGTTTTCCCGATGGCGATTGCCAGCTTGGCCCCCCCAGCCTGAAAAGCCGATGAGGAAAGTATCTCCTTTAAGTACACCATCTGTGGATTTCTGTTGGGTATCTCAACTCCGATGGCGGCTTTGCCCGGGACCGGTGCTACGATCCTCACCCTTCGGGCCCGCATGGCCAAGGCCAGATCGTCTGCTAAGTTGACCACCTGATTGACCTTTATCCCCGCGGCGGGTTTGAATTCATAACGGGTGATGATGGGACCCGGGTACTTTTCGATTCTATCGGCCTCTATCTCCACCGAGAAGGTGGCCAAAGTCTCTTTGAGGATCTTTGCGGTTTGACTCAATTCCTCACCGGAGACGGAAGGCTTAAGGTAAGGGGGATCATCCAGCAAGTCCAGGGAAGGATATTGATATTCCCCCTCCACGCTTTTCTCCTTTCCCCTGACCAGCTTCAAGGTGCTTTTGAAATCCTGGGCGATAGAGGGAGCCTCTTGGGGAAATCCCGGCTGTTCCGATGAAACTGAAGGTTTTTCCGTGCGAGCCGATACCTCCTTGAGTTTCTCCTTAGCCTTCGATTCCCTTTCTCTTCTCTTCCTTTGCCTCTCGATCCTTCTCAACTCACGCCACTTGCTACCCTTGCTGAATAATCTTGCGACCGTGCTTTTGGTGCGAAGGATGAAATCGCTGGGTCGTAGAGGAGTGATTATGGCCATCAGAACTACGAGACCTGCAATCACCAAGGTATAGGAACCAGCAGTCCCGAACAGCTTCAGGCACAATCGTCCCAGAGCCGAGGACAGCCAGCCTCCCAGGGAGATGGCCGAGAAGTCCACACTCTCCCCACTTCTGGAAGCAGGCAGGCTCAGCAAGACCCCCGAGACGAGCACGAAGAGGAAAATAAAAAGAACCTTCTTAGAGAGAGTCGAAAGCTTAACTTTGGGAAAGCGGCTTATTCCCAAAAGGATCAAAAATACGGGAATGAAAAAAGAGGAGTAACCTAAAGCGTAGATCAGAAGATGCGAGGCCAAAGCTCCCACCGGCCCGCACTGGTTGTTCACCTCTTGGGAAAAGGAGCCAAAGAAATTCTCAAGATTCACACTCTTCTGCAGAAGCTTCAGGTCAGATTGGCGGTCATAGGTAAAAAGCGAGATGAAGACGAACAATGCCAGGCCGATCAAAAGGACTCCCAATATCTCCTTTTTTCTCTCCTCTGACACGAAACTTAAGATGCTCATGTTTCTCTTTCCCTAAAAGTATAAAGTTTCCTTCAGACTCTTTGATCTTTCATGGTTGAGCCATTTTCTTTCTTGAAAACCAAATCTAAAACTATTATTGGCAATGTCAACAAAAATATGTGAAGAAGAGAGGCACAAGAGATCAAGGGAGGGGAAGAAAGAGACAGTCCTTTGCCTGAAATGAAAAAGGCAGGATACATCGCCCTTTCGGGCTAACCCTGCCTTTGTTCACCCACATCTTTGGAAAAACTCTATTTCACTGCATCCTTCAGCTGTTTGCCAGCTTTGAACTTTGGCACCTTTGCAGCGGCGATACGAATGGCAGCACCGGTCTGAGGATTCCTTCCCATACGGGCCTTCCTCTTGGCTATTGAGAAGGTACCAAATCCAACGAAACTGACCTTTCTGCCTCTCTTCAACGAGCTGGTCACTCCATCAAAGAATGCGTTTGCAGCCTTGTGGGCCTGCGCCTTGGTCACCTTAGCTTCCTTGGCGATTTTGTTAATCAGTTCCTCCTTGGTCATCTACTCACCCCCTTACAGAATTAAGGGTTTAACGGTTACTGTCATCTGTTAACAGGCGGAGAATACAATGCTCTCGCGGGTTTGTCAAGAACTTTTTTTAGTTTTTTGAACTTTTTTTGAAAAAAAACGCCATTTTACGCCGATTGAGACAAAAGTTTCATCTTTGCTGCTCTATCCAACCCTCTGAACATAGGAGAATGGCGGATTCCCGCCCGGGTGCTCTCCTTGTGGTTTGAATAGAATGTTTTGGTTTCAATTGACATTTTGCAACCCCGTGCTTATCTTTTTCCACCAAAGAAAGACAAACCAGGAACGCTGCTGTAGCTTGTAAGGAGGATCACGATAGGGAGTGAAGAAGAAGGTAGAGGGCGTGCCTTCGAACAAGAATTGAGATACACTGTAAGATACTAGAGGAATTTTGGAAGAGTTTTCTATGTGTGAAGTCACTTTGAAGAATATAACCAAGATCTTCGGCAAGGACAATTTGGTCATAGATAATGTCAACCTAAAGATCAAAGACAAGGAATTCTTCACCATCGTGGGACCTTCCGGCTGCGGCAAATCCACTCTTCTTAACATGATTGCGGGATTGGAGGAGGCGAGCTCCGGAGAAATCATCTTCGACCAAGAGACGGTTAACGACCTGCCCCCAGCCAAAAGGGACGTGGCCATGGTGTTCCAAAGCTATGCCCTCTACCCCCACAAGAATGTGTTCGAGAACATCGCATTCCCCTTGAAGATACGAAGACTTCCCAAAACGGAAATCACAGAAAGGGTGGAAAAAACCGCTTCTATTCTGGATATCCAGCATCTTCTGGCTAGAAAGCCGAAAGAGCTTTCCGGTGGTCAAAGACAGCGTGTTGCCCTGGGAAGGGCCATAGTGAGAAAACCTAAGGTCTTCCTTCTGGACGAGCCTCTGTCTAACCTGGACGCAAAGTTAAGAGTGTATATGCGAGCGGAACTAAAGAAGCTTCATAAAGAGATTCAGACCACCATGATTTACGTGACCCACGATCAAGCCGAAGCCATGACCCTCTCAGACAGGGTGGCGATTCTATTTGAGGGAAAAATCCAACAGTGCGATTCGCCCCAGATGGTGTATAACTTTCCTGCCAATAAAATCGTGGCGGAGTTTATCGGTTCGCCCAGCATGAACTTCTTTGAAGGAGAGCTCCTAAGGGAGGATGATAGAACAAGAGTCCGATTCAGCGATCAAGATTCTTTCCTTATTGGAGAAGGAAAAGGATTGGGTTTAAAGGATACCGAAATAATATTTGGTGTGCGCCCGGAGGATGTGATTATAAGCTTAGAGAAAAAGGAAGGTTGGTTCTCTGGAACCGTCTTTGCCACGGAGCCTTTGGGAAATGCCACCTACTTGGACATACAATGGAATAAGAATCGACTGAAGGCGGAGGCTGAACCTGATTTCCAAGCCGACTCCGACTCCCCGATTTATTTCACTTTCAAAAAGGAGAAAATCCACCTGTTCGACAAAACAGAAGGTAAAAGGCTAAATCTTGCCTCTTTATAGAAAAAGCGTTGCACCTCCTTCGACTGCACTCAGAATAAACGGAGTTGCGACGCCACAATTAATTTGACTAGCGTCGGGTCTTGTACCCGACGAGAGAATTCCCGATTGGTCCGTTTATTCTGTTCAATCCTTTGACTATCTAAGCAAGAGCATCTTCTTGGTTTCAGAAAAATCTCCTGCGGTCAACCGGCAAAAATAGATTCCGGAGGCTACCTCCTTCCCATTCTCATCATTCCCGTCCCAAATGATCTCATGAATTCCACTGGTTTCTGGCTCATCCACTAACGTTCTCGTCAACCGGCCCAAAACATCGTAGACTTTAAGGGTGGTGTGGATGGGTATCCGCCTACTGCCTACCGTATACTGGATACTGGTCGCCGGATTGAACGGATTGGGATAGTTCTGAGCTAAGGAAAAATCACCAGGTTTGCTATTCTCTGAATCCATCAGACTTACATCTGTGGTTCCGCTAAGAAGTTCATACTTATCATAACTCACCACGTAGCCAATTATATCCCCCCACTCGTCAGTTCGGAATGCTGAGTCAAGATACACGCTATCCTTAATTATCCCTTGATCTGAAATCCATTGGTAACGCTCGAAATCCGCTAAATCGGACCAGGTTATTTCAAGTTTTAAAGTCAAGAAATCCCCGGCCTTGACGTGTACAGACTCCTCCGCTGCCACTTCTCTTTCTTCCTGCGCTGGATCATCTATCTTCGCAACCCAGTCTGTTCCCACCGTTAGAGGGAAGACAAATAATTTCCTAGGGGGGCTCCAAAATGTGGTATCGGAATAAGCGCTCGAAGAACCAAAGTTCCTTATTTCATCAAAAAACCGCTTCAACTCTTCTATGCTGTCAAAGTGTCTTTGTCCAAATTTCGACCTCGGTTTTCCGGTCACTTTTGAAAGCGGTCCCCAGTGCGTCGAGGAGGTATAGGCGATCTCAAGAAAAGCGGTATCAGGATGAGCAAACCATATCGTGTCTGAAGATATCCCTTCTTCTTCGAAAAGCTGCGAGAAATATCTGTAGCACTCCCAATCTCCCAGCGTGTCAATATCTTGGAATTCGGTGTGAAGACTATCAATAATAAGATGCTCTTCTAAAGTATCACCAGTAGCTGTGTCACAGATTACAACGTAACACGTTCTCTTGTAATCCCACGAGTTGCCGACTTCTGCCGGAAAACGTTCAATGATGAGAGGAGTAGCAGGTGGTCCTACACAAATATATGCATTCGAAATAATGAAACTTGCCACAATTGCCCCAATTATCAGCAATAAGCTCTGAAAGTATTTCATGTTGTCTCCTTACTATTGTCTTTCACTACAAAATCCTCATAGTAGTTCATATCAATGCCACATGGACATCTGCTTCCCATTTGATAAATGGGTGGCTTCATTTTTAGTTTAATATCGATTTTTGTTTCTGTCAAGGAAAATCCAAGGGATGGCTCAGGATTTTCTTATGCACCGCGTTTCCTGGTGTGATTGTACTAATGGCGGGACTGTCAGATCAGCGGATATGATGCCTCAGTCTGTGAGTTTATTCCATGGTGCAGGCGTCCAACCCCTGCACCAGCAATGTAATATGGAACGAATTAATGTAATGGAAGGGTCCACCCTTTTAAAGAAGCATTTGTTCGAGACAATTGGGCGTAAGTGCTTCCTAAAATGATCGCGGATTTACCTATTCCAGATGAGAATCTCAGGTGCCGTCCACTACGATTCCGTCGCGAAGCTTTATGATTCGTTTGGTGCGACCGGAAATTCCCTGATCGTGGGTGATAACCACGATGGTATGACCCTGCTTGCACAAATCTTCGAACAAATCTACTATTTCCTTGCCCGAGGCAGAGTCCAGATTTCCCGTGGGCTCATCCGCCAGAATAATGCTGGGTTGGTTGGCTAAGGCACGGGCAATGGAAACCCTCTGCATTTCCCCACCCGAAAGCTCGGTCGGCTTGTGATCCATTCGGTCTTTCAGGCCCACCTTATCCAATAGCTCCTCGGCCCTCTTTTTTCTTTTCCTCAAGGATACCCCCTTGAATATCAGGGGAACCTCGACGTTCTCAAATGCGGTGGCATAGGGGAGAAGGTTGAAATTCTGAAACACAAATCCGACTTTCTGATTTCTGATCTCCGCTAACTGGTTAGGAGTGAGGGTTTGAACCCGCTCTCCTTCCAAAAAGTATTCACCGGAAGTGGGGGTATCCAGACAGCCCATTATGTTCATCAGGGTCGATTTTCCTGATCCGGATGGTCCCATGATGGAGATGAATTCATTTCTACCTACTTCCAGATCGATTCCCCGCAAAGCCTCTACCTCGACCTTGCCGGTGGAATAGATTTTCTTGATGGCTTTCATCTGTATCATTCAATTCACCTCTTGCTGGTTCCCCAACTGGAGTGTAAAGCTTCAGGGGCTGTTGAAAAACCCTTTTAATGTCTTTGCGAGGAGTCCATATGGACGACGAAGCAATCTCTACCTCCTTGATTTAGGTAGCAGCAAGATTGCTTCCCCCCCAAAGGCGGGCTCGCAATGACGATATCTTGATCTCATCAACATGCCTTTCAGCTTTACTTTTTGAAAAACCGGCAAACATAAATGTTTGCACTCCGGGGAACCTACTCATATCTTAAAGATTCCACCGGGTTCACGCTAGCAGCCTTTCGGGACGGAAAGACACCCGAGAGTATGCCGATGGTGCCCAATATCACCACCGTGATTACCGCAATCTCCATGGAGATGACTGGCTTCCCGATCCACTGCATCCAGTCGGCCTGCATCGGGATAGCACGCCAGATCTCCACGATAATCACCGAAGCCATGATTCCCAAACCTCCTCCCAAGGCGGCAATCAGCAGAGACTCCAGTATGAACTGGCTCATGATGTGAAATCTCTTCGCTCCTAAGGCCATCTTTATGCCTATCTCTCTGGTCCTCTCCTTGACAGCCACATACATAATGTTTGCCACGCCCACCCCGGCTATTAGAAGGGTCATTCCGCCGATGATGCCCATGAAGATATGAAATCCTAAAAGGACCTTGCTGAAAATCTTTTGTCCCTCTATTACGTCCCAAAGAGACAAGGCCTTGTCGTCTTTGGGATCGAATTTGTATTTTGCCCCCAAGACCTTTTGAATCTCTAGCTTAACCTCTTCAGACCTGACGGCATCTTTTGGTTTGTAGACGATATCGCTCAAGTATTTGTGACCGAATATGGCTTTGAAGGTGGTAGCGGGGATGGTGGACTTGTCCCAATCCGGTCCACCGTACATGCCCATTTGCATCTTCTTGACCATTATCCCGATTACCGTGAAGGGAATATTATTCACGGTGATGATCTTGCCAATGGCGTCTTCTTCCTCGCCAAACAGCCTTTTCTTCAGCTCATTCCCGAGAAAAATCACCCTTCTTCTGTTCTCCATATCCGGGTTATCTATGAATCGTCCGCCGATTTCCGCATAGTGAGCTCTCATGTCTTCAAAAGCGGGATAAACGCCGGTCACGCGTTCTGACACGGTGTTCTTCTTGTAGGTTAGGGAGGCTCCCCATCTTACGTATTCGCCGCTTATGCTGCCCATTCCAGGCACCCGATTTTTGAGAAGCTCCACGTCCTCGTCTGTGAACCGAATCCTTCTCCCTTTTCCCAAACCCTGGTAAGGGATGGAGGTTTGTCCACCCCACATGATCACAATATCCTCACCTAACCCATGCTGTGCCTTGTTAAGAGATCTCTTTAGCCCTTCCCCGAAGGACAAAAGGAGCAGGATGGATATGGTCCCCCAGGCGATGGCCATGATGGTCAGGGTTATCCTTTTTTTCTGCTTCTTCAGATCTCTTAAAAAAAGCCTGAAGATCAAAAGTCCTCTCAAATTCTCCTCCGTCCTATTGGCAGCCGCAGGTCATTTGACTCAAATTAGGTTCAGCCTGCGCTTTCCGTCGCGCACCGTGAAGGGGTGGTGAGAAACCCCTTTTTGGCAGGGCTGAATGCCCTGCCCTATGCGGGATAAGTACTGTCTCTCATAGGGGCGGGAATTCATCCCGCCCCGGAGTACAGCTTTTTCAACAAGCTCCGAAGGGTGCAGCTACCATGTATCTCAATTCCTTCTAGAGTTTCAGCGCCTGAACCGGGTTTAAGTTGGCGGCCCTTCTGGCCGGGAAAAACCCCGAGATAAATCCCACCAATCCTAAAACGCCCACAGCGATTAAGCCTGCGGAGAAAGAGATCTCAGGGATTCCCATGTACTCCTCCAGTTTGAAGTACGGGAAGACCTTCACCACCATAAAGGCAAACATAAACCCTATCGTACCGCCTACAAAGGTTATCATCAAAGTCTCGAAGACGAACTGAGATAAGATGTGTCTCTTTTTTGCGCCCAAGGACATCTTTATTCCGATCTCCTTGGTTCTCTCCTCCACCACCACGTTCATGATGTTGGACACTCCGATTCCGCCGACGATCAAGGTAAAGGTTCCTATGATGGCCAAGAAGGCTCTGAAAGCCAAGAAGAAATAGGTTAAGAACTTCTCCATCTCAGAGGTATCCCACATGGCTAAGGCCTCTTTGTCTTCCGGATCGAACTTGTTTTTCTTGCCCAACACCCCGTAGACCTGCTTTTTGACAGACTCAACTTTTCTGGGGTCCTTGGGCTTGAAGATTAGATTGTTAACGTACTTATAGCCATACATAGCGGCAAATGTAGTGGCCGGTATGAAGGCTTTGTGCGCATCTCGACCGCTATAACTTGAATCCTGGGACTTCTTCTTCAATACTCCCACAACCAGAAAGGGTACATTGTCGATGAATATGTACTGGCCAAACAGATCCTCCTTTAGCTCGTTTCCGATGAATACCACCCTCTTCTGATTTTCCAGATCTATGGGGTTTAGGAACCTTCCTCCCATTTCGGCATATATGTTTCTCAATTCTCCGAAGACCGGGTATATCCCAATCATGTTTTGGGTGACCGTGTTTTTCTTATATCTCATGGTGGTGTTCCACTTCGAATACTCCGGGCTTACTCCTCCCATCTCCCTGATTTCCCTTTTTAGCAAGGCGGCGTCTTCCTCTCTCAGCTGAACCCATCTCCCCCTTCCGAATCCCATGTAGGGTTTGCTGGTCTTTCCGCCCCACAGGATCACGATCCCTTCGCCCAACCCGTGCATGGACTCCTGATTCTGAGCCTGCAGACCCCTGCCAAAAGCCAAAAGCAAAACCACCGAGGCGGTTCCCCAGATGATCCCGAATATGGTCAGGAAGGTTCTTAATTTTTGGGACTTCATATCCCTCAAGAATTGGGTGGCGAACATCAATGTATGCATCTACTCTATCTCCTTGGGAGGTCGCTCGACCAGAACGTCTCCTTCCTCCAGCCCCTCCACCACCTCTATATTCAAACCATCGGAGAGTCCGGTTTCGATGGTTTTTTTGGTGATTTCTCCGTCTGCCTGTTGTACTTCCACAAAGGCGGTGTCCTCTTTGAATTCAACTACCCTTTCAGGGATGACCAATATGTCTTCTTTCTTTTGTATGATTATATCCGCATTGGCCGAATACCCGGCCCTCAGCGTTTCGAATCCGGTTCTGGTGATCCTTATCTCCACGTCAAAAAGCGTGGCATTGTCTTCCATCTTAGCTTTGGGCGATATCCTGTGCACCAGTCCCTGTATGCTGTCGTCCGGAAGCGCTCCAATCTTCAAGTCGGCTGTCATACCCTCTTCCAATTTCCCCACGTCTATCTCATCCACGGTCCCTCGGAATATCAGATCGTTCATGTTGGCCAAAGTGAAAAGCTCGGTGCCTGCCTGATAAGAGGTCAGAGGCACAACCGGATCGCCCATGTTTATTTTCTTTTCCAAAACCGTGCCGGTGATGGGCGACGTTATCACCGATTCGATTTTTCGATCGGCTATATTGGTTTTGCCCTTCTCTATCAAGGACAACTTCTCCTGGGATAACTTGAGCCTCAGCTCAGCCTCTCCGGAACTCCTCGAAATCTTATCGAACTCCTGCTGGGAGATCAGCTTCTTGTCTAATAGTTCCTGGGTCCTTTCACATTCCTTTCTCAGATTCTCGTAGTTCACCGAATCGATTTCCACCTGTCTTTTGGCTTCGGCGAATTCCAAAGGCGTGGGGTTGGGTCTGATCTCAACCAAGGGATCACCCTTTTTTACCACGTCCCCCATCTCGACGAAGACCTTCTTTACGATGCCCGAGATTTTAGACTTAACTGCGATCTGGTTTTCCGGCTCGATTCTGCCTATCGCCACAGCCTTGTCCACAATCTTTCCTCTTTCCGCCTCGACCGTGGTGATGCTGTTCCCTTTATTCCCGGAACCCTTCAACAGCAAAAACAAAAATCCCCCCACAAACACCACAATCGCTCCGATCATGATTATCTTCTTGAACATACCTTTTTCTCTCCTGGTTTTGGTGGTAAGAATTTAGCCGGTATCGTCTTATATGTTTGTCTCTTCTTGTATCTCATAGCTAATACTATTTTACGAATTTGGTCCTTCAAGGTTTCGATTCAGGAGTGGTTCGCACGGATGAAATATATCATTTTTCGAGGATTTTTCCAATTGACAATTAGAAGATTTGAATTATATTAAGAAAGTGGGGGTGTATCTTTTCTTGAAGAGAGGTTAGTGAATGACCAAATGTGTCGTAATCCACTTTACTTCCTTAACATTTTACCGGGATTCATTCAGGCCGTTCCGTAGAACGAAAAAACGATACCACAATACCCCATAACTCAAATCTCAAGGAGCTTCACATGAGAAAAGTGACTCTGTTTGTGCTGGTGCTTGTGTTTCTGGTGGTTTCTGTGCCTGCCGCCTCGGCGCACGAGGTGATCTTAGGTCAAGGTGAAGAGGTTGAGGTTACATTGCTCTCCTCCGATGCGTCGGGAGTTACGGTGGAGATAAACGTTCCAAAACTATTCATCGACGAGAAAACCGCAGAAGGACAGAACTACCAGGTTATCAGCATACCGGGAGGAGGAATCCTCACGCGAGTCGGAGAACCACAGGTCCCATTGGTATGCCGCTTCGTGGCTCTTCCCTCAACCTCAGGGGCTCGGGTGTACGTGATCGAGGAAGAAAAAGAGGTGCTTTCCGGAGATTTTATGGTCTATCCCTTCCAGGAGCCTGCGATACGTTCCGGGGAGCAGGGGCCTCAGGAATTCGTACTGGATGAAGCAGTCTATTCTCAGGATACACCATTCCCGGGCAATATTGCGGAGGCAGGGGAGATCTCCATTCTCAGAGACTTGAGACTTGCTCCCATCATCTTCTATCCGGTTCAATTCAATCCACAAAGCGGCGAAGTGACCGTTTCCAAAAGAATCGTTGTGGAGATCAAGTTTGAGGGAGAAGGGGCAAATCCCAAGCTGAATCCGACCAATGTTCTGACCAGATCGTTTCTCCCGACCTACCGGAGATTCGTGCTGAATTTTGATCAGGTCACGCAGGGGCTTGCGGTGGTGGATGGTTCGGTTCTGATCATCACGTATGACGGTTTCTACGATGAGGTCGAGCCCCTTGCCGAATGGAAGCACAAGAGAGGACTTACCACATACTTGGTTAACCTGTCGGATGTGGGCTCCACTAATACGCATATTCACGATTACATCTACGATGCTTATCACAACTGGCCCGACCCTCCGGAGTATGTGATTCTGGTGGGAGACGTTGGCCAGATTCCCACCAACAACGGCATAAGCTGTATCACGGATCACAAATACGCCACCGTGGACGGCTCGGACTACTTTGCAGACGTCCACATAGGAAGGATTTCAGTTCAGACACCGGCTGAAGCAGAGCACGTCATCACCAAGACCTTGAATTACCGGAGAAACCCTTATATGGATGAAACCGATTGGTTTTTGGAAGCCATGACCATCTCCGGAAGCGACTATGTGGATGATTATAATTGTTTAAGATGCGGTTTTCTGATGGTCGATTACGCGAACTTCACCTATTTCGATTCTCTGTGGGATTCGAACGGGCTAGACACTCCGAGCCAGATAACCACTCGCTTAAACGATGGGAGAAGCTGGATAGCTTATTTCGGCCATGGAGGCGCAACCAGCTGGTATCCATCGGGGTTCAGCAATTCCAACATCAACGCCCTCAGCAACGGAGAGAAACTCCCGGCCATAGTTGACGTAGCCTGTGACAACGGAGAGTTTAATGTCTCCGGAGACTGCTTCGCCGAAAGGTGGATAAAGGCAGGAGCCATCGGAGCCGAGAAGGGCGCGGTGATTATAGCAGCCTCTACCGCAGGATCCGAGTTCTTCTATTCGGACACCTTATCCAGAGGCACCTTCATCTCCTACTTCGCCGACAGCAATTTTCACTTCACCGCAGCCCTGAACGAGGGCAAAATGTACATGTATCAGCACTTCCCGGAGGGGCCAGGAGGGACCACCGAAAGGGAGAGCCAGATGTACACCACTTTCGGCGATCCCGAGTTGGATCCCTGGTCAGGCATTCCGGCAGATTTGGAAGTGACTCATCCTGACGTCATAGTAATGGGAGGCGCACCGTTCCCCGTAACAGTGTACCTCAGCGGTCAACCCGTCGAAGGCGCTTTGGTGTGCGTGATGAAAGATACGGAGATATATGAGGTTGGGCGAACCGACTCCAACGGTGAGGTGATTCTCAATCCTTTGCCCCTCAGCGCCGGGGATGCGGCGATTACCGTTACCGCACACAATGCTTTTGCTTACGAAGCCATCGTTCCGGTTGCCGGCGGAGCGTTTATAGTGCTTCAAAGCTTGGAAGTGGACGATGACAGTGTGGGCGGAACTCTGGGCAATGGCGATGGCGAGGTTGATCCCGGTGAGACCTGTGATCTAACCATCGTTTTGAAGAATCTAGGGAACGAAGATGCGACCGAGGTTTCCGGGGATTTGTCCTCCGGTGATCCTTACGTGACCATAACCACTTCAGGTTCCGACTATCCGGATATTCCTCCCGATGGCACAGCCTCTCCGGTGGTTCCTTACCGGTTCACCGTTGAACCAAACTGTTCTTTGGGTCATGTGGCCACCTTCATCTTCCAGATAAGTGCAGCCGGCCCCTTCTCTGCCACCGATTCCTTTGACCTAACAATAGGCAAAAAGTCAGTTATCCTGGTGGATGATGACGATGGAGAAAGCTATGAGAGCTTCTTTGTGTCGGCTTTGAATTCTCTGGGGATTGCCTTCGACGTCTGGGAATATGATTTGTCCGGCCCACCCTCTGACTCAGTGCTTGGCTCGTACAAGGCGGTGGTATGGACGACAGGAGACGATTACGGTTCCGCTGGCAATCCTTCGACCTTGACAGATGAAGATCAAGCCAATTTACAGGCTTGTCTTGACGATGGTGGAAAACTGTTTTTGTCCAGCCAGGACCTTCTGTATGATAACCCCCCCACCGATTTCATCACCAATTACCTGCACGTGGCCGGGCACACTGATGATCAAACCATCAATTCGGTAGCCGGGGTCTTAGGTGACGCCATCTCTGGCGGGATGAACATCTCTTTGAGCTATCCTTTCACCGGTCTTCCCGATTACATAGTTCCCGATCCTGATGCCGCCGGGATATTTTATCGCACCGGAAAGTCTTCACCTATCTCCCGCGAAGGATTCTTCGCATCGCCCAGCTCCCAGGTGGGAGGTTCCGATCAGACCAATTACTGTGCTTTGCGCTATCCCGGCACCGGGACGGCGGGCTATCAGGTGGTCTTCTTTGCCTTCCCCTTTGAGGCCATTCCCCAGGGTGAAAAGGATCCGAACAATGCTGAGACGGTGATGGAAAGGATCATGGAGTGGTTTGGGATAAGCAAGCCCGCCTATACCTGTGGAGACACCAACGGAGATGGAGAGATAGATATAGCGGACGCAATCTTCTTGATCAATTATGTTTTTCTTGGTGGTTCCGCGCCCTCACCTCTGGAAGCGGGAGATGCTGACGGCAGTGGCGAAGTTGACGTCGCTGATGTTATGTTTCTGATTAATTATATTTTCATAGGCGGGCCCGCGCCCACCTGCTAAAGGAATGATTTGAATTCAAAAGCCCCTCGCATGTTAAGGCGGGGGGCTTTTTTTTTGCCGCCAACACATCAGACAAATAGAGCAGATTTTTCGGCAGGCTGGTGATCTTGTTGCCGCTTGCAGAAGAGTCATTCACTGATGGCAATCGACCCATGAAAAGATTGTTAACAAGCTGAAATAGGTCTCCAGCAACCACTCTCCCGCTCACATTGACACTCCGAAGACAGGAAAACACATAATTATTAAACTTTTTATTCTGGCATGGCGAATAATAGATTATTATATTTGGTTTTTGGTGATGTGTAAAAATCTATCATCCGTTCATCTGAAATCGAGGTAAGAAGGCTATGAATTCACCGGGCACCAGTCCAGGTAAAAGCAAGAATAAAAGCGAGAAGGAAAAGACGAATAAGACCAAGACCGATTCTGCGCTCCCCTCCGATTTCATCCGGGAAATCATTGATGAGGATTTAAAGACAAACAAGAATGAAGGCCGGGTTCATACGCGTTTTCCGCCAGAACCGAACGGCTATCTTCACATCGGTCACGCCAAGTCTATCTGCCTCAATTTCGGTATCGCCGCACAATACCAAGGCCTCTGCAATTTGCGGTTCGACGATACCAATCCCAGCAAGGAGGAGGTCGAATACACCGAATCGATCATAGAGGATATCAGATGGCTGGGGTTCGATTGGGGCGATCGGCTGTTCTACGCATCCGACTACTTCGAGCAACTGTACGAATATGCCGTTCAACTAATAAAGGCTGGCAAAGCCTACGTTGACGACTTGAGCGCGGACGAAATCAGGGAGCACCGCGGCACCCTGACAGAGCCGGGCAGGGAAAGCCCCTATCGTAACCGTCCGGCGGAGGAAAACCTGGGTTTGTTCGAGCGTATGCGGGCGGGCGAATTCGAGGACGGCACGCGCGTGCTCCGGGCAAAGATCGACATGGCATCCGGAAATGTGAACCTGCGGGACCCGGTTATGTACCGCATCCTGCATGCTGCCCATCACCGGACGGGCGACAAATGGTGCATCTACCCGACCTACGATTGGGCGCACGGCCAGTCGGATTCCATCGAAGGGATCACCCATTCCATTTGCACGCTGGAGTTCGAAGATCATCGCCCCCTGTATGACTGGTTCTTGGATCAATTGAAGGTCCATCACCCGCAGCAGATCGAGTTCGCTCGCCTTAATCTTAGCTACACCGTGATAAGCAAGCGAAAACTTCTGCAGCTGGTTCAAGAGGCTTACGTCTCGGGATGGGACGATCCCCGTATGCCGACCCTATCGGGTTTGCGCAGGCGCGGTTATACTCCAGAAGCAATCCGGGACTTGTGCGAGCGCGCCGGGGTGGCCAAGAGGAACAGCGTTGTCGACATTGCACTGCTTGAGCACTGTCTCCGTGAAGATTTGAACAAACGCGCACCGCGCGTGATGGCTGTGTTGCGTCCGCTCAAGGTGATCCTCGACAACTATCCGGAAGGCCAGACAGAAGAGTTGGACGCGGTAAACAATCCGGAGGACGCCAGTATGGGGACGCGAACGATTCCTTTTTCACGCGTGCTGTATATAGAACACGACGATTTTCGGGAGGACCCACCGAAGAAGTTCTTCCGTTTGGCGCCAGGTCGTGAGGTTCGCCTGAAACACGCATATATTATCAAGTGTGAGCGAGTAGTGAAGGATGAGAAGACTGGCGAACCGATCGAGCTTCACTGCAGCTACGATCCTGAGACCAAAAGCGGCGGGGTTAAAGCCGGGCGTAAGGTAAAAGCTACGCTGCACTGGGTTTCTGCCGCCCACGCCGTTGAAGCTGAGGTACGATTGTATGACCATCTATTCTCCAAGCCGAATCCAGGCGATGTGGAGGAGGGTTCGGACTTCAAAGCTCATTTGAATCCTAACTCGCTGGAGAAATTGACCTCGTGCAAAATCGAGCCAGGTCTGGCGGATGCAAAAACGGGGAACCGTTATCAATTCTTAAGGCTGGGCTATTTCTGTGTCGATCCTGATTCATCCGCTGACAAGCTCGTATTCAACCGGACGGTATCGTTACACGATGAATGGGCCAAGATCGAGAAAGCACAGAAGAAGATGTAACGAAATCGAGAAATTCTTCGTTCGTGCGGGAATTGGAATTCCCGCACGTGATTAAAGGGGGATCGGTTCGGGAAATCCCCCGCGAAGCGGGATCTTTCCGACAATTCCCGAACCAACTGACTCCCGACGCCTCAGCTTTGTAAGTCAATCATCCCGCCCTTCGACAAGCTCAGGGTGGTGAGCAAAGCCGAACCAAAGGGTGGTTGACAAATCTTCTCGTCTAAAAGGTCGCAGTACATATGAGGCAAAATTTAGAACTTGTTAAGAGGTATATTGATAGTACTTTTGGTAAAGAGGCTGAAAAGCAAGAGGCTTTAGCCACATGCTTTTAATCAATCCTAATCGCATAAGCATCTTTTTTGTGAAGACCATCTTTCATGATTTCAGAAGATATATTTCCATCCATAAATCTTATTATTATATTAGATCCAGTCATACAGTATCGACGGGGTCCCACATAGAACGCATAAGATCCATTAGAAGATGTTAGAATCTCATCCAGAGTAGGTGCACTGCATCCAAAATCTGCTCCATGTAAAAAAACTCTCTCATTTGCAAAAGGAGTTGCTTTGTCTTCTTCGTAAATTTTTCCATATAAGATTTGTTTTTTTGAAAGATAGCCTGGGAATATTCTTGAATCCTTTACTTGAGTTACTTTTTGTTTTATAACTGTTATTGGAGCAGTATCTGACCCATAGTTTAGGTTTTTGCCCAATCCCTCATGATCAAAACGAGGATTATAGTTTGCCTTAACATTATAACTTCCAGCAGGAATGTTGTCTATGGAATACTCTCCATCAGAAATGGAATTTGTTTTAAAATTAGTTTTTTCATCATCTTTCCATAACTCTATTTCTATTCCACTAATTCCCATATCATAAACTTTATTTCCTTCTCCTATTTGTGGAGCAATTACTCTCCCTTTTATCATTCCCACGTGTTTTGGATCAATTGTTATGTCATCTGGAGTTGTCACATCAACTTTCTGGGAGCATGCAAAAGAAGAAGCACCAGTTACCAAAACTCCAGTCAAAAGCTTTCTTCCAAATCTTTTTGTTTTACTTAACATTTTTTCAAGAACCATTATTCCTTGATATGTTTAGATTTGAAACTTTTTTGTGGTCCGGGAATACATATGTTGATAAACAAATGGGTATGATCAATACAATTTTCGCTTAAATTTATTTCTCACTCATTCTAATATATACCAAATATTACACCCTTGTCAAGTAATAAATTGACACCGGGTCAGTTTTTTTGTATTTTTTGTTGTGATGCATCGGCATTAGGAAATGCCGATGCAAATCAGCTTCGGGAATTCTCCCGCCTTTGGCGTGATCTTGAGACTATTCCCGAAGCATCGGAAAAAGGTTGAGGATGATCCTCAGATATACCCTCGCCTGCATTTTCTTGCTCGTCGTCGCGATTATAAACGCGGGTATCCGCGAGGCTGGATACAAGAGGTTCCTGGGTGAATTGGCAGCCCACCAGCTCTCATCGGCGACTGCCATAATCCTTTTTGGCCTCTGTGTCTGGTTGCTGACCCTTCGATGGAAACTGCAATCTTCAGCTCAGGCATTGGCAGTCGGCCTGATCTGGCTCGTCCTCACTGTCGCCTTCGAGTTCTGTTTCGGGCACTTTCTCATGAAGCACCCCTGGAGCAGGCTGCTCCATGATTACAATATTCTCGAAGGCAGGGTCTGGATCCTGGTCCTCGTTTGGATCCTGCTGGCACCCCTTGCTATATACAAGATTAGAGGCTAATAATCGGAGGAAGTCTCTTTTGTCAAGCAGGCTACGCCATGTTTGACCTACAAGAGTGAAAAAGCATGAAAGCAAGAGGACAAGAAACATCCGAACGCTTCTCCTTTACCGATAGGGTAAAAGATATCATCAAGAAGATACCTCGGGGCAGAGTCGCTACCTACGGTCAGATTGCGGCGTACGCAGGTAATCCCCGTGGTGCCCGTCAGGTGGTCAGGATACTGCATTCCTCTACCGGAAAGGACAAACTCCCCTGGCACAGGGTGGTTAACCGCGAAGGACGGATAGCTCTGAAGCCAGGCTCCGGATATGAAATTCAAAGGGGGCTACTTAGGAATGAAGGCGTAAAATTCGACAAAAATGATAGGATAGACTTTGAGCGTTATCTCTCGTCACCCTCCTAGTCTTAAAGGAAGTCGCAGATCAAGCTGAAGCTTGATACTCCCACAAGACCTTTCCCAATTTAGCTTTTACGAAATCTCTGGAGTGCGTCGGGACAAGCTCCTATCAGACGATCCCAAGTTTTTTCTTGTTTTCTTCTGTATCAGCGTAAATTCGCCATTCAGCAACAAGATCGTCTTCGATTCTTGCAGTCCAGATTACGTGGTCTTCTGTAGGTTCTTTGGACCAATTAGCATAGCCAATTATAATTACCAGATTGTCTCGTGATTCGATTCTGGTGAAAATGTTTTCATAATCAGGAAACTGCTTGAAGAAGTCGATCCAACCCGTAGTATTAGATTCTTTCCCCTTAACAACTTCTCCTTCACGAACGATTAACGTGTGATCTTCGGTCATCAGGCCGGAGAGTCCCTTTATGTCTTGATTATTGATACATTCATTAAATTGTAGAGCAGTTAATTTCGGGTCTTTTGAATTCACAATAATATTCCTTGAAAACTAGATTTATGCATTTTGTCAAGTTCGTAACGCAGGGACCCCTGCCCTCCCGATTGTCGCGGGGCTGGTCATGTGGTAACCAGATCCCGCCGTAAGCTGGGGGCCCCGCCTGCAAGCTCCACAGTGGATTACAATAAGCTCGACCGTCAGATTCTGCCTAGCTTCTTATACAGCTTTTTGCCATGGCATGCTTTGTATTTCATCCCGCTCCCACATGGGCATGCACCGTTTCGAGTTAAGCCAGACTTAATCATGTTGTGCGTCAATAACATCATTTCATGTAGCCACTCATATAAAACCGACTCTTCACCTTTGTTCTCGAAGCGAAATATTGCATCGCAGATGCTTATGAAATCATTGATCATTGGGTTATCCCCGATTGCTACACGCAAATTGTTGATTTGCTTCCCCTCATATTTGACGTCAGTATCTGGCAAGAACAATATGTTTTCAACTACCCACGGCTTGGGTGTAATATCCAGCAATTGACCATCGGGTGATACCCAGATTGAATGAAATTCGGCTTCAATCAACACATTCGGCCACTCCCAGATTTGCCAACCATACCGAATACGCCCTCCGCACTCTTTGACCTTCTTTTTAACGGCGGGAATGCATTCATTGATTTGCGCATAAGGTTCGGGTTTACATTGAACATATACAGGTGATTCTGATTTAGATATTGATTGGCACAAAGCCAGTATCTTGTCTGAGATTGCCAAGGGTGTTCTTGTCTCAAACATCATTTACCTTCTACCGTTGGTGATGGCCACACAGTTTGTCATGACTTTCTTCAACGGTGTGGACAAGGGTTCCTTGACGAACATTGATCTCCGTTCAGAGAAGGAAGTTCGGAGTGTTCACCTTCAGGTGAACCAGTTAAAGAGCTTCTGTCTTATCGGAGGCTTCAGGTCAAGCTGAAGCTTGACACTCCAGTAAAGCCTTCCTCTACTTGTTTTTTTGGCCACTATCTCTAACTGAGTTTCGTCTGGATAAATTCCACTGCTTTTTTGATCCTTTTCACCACTTCATCTTTGCCCAGAAGCTCCAGAAGATCGAAAAGTGGCGGTCCGGCCGTGGTTCCGGTGGTTGCTAAACGAACCTCATGAATCAGCGGTGCTGGCTTCATCTTCAGCTCATCTGCTAAGTTGCGCAGCGCCTGCTCTATCTTCTCCTTCTCGAAGGCATTCAAAACAGACAAGCGCTCAGCAAAGGTGCTCAGCCTCTCTGCAGCTCCGGTCGCACTGAAGTGTTTAATCGCAGCTTTTGGATCATATTTATAGTCAAATGCAAAAAAGTACTTGCCCTTATCGGCAAATTCCTTAAGAGTCTTGCATCTTTGTTTTAGTAAGAAAACAAATCTCAGAAGCCACTCCTTTTTTTTCTCCGCCTTCTCTTGGGTTATCAGATTCTCCCTGGTCACGAAGGGAATAACAAGTTGTAGAAGCTTTTCATCGTCGCAAGCCCGGATGTATTCGCCGTTCATCCATTCAAGTTTGTCTGGATCAAATACCGGATTGGAGGGATTCACTCCCTCGAGGGTGAAGAGCTTTATCATCTGATCTGCGGAAAGGATCTCTCTGTTATCTTTGGGAGACCAGCCCAGAAGAGCTAGGAAATTCACCAGAACCTCGGGCAAGAATCCTTCTTTCTCGTATTCCATCACCGAGACGGCCCCGTGCCTTTTGGAGACCTTGGCTCTGTCCTTTCCCAAAATGAGAGGAATGTGAGCAAAGCGGGGAGGAGCCGACTTCAGGGCTTTGTAAATCAGGATCTGCTTGAAGGTGTTGGATATGTGGTCGTTTCCTCTGATCACGTGTGAGATTCTCATGTCCACGTCATCCACCACGCAGGCGAAGTTGTAAGTAGGCGACCCATCTGACCTAAGAATGATCAAATCGTCTATCTCTTTGTTGTCCTTCTTAGGCTCCCCGCATACTAAGTCAGAGAAGCTCGTTTCCCCGTCAGGCACCAGAAGTCTGATCGCCTTTGGCTCTCCCTTTTTTATCCTCTCATCTCTTTCGGCATCGGAAAGTTTCAGGCAGGTGCGGTCATAATGCCAGTCGATTTTCGAAGCGATGGCTTGTTTCCTCTTCTTCTCCAGTTCCTCGGGGGCGCAAAAACAGAAGTATGCTTTTCCTTCTTTCAGAAGCTTCTGAGCATGTTTTTCATAGAGTTCGCTTCTCTGCGACTGGTAGTATGGTCCCTCATCCCAGTCCAGCCTCAGCCATTTCAGGCTCTCCAGAATCGCGTCCACCATTTCCTGGCTGGAGCGCGAAGGATCCGTATCCTCGATTCTTAGGATGAACCTCCCCTTGTGATGCCGGGCGAAAAGCCAGTTGTAGATGGTGGTTCGTGCCGTGCCCACATGAAGAAAACCGGATGGGCTGGGAGCCATCCGTACTCTTATCTCACTCATACTTCGCTTTCCCCAACATCCCCTCTGAATCGGACTCTTGCCTATCCAAAGGTGCGACAGCTGCGATCTTCCCCGACTCCAAATTGAACATGATTCCCCCGATCAGCTTGGCCAGGACGTTGTAAAGCCAAACAAAGATGGCAGTAAACACGGACCCGACCACGGCATAGAATAGGGCCATAAAGAATGCCATCACTATCCCCACCGCGCCGGTGAAAAGCCCGGTCATGTCGCCAAACTCTCCGCCTAGGGCGCCGAACTGGCTTAGGAAGCCTCCCAACATGGTGAGTATCACCGCGTAGAAAAGCCCGGCGATCAGGCCAAATATCCCATAAAGGATAAAAACGATCTTGACCACAGACCAGACATCAATCTTCTTGATCTCGTAGGTCATGTCTCCTCCTTTTTTCAAAGCCTGGTTATAGTAGAAGTCGTGTACCAGAGCCTACGCTTTAAATCTTAAGTCATGTGTCGTTTCGATTATACGATAACTTTGTCCAAACGGCAAGGAATTTTATTGGGATCGTCCAGAATTCCGTTGACTTTCAATCGATCCGGGATTAAGTTCGTTTCGGATTGAAGACAGAAAAGATCAATTCGCTTTCTATGCTTTGTCAACTAAGTCGCGTAACCCCTTTCACCGGAGGGCTAGATGAAAAACCTTAAATCCTTTGTGGTGTTGATAGTGATGGTATCCGTGGTGCTTGTTTTCTTTCAACCAGGTTTTCCTATGGACCTCACCTATGTCTCCAGCATCCTCTGGACACAGGTGAAGGACGTCCAGGTGGTCAATGACGCTGCCTACTGCGTCTTTGCCAATGGTTTGGTTATAGTTGACGTGTCTGATTCAACCAATCCTTCTTTCGTAGGTAGTTTTTATGTTCCAGGAGGGGGAGAGGGGCTATTTGTTAAGGACAACTATGTTTATTTAGCTGATGGTGACGCGGGACTGGTGATATTCGACGTGACTGATCCGGCTAATCCGGACTCGGTCAGCAGTTATCAGACTCCAGGCAGAGCCTACAGCGTTTTCGTTCAAGACAGCTTAGCTTACCTGATCGATGGTAATATGGGATTGGCGATAATCAATGTGAAGGATCCGGCTAATCCTGATCTGGTTGGCAGCTACGATACGCAGGGCAGCCCTCGCGATATCTTCGTTAAGGAAAACTTAGCCTATGTGGCTGATTACAGCAAGGGTCTGAAGATGATCGACGTTAGTGATCCAACTAACCCGGATTCCGTAGGCAGCTATGAAACTCCAGGTTATGCTTATGGCGTTTTCGTGGTGGACAGTTTAGCCTATGTAGCTGCTTACGATAAGGGTTTGCAGATAATCAACGTCAGTGATCCTGCCGATCCGGATTCTGTGGGCGGCTGTGACACTCCGGGAAGTGCTCTCCGTGTCTGTGTTCAGGACAGCCTTGCCTACGTGGCTGATTACACCCAGGGCTTTCGGGTAATCAACGTAAGTGATCCCACCAGTCCCTACTACATGGACAGCTATAGCCCCGGAGATGTTGCTTACGATGTTTTCGTTTACGAGGGCTTAGCTTATTTTGCTAGTGGGGGGAGGGGTTTGCACATACTTGATGTTGGCGATCCGGCGAATCTAGATCAAATCGGCCACTACGACATCCCATATTTCAACTATGATGTTTCTGTACGGGATAGTCTGGCCCATGTAGCTTGCAGCTACGATGGTTTAAGGATAATCAAGATCAAAGATCCAGCCAACCCGGATTCAGTTGGCAGCTGCCATACGCAGAACAGGGCTTTGGATGTGTTTCTTAGGGACAGCTTAGCCTATGTGGCTGATCGTGCAGGCGGCCTGCAGATAATCAATGTGAAAGATCCATCCAATCCAAGCTCGATTGGCAGCCACGATACGCCGGGTTATGCTCAGCAGGTTTTTGTTCAAGACAGCTTGGCCTATGTGGCTGCTCAGAATAGTGGTTTGCAGATTTATGATGTTAATGATCCAGCCAATCCAGACTCGATTGGCAGCTGCAACAGCCCGGGTTATGCCTATGGTGTTTATATAAAGGACAGCTTAGCTTATGTGGCTGATTGGAATGGTGCCTTGCAGATAATAAACGTCAGCGATCCAGCCAATCCGGATTCAATCGGCGGCTGCGATACCCCGGATCGGGCCTATGATGTTTTCGTCAAAGACGACATAGCTTACGTAGCTGATCACGTAAGAGGATTGCAGATAATCGATGTAAGCGATCCAACCGATCCGGATTCGATTGGCAGTTACCTCACCTACGGGTATGCTCGCGCGGTTTTCGTTCAGGACAGCTTGGCCTATGTGGCTGCTGAGACGGGAGGCTTGTACATAATCAACGTCAGCGACCCCACCAATCCGGTTTTCGTTGCCAGCTACAACACCCCGGGTGAGGCTTTAGGTCTTTATGTTCAGGGTGAATACGTGTACCTGTCAGACTATTACTCTCTTTTGATTTTACAGATTTCTTACGACACGGACGTAAGGGAGACAGATGAAGGAGGGGTGCGGCCTCCGGATTTTGTCTTGTTCCAGAACTACCCCAATCCTTTCAATCCCGCAACCGAGATAGAGTTTCTGCTTGCCAAATCAGGGCAGGTCAAAGTCGAGATTTTCAATATCTTGGGCAAAAAGGTCAGGACTTTGGTGGACGGACATTTGAGAGCAGGACATAAGTCGGTGGAGTGGGACGGTAATGATGAAAAAGGAGAAGAAGTTTCCAGCGGAATCTACTTCTATCGAATAAAGACGCCTGAATTTTCTCAAGCCAAGAAGATGGTGTTGTTGAAATAAGTAAGTCCAAAGCCAAGCTCTAAACCGTATGGTTCGAAGCAACCTCCACCCGCACGGTCTCAGGTCGAGCTAGCTCGACCACTACAGAAGTTGACTATTCCTGATTAAGCAGACGTTCCTACTTTTTCTTCTTCACCTCTTTTAGACTCTTCTGGTAGTCTTTCTTCTTCGGAGCTAATCTTACCGCTTCCTCTAATTCCGCAATCGCCAGATCGGTCTTTCCTTGCAGATCGTAGACCATTCCCAGGCGCCAGTGAGCCGCGGCCCAATCCGGATCGCCTACTTTGGGTTCCATTTGAAGATACTGCTTAAAACACCTCTCCGCCTTTTCCAAGCTGTCCTTGGCGAGAACATATGTGCGCCCGACCTGATACAAGGCTCCGGGCTCGTCTGGATGCTTATTATAGAGTTCTTCGAACACCTCTGCAGCCTGGTGGTATTTGTTCTGGTCCTGAAGGAGGATACCTACCCGATAGGTAACCCAGTAATTCCAGGTGGTATCCAGCTCTGCCGCTTTTCTTAGGTAGGCTTCAGCTTTGTCAAAATCTTTCTCCACGTGCCACCAGACCCCTTGGGCGTAAGCACCATAGAGGGGATCCATTTTTTCGACTATCTCCGCTTGCGCTAGGGCCTCCTTCTTATCTCCGCCTGCAATTCCGGGAGCCGAGATCAGGTATTCCATCAGAGAAAGTCTTGCCTCCATGCTGGTCGAATCCAATTCCACCGCTTTCTCGAATTCCTTTTTGGCCCTCTTGGCTCTGAATATGGCTTTGAGCTTGCTTCCCTTCTGCGCCTGCATTCCATGAGCACGGCCCAGCCAAAGATGATACTCTGACTGAGAGCCGTCCAGCTCAACTGCTTTCTTGCCATATTTCAAGGAGTTATCATGGTCGGCCAGGGCCAAATAAACTTTGCACAGAACGAAATTCGCCTCAGGATTTTCGGGTTCTTGGTCTATCACTTTGAGAAGAACTTCTTTTGCCTCCTCGTATTTCTCTTGGTCGAAAAGCCTTTTTCCCTCCTCCAAAGTGTAATCTTGCGCGGATATTGAGCAGTAAGAAAACAGAAAAAGAGCAACCAACAGAATGAGATATACTTTTTTTTGAATGGCTTGAAGAAGATAGGTTGACACTTGAGACTCCTTTCCGAGTAATGCTCTTATGAAGTTACGGAATTGACAGTTTCCTTGTTTCGCCCACGATGTTTTTTTTCGAGATTTGAACCTCCAGCCGGATTTCTATTCAAGAATATCGATAAGCTTATTCATTTCGTCTTTGGTGTTATAAAAATGCGGTGCGACTCTGATAGCTCCTTCACGAAGGGAGACCGTGATCTTGTTTCTGGTCAGTTTCTGGTACAACTTTCTCATGTTTTTTCCCGAAAAGGAGAGGATGGAGGATCGGCGCTCTGGCTCAAGAGAGCTTCTTATCTGGTAAAGGCTGCCCTTCAGGAAATCTACTAACACATCCAGCAATTCCAGATTATGTCTTTCGATATTTCTGATTCCGATGCGCGAAAGCAATTGCAGGGAAGAATGCATGCTCCACAAAAGAGAGTAGGGATACGTTCCTATCTCAAATCTGCGAGCGGAAGGAAATGGCCTGAGATCAAACTTCAATACATCGGTGAAATTAAATTTCCAATCCACTCCCATCCAGCCGAAAAAGCTTGTCTTCAATTCTCTTTTGGCCTGAGAGGAAAGATAGAGAAATCCGGTTCCCAACGAGGATAAAAGCCACTTTTGCCCACCGCAGGCAAGGCAATCGATCTTGCACTTGTTTACATCCAAATCCACCGAGCCGACTCCCTGAATGCCGTCCACCACAAAGAATATATCGTTCTCCTCGCATATCCTGCCGATGCTCTCCAGATCGTTTCTGAATCCGTTGAAGTACTGGACAAAACTTATGGATAAGACCTTGGTGCTTTTATCGATGGCCCTCACAAAACCGTCGACGTCGAAACACTTGTTCTTACTGCGAATGAATTTGGTCTTGACTCCCTTTTGCCTGAGATTGGTCCAGGGATAGACGTTGGCGGGAAATTCCACGTCTGATAAGAGAATCTTATCTCCTCTCTTCAAATCCAATCCCCAGGCTGCCACGTTCAGTCCATAAGAGGTATTGGGCACAAAGGCGATTTCCTCTGGTCGAGCCTTGATCATTTTTGCGATCATTTTTCTGATGTCTTCCAGTTTTTGGAAAGCCTCCCGGTCATCGTCTGTTACTTTTTTTAGTCTGAGACCCTGGTAATACTCTTGGGTCGCCTTCCAGCTCACCTCCGGCATAGGTCCAAAGCTGGCATGATTGAAGAACGTTATCTCTCTGGTGAACGGGAATTCTTTGCGATATCTTTCCGGATCAATGTTTGTTGATTTGGTCATCTTGTGTCCTTTACTGATACATCGGGAGCAGTTCGTGGCGCGAAACACGTTTCGCTGCTCCGGATAATTCTTCCTCAAAGTTTCCTCTAAAATCTGTACACTGCTCCTATTACACCGAAAACCACCAGATTTTTCAGAAGTTGCCAGAACAGGTGAACAACAATGAAATTTACAGGCAGCTTGATACTCTGAGGAATTATTAGCGTCTGAGGCACGCTTCCCACAAAGAAAATCAAAATTCCAAAAAATGCACCCGCTTTCATTCCGGAAAATGGCAAGAACGGCAGGATCAAGGCAAAAAAGAAGGCGGGCAGGGCGATCTCCAGAAGCTCTGCCAGCACAACGCTATCAAAGCTCCATCTTGATCTAAGGCTGTCTTCAACCATGCCAGAGTCAATTCCCTCGAAAGGCTTCAGATACTTCTCGGTTAACCCGGTGAGGAATCTCAGAATCTGAAATGGGACGCTGGCGATCAGTATGGCAATGAGCAAGTTTACTAGATTCATAGGAGTTCGAAATTGGGTTCTGGACTAATCATCCCCTGCTTTTACCCGATAAATCGGTCAACTACGAAGCCAGGTTTTATCAGAGCCAGCCTCTCTCTTTGTACCATTGGACTGTCTTTTTTGCACCTTCCTCCAGCGTGTGTTGCGGGGAAAAGCTCAATTCCCTTTTGGCTCTGGAAACGTCACACAGCCAGTATCTCTGGGTTAGCTCCCTGACCTTTTGCACATTGAACACAGCCGGCTTTCCCAATAGCCTGAACATGTTTTCCGAGAAAAAAGCGATTGTATACAGAATCGACTTGGGAATTCTTATGGTAATGGTCCTTTTATTCAGAATCTTGGCTATAATCTGGAAGGCTTCTCTCCAGGAATAACTCTTGTCATCCGCAACAAAATAAGTCCGTCCAACTGCCCTTGGGTTTTCCGCTGCCAAGATTATCCCGTCTGCAAGATCGCCAACGTAGCACATACTCATGTAGCTTTCCCCTCTTCCGAACAGGGTCTTCAACCCCTTATTGGCAACCTTGAAGAAGCCCAAAATATCCGAATCTCTGGGACCGTAGACAGCGGGAGGGCGGATGATGGTCACCGGCACTTCGGACGAGTGCCCTAAAACGATTTTTTCTCCTTCCAATTTGCTTCTTCCATAATCGGTTATGGGATTACAGGGGGCAGTCTCGTCCAAAGGTTTTCCATCTTTCCCCGGTCCCACTGCCGCCTGGCTGCTTACGTAAACGAATCTTTTCATCTGGGGATTATCGTGGATACAGACTTCGATCAGATTCTTTGTCCCCTGGTAGTTTGCCTTGAGATATTCCTCCCTGTTTTTAGCTTTGGTAAGGCCGGCAAGGTGAAGGACGTAGTCAACCTCCGTCAGAACATCCTTCAGGGATTCCTTCTGGCTTATGTCAGCATAGAGATATTTAACCTTAAGTCCGGAGAGCCATCTTAAGTTACTTGTTTTCCTGACCAAACAAGTCACCTGATAGCCTCTGGAAAGGAGTCCTTCCACCAGGTGGCTTCCCACGAAACCATTTGCCCCGGTGACCAATGCTGTTAACTCTCTTTCATTCTCGGCGGCTGGTTTATCCATCCAAGATTCTTCCTTCGAATTTCCTGGAATATAATTGAATTGGGGGCTTATATCAATTTTAATTTGTGATAGCCAGCACGTTTTTAAATGCTTCCTTTTGAGCGCAAAAAAGAATTGACTTGGAGGAGTTGATCTTATATATTCAGGCAAAAGAAAAGGTTATTCAAAAATAACACAAGGAGGTACTCATGAAACGGGCGTTTTTGTTGGTTTTGGTCGTTTTTCTGTTTCTTGGTGTCCAGGGATGTGAGAAAACGACCACGGAGACGAAGACCGTGCCGGCTGAGACCCTATCCCCACCTCTCGGCCTGAGGAGCATAACGGGAGACAGAGAGATCACCCTGCTCTGGTATACCAGCAACTATGAGAGTGACTTGAGTGGTTATGAGATTTACATGGTGGACAGCCTCTATTCAGAGGGGACGGCTTTGGAAGAAGTCCCATCCGAGTTTGACCGGGTTGCCACTTATCCCAAGAGCAGTCCCTGCAACACGATTCAATCCAGAACTATCTCTAATCTGACCAACGGTACCACCTATTCCTTCCTGGTGGTTGCTGCCAAGGACGACTGGAGCAAACTAAGTGAGCCATCCAATATTATCAACGATACCCCCCGGCCGGAGACGATACTAAGCGAGTACGATACCATCTGGGCTTCTGCCGTCTATAAGAATAAGTCCGGATACGAACTGTCTGACTTCAGTGTGACTGACATGACCGACATTGACACCTCGGATTATCACACCGACGACGGAGAGGGAGACTTCATCTGTGAGAAAATCAATTTCGCGGGGGGAGTGGAGTACCGCCTCTGGTTTGCCGGAACCAACAACGGGGGGGTGATGGATCTGGGATACATGCAGGATTGGGATGACGCGGACGTTGCTGCCGATACGGGTTATGCTCAAACCGGTTACTCTCTGACCGCCATCCCCGGACACGTATACGCCGTCAAAACCGGGAATAATCATTATGGCAAAGTACAGGTGATAGAGCTTGACGTGGGCGCTGGCTGGGTCTCACTCAAAGCCTGCTATCAGACCAAGGAAGGAGAGAGGCAGTATAAGATCAGACCTTAGAAACACCTGCTGAAAGAATGAGTGTCATGTAAAAGTCCGAAGTCAAAGGCCAAGCAATCTGCTTGGCCTTTGTCCGTTGGTCTTTTCAATCATCGCGCGGCCATTGCCCGGTTTGCGAAGGCCACGAGCCGCGGTCGAAAAACAGAAAAATCGTCCCGAGTTGCCCTTCGACTGCGCGGAAGGCCTCCCCGAATGAGGACCCCTGCTGGAAGAGGTCCCTGTAATCTTCCATGATGAGGATTCCCGCAATGCTTGCCACCTTTCCCTCGATAATCTGAGAAAGAAAGCCCCCATGCTGCGCAAAGAAAGAGGCCGAATCTGCACTTGATTTTAGGGGGCATCGGGGAACTGTACCCTTTTGAGACAGGTCTTTGCTTAGCCGTGTCGCAGCTTAACTCCTAAGCAAAAACACGGTCGCTGCGTTATCAAGCTCATCCTTTTGTGCGTATCATAATAGATCGGTAGGGTGCTGTTTGAGGAACGCGCAGAAACTTGCCCTGATTGCCCGACTTTGTGAAAAAAATAACTTGACTTCGGAGTATGGGGATGTATCTTATTTTGTTTAGGTTGTTTGATTTGAAAGCTATTGCGATGAGAAACTTTTGGAGGTAAAGAATATGTCACCGGGATCTGATGGAAAATTCTGGCGAAGGCCTCTGGATTATGATAAGTTAGAGATCCCCCAGGGGGAGATACACATCATAAAGGAGAGGTGTAAAGGCTGCGGCTTCTGCGTGGAGTATTGTCCCAAGGACGTGCTGGAACTCTCCGCTGAGTTTAACACCAAAGGATATCATCCTCCCCAGGTAGCCAAGGAGAACACCTGCGTTCACTGCGGTCTTTGTGAGATGATCTGTCCTGAATTCGCTATTTTCGTTACGGAGAAGCCAAAAGAGGAGGTAAAGAAAGTTGAAAGCTGATCCCAAAGGAGTTTTGACCGGGGAACATTATCTGGATGGGGACCACGCCTGTGCTGAGGGAGCTCTTGCGGCTGGCTGTCGTTTTCTGGCGGGTTATCCCATAACTCCCTCTACCGAGATGGCGGAGAGGATTTCCGAACGCTTCCCCGAGGTGGGAGGCATTTTTATTCAGATGGAAGACGAGTTGGGTTCCATGGCGGCTGTGGTTGGGGCCGCCTGGGGCGGAGCCAAATCCATGACCGTAACCTCCGGTCCTGGATTTTCTTTGATGATGGAGAATATCGGACTGGCGGCAATGATGGAGATACCCTGTGTGATTGTGAACGTTCAAAGAGGAGGTCCTTCGACCGGACTGCCGACCCTGCCCGGACAAGCGGACATGATGCAAGCCCGCTGGGGCTCTCATGGAGATTACGAAATCATCGCACTGTCCCCCAACTCTCCGCAGGAGTGCTTTGAAGTGGTTATAGAAGCGGCCAACCTTTCCGAAAAATACCGGGTTCCGGTCTTGGTGATGACCGATGAATGCGTAGGACACATGACCGAAAAAGTGGTGATCCCAAAAGCCGATGAAATAGAGATTTATCCCCGTCGATACACCAAACTATCCCCAGGGGAATATCTGCCCTTTAAGGCGGGAGAGGACTTGATCCCGGACATGGTCAAAGCCGGGGATGGCTACAAAATCCATATCACCGGTTTGACCCACGACGAGAAGGGGTATCCGGTGATGAGTTGGGAGGCACAGGAGAAGCTGGTGAGAAGGTTGGTGGAAAAGATAAGGCTGCATGCGGATGAAATAGTGCACACCGAGGAGAGCGATTTAGAGGATGCCGAGGTGGTGGTACTATCTTACGGCATAAGCTCTCGCGTGGCCATTCCGGCCATCCAGAAAGCGAAAAAAGAGGGAATAAAGGTGGGGCAATTAAGATTGATCATCGTCTGGCCCTTCCCGGAGAAAAAGATAAGGGAGTTAGCCAAGAGGGTAAAAGCATTTGTGGTCCCTGAGATAAATTATGGCCAGATGGTATTGGAGGTGGAAAGATGCGCCGCAGGCAAAGCAAAAGCGATCTTGGTTCCTCACGGGGGAGGTTGGGTGCATGATCCTGAGGACATTTATAAGGCTATAAAGGAGGGAGTAAAATGAAAGTGGTTGAGGCAGTTGAAGTAGCAGAACATCCCATGGAGTCGTTGTTGCGGATGGATCGCATTCCGCACATCTGGTGTCCCACCTGCGGGATAGGAACTACAGTGACCTCCTTTGCTGACGCCCTGGAAAGAACCGACATCCCTTTAGAGAAAATCTGTGTGGTGTCAGGCATCGGGTGCACCGGAAGGGTAGCGGGATACATAAAATTGGATTCATTCCACTCCACTCACGGTAGAGCACTTCCTTTCGCCACTGGGTTGAAGCTGTCGAATCCGGAGTTGAAGGTGGTGGTTTTCTCAGGCGACGGAGACATTGCAGGCATCGGAGGTAATCATTTTATCCACGCCGCACGGAGGAACATGGACATGGTGGTGATATGCGTGAACAACTTCATTTATGCCATGACCGGAGGGCAGGTGGCGGCTACCACTCCTTTGACCGCTAATACTTCGACCTCTCCTTATGGGAACTTCGAGCAGCCTTTCAATCTGCCTCATCTGGCTGCTTCCTGTGGAGCAGTTTACGTGGCTCGCTGGACCGCCCTGCATGTGCGAAGGTTAGCCAAATCCATAGGCGAAGCCTTAAATAAAAAAGGATTTTCCTTCATTGAGATAATCTGTCCCTGTTCGACCATCTACGCTCGAAGGAATAAGTTGGGAGATGGTTTAAGTTTGATGCAATTCTATCATGACAACAGCGTGATCAAACATGGGGCCGACACTGAGGAATTGGCCATAGAGTTTCAAAAAAAGATCATTGTGGGAAAATTCATCGACCGGGAGAGACCCACATTCCTGCAATCCTATAATAGATGGATGAAGCAAGTGCTGAAAGACAAGTTTGTGCCATACGGAGGTGGTCATGCTGACTGAGATCCGATTAACAGGATTTGGGGGACAGGGGATGATTCGTTTTGGCTATCTGTTGGGCAAGGCTGCTTCGATTTTTGACGGAAAGCACGCCACCATGACCCAAAGCTTCGGGCCCGAAGCCCGCGGATCGGCTTGCAGCTCTCAAGTGGTGATATCGGGTGATAGAGTGCTCTATCCTTACGTCACCACCCCTCACATCATGGTGGCCATGTCGCAGGAAGGCTACGCCAAGCACGCACAAAATATAGCTGATCAGGGAACCTTACTGGTGGACGAGGATCTAGTGAAGCCGGACAAAACCAAGAAGGGGATCAAACTCTTCGCCATACCCTCCACCCGCTTTGCAGAGGAGATGAAGACAAGAATCGCTGCCAACGTGGTGATGTTTGGCTTCTTCACCGCAGTCACCGGACTTATCAGTGAGGAGTCAGCCAAGAAGGCTATAAAGGATTCCTTTAAAGAGAAGATAATCGACATCAACATGAGAGCTTTCGACAAGGGATACCAATACGGAAAGGAGCTTCTGAGTAAGGCAGGTTAGAGTTGAGAGTTAAGAGTTTGAAGTTCAAGATTCAAAATTCAAAACTATTGCTCCAGACTCTTGACTTTGAACTCTAAACTGTTTTTGGGAGGTTAGGTTGGCAAAGAAAGGCGCTTTGGTCATAGGGGGAGGGGTCGCCGGAATTCAGGCCGCCTTGGACTTGGCGGATTCTGATTTTCAAGTCTATCTGGTGGAAAGGTCCTCCACTTTGGGGGGGAGGATGGCCCAGATAGATAAGACCTTCCCCAGCATGGACTGCGCCATCTGAATCTTGGGCCCGCGTATGCTGGATGCCGGTCGGCATCCCAACATCGAGCTTTTGACCTATTCAGAGGTAGTCAGAGTTGAAGGGGAGTGCGGCAACTTCACCGTCACGGTCAGGAAGAATTCAAGATTCGTGGATGAGAAATGTTGCGTGGGTTGTGATGAATGTGCTAAAGTTTGTCCGGTAATCGTTCCCAACCTTTTCGATCTGGGAATGGGAGCCAGGAAAGCCATCTACACCCCATTTCCCCAAGCCTCGCCCCGCACCTATGCGATTGACCGGGATGCGTGCCTGAATAAGACCATCCTGGTTTGCGAAAACTGTGCCAGGGCATGCAAGGCCAAGTGTATCGATTTCGATATGCCTGCTAAGGAAGAACAGTTCCACGTGGGTGCCATTGTGGTAGCTACCGGTTTTGACGAATACGATCCTCGAGGCCTAACCAATTACGGGTATGCCCGCCACGAGAACACCTTGACCGGGTTGGAATTTGAAAGGATATTGAACGCTTCTGGACCCAGCGGAGGTCGTCTGGTGCGCCCTGCCGACATGAAGACTCCCAAAACCATCTCCTTTGTTCAATGCGTGGGATCGAGGTCGGTGGGAGAAAGAGGCTATCCGTATTGTTCCTATTTCTGCTGTATGAACACCATTAAGAACTCACTTTTGGCAAAGGTGCACGAGCCTGACATCGAAAAAATCTATATCTTCTACAATGATATTAGAGCGTTTGGCAAAGGCTACGAGGAGTTATATCTGCGAGCCAAAGAGGACAAAGACGTAATCTTCTACAAGGGGAAGCCTGCCAAGATCGAGGAAGATCCCAAGACCAAAGATCTCTGGATCTATATTGAAAACACGGATACCAAGGTGGTGGAGAAGATCAGATCGGACATGGTGATACTCTCCTCCGCCGGAGTTCCGGCCGAAGGGACGGTGAAGCTGGCTCGAATCTTGGGCGTAGAACTGGACCAGAGTGGATTCTTCAAACAGAGGGACCCCACCTCATTTTTGGAGTCGACAAAAGATGGTATTTATCTCTGTGGAAGTGCGGCCGGACTTAAGGACATTACCGATTCGGTCGCCCTGGGTTCTGCAGCAGCTTTGAAGGTCTCCGAGCATCTCAAGGGTCAAAGGGTGAAAAGAGAAGAGGAAAAGATCGTTCCCATCGAAACCGATGGACAGCCGCGCATAGGTGTTTTTGTCTGTCACTGCGGAATAAACATAGCGGGAGTGGTTGATGTGGCCAGCGTGGAGGAATACGCCAAATCGCTTCCGGGTGTGGTCCACGTTTCCAGAGAGCTTTTCACATGTTCCGACGGAACTCAAAGGCTCCTGCAGGAAAAGATCAAGGAGCACAACTTGAACCGGGTGGTGGTGGCAGCCTGCACTCCCAGGACCCACGAGCCCATCTTTCAGGAGACCTGCCGACTAGCAGGACTTAATCCCTATCTTTTTGAGATGGCCAATATCCGGGATCAGTGCTCCTGGGTACATGCGGCAGAGCCGGAAGCGGCCACGCTTAAGGCAAAAGATTTAGTCAGGATGGCGGTTGCCAGAGCCTATCGTCTTGAGCCTCTGGAGACCAGACAGGTTCCCATGGACTCCAAGATAATTGTGATAGGCGGAGGCATCGCCGGAATTTCAGCAGCCCTGGATTTAGCCATTAAAGGAGAAAAGGTCACGTTGATTGAGAAAAGCGACCAATTGGGCGGTCGGGTCAAGGAATTGGCCGGACTCCTGAACAGCGAATTGACCGGAAAGGAATTGATCAAGAATAAATTGGAGGAACTGAAGAAGAGAAAAGCCAAGATCATCACCCAGGCCAAGATCAAAGAGGTTAAAGGATTTGTTGGCAATTTCGAGGTTACCATAGAAAAGTCCCCTTCAGAAAAGGGCAAGAAGGCCAAAAGGGAAATGTTAAAAGCAGGAGCGATTATCCTGGCTGTCGGCTCCGATCTTTATGTGCCCAAGGATAAATTTGGCTACGGAAAGTTTCCTAACGTCTTGACCAATATGGAGCTGGAAGAGCTTTTAGCCAAAAAGACTCAGGAACTTAAGATCTCCGGCAAAAAACCACAACATGTGGCATTCATTCAATGTGTGGGCTCAAGAGAGAAGGAGGGGAACCAATACTGCTCCCGATACTGCTGTCAGGTTGCCATTAAGCAAGCCATCGAGTTAGCAAAGCAGGGAATTCATGTGACCGTTTTCTATCGGGACATCAGGACTTTCGACAAAGGAGCAGAGGAGGCTTATCGGGAAGCCAGGGGATTGGGCGTGGTTTTCTTAAAATACGATGAGGACTCTCCGCCTGAGGTAATAGGAAAGGATAAGGCGACCGAAATTAAACTTACTCAGCTTTTGTCTAAAACTGAGTTTGACCTGCCAGTGGATGCAGTCGTCCTTTCGGTGGCAATGGTGCCAAAAGAAGAAGACTTTGCCGAGTTGCAAAGTCTTTTCAAAATTCCGCGAGGTTTGGACGGCTTCTTCTTAGAAAGGCATTCCAAGCTGGGTCCGGTGGAGACCAACACCAGCGGCATCTTCATCTCCGGCTGTGCCCATTCTCCCAAAGGAATAGCCGACTCCATTTTCTCGGCTCAGGGAGCCGCGGGCAAGGCTTGCATTTTGACCTCGAAAGATCATATCAATCTGGAGCCGGTCGTATGCCAGGTGGTCGACAAAGAGCTTTGCCGAGCTTGTGGAATCTGTGTGAAGATATGTGAGTTCAATGGGCCTCAATTGGTAGACAGAGGGGACGGTGTGTTGGTGTGTGAAATAAACGAGGCATTGTGTAAAGGTTGTGGTACATGTGCCGCATACTGCCCCACCGGCGCCATCGGAGCTCGTCATTTCACCGATGAGCAAATAGATGTTATGGTGGATTCGCTTTTGGTGTGGGATAAATGATTAGTTAGGGCATCGCTATACGGAGAAACCGAAGAATGAAACTTAAGGTAGTATTAGAGCCGAGTGACGAAGTAGGATACACCATCTACGTTCCCTCACTTCAGGGCTGTACCAGCGAAGGTGATACTATCGAAGAGGCTTTGGCAAACATTCGGGAGGCGATAGAGGTTTACCTTGAACCGGTAACCGCATAGCACGTACGACTGTAAGGAGTATCGAAATGCACAAGGTAACTGCATATATAGAAAAGGACTTAGAAACGGGTTTGTATGTGGCTATTGTTCCCGCAATTCCAGGAGCTCATACGCAGGCAGAAACCTTAGACGAAGTTCACAGAAATCTCCGAGAAGTGATTGAGTTGTGCTTAGAGGAAATGGACCCTGACAGCAGAAAGCTTATCCCTGAATTTGTGGGAATTCAGCAGATAGAGGTTTCGGAGTGACCAAACTAGTTCTTGTTGATGCCCCAACAATGGAGAAGTTACTGTTCAGACTGGGTTTTGAGAAGGTAAGACAGAAAGGCAGTCACGTTTTTTATAGGCATCGGGACGGGAGGTACACTACGGTTCCCCATCATAAGGGGAGGAAGTTGGCACGTCCCTTGATTAGAGAAATTCTAAAAGAAATAGAAATCAGTGTGGAGCAATATAGCAGATATCTGCAGGAGCTTTGATGAAAATTTCAATCTCTAAATCCTGTGGATATACAAACACGACGGAATATGAAAAAACAAGAAGACAATTTTGATCCCAGGATCGTCGTCTTCGCCTGTAACTGGTGCTCTTACGCGGCTGCGGATACTGCAGGAGTAGGAAGGATGCAGTATCCCCCCAATGTGAGGGTGATCCGGGTGATGTGTTCCGGCAGGATCAGCCCGGCACACGTATTCCGCGCATTTGAAAAAGGCGCGGATGGCGTGATGTGGTCCGGGTGACACTTCGGCGATTGCCATTACACCTTTGGCAATCACCGGGCTGCGGAGCAGTTCGAGATCACCAAACGACTGGTCAAGTTACTGGGTATAGGGGAGGAGAGGCTCAGATTGGAATGGGTCTCAGCGGCTGAGGGCGGAAGGTTTGCCCAGCTGATCAAGGAATTCGTGGAGGATGTGAAGAAGATCGGACCGAGTCCACTGAAACATTTGAACAGAAAGGAAACCGCAGCAAAAAGTTGAAACGCAAACAACCTGGAGTGTAAAGCTTGAGCTTTACTTTTAGCCCGCGCCAGAGGCGGGGCACTCCCTTGTTCAATCTTATGAAGCCTATGATGAACGAAATTATCAAGAAAACCAGAGCTTATTTGTGTTTGGATTGCGGGAAGTGCACGGCCATCTGTCCCGTTTCCAGAGTTAACAAGGGCTATTCTCCAAGAAAGCTTTTGACCAAAGCTTTGATGAGCTCCAATGAGAACGTCCTCAATGACAGCACCCTGTGGACCTGCCTGACCTGCATGATGTGCCAGCAAAGATGTCCTTCGGACATAGACTACGTCCAATTCACCAAATTAGTGCGGGCAGATGCAAATTCCGATGGTCAGGAAGCCAAATGCTCGCACGGGGGAGCTTTGCAGTCCCTTATGAAGATAATGACCGCGCCAGAACTCAAACAGAACAGATTGGAATGGATAGGCTCGGATCTGAAAACGTCGGATAAATCGGAATACTTGTATTTCGTCGGCTGCCTTCCCTATTTCGACGTCTTCTTCACAGACATCAAGGCCAATTCTTTGGATTCAGCCCGATCCACCCTGAAGATATTGAACGCCTTCGGGATTGAACCTCAGGTGTTGCCAAATGAAAGATGCTGCGGACATGATCTTTTGTGGATGGGGGACGTCGATAATTTCAAGAGACTGGCTGAGCATAACATCAACCAGATAAGGAAATCCGGGGCAAAAAAGATCATAACCTCCTGTCCGGAGTGTTTGGTATCCTTGAAACTTGATTATCCCGAGTACTTCGGCAAAATGGATTTTGAGGTTATGCACATTTCCGAGTTGATCGCAGATGAGCTTTCCAAGAATAAAATGAAGTTGAATAAAGTGGAAAAGAAGATTACTTATCAGGACCCATGCAGATTGGGCAGGTTCTTGGGGATTTATGATCCTCCTCGCAAGGTGATGAACTCGGTTCCAGGAGTAGAATTCGTGGAGATGCCCAAGAGCGGAAAGAATGCCATCTGTTGCGGGACATCCTCCTGGGTAAATTGCGACGTTTATTCCAAGATGATCCAGGCCAATAGATTGAAGGAAGCAAAAAACACGGGAGCCGAGGAGTTAATCACCGCCTGTCCCAAGTGCCAGATTCATTTCTCCTGCACTCAAAATGCAGAGGGCTATCCGGAAGAATTGAAGTTGAGAATCATTGATTTGACCACACTGTTTGCCGAAGCGATACCATGATTCGCAGAATCCCAAAGAGTCAAGCTGGAAGGTAGTCCAAATACGAAAGGGAAGAGGGTAGGATATGAATTCCCCTGAAAAGCAGAAGATCGTCGAAATCATGAAGAAGGCTAGCAACTTCGCCTTTTTCGCGACTTGCGATGGCGATCAGCCAAGAGTCCGGCCGGTTGCTCCGATTGTGGAAGATGACATGTCCATCTGGGTGGCTACTTCCGCCAAGTCCAGAAAGGTGAAACAGATAAAGCAGAATCCCCGGATCAGTTTGGCTTTCGTCCGGCATCCAGAGGGTGAAAAAGCTGCAACCGTTATCGGCGAAGCCGAGATACTCCCGGATATGGAGCAGAAAAAGAGGATTTGGGAATTGGCCCCTTATGATTTGTCGCAATACTTCCCCAATGGTCCGGAATCGGAGGATTATTGCCTTCTGAAAATCAATGTCGGCAAGATTGAGTGGTGGGAGGATTTCGAAAGCGGGATGAAGACATATGAAGCGTAAGAGCGAATTCCCGTTGAGAGGATATAAACGGAGGTCTGTAAAAAAGCCACTTTAAAGAGGCAAACTGGAGTGTTCACCTTTAGGTGAACTAGGTTCAAGCTTTTCGTGTTTTGGCGCAGGGCGAGATCGTGATGAAGAGAAGTTTTCCGCTGGATCCATAGGACAGGTCAAGCTGAAGCTTGACACTCCAGAAAAGGCTCTCCCAATTTGAATTTGTCGGAGCTTTATAATAGGCCTCTTGACTTGACATATAGGTGCATGAAAGCTTAGGAGGTGAACGTGGCGGTTGACAAGAAAAAACCAGGAGAGCAAAACGAACTCAGGGTGGGAGTGTTTGTCTGCGAATGTGGATTGAACATCGCCGGGTCGTTAGATTGTGAGGAAGTGCGAAAATATGCGGAAACCTTGCCTGACGTGGCGGTGTCGGTTTTAAACAAATATACCTGCGCTGATCCGGGACAGAATGAGATCAAAAGGCATATCAAGGAATATGATCTGAATCGGGTGGTGGTGGCATCCTGCACCCCGTTGATGCACGAGCCCACCTTCAGAGCCTGTGTAGCTGATGTGGGACTCAATCCTTATCTTTTTGAAATGGTGAACCTAAGAGAACACTGCAGCTGGGTGCATCTCCATGATCGAAAGGCTGCGACCAAAAAAGCTAAGGACATGGTGAAAATCGGAGTGGCACGGGCAAGACATCTGGAGGCACAGTTAGAAAAAACGGTTCCCGTAACCAAGGCGGCTCTGGTTATCGGCGGTGGAGTAGCAGGCATTCAGGCGTCCTTGGATCTGGCAGACTCCGGCATTCAGGTGTATCTGGTCGAAAAGGATCCATCTATTGGTGGCATCATGGCCGCTCTGGACAAAACCTATCCCACCATGGACTGCTCCATATGAATTTTGGGACCGAAGATGATGGATGTCGGTCGACATCCCAAGATAAAACTTTTGACCTACTCCGAAGTTGAGGAAGTCTCAGGATACGTAGGGAATTTCAGCGTCAAGGTAAGAAAAAAAGCAAGATATGTGGATGAGAATGAGTGTACTGTCTGCGCAGAATGCTTCAAGGTTTGTCCAGTGGTGGTGCCGGATGAATTTCAGCAGGGCTTTGCTTCACGCAAAGCTATCTATATGCAGTTTCCTCAGGCTGTCCCTTCCTCCTACATAATAGACATGGAAGCCTGTCTGGGGAACAATCCTATCGCCTGTGGCAAGTGCCTGGAGGTGTGTGATAAGAAGTGCATTGACTATGATATGCAGGATGAGATGATCGATCTGAAGGTAGGAGCCATCATCGTGGCTACGGGAATGGATGTTTATGATCCTACGGAGTTAGATGAATATGGCTATCGAAGTTTTGAGAACGTGATCACCTCCATGGAATTTGAACGTTTGATCTGCGCTGGTGGTCCCGCACAGGGACATTTCATCCGTCCCACCGATGGAAAAACCCCCAAGACTATCGGATTTATTCAATGTGTGGGCTCAAGATCGGAGAAAAGAGGCAATCGCTATTGCTCCAATATCTGCTGTATGAATACCATAAAGGACACAGTGCTTTTGAAAGAGCATTATCCTGATATCGATATCAAAGTCTTCTACATGGATATTCGAGCTTTTGGGAAGGCTTTCGAGGACCTCTTCAGGAGAAGCAAGGAGGAGGGAGTTAAATATATAAGAGGTTTGCCCGGGGAAGTGACAGAATACCCCAAGACAAAAAATTTAATAATCAGTGTGGAGAACACCACCACCGGTCAGGTGGAACAGCATGAGCTGGACATGGTGGTATTATCCGTGGGCGTTTTGCCCCGACAGGATGGTGCCGGTATCCAGAAGCTTTTGACCCTATCACGCACTGCGGACGGGTTCTTCATGGAGTCTCATCCCAAACTCAAGCCGGTGGATGCGCCCACCAAGGGGGTCTTCCTGGCCGGCTGTGCTGAGTTTCCCAAGGATGTTAAAGATAGCGTTACCCAAGCCAGTGCCGCCGCCGCCAGAGCGGAGATCATCCTGAATGCGGACAGAATTAAGGTGGAGGCGATAACTTCCATGGTTGACAAGGAGATGTGTACCGCCTGCGAAATTTGTTATCGAGCCTGCCCTTACAAGTGCATAGAGGTGGATCGGGAGAACAAGATACCAGCTCAGATCATCGAAGCCGCTTGCGCCGGCTGCGGCACCTGCGGTGCCGAATGTCCCTTTGGCGCCGTCACCATGCGGCATTTCACCGATGATCAGATCATCGCCCAAATAGAAGCGATTCTGGATGAAGATTCCATGGAGAAAACGGTGGTGTTTGCCTGCAACTGGTGTTCTTATCAGGGGGCCGATTTCGCCGGCATCTCGCGCCTGCAGTATCCGCCCAATCAGAGGATAATCCGAACCATGTGTTCCGGCAGAGTGGATGAGGAATTCGTGCTCTATGCCTTCAAGCTGGGAGCGCCCATGGTTTTGGTCTCCGGATGCCATTTTGCCGACTGCCATTACATCGATGCCAACAGATGGACTCAAAAGAGGGTGGAAAAACTCTGGGACAAATTAGAGAAGATGGGCGTAAGACCGGAGAGGCTGCAACTGGAGTGGATCAGCGCAGCAGAGGGGCAGAAATTCGCCAAGGTGATGAGAGAGATTGAGGAGATGAGAAAGAAGGTCACCAAAGAAGAGGTGGAATTCACCAAGAAGGCGCTGAAGGATCTCAAATTCAAAAAGGAAAAAAGACAAGCCAAGCTGGCGGGCGACAGAGCCAAGGCGGAAAAAGCCGGGGTCGAGGTTTAGCGAGAAAAATTGAAATTTCAAAAAGCAAAAGGCAAAATTACAGTTCAAAATTCAAAACTGTCTCATCGTTTTGGGTTTCTAATTTTGAGTTTTGAATTGCAATTTTGAATTTTTCATTTTTAATCGGAGAAAGAATGGCGGAAGAGGCAACTTTTAAATGTCTAAGATGCGGGCATGAGTTCAAAATGCCGTATGATCCAAAAGGGCCTATGGTAGAACGTGCCTGCCCCAAATGCCTGTCCAATAGCGTGAGAAGGATGAAAGAGGAGAAGAAGTAGTTTCCGCGCTAAACGGACAGGTTCAATCCATATTGATTTCCTCAACTATTCGAGCCTTTGGCTTTGACGTGCCAAAGGCTTCTTGCCTTTATTGCCGGGTGCCCCACCGCTTGCGGTGGGTTGGGATTCAATCTGCCTAGGTGGTCCGTAGTTCGTCTGTAGGCAAGCCCTGAACCCTATGGTTCAGGGCTTGCTATTCTGTTACTCCAACCGACTATCTCACAGCGATGCTGTGAGCCAACCGCGGTTTATCTGGAAACCACACAAACAGAAGTTATGTGTCATTTGTTGTTGCAATGACAGGCGTCTTATCAGAAGGCGAAACTTCCTATGTTTCATTCCGTATCTTTGTATGTGCATGAAATAGAATAATTGGAGGATTGCAACGTGCTATTCGATAACAAGAAGATAAAAACCATCCTCCTAACACTAATTTTATTACTCACGATTTCAGGGTTTGTTTCGGCTCGGGCCGACGTCATTGATTTGACGTTTATTGAGCCTCCTGATTCCAGCTCGGATATATCCAGAACATTGCAGAGCCTGGTAAAAGTCCAGGGCAGAGGTGGCCTCTGTCCAGACGCTCTTTATCTAATGACTCACTATGGTGATCGTCAAGAGATTTTTGAAAAAGAAAACAAAAGATGTATAGATCATCCGATGATAAATGAGACCTGGCGCTTTTGCAGTGTATTCTGCACAACCACTGACGATTCTGTCATAATGGGTAGAAATTGGGATAATCAAAATGTTGGGTCCATCATAGTTAGTCTCTATCATCCCCCCAAGGGATATTCTTCAATTTCCTTTTGCAGAGCCATCGATTTGGGTTATCCGCTAAACATGGACTTGGAGCAAATCAGATGGACAGAATTTGGAGACAAGTTGCTTTTAGCACCTTTCTATGCTACTGATGGTGTCAATGAACACGGTCTGGCGGCTGCAATAACCGGTGTAAGGCAAACAAATCACAAACCCAAAAAAGATGAAGAATTAGTCTCCATTACCTTCCTGGTACGCAAAATTCTCGATCAAACGAGAAATATCGAAGAAGCTGTGAACCTGGTCGAGAAGTTCGTTCCCTTTGATCTTGATAAGAAGTCCCTAAATGCCCATTTATTCGTCGTTGATTCGTCAGGCCGGTCAGTTATTCTGGAATATGTTAAAGATCAATGGGAGAAAATTTACGGAGATGAATCCTGGCAGGTACTGACCAATAAGCCTATATACAATGTGCCGGATACAATTCTAAGAGATGAATGCTGGCGTTATCGAAGCATGTCCGAAACTCTCGAGAATGCAAAGGGAGATGTGGACTGGAAAGCCGGCATGAAAATTCTGCAAGATGTAACCCAAAAAGGCACAGCCTGGTCTGTTGTCTATTCCCCCACGACTAAAGAACTGTATTTCTCTGTTTATCAAAAGTGGGACAATATTTATCATCTAATAATGCCTTAATCCCGAGAGCCGGGTGCCCCACCGCTTGCGGTGGGTTGAGATTTATTTTGCGCAGGTGGTCCGTAGGCGGTAGGTCAGGTGCCCTGTGCTCCTGACCTCCGATAACTCCTGATCATCATCGCCCAACCCACAAGTACTGTTCTTCGGAGAGAGACGAGATGTTTAAGGACATTTGGCTCGAAACCGAGCGTCTGATAATCAGACCTTTTAATCCAAATGATGCCCATAGATTGCACCGAATCGTCAGTCAGAAAGAGGTGATGAAATACCTCCCTGAAGATGTCATGTCCTTGGAGGAGGTCAAGAAGTTAATCGCGTGGCTGATTGATTGCTACGAGAAAAACCGACCAGATCATATTATCAAATTCACCACGGCGGTGGTGTGGAAGCAAAGTGAGCTGGTGATCGGCTGGTGTGGACTTGGGCCACTTGAATTCAATCCAGCAGAAACTGAAATTTACTTTGGACTATCAAAAGAGTATTGGGCAAGGGGTCTGGCTACTGAGGCTGCCAAGGCAATGCTTCACCATGGGTTTACGACCATTCGCCTTGACAAAATCGTGGCTGTTGTCCATCCTCAAAACGTTGCCAGTCAAAAGGTCCTAGAGAAAGCTGGACTTCGTTATCTGGTGAAATATGAAACTCTTCCAGCACGACACAGCTACTATGATGGATATCTCTACTATTCGCTCCCCAAAGATGATTATCTCTCTTGGTCGCGAGCCTAAACCATGTGAAATCTTATTTTGAGATGAATCTTTGGATGAAGTCTTTTAGCAGGGTGCCCCACAGCTCTGCTGTGGGCAAGCCGGGCCAACCTCTTAGTCCAACCGGCTATCTCACAGCGAAGCTCTGAGCCACCCGGCGGGATGTTCCACACGAATCGCCCCTACTACTACGCGAGGGCTATCGCCTCGATCTCGATCTTCATCCCCTTAGGCAGACGAGAGACCTCAATAGTTGATCTGGCGGGCGGGTCTTTGGAGAAATACCGATTATAAACCTCGTTCATCACTCCGAAGTCGTCCATGGTGTGCAGGAACACGGTGGTTTTGACGATCTTGTCCAATCCTGACCCGGCCGCCTCCAGTACGGCTTTGAGGTTTTCAATCACCCGTTTGGTCTCCTGAACGATTCCGTCGGAAATCCTGTCGCCGGTCTTGGGATCCAACGCGATCTGCCCGGACACGAAGATCAGCGATTCCCCTTCCACCTTCACCGCCTGTGAATACGGTCCCACCGCCCTGGGTGCATTATCTGTTTGTACAATGGTTTTTGGCATATACCTCCCTTCCAACCAAATTCTTTGGCCACAGACACCTTTATCCGCCACCTCCGTTGCATCTTCGTCGGGGATAGATAGTCGGCCAAGAACCTGATTGATCTTACAGTGAGTCTCTCCATCGGGGAATAAAACATCTTTCTTTTGCTGTGTCAAGAAGTTTCTGCCGCTGCCTTGAGGAAAGACATTCTGCCCACCATTCTTAGGCATTATGGATTGACGGCGACGAAGGAATGCTCTGAGTTTGAGAAAGAGTAGAAAAAAACGAGCACCTAATCCCAACTTCCCGTAGGAAATGGAACTAGGTGCTGGTATGCCCCCGAATGCTGTGATTTTGTAGAGCTAACCTTTAGTCAATTTCTCAGTGAGTCACTTTATTTGTTCATGCTGAGCAAAACGACTTTCACAATCTCTAAGAGTCTTTCGCAACTGAATGGCTTCTTTATGAATAAATCCCCGCCCGCCTCAAAACTTTTGCCTTCGTCGGTTCGGGCATCTTTCCCGGTCAGGAAGACGACCGGTATTTTTGAGGTCTCCTGGCTCTTTTTCAATTCTCTGCAAACCTGATATCCGTCCATGAAGGGCATCATGATGTCCAGAAGGATCAAATCGGGCAGAAAAGTCTTTGCCCTCTCAATTCCGATCACGCTGGAGTTCTCCGACTTCACCTGGTAGCCTGCATTCTCCAGAAAGGTCTCGATTATATCGGTTATCTCGGGCTCATCGTCTATGACCAGTATCTTGACAGAATTGGCCTTCTTCTTTTTGGAAACTTCGGCGACATCCGACGTGCCAGGCTTTTCAGTCAACATAGGTTCCCTCTTTTATGGTTCGGCTTGGCTCACCACAGGTAAAAGTCCGTTCTTCGGTCATCAAAAATATGATTGTTGGCTGTCACCCTCTTGTCCTTAGCCAAGGACGGATCTATTTGGGTTATGCACACCTTCTCTTCTTCGGCATTGGCTCTGGCTAGAATCTTTCCTTCAGGATCTGCTATCTGGCTGTTGCCAGTAAATGTCATCTCTTCTGCCTCTCTTTTCTCGGTCCCGGTTCTGTTGCAAGTAATGGCAAAGACTCTGTTTTCTACGCATCGAGTAATCATGGCGTCCTGGCAATAGGGAAGCATCAGATTCGAAGGATGGCAAATCAAATCTGCCCCCTTTAGGGCCAATGTCCTTGCCACCTCAGGAAAGATCCAGTCGAAGCAGATCATCATGCCGATCTTGGTGTTCCCAATATCAAAGGTTTCCAACTCTTTGTCTCCGGGAGCGAACAAATGTTTTTCCCTGTCAAAAAGATGAAGTTTTCTGTAAAGGAAACAGTCTCCCTCAGGCGTCACCAATACTGAAGAGTTGAAGAGCTTATCATTGGCCCTTTCCGCAATCCCGAAAACGAAATTCGTATTCTCCTTCTCGGCAAGTTCTCTGAATTTCGAGACGGTCGGACCATCGGGAATGGTTTCGGCTGACCTCCTGAGTTCCTCCTCATTTAAGAAGAGATAACCAGTGCTGAAAAGCTCTGGTAGAACCAGGAGGTCAGCTTTAGCCCCCCTTAATGAATTTATGACCTTCTCAACGTTTTCTTCTTTCCTCCCGAAGAGAGGAGAAAACTGCACGAAGCCGACATTCACAACTCCTCCTTTTTTGTTTTTCGACGTTTTACACTCATACTTTAGTTTAAGGAAACAAAAAGTGAACAAGAGTCAAGAAATTTCACGTTTGCGGCAACCTCAAGGAAGTACATTCAGGGCTAACGCGAGCCGTTCCGGCGCTTGGACCCTTATACTCGTCTTGACAATCGTTTTCTTCAGTGCTAACTTCTTGCCATGCCAGCAACACGCGCCTTTCAGGATCAATTCGCAAGAGAACATTTCAAACGGAATTTCTTTCTGGGGGTGGCAAACGGAGTTTTGTTCAACCTCGCCTGGGCCTTCACCAGTGGTTCCACCATGCTACCTCTTTTCATAAGCAAGCTTACTTCGTCCAACGTTCTGGTCGGATTGGCCTCCACCTTGGAGGCAGTGGGTTGGTTTATACCTCAGATGGCAGTTGCTGCCGTGACTCTACACCAGAGGAACCAGATGCCCCTATACATCAAAACAGCTTTCTTGAGAGGGGGATCGTTTTTGCTTTTAGCGGTCCTGGTCTTTTTTTCAGGAGTTGTTAATCCTTCATATCTTCTTATCACTTTCTTCATACTCTTCTCGATCTATGCTCTGGGGGGAGGTTTGGCCGGAGTTGCCTTTACCGACGTGGTGGGAAGGAGCATACCGCAGAACAAGAGGGGAAGTTTCTTTGGAATGAGGATGTTTTTCGGCGGAGGGCTTGCCGCCCTGGCCGGAATTCTGATAGAAAGGATATTGAGAATCCACGAGTTTCCCAAGAACTTCGGAGTTCTGTTCCTGATAGCGGCAGCTCTAATCACCTTGGCCTTGCTTTCCTTTTGCCTGGTGAAAGAACCGCCTGTAAGCAAGCGGCCCGAAAGAAAAAACATCAGGCAAAACTTACGCCTGGGATTTGATGCTCTCAAAAGGGACAGGAATTTCAGGATGCTTATCTGGACCCGGGTGGCTATCGGATCGTATGTGCTGGGATTCCCTTTCTATATCATCTTCGCCAGGAAGTTCTTATTCATACCCACCAGCATCGCCGGCATATTCCTCAGCGTGCAGATGGTAGGATATTTATCCTCCAACCTCCTGTGGGGATACCTGAGCAATAATAAGAGCAACAGATTGGTCTTGTTTCTTTCTGCTGTATGTTCCGCAATTTGCCCCGTTCTGCTCCTTTTGAGTGTCCTGACAAGAATTCCGCTTGCGCTTTATGGTTCGATTTTCTTTTTTCTGGGTGCAACCATCGCCGGATTGGATATGGGGTATACCAACTATCTTTTGGAGATTGCGCCGGAGGATAGACGACCTATCTATGTGGGATTCCTAAACACGATTGTAGGTCCCACAATCTTTCTCTCTGCGGTAGGGGGTCTGATCATTCAGCTCTCTTCCTTCACCTTTTTGTATTCCGTCGTATTATTAGTCTCCATCGTTTCTATTTTTCTCTCTTTATCTCTTGGAGAAACCAAAAAGCCATTGAGCCCTTGAATTACTTGCCTGTCGGCTCCCTCGACAGATAACCGTGTGCTTCCCGCCAGGTCAGGGGACCTGGCTGGCACAAGAAAAATAGAAACTGGGGGAGAGTTTAGGCGTGGGCATCGTTCTTCGCGTAGCCAAGGCTTCATGCCTCAGTGCCAAGCCGTCCTTCGACATCCCGCCTTCGGCGGGAGACGAAGTGCAAAGGCTTGCCTATGCGTGACAACCGTCATCACCCTCCCTCAAATTCCCTCCCATTAAGGGAGGGAAAGAGTATTCCCTCTCCGCTTGGGGGAGGGGGACAAAGGGTGAGGGGTATAAAGCCGCGTAGCCAAGGCTTCATGCCTTGGCTGGCAAGCCATAAAGGTTTGCCTACGCGGTCGAGGAATAAAGGAGTTGAGGCGTAAGCCTTTTATCACATTAAAATCCTTACGGATTTACGTGCCTGTCGGGTCCCCAGACCCGACAGGTGACCGCCTGCTCCCCGCAAGGTCAGGAGAACGGGCGCAAAGTTTAGGCATGGGCATGGTCCTTCGCGTAGCCAAGGCTTTATGCCTTGGCTGGTCTCGAGATCCTGCGGACAAGCCCTAAAGGCTTGCCTATGCGTGACAACCGTCATCACCCTCCCTGAAATTCCCTCCCATTAAGGGAAGGCAGACACTCCAAAATGTCTTTCAGTGGCCGAGAGGAGGAGTTAAGGCGTCAGCCTTTCATCACATTAAAATCCTTACGGATTTACGTGCCTGTCGGGTCCCCAGACCCGACAGGGAACCGTGTGCTCCCCGCCAGGTGAGGGGACTTGGCCGGCACAAGATTTCCCCTTTTGTCATTGCGAGTTCCGATTTATCGGAACGAAGCAATCTCATAACTGACAGGGGCTGCAAAGGCAGCCGCAGCCAAGCAAACATAATCTCTCAAAAGTGTCAAGAATATTCCTTGACAACTGGCGCAATCGAAGTTATTCTGTTATTAAATCTTAGACAAGGCCTTACCAAATCTTGAAATAAACGAACGACCGGTTGAATGTCTTACACTCTCCGCAGAACTCTCGAATCCTTTTCTTCCATGGAGGCGGTGCATATGCGATCCCCACCGAACAAGTGAAGCCTCAGTTCGGATAGGGGTTAAACCCCTATCCCAACGGGCGTTTTGTAGTTGCCCAATTTATTGGGCGATTATTTAGCGGGTTATTGAAAAACGAGCTCGATGAATCGAGCAACTACAAATCCACCTTACACCTTAATTCTTTAACCTTGTTTTCAAAAAGGAGACGAAAATGAAAACAAAACCTATCCTTTCGGTTCTGGTTTTGTTAGCTATTGCCTTTACACTAATCCCTAACCCCTGCCTTTCCGCCGTTCCCAGCCTGATCAATTATCAGGGGGTGCTGAAAGATTCAACTGGCGTGCCGTATCATGGACCATCCACCATGATATTCTCCGTCTGGGACGACTCAACAAACGGGAATAAGCTATGGGAAGAGACACATCCAGTTGTGGAGGTTTCACATGGATTATTTAACGTTCTATTAGGCGGTGTTAATAATCCTATTCCCGATTCGGTATTCAGCCAGCCAAATGCCTGGCTTGATGTGCTGGCCAATGGAAGCCAGTTGTCTCCGAGAAGACGGATGGTGAGTGTTGGTTATGCATTCCGCTCAGAATTTGCCGACACGGCTGAGTATGCTCTCTCTGCTCCTCCGGATGATGACTGGACCCCGGACACGGCAGGTTTCAACATTTACCGATTGACCGGTAATGTGGGCATCGGAACGCCGAGTCCGGGAACGCCTCTGCACATCTAAGAGAGTACCGATGCCACGAGCTCTCCGCAGACAGTGTTGCAGCTTCATGCTGCCTCTACCGGGGATTACACGGATTTCTCGGACTTTGGACCTCAAATCTCTTTCCGTTCCGAGGACAACGATGCTGTTAACGATGATTTCGAATTTGCACGTATTGCGGGCGTTTATCTGGCTGACGGTAATTACGGCAAACTGAATTTTGATGTATATTGTAACGGCGTCTGGAGAAGAGTAATGACTTTAAGTGAACCTGACGGACCGCCGCCGTCTGGTCTGAGCATTAACGATCCCACCAACAATCGTGGAGTCATTAACATTAGAAACTACAACGCCAACAGGCATGTGGCTTATTTCGAGAGCACAATAAACACAGAGCATAATGTACTAATCGACTATACTGGGATTCCCTCATCAAATATGCAGTTTTTGACTATGAGGTCTAATACGTCTTCAGCACCTGATACGAAATTCAGATTTCAGGCCGACGGCAATGCTTATGCTGACGACACTTGGAACGGGGGTGGAGCGGACTATGCTGAGTGGTTTGAAAAAGAAAGAGATATTCCTTCGAGGTCGTTGATTGGTCTCAACATTGAGACGGGGAAAATGAGAGTCTGGCAAGCTGGCGATCCCCTTATTGGAGTGCAATCAACCAATCCGGGTTTTGTAGGCAACAATGTTTTTGGAGCTAAAGGCACGGAAGAAGAACTTCAGCGAGATCATGTTCTGGTCGCTTTGATCGGACAAGTAGAAATTGAAAGTGCTGACATTGTCGAGAAGGGTAGAGAAATATTTACCTCTGACGGTCAGTTCGTAGGGTGGAGATTGTCTAACGGAAGGGTATTTCTGAAGTAAAACGTTGGTTGGGGGTGCCCCCACCCCGAACCAGATGTCTTGCGGGTCAAGGGCGCCCGGCGACAAAAGGAATAGAATGGACATTTATCGCTCTCCCCTTCTTGTTCTTCCTCCGTCAAGGGAGGGAAAAGGTGTTTCCTCTCCCCTTGAGGGAGAGGAAAAAGGTGAGGGGGTGTTGTTTAAAAAGGTCTGCCTAAAGGCAGACACTCCAGTAAGCCATCCAGTAGTCGTGTAGACAAGGCTTCATGCCTTGGCTGGCAAGCCATAAAGGCTTGCCTACGCGGTCGAGGAATAAAGGAGTTAAGGCGTAAGCCTTTTATTACATTAAAATCCTTACGGATTAACTCCTCTAGACAGTCAGAAGAGAAAGGACAGGATAATTATGAGCGTTTCAAGAAACGAAATCAAAATGCTTTTGGGATTGGGTGTGGTTCTCGTATTTCTATTTACCCTTTCCCAACCTTGCCTGGCGGATGCCTACGAAATACCCAAAGATGTTTTTGATGGGGGCATTCAGGAAATTGGCTCGGACGCCTATTCTGTATGGTCTTCTGTGGGGCAGTCGGCCATAGGCAATATGCAAGGAGGAGAATATATCCTGATGGGTGGATTTTGGTCAGCCTTCACCTATTTTGTGGCGGGAGATTGCAATAACGACGAAACGGTCGACATTGCAGATGTGATCTATTTGATAAACTACCTTTTTATCGGTGGTTCACCCCCTGTAGCGTTGCCCAGCGGAGACGTGAATTGCGATGGATCAGTCGACAGTGGGGATTTAGTATATCTGATGAATTACTTGTTTCTCGGAAGCTCGGCACCGCTGATGTGCGATCCCTAAAGCCGACCTCACCCCGCGTCCCCCTCTCCATGATATGGAACGGGGGGAGATAGGGGGAGTTTTGTAGGTCAAGCATCCCGTAGGGTGCTTGACAGAATCAGTAATGTCAAGCAGGTCTAAAGACCATGCTTAACCTATGAAGCTATAAGATAAGGTTTAATATCCCCCCTACGATCAAAGCAGAGGAAAGCATGATTAGAGCAGACTTGAGCATGTCTCTTATGCCCAACTCCTTGATCAAGACGGCAAAGGTTGCCACGCAGGGGAAATACATGGTCAAAACCACGCTGGCCACTATGAGTTGAGATAAGTTCAAACCTAAAGGAAGGAGCATTCCCACAGCCACGTCCTTGCGCAGGAATCCAATAACCAGAGCACCAACCGCATCCTGAGGAAGCCCCAAAATCCCGGTGATCACCGGGGCGGTCAGCCGACCTATGAAGTGTATTATTCTGAGAGAATATAGAATATTGATGACGAAGACACCTAAAAGAACATAGGGGACGGCTTCTCGCAAAAAGCCTTTGGTCCTTATCCAGAGTTTCTTGTAAAGTGCTCCGAAGTAAGGTAATCTGTAAGGAGGGATTTCGACAAAAATCTCGGGGCTTTCGCCTTTTAAGACCCTGTTGAGTATAATGCCAAGCGCTATCCAGACTATAAACAGTGTCCCGTAGACTATTCCCAGGCCTCTTGCTCCGTGCTTTCCTATCAACCCCACTATCATGGCTGTCTGTGCCATGCAGGGGACGGCTATGGCCATCATGGTCGCCGCGATAAATCGCTCTCTTCTGGTTCCCAGTACCCTTGTGGCCATGGCTCCGGGAACGTTACAGCCCAAGCCCAGCATCATGGGGATAATGGAGAGCCCGTGCAGGCCGAATTTGTGCATTACGTTATCAACCAAAACGCCCAGGCGGGGAAGGTAGCCTGAGTCTTCGAGGAAGCTTAGAACCAAGTAAAAAGAAAAGACATAAGGCAGCACCGCGGCGAAGGGAACGAATAATCCAGTAGTCAGAAGTCCCAGCGATTCAAAGAAGTCTATTTGCCCCTCTACCAACTTCCCGACTAAAATGTCGTGAATGAATCCCTGGTTTCCCAAAAGATTCGAAAGTTTCATCACCAACGGAGCCCATAGGTGCTCAAATATGGGCTCAAAGACCAACCCTATAAGCCCTTCTCCTATAAACCTGATGATATTGAAAACCACATATAAAGACAGAAGGGCCAAAGGGATTCCAGTGATGGGTTTGATAGAGACGTCCTCCAACCTCTCCAGGAAAGTATGATGGCGATGAGTGATCTTTTGTACCTGGTCTACGATTTCCCCCACTTTTTCCCATCTCTTTTCTTCTTCATATTTAAGGGCGCTTGCTCTGGCAAGAGGTAGCTTTGAAACCAACCTCTTAATTCCCTCGCCGGTTATGGCGCAGGTGGGGATGACCGGCACGCCCAGAATCTGCTCCAGTTTTTCTGTGTCAATGGATATACCAATGTGCCGGGTTTCGTCCCACAGATTCAGAGCCACCACCACCGGCTTGCTGTCATTGAGCAACTGAAGGGTGAGATTGAGGTTTCTCTCAAGATTCGTAGCATCCACCACGTCGATGACCAGATCCCCCTCTTCTAGCATCCGCACTGCTACTTCCTCTGCTTTGGATGTGGGATCGAGCCCGTAAGTTCCGGGCACATCGATGACTTCCACCTTCTCATCACCCAATTTCATATATCCTCGGGTGTATTCGACTGTGGTCCCCGGATAGTTGGAGGCAATCACGTTGACACCGGTGAGCCTCGAGAAAATAACGCTTTTGCCCACGTTGGGATTACCCATCAAAAGTATCTTTTTCATCACTTAACCACTTTAACAACAACCTTTTTTGCCATGCCGAAGCCCAAAGCAACCTGGTAATTATCTATCCGGACAGTTATGGGACCTCGCATGAACTGGGAACTTACCTTGGTCACTTTTTTACCCACCCTTATCCCCAGGGATTCAAGTCGGCGGATCAAACCATGACCGCCCTGAATTTCCGCCACCACCCCACTCTCTCCTTCTTCCAACCGTGTCAAATCTATTTTATTCATTTTTCCTCATTGTGAAACGCAGACCTCCACTGATTAGCCAGTGGTAAAGGTGCAGCCCAAAAAGAAAGTCTGCTTTGCCAGCTCTCCCTTCAATCTCCAGTTGATTCCAAGATCGACAAGAAAGTGACTACTTAACTCGTAAACAGTTCCAAAGAGCAACCCCATCGAACCGGGCAAGTCCTTAAACCATGAGGAGCACTCGCCGGTCAGCTCAGCTATGAACGTGAATCTATCCTGCGGATACCAAAGAGAAAAGCCGTAAGAAGAGAAATCTTCTCCGAAGCCCAGATTCAGGTGCGTTTCAGGCTTTCCCCAGGTTCTGGTGGCGACCGCGGTCAAGCCATATCCCACTTCCCCAGCACCCAGACCGCTGCTCTCATCTTCCACAGGCAGAGTCATCAGAGCCTTAAGAGCGAAAGCCGGGATCAAGTTCCGTTCCTCTGAAAATCTATACTTGATTCCAATGCTCAAATCACCGAATCCGGCATTTCTGTTTTTCCCCTGATTCAATCTAAGGTAGGGAATCTCGAGTATTCCATTTAGCCTCTTGTGGAAACCATACGTGATCACTGATTGTGCAGTGGTTTGACTTTCATCCTTTTGCCACCTTTCATAATGACCACCCAACTCCATTTCAATCTCTTTGGTGGGCACTGTGCCAGTATCCTCAACACCTTGAATATGTATTGCCTGGAGGGAGGGAGAGGCCGACAAGAACGTTATTATGGAGAAAACTATGACTCTTCTTTTCATTATACAACCTTTCCCTGTGAAGTCTGCAGACTATCTGCAATCCTTACAATACCCAAAGATCTGAAAGTGGTGCGAGCATTGCTCGAATCCACTCTTTTCACACAGTTTGTTCAGGGAGCGCTCAATTCTTTTATCTGAGAATTCGATCACTTTTCCGCACTTAAGACAGACCATGTGTTCGTGATGAGCATCTCCTAAGACATGCTCGTAATGAGAATGGCCGTGTCCCAAATCGACCTTTCTCACTAATCCACTGTCCACCAGAAGCTCCAAGGTTCTGTAGATGGTGGCCCGGGAGGCTCTCTTCTTTTTCTTCCGGAGGCTGTGCAAAAGGTCCTCCACATCCAGATGTCCACCGTGAAGGAATATCTCCTGCAGAACGGTTTTTCTCTCCTTGGTTAATTTGAGATCCTTTGAGTTCAGGTACTTGGCAAAAGTTTCAATTGCCTGGGTCATCTTTGCCTCCGTAATTGAGATTGAATCTCAATCTCAATCCCTAAGATTGTCATTATTTTACGGAATGTCAAGACAAAAAGTTGGCTTTTGGTAAAAGATTGTGCAGGGAGGAGGGCACCCTGGATTTTACCGTTTGCCCAACTCGGAGCAGAGCATTCCGGAGAGGATCAGACCGGCTCCCAGGATTCCCAGCCGCCCCAGAAGTTCACCCAGGATAAGATAGGAGAAGACGCCGGCAAAGACCGGCTCCATGGTATAGATTACCGAGGCTTTGGTGGCAGTGGTGTCCTTCTGCATACGATTCTGAATAGTGATACCCAGGGCGGTGGCAAACAAAGCGGTTACCAGTATGGCGAAAAGCAAATTGTGATTGTAAACAAACTTCATCGTCTCAAGCAAGAACATGGACGGAATACTCAAGAGAGCGGTGGTCAAAAGTTGAACAAACACCAGCTTTTCGAAGGGAAATTTGTTGGCGTAGATATGCACGCAAATCACGTGAAAAGAAAAGGAGATGGCACAGAAGAAGGTTAGCAGATCTCCGAAGTTGAATTCAGAACCTTTGGGTCTGGTCATAAGCCACAATCCGCTGACCGCTAACAGCACTCCGATCAACGGGACTAGCTTTGGTTTCTCCTTGACCATCAGCACCGACATAGGAGGAACCATGATAACAAAGAGCCCGGTGATGAATGCTGACTTGGAGGCGGCAGTATATTTCAGCCCCACCGTCTGGAAGGCATAGCCCAAAAACAGAAGTATCCCCAGTATGATTCCGGCCTTGAGGGTAGCTTTGTCTATGGACGAAATTCTTCTCGAATAGACCAACCAGATGATAAGAGTAGCAAGACCAAATCTGATGGCCAAAAAGAGAAAAGGAGAAGAGTAGTCTAAAGCAATCTTGACTAAAGGGAAAGTTATGCCCCAGAAAAAGGCTAAAAGCAAAAGGGCTAGCTCAGCCCGCCGAGAGGTGGTTAACATATTTGGGAGAGTTGAATGACACTATGCTAAAAGACTTATGCCTTAATTCCAAAGACATTGAACCTCAAACCAGCACCTAACTTAAGGTGCTGGAGTTTTTCCGCAACTGGTGCGAATCTAAACTTCGATGAGTTTGTAATCGCTTTTCCCTAACCCTATCTTCTCCGCAGCTTCAATTTGAATTTTGGCATTTTTCCGGTTGATCACACTCAGAATATCCGAGCCCTCCTCGACCTTTATTCCCTCAGCTTTGGACTGGGGGAGAGGTTGGGCCTTGGCGATCAAATCCAGGGAAGCTTTGTCAACGGCCACGATGTCGTCACCCAAAAGGACGCCCTGATCCTGAACCACCGGCGTGTCTGAAACTGCCATACAATCGCATTCGGGTTGAATGTCCATGAGGAAATTGATATAGAGGACCTTTCCCGGTTTAAACGTGGAGAGAACAGACTTGCTCGCCTCAGCTAAGGACCTTTGAAAATTATCCATGGAGATGGGAACGGTCAGGGCTCCTTCCGGGCAAACCCGGACGCACCTTCCACATCTCCAACACGATTTTTCGTCCACCAGAAAACTATCGGCCTTGACCTCAATCGCATCCTGGGGGCAGTTGTTGGCACAGATGCTGCAGAACGTGCACAAAGACTCGTTCCAGGTCATCAGCTCTTGTACCATATGAAAATGCATCTTTCCTCTTCCCCCATCCTTCCATTCGCGTCCTCTGGGAACTGCAGTTACACATCCCATGGCGAGGTTCTTGATGGCTCCGGCATAGCTGGAGTCGATATGTCCCTTCACATGGGTCAGAACCATCATGGACGGAGCATCGTAGATGGCGGAGGGAATGTACAACTCTTTCAACATCTCTCCCGCCTCAACCTTTACGGAATCCAATCCGAAGATGCCATCTGCAATTACGACTGGCGCGCCTAGACTGAGAGCATTATACCCCGTCTGATTGGCAACCTCCAGATACTCGTATCCCTTTACCCGGACCGAGTCGGTGACGAATGGCTTGGCGCCGATTTTTTTCAACTGATCCGCCACCAATCTTACGAAATTCGGCCTGATGGTGTGATGCGCTCCGCGATTACCCAGATGCATTTTGACCGGAACTAACTCATCTTTGGCAAAATATTTTCTCAGATCGATCTTCTCCAATATCTTCTCCAGCCTCCCCAAAACGCTATATCGATAGTCGAATTTCTCCACCCTCGAGTTTATGAAATATACCTTGTTTGCCATGCTGGCTCCTCATGAACTAGTTCGTCTATTGGCATTTCCTCAAAGAAAACCAAATGAGCCGGGCAGTTGCAATCGCTTGATCCGAATTTCGGCATGATGATTTTCGCTCCCGGTTTTCTTGACGTTCTCAAATTCAGAGCACATTCACCAAGCTTGCCATTGGTCAAAAGAAAAACTTTCTTGATCGAGGCACCATCCAACAGATAATCGATATGCCAGAAATGTCTCTTGTCCTTCCGAAGATGCCTTTCTACTCTTCTCTCCAGTCCATTGCGGGCACTGCCGGTATAGATATAATAACCTTTGGGGAATCTGAACGCCCCCTTTTTGCCAACAACAATCCACGCACTTTTTGGCAAATGGATCAGTAACTGATAAATTCCCTTTGCCATCAGATTATTCACCCATGATCTGTAACCAACCCCAAGCCCCTAGTCCCTAACCCCTAAACTCTAAACCCTATCCAAAGCCCGCCGCAAATCCTCCACCAGATCATCCCCATCCTCGATGCCGCAGGATAATCGTACCATTCCAGGAGTGACTCCTGTTTTTTCCATATCGCGCCGATTGAATCCGTAATGGGAGGTAAGGACGGGAATACTGGCCAGTGATTCCACCCCACCCAGGCTGGTGGCGTTGATGAAAAGCTTGAAGCTATCCATCACTTTTGTGGCCGACTTCAGGCCACCTTTAACTTCAAAGCAAACCATCCCCCCGAACCCATGCATCTGTTTTTTTGCCAGACCGTGTTGAGAATGATTTGACAGCCCGGGATAAAAGACCTGTGTAACCTTTTTGTGTTTAGACAAAAAGGAGGCAACGGTTCCTGCATTTTGATTTTGCCTCTCCACCCTTACGGCCAAGGTCTTGAGTCCCCGCAGAAGAAGAAAAGCACCCAGAGGATCGATGCACCCGCCCATAACCTTCATGGTTTCTGTGGCCTGGTCTATTATTTTCTTCTTGCCGACGATCACTCCTGCCACCACGTCGCTGTGCCCGCCTAAGTATTTGGTCGCGCTGTGAACCACAAAATCAGCGCCCAGGGCAAGTGGCCTCTGATTATAGGGCGTGGCAAAGGTATTGTCCACCACCACCGGAATTTTTCTCCGCCGGGCGATATCTGCAAATTTCCTAATATCCGCAACTTTCAGATTCGGATTGGTCGGGGTTTCGCAGAATAAGAGCTTTGTCTTCGGGTTTAACAAATTTTTGGCTCTCTCTATTTTTTCGGGATTGACAAAGCGCACTCTGATATTCAGCCTGGGGAAGGCATGTTTGAAAAGATGATACGTTCCTCCATAGACCGGCTCCGTGCTTATTATTTCTTCTCCCGAGGAGACCAGCGTCAAGGCGATGGTGGAGACGGCAGCCATTCCGGAGGAGACAACCAGGGCTGTCTCGCCTCCCTCCAAAGCGGCCACCTTCTCTTCAACTGCTTTCAAGGTAGGATTTCCATATCGGGTGTAAAGATACTTGTCGGGATCGCCCTTCTGATATCTTATAAGCTCGGCTGTGTTCCTAAAGGCAAAAGTCGAGGTCTGATAGATGGGCGTGGTGACTGCTCCGTAAGAAGACCTATCCTCCTCTCCAGCACATACCGCCAATGTGGGGAATTTGTGTTTTTTCTTCATATCGGATGAGTTCCTTTCATTTAAAAGATGATATTCCGCTTCCCGGAAAATGCAGCGGGTTGTCTCTCAATAAAGTAGTTCTTTCAGACTCTTTTCCAGATCATCCTGATCAAATGAGCCGTCATATCTTTTCTTTATGTTCCCTTTCCGGTCCACTACCAGAGTGGTTGGCACTCCGGAAAAGTCCCCCAAGTTCTTCAGCACCTCTTCGTTTCCTCTCAGAATCCGGTACTCGATTCCCTTTTTTTGGACAAATGGCTCCACCAAATCCAAGCTGTCTTTATCCAGCGCGATGCCGATCACCACCAGGTCGCTCTTCTTGTATTTTTGATGCAGCAAGTTCAACTTGGGTATCTCCTCCTCGCAGGGAGGACACCAGGTCGCCCAGAAGTTGATCACCAGCACCTTGCCCTCAAAATCGTGCAAACTTATGGTTTTCCCACTCAAATCGGGAAGATCGAAATTCAAGTCCTGTTTTGGATTTTTCTCTTTTGCAGTATTGACACAGCCAGACAGCACGGCAACGACAAAAACGAAGAAAACAACGCTCACTTTTTCGAAGATTCTCGTCATTTCTCTTCGGCTCCCGCTAGATTCAGGCGATTCATGCTCTGGCTGAAGCTTTCACTTCCAGAACTTTGCGTAATCAACAAATATCTGGCCGAAGAGGCAAGGAAAAAATTCAAATTTCTTGGCAAGGGGATTTATAGCTCCTTGAACTGCTGCATAGCTGGGTTCGGCAGGATCATGAGATGGAGAACGAAAGAGGGGGAGTGATGCAGAATCTTTTGGACTCCGTTCTTGAGAATTCTTGAGCAGATACTCATTCAAATGCGGAAGGCGGGATTTGAACCCTTGAGGGGCATCTTCGTAAGCTGTTGAGGAATGGGCTATTACAAAGGCAGGTAACGGTTTAAAGACTTTGTGATAGCCCATGAAAACGCACTAAGACCCACGGAAAGACAAGGCGAATTGAAACAAATAGAAACAGGGGCAAGGGTAGGGGAACACTGACGCCCTACTGGGCCAACACCAGAAGTAAAAAGCCGGGTGAGAATATGTTACAGATTTTGAGAGTTTTTTTGGACACTCACCGACCCCCAGATCCCTTCTCTAACGGAAGAATAGAGCCAAGAGAAGTCTTGCCAAATTTCCGGGAACTCCTGAAAAGAAGTCCCACCTGATGAGAAGCAGTCTAGTAGAGCAAGCCCCAGCTACGATAATGCAGCCCTGGCTTTTGTCTGACTTAATCGGGGTATCGGACTACTTGAGCAGTAACATCTTCTTGGTCTCTGCGAATTCATCGGTCTCTATCCGGTAGAAGTAAATTCCACTGGCTACTGCATTACCTTTGTCGTCCCTTGCATCCCAATCGAAGGACTTGCATCCCGGTGGTTGGTGCCCATCGATTAATGTCCTCACCCTCTCGCCCAGTGAATTATAAATTACCAACCTGATTTTGCTCCCCGTTGGCAGACTACAGGTGAAATTAGTCTTCAGATTGAATGGATTTGGGTGATTCTGATTCAAAAGGAAATCACCGGATCTCAATAGCAAGGAGTCTTCATCAGCAGAGCTTGATCCAAGTACGGTGAAGGTTGCTTCATTAGAATCACACAATCCGCCTGGATCACAGGCCTTGAGCCAGACGGTCTCGGAACCGTTCCATTCTGGATTGGGCACGGTTATGGTGGCCACCCGATCAGTTATGTCAACCAATAACTCAGTTTCGCCCCAATGTGTCCAGATCATAACCGAATCGTGGTCATCCGGATCGGTCACATGGTTATCTAGGTTGACGGGAGCGAAACTCTCACCCTTGGGAGTGCTCTGATTGAGGATGTCCGAAACCAGAGGCGTATCATTCTCTGCCGTCACGGTGAAGGTCGCTTCATTGGAATCACATAATCCGCCCGGATCGCAGGCTTTGAACCAGATGGTCTCCGAACCATTCCAGTCCGGATTGGGAACGCTTATGGTGCCCACCCGATCAGTTATACCAACCGATAACTCCACTTGGCCGGAATGCGTCCAGGTCATCTGGTCATCTGGGTTATCCACATCTTCTACATCATCCAGGTAGATGGAGGCAAAGCTATCACTCTCCTCAATGGTTTGATCGGGAATGTTCGAGACAACAGGTGTGTCATTAAAAGCCGTCACGGTGAATGCTGCTTCGTTGGAATCACACAACCCACCCGGATCACAGGCTTTGAACCAGATGATCTCGGAGCCATTCCATTCTGGATAGGGAACGCTTACGGTGGCCACCCGGTCAGCTATGTCAACCAATAACTCAGTTTCGCCCCAATGTGTCCAGATCGTAACCGAATCATGATCATCCGGATCAGTCACGTAGTTGTCCAAGCTGATGGAAGCGAAACTCCCACCGTAGGCGACGGTCTGATTGGGAATGTCCGAAACCCCGGGCGTATCATTCTCTGCCGTAACCGTGAACGTGGCCTCATTGGAATCACACAGTCCTCCCGGATCGCAGGCTTTAAACCAGATGGTCTCGGCACCATTCCAGTCCGGATTGGGAACGCTTATGGTGGCCACTCGATCAGTTATACCAACCAATAGGTCGGTTTCGCCCGAATAACTCCAGATCATAACCGAATCGTGATCATCCACATCGGTCACATAGTTGTCCAGGTTGATGGAGGCAAAGCTTTCGCCCTCGGCGATGGTTTGATTGGGAATGTCTGCAACCACCGGTGTATCATTCTCTGCCGTTACGGTGAAGGTTGCCTCATTGGAATCACACGCTCCGCCCGGATCACAGGCCTTAAACCAGATGGTCTCGCCACCATTCCAGTCGGGATTGGGAACGCTTACGGTCGCCACCCTATCGGTTATATCAACCGTTAACTCGGTTTCGCCCCAATGAGTCCAGGTCATAACCGAATCATGATCATCCACATCGGTCACATAGTTGTCCAGGCTGACGGGAGCAAAGCTCTGGCCCTCGGCGATGCTCTCACCGGGAATGTCTGCAACCACAGGCGTATCATTCTCTGCGGTCACGGTGAAGGTTGCTTCATTGGAATCACATGCTCCACCCGGATCACAGGCTTTGAACCAGATGGTCTCAGAACCATTCCAGTCCGGATTGGGAGCCCCTATGGTGGCCACCCGATCGGTTATATCGATCAACAACTCGACTTCGCCCGAATGCGTCCAAATCATAACCGAATCGTGGTCGTCCGGATCAGTCACATAGTCGTCCAGGTCGATTAAGCCGAAGTTATCATTCTCGGCGATGGTCTGATCGGGAATATCTGAGACGACAGGTGTGTCATTAAATGCGGTGACGGTGAAAGTCGCGTCATTAGAATTGCACAGTCCGCCCGGATCACAGGCTTTGAACCAGACGGTCTCGGAACCATTCCAGTCCGGATTGGGAACGCTTATGGTGGCCACCCGATCAGTTATATCAACCGACAACTCCACCTCGCCCCAATGAGTCCAGATTATATCCTCATCAGGGTCATCTGGATCTTCTACGTAGTCATCCAGGTTGATCGAATCAAAACTATCACTTTCCGTAATGGTCTGATCTGGGATGTTTAAGACTACGGGCGGATTATTAGGCAGGGTGCTGCAGTTGAAGAGCGAAACCCTGAAATCGTCAACGCCTGCTTCCACTACAGACCCGTCACCCAGATCTGAGGCTTCGAAGCGAACTCTAACTTGGTCAGTCGGCGTGATAGAATCACCAATCATAAAGCTATGTTCTTTCCACCCGGCGGAGGTTTGAGGGCCAACGGTCTCAACCAACGTCCAGCTTGCGCCATCGTCGTCAGAGACGTAGACCCGGAACAGATCGTTGTTAGGATTGTCGCCAAAGTTGTTGGTATACCACAAAGCGTAATGGACTTGAGCGTCAACACCCGTGCTGAGATCGAAAGATGGTGAGATCAGCCAGGTGATCCCACCGTCGACATCAGAATTACCATATACGTTATCCGTGAGATAGCAATTACCCGATCCATCGAAATCTGTGGGTGGATCACCACGATCGCCTCCACCAGCAGGAACGCCACGTTCCCAGGCACCATCAGTAAGATAGGGATCGTTTTCCACGGTCCAACCGAGATCAGTCTTAAAGTCGTCAGCAAACACCGTGATCAGCTCTCCGACCAGTGAGGAGTAAACCGTGGCAGGAGCATCAGACGGGTTGTATGTCACGCCTGAGTTAACTCCTTCGGCGCTGAAGTAGTATTCTGGTTCGTCATCACAGTCCGCTGGAGGCAGTGTGGCTTCATACAGATCGCCGCCTAAAGAGGCCAAGGTCGAGGTAAGATAGGTACCACCATCATAACGATAATGAAGCATACCTGTCCCCGGGACGTACGAATCACCGATTTCTTCAATCTGCACGGTGGCAGTTGTTGGTACACCGGGACTCAGGATCTCCGGAACGCCGTCAGGAAAGTTGAACCTCAGCATCGCCGTGCCTGCATAATCCACGTAGCAGGCGGCATAGCCGATGTTTGAGCAGTCATACGGGATACGCATGTAACCACCTTCGCCCCACCCGGAACCCCATGAATTGCGCATGATCCAAATACCATCGATCCCCTGGTTATCGTCCCAGCCGACCAGCACCACAGCGTGATTTACTTCTCCACTTCCACAGCCATTGAATATGCCGCCGGTGTAAGCTTGCATGGCCGTATTGGCGTAAACTGTCACTGAGACCGGACCATAATCCAAAATGGCCTGTTTAATGGAATTCACAGGCGGGATACTGTAGCCGTTGCCAACGAAGGCCCAATCGTTGATGAGATAATCGTGAGGGTAGGGGCAATTGCAGGGAACATCGGCAGCAACATATGGGAAGTAAGTCTCCTGAACGGCTCCGGTTCCACCGCAGGGGTCGGTCTTCCACTGATGGTAGTCGTGTGCCCACCAACCTCCACCGCAGCCCCACCCATCCGAGTTGCAGCTGACCAGCCACTGCTCGGAAAGATCCACGGTTACACCGTCCTTGATTTTGATGTTGCATTCCAGCGGTCCAACCGTTCCAAACGCCCAGCAGCTGCCGCAGGAGCTCTGGTTTTTAACCGGGGTACAGCCACCTGAATCACACCAGCTGAATGCATCTGGTAAGGCTTTGGTCGGCGTGCACAGGTTAAAGCGAACACCGACCCGCCAGTTCTCAGGCACCACTAATCCACACAGTTCATCCAACGAATGCTTGGTGGCAGAGTTCTCACCAACGCCAAAAGTCCACCCTTCGATCTCTCCCTGCTTTTGCAGAGCAGCAATGTCAGCACTTGAAAGCCCCTCAGCAGAGGGGGCTTCTGCCATCAAGAACAGGAACGATATGATCAGCGCTAAGTTTCTGAGTATTTTCTTCTGTTTCATTACATCAGTCTCCTCTGTAAATTCATCGGCACGTTGTCAACGAAATCTGAGAAAGACCAACATCCCAGAAACGCTTGAGTCAAGCTGAAACCTGACGCTTCTGGTTTACCGCTTCAAGTATGGCTTGCTTCTAACAGACTTCTTGACCCCAAACAGCCAATTTTTGGCGTGTCGAAGGATGTGGAAAAATTGAACAGGAGGTTAGTTTTTTTGTCGACAGATTAAGATAGAAAGGATACACTAGGATCAGATATCGGAAAGAAGATATTGCCTGAACCGCCTCATTTTTCTTTAAGGAATCCGTTAAACGGGTGGGGTAGTCGCCGTCTACCCCAAGCCACTGACAACGACAGGAGCACGCAGAGAATTTTCCCGAATCCCCAAGAAGGGGGGGACACCGACCCCCTACCCCCGTCAATTATCGAAGTAGAAAGCCCCGTGACAATTTGTTCCAGTTTTTGAGGAATTCTTGAGGCAACCCACCGACCCCCAGGCCCCTTGCTTGATCCGACAAAGGGAGTGCCCTAGCTACCAATCTGGCTAGGGTTTCTTTCAACAGCTTAGCTTCTGTCATCAAAGGGCTCTTCCCCAACAGCCGAGAGCACAAGAGTCCTTAACACATTTTACGGTCGGTGTTTTTGACCGCGAAGTGGCCAGGCTATACAAGAAGGCAGGGCTTGAAGGTGCTAATATGCATACCCTCAAGCACAGCTTCGCCAGCCACCTATTCATGAAAGGGGTCGATCCCAGAACTGTCCAGGAATATCTTGGGCACTCCACCATCCAAGTGACAGAGAGGTATTCCCACCTGTCGAAAAGCCATAAGAGGGAAGCTATCGAAGTGCTCTGTTTTGCCCGCCAACGTGAAACAAAACTGAAACAAATCGATGAAGCGGGTGTGCAAGTGATTGACAATCAGCGGGTCAGAAATGCGGAAGGCGGGATTTGAACCCGCACGACGTTAGTCACCACCCCCTCAAGATGGCGTGTCTACCAATTCCACCACTTCCGCAAGATGATTAATCCATATATAGGTATACTGCAACTCGTTCTGTCGAAGGCTATTGCCCTTCACCCGGAGACGGTTGCTGGGGCTCACCCTGCGGCGGAGTTTGGGGCTGAGCTTCAGGCGTTTGGGCAGGGATGCTCGTGGCGGGGGTTGTCCCTTGGGTAGCCTGTTTCCGCGCCTCCTCGGGGATGGAGCTGGATCCTTTTCCGGCACGACCGGTGACCGGAGCCAGGAAGCTCAACGTCATACAGCTTAAGAAGAACGCTATTGCCAGGATTGTGGTCGCTTTAGACAAAAACGTAGCGGCACCCCTTCCTCCGAAGACCGCCCCGGTAATTCCGGAACCGCCAAAAGCTCCAGCCAAGCCCTCACCTTTTGCCGACTGCAGCAAGACCGCGATAATAAGGCCGATGCAGATGATCACGTGCAGTATGGTCAGAAGTGTTATCAAGAATTCCTCCCGGTAAAGACAGTTCGTTCGTTTTTTAGTTTCTGTGTTTTAGTCAGAGCCAAGGTATCAGGTTGCGCTTCTTACGATTTTCTCAAAAGAATCCGCATCCAGACTTGCCCCGCCCACCAAAGCCCCGTCGATGTCGGACATCTCCAGTAACTCCTTGGAATTCTCCGGCTTGACCGAGCCTCCGTATAAAATGTTTACATTTTCCGCCAAATCCTGGTCGAACATTGACGACAAAAGCTCTCTAGTAAAAAGATGGACCTCGTTTGCCTGAGTTGGCGTGGCGGTTTTTCCGGTGCCGATGGCCCAAACCGGCTCATAGGCAATCACGCATTTCTTCACCGAACCGGCATCCAACTCTTCAAACGCCCCCCTAATATGATCTTCGACCACTTGCTCGGTTTTGTTTGCCTCTCTTTCCTCCAGTCTCTCTCCCACGCAAACAATGGGAATAAGTCCGAAGTTGAGTGCCGATTTAACCTTGAGATTTACGTTTTCATTTGTTTCGAAAAAGTAGTTCCTTCTTTCCGAATGCCCTATGATAACGTATTTGGATCCAATTGTCAACAGCATTTGGGGAGAAATCTCGCCCGTAAAGGCTCCCTCCCTCTCCCAATGCATGTTCTGTGCTCCCAGCAGGATATGTGAGCCTTTGATAGCCTCCTTGACCGAAGCTAAAGCGGTGAAAGGAGGACATAGTATCACCTTCACCGAATTTACCTCGGACAACTTTTGTTTTAAAGCCGAAGCCAGCTGGAAGGCTTCCTTGTGTGTCTTATACATTTTCCAGTTTCCAGCAATTATTGGAGTTCGCATGTTTCGTCCGCAGTCTGCGGTGCACCGACCGCCGCTAAAGGTTTTCAAATGGTTCGCCCAAAGGCGAACACTCCAACTTTTCTCTTGACCCTTGACCCTGCTTTACTTATCTGTCAATGCCGCCACCCCTGGCAGGGTCTTTCCCTCCAAGAACTCAAGTGAAGCGCCCCCACCGGTGGAGATGTGGGAAAGTTTCTTGTCAAGTCCTGCTTTTGCCACGGCAGCTGCAGAATCGCCACCTCCCACGATGGTGGTAGCACCTTTATCGCTTATCTCGGCCAGCTTTTCTGCGATCTTAACCGTTCCTTCCGCAAACTTCTTCACTTCGAACACCCCCATGGGGCCGTTCCAGACGACAGTTTTGGCATTGTCCAGCTCTCCTGCAAATTGCTCTGAGGTTTTGGGACCAATGTCCACGCCTGACCACTCTTGAGGAATGCTATCCTTATCGACAATTTTGGAAGGAGCACCCTCCTTGACTTCCGAAGCCACCACAAAATCTTCCGGAAGCTTGAAATTCAGCTTTTTCTCCTGGGCCTTTTTCAATATGTCCTCTGCAAGATCGATCTTATCAGGCTCCAAAAGCGACTTGCCGATTTCTTTGCCCAGCGCTTTGTAAAATGTGAAGGCCATGCCGCCGCCGATCAAAAAAGTGTCCACTTTGTCCAACAAATTTCCGATCACATCGATCTTTCCTGAAATCTTTGCTCCTCCCAGTATTGCTACAAAAGGTCTTTTGGGATCAGCCAAAGCCATACCTAGATATTTTAATTCCTTCTGCATCAGGTAACCAGCCGCACATTGCTTGAAGTATTTCGTTACGCCTTCAGTGGAAGCGTGCGCTCTATGTGCTGTGCCGAAGGCATCGTTGACGTAAATTTCTCCCAGGCGGGCAAGCTTTTTAGCAAATTCCGCATCGTTTTTTTCTTCTTCCGGATAGAATCTAAGATTCTCAAGTAGGAGGCACTCGCCCGATTTTAATGCGGAGACCGCTTTTTCGACATCAGGTCCGATGCAGTCGTTAACAAACTTGACCGGTTTCCCCAGGAGCTCTTCTAATCTCTTTGCCACCGGCGCCAAACTCATCTCTGGCACTTTCTTCCCTTTGGGTCTGCCAAGATGGGACATCAAAATTGCCTTCCCTCCATCCTGCAAAATCTTTTTGATGGTGGGCAATGACTCCACTATTCTCTTGTCGTCTGTCACCTCTTTTTTCTCATCCAAAGGAACATTGAAATCGACCCGCACCAATATCCTTTTATCTTTCAATTCAAGATCGTCAATAGTTAACTTCTGCATAAGTTCCTCCGCAAGCGCGCCGTGTTCGGGTGGGGGTTGCACCCCCACCCGTCTTGTCTTTAGGACAGGGGTGCAATCCCTGTCCTAACATTCAAGCCCTGAATTATCTTCGTTATTTCGCCATCAACTCCAGCATCTCCACCATCCGGCAGGAGAAACCCCATTCGTTGTCATACCAGGCGAAGACCTTAACTAAATTATCTCCAATAACCATGGTGGAAAGTGCATCGAAGATGGAGGAATAAGGGTTATGGATTACATCTGCCGAGACTATTGGATCTTCGGTATACTGCAGTATCCCTTTCATCCTTCCGGACGCCGCTTCCTTCATGGCGTTGTTTACATCCTTAACCGTTGTTTTCTTGGAAAGCTCGCAGGTTAAGTCGACAATGGAACCGGTGGCGACGGGAACTCTTAGGGCTACGCCATCCAATTTCCCTTCCAATTCCGGCATAACCAAAGAGATCGCCTTGGCCGCACCCGTGGTAGTGGGAATTATGGCAACAGCGGCCGCCCTGGCTCTCCTCAAATCCTTGTGAGGAGCATCCAGAAGTCTTTGGTCGGAGGTGTACGCATGTATGGTGTTCATGAATCCTCGCACAATGTCGAAGTTGTCGTTCAACACTTTTGCAATAGGGGCTAAGCAATTGGTGGTGCAGGAGCCGATGGTGAACACCTCCACTTTGGGATCGTATCTTTCGTCGTTTACCCCCAGGAGTATGGTCTGCACGGGAACGTCCGATGCTTTGGCCGGTGCGGAAATGAGGACCTTGTTTGCTCCTGCCTGGATATGTTTTTTCGCGTCGGCGCCACTCCGAAACTTACCGGTTGACTCTACCACCAGCTCCACGCCCAACTTCTTCCAGGGAAGGGCGGAGGGGTCTTTCTCCGCGAAGACTTCGGTCTTTTTGCCATCAACCACGATACGGCTTCCCTCGGCTTTGACCTCGGCGCCGAGAACGCCGTGTACCGAGTCGTATTTCAGAAGGTGAGCTAAGGTTTTGGCGTCGGTGATGTCGTTGACTCCGGCGATATCTATGTTGGAATTACCCATAGCGGCACGATATACCAATCTGCCGATTCTTCCAAAGCCGTTAATGCCGACTTTCACTCCCATCTGTTCCTCCTTTTTATTTTGGAATTGGCATTCACTCACATCTCAACGAGTTTTGAGTTCCTGAAAATATAAGAGAACCCCAGCCAAATTGCAAATGTTTTGTTATTAGTTGCGGAAATTTCCGGGAACTGCTTCAGAAGCGGAAATATGAGATATAACTAAGACAAGAGGACTATTTTCTGTTCAGAATATAACATAGACCCAAAGTCACTTCGGGGCCACTGTAATCTTTGAGTCCACCGACTCTGTCTCCGAAATTCACCCAACGATACTTGCAGTCCAATCCCAGGACAAAGCCACGGCTCAAAACCAGATCCATTCCCGCACCGCCACACAGTCCGGCGGTTAGATAAGTATTGGCATAATCTCCCACGTAGGTTAGTGATCCGGCATATTGCCCGATCCGAAGGTTTTCGACTCCCGAGATGAACGAGACGCCCGCATCCAGGTACGGCTGCAACGAGCTGCTGGATCGGGAGAATGAGGGATAATACTTCGCTGAAAGAGAGACGGGATAAACAATCACGCGCTTCCAGTAGTATCCCAGGGAGTCTTCATACCTGGTTTCCCCTCTGTAATAAGAACCCAGGGAAAATTCAAAGGCAAATCCCTTTTTCAAACCGTGAGAGAAGAAGAACTCTCCATAAGGGGCAGTGACTCGGGTCAGGATTTCATAAGCGGGAGGACTCTGGACGTTTCTTGCATCCAGCGCACTCCAGAATCCCATGCGGACGCCAAACATCTGGACAGAACTCAAGCTCTCTGCCAGGGAGGGACTTGCGCCCAATAAAATTATCACGAGTAAAAGAGAGAATAAGAGTCTTTTCATGTTCATTAGGAAACCTTCAGGGGTTTGAGTGGTGTGGCCCGCGTCAACGGATTGAGCACCGGACCGGTTCAGAGTATATGCCACGAACCACCAGATTATTCTGCATCCCTTCTATCCGTTGACTGCTATCCGAAAAAGACCTCGGCGATCTCATAGAGCTCGTCGTCCACACGCTTTGTCTTAGCGGTGACTTCTTTTAAATCCATGGGGACGATCTTGTTTCCTTGCAGGCTAACCATCTTTCCGAATTTACCTTCGGCTACAAAATCCACAGCGGCCACGCCGAACCGCGTTCCTAACACACGATCAAAGGCGGTAGGGGAACCTCCCCGCTGCACATATCCCAAGATCACGAAGCGTGTCTCAAAACCGGTCCTTTTTTCGATCTCAGTGGCTAAGATTTTTCCAATTCCTCCCAGCCTAACGTGACCAAAAGCATCTGCTGTCTGGTCCTGAACAACCATTACCTCCTCTTCCTTCTCTTCTTCTTCCACCTTTATCTTTACGCCTTCTGCCACCACCACCACGCTGAAGACTCTTCCTCTCTGGTGTCTCTTGCATATGGAATCGCATACCTTGTCTAAGTCCACCGGCTTTTCCGGGATCAGGATGAAGTCTGCGCCTCCGGCTATTCCGGCCTCTATGGCGATCCATCCGGTATGTCTTCCCATCACCTCCACCACGATCACTCGGTTATGTGATTCGGCGGTAGTATGGACGCGATCGATGGCATCCACGGCAATGTTTACGGCGGTATCAAATCCGAAGGTGTAATCGGTACCGTATATGTCGTTATCAATGGTTTTGGGTACTCCCACCACCCTCAGCCCTTCGTCATAGAGTTTTGCCGCCACCCCTAAGGTGTCCTCGCCTCCCACCGCTATCAACGCCTTCAGGCCCAGTCCCTTCATTTTTTCGATGACCCGCTTTACCCCGTCCTTAACCTTAAAGGGATTAGTTCGTGAGGTCTTCAGTATGGTTCCGCCCCGGTGCAGTATCCCGGCAACTCTATCCAGATTCAGCTCCTCGGTCAATCCATACTCTAAAAGCCCCCTCCATCCCTCGAGTACTCCAATAACCTGGTAGTTGTATCTGAGGATAGACTTTCTCACCACTGCCCTGATTACCGCATTCAGGCCAGGACAGTCGCCCCCTCCAGTCAAGATTCCGATTCTTTCGCTCATGAATTTACACCTGCCTTCGCACTTATTCGGTTAAGGTTATGACCGTCCGATTAACACAAATCTCAAATCCAGTGTTTCTCTTTTTCTATTGTCGTCAAGAATGAAAGGCCTCTTCACTGGAAACATGAATCCTCATGGACGGACAACGTCAATTGATACGAGAGAACCGGTCAATTGTTTACATCAGAAAAAGGTCGTTTTGTTTTCTCTAAAATGGTTTTCAATTCAATTAATTCCTTAATGGAGAAATCCGGCTGGATTTGCCTGTAGAAGGCCTGGTTTGGGTTGAAGTGCACCGATGTTACACCGGTGATTCTTGCTCCTAAAACGTCTGATTTCAGCTCGTCTCCTACGTGCATGGAGTAGGCGGGATCGCTTTTCAATTCATTCAGAGTGTGAAGGAATATTCGCGGGTCCGGCTTCCGGATCTTGAGCTCATTCGAAAAGGTCAATGTTCCGAAATGCTCGATCATGTCCAGATTCTTCAGAAGCTCTCTGATTATCCTTCCCGGAGTTCTCCCGGTATTGCATATCAAGCCAATCTTATAGCCTTGAGCCTGGACATAGTCAATTGTCTTTTTGGCTCCTTCGGTTAGGGGTGGTGGATCCTTGAGGACGGGAGCAAGAAAAACCTCTTCCAATTTGGGCATAAGGCTTTGCATAATGGCCGAAATTCCCGGGTCATCCAGAAAGCTGAACATGATCTTCAACTGCTCCTCGGTGCTTAAGTCCAGATTCCTATTCCAGGTTTCCTTGCATTTTTCGAACCCTTTCTCGTGAGCCCTGTACAACGAATCGAAATCGACGTCAAACCCATTCTCTTTCAGCAAGCCACGAATCGCTTCAAGTCTTTTCTCTTTGTATCTCTCGTTATCCCGGGGCTTATTGGAAAGGAGAGTGTTCCACAGGTCAAAAGTAACGGTATCGATCATATTCCAAAGTCTTTCTTGATTAATTCTCTCGCCCTCTGAAAGGCTTTCGCCCGATGGCTTCTTTTGTTTTTTTCCTCAGACGAGAGCTGAGCAAAGGTCTGGGACGATTGGGGCAGGTAGAATACGGGATCATAGCCGAATCCGCCCTCTCCTCGTTCCTCGGTGGTAATGATTCCCTTGATCTCGCCTCTTATGGTTATAACATTGTCCGTATCCTTTGCGATTGCCACCACACACACAAATGTTGCCCCTCTTTTCTCCCAGGGGACATTCTTCAGAAGCGATAGCAGTTTCACATTGTTGTCCTTATAACTGCAATGTCTGCCTGCAAACCTGGAGGAGAGGACCCCCGGGGCGCCATCCAAGGCATCCACCTGCAGGCCGGAGTCATCCGCCAGGGAGATCAGTTTTGTGAACTTATATATGTTTTTGGCTTTCAGAATTGCGTTTTCCTCCAAAGTATTTCCGGTCTCCTCGATCTTTGGAAAATCTTTAAAATCATTTAAGGTCAAAATTTCCAGCCTCGGATCAGATAGAATGCATTTTATCTCTTCGATTTTATGTTCGTTATTCGTGGCCAACACGATCTTCATGAATCACCCACATGGGTCGACTTCACGATCATCAGCACATGCAACTGGATTGCAGCAAGATGACAGCTGCGCCCAATTGCGCAACATCCATAATCTAGCCGACGCCGTTGGCTAATATGCGTCAATATCTACTCTTTCCACTTGGGCTATCTCATCCTTCAGGAACCTTTCGCCCACTTCCACAAACCTGTCCGGAACGTCGGAGACAAAGAACTTACGATAGGGCCCTGTTTTGCCGGTTCTGAGCAGACCCTTCTGGGTCAAGACTCTTCTTACCTCCAGTGCCGTCTCTTCAGCCGAATCTATCAGTCTGACTTCTCTGCCCAAAGTCTTTGAGATGATCCTCTTCAACAAAGGATAATGAGTGCATCCTAAAACCAGCGTATCCACTTTTCGCTTGATCAACGGCCCCAGATATTCCTGAGCTATCAGATACGCGGCGTCTTTGTTTATGTAACCCTCCTCGGCAAGTGCCACAAACAGAGGGCAGGCAACCGAATATACCTTTTTTTGGGGATCGATTCTATGAATGGCCTTTTGGTAAGCGCCTGAAGAGATAGTCCCTAAGGTTCCGATCACCCCTATTCTTCCATTCCTGGTGGCTTTAACCGCTGCAGAAGCTCCCGGCTTTATCACTCCGATCATCGGTACTTTGTGATATTCCTCAAGATCATTCAGTGCCAAAGCCGAGGCGGTATTACATGCCACCACTATGAACTTTACCTTTTGGCTTAGAAGAAAGCTGATATTCTGGACGGAAAACTTCTTGACGATCTCCTTTGATCTTGGTCCATAGGGGTACCTGGCCGTATCGCCGAAGTAGACCACATTCTCGTTTGGCAGAAGCGCAAAGATCTTCTTTGCTACGGTCAGGCCTCCTACCCCGGAATCAAAGATTCCAATAGGGGCTTGGGGACTATCGATACCCCTTCTGTTTCTTGAGATTTGTGGTGATCTCATCGGAGCCTTCGCAAATCCCTGTTCTGAGTTTATCGCTTTTTTCTTTTTTATTGTCTGATGCTAGTGCAAAAAACAATATAGTCTGAATTGAGAAGAGAATCCATCCTGTAGGATCTCATTACGCCTGGCAAGGGACGACTCAACGCTGTTTCTCTTTCAGGACACGCCGCAACTCCCGTTTTACCTCCCTGTCCTTGATATCCTTGCGCCTGTCGTACATCTTCTTTCCTATGACCAAGGCCAGCTCCACTTTGGCCACATTTCCCTTGAAATAAAGCTTCAGAGGAACCAAAGTCAATCCCTTCTCCACCGTCTTTCCCAGAAGCCTCTTTATCTCCTTTTTGTGCATAAGGAGTTTGCGGGTGCGGGTAGGATCGTGGTTAAACCGGCTGGCCTGATCGTAGGGACTGATGTGCATATTATGCAGATAGATTTCTGCTTTTTCAACCATGGCATAGCTGTCTTTCAGATTTGCCTTCCCCAACCGGAGAGATTTGACCTCAGTCCCCACCAGCGCGATTCCTGCCTCATAGCTCTCCAGGATATGGTAGAGATGATGAGCCTTGCGATTGATCGAGATCACCTTTACCTGTTTTTCACTCTTTTGCACACCGCCAAATATATCCCAGACGCAGGCTTGGGGCAAGCAAATTCTCAGTTTATAATGGTCGGACCGGGACGATTCGCCAGAGCGGAGCCAGATCAAGCTAATGGTAACCAACTAAATTGGCGAACATCCCTGCATTTGGAGACGATTCAGGCATGGTCAAAGGAGTTTCTGTCATAGACAGATCCGCCTCTGGCGGTAAGGCGTCAGCCTTTTAAAAGGCCGCACAGTGGCTCCTTAATACGTCAACTTATTAAGTCGAAGACCATAAGCTTGATACTCCAATAGATTGCCTAGGGTGAGAAATTTCTTCCTCTGCCCAAAATAATTCTTGCTCAGAAGGTCGGCGCCGATTATATTATATCAAACGCCGAAGTGGTGGAACAGGCAGACACGCTGTGTTCAGGGCGCAGTGTCCGTAAGGACATGTGGGTTCAAATCCCACCTTCGGCACCAATTCAGGCAAAAGCCAATTATCTACTCTTCATCGCTTTCTTCGTAAGCTTTCATTTCCCGACAAGATTTCTTGTTGCAAAAAAGGGATATCGAGTTATATTGGACTTAGAAAGAATTCGGGGCTGTATCGACAAGCTTCGGAATGTTGAATATATGCTGTCATTTTTAACTTTTCAGAAGGGAGTAGGACATGAACAAAAGAGGTCTGCTTTTTTGTGTTTTCTTTTTTCTTTTGTTGAGCGGATCGGTCTCCTTTGCCGCCAGCGGTTGGATTGCTTTTAGCTCCGGCCAGCTTGCCGCCAGCCAAGCAGCCGATCCTTCGGCTTACCCCGAGGTGAGTCTTGTGGCCTCTAATGCAAACGAGGTGATACTTGAACTTAATTTTCCCGGAATGGTGATCAATGATGTTGTGAAGGAGGGGATGACCTATCAGACTCTTTTGATGCCCGGTGGGGGGAGAACTTCCAATTTGGGCTGGGCGGAGCTTCCCACTTTTGGTCGATTCATTGCAGTACCTTTGGATGCTGAACCTCGAATTGAGGTTTTGGAATATACCGCCCAAACTCTCTCCGGCTACAACGTCTATCCGGCGCAGGAACAGCCGGTTGACAAGGCGGGAGCCCCGGAGCCGGAGTTCGTCAAGGACGAGGATTTCTATCAGCGAAATGAGTTTTATCCGGACAGAATGGTATTTGTGGAGGAGCCCAAGATCATTCGAGGCTGTCCGGTTTCTTTATTCATTCTCTTTCCGGTACAATACAACCCTGCTACCCAGGAGTTGAAGGTTTGCTCTCATATGAAAGTGAAGATCAGCTTTGTGGGAGGAAGCGGTCTTTTTGTTGACCCGATCCACCGCTCGCCATATTTTGAGCCTTTGTATCAGAATCTTCTTTTGAATTATCCCTCCCTGGGAACTCCGGCTCCGTTAGGCGGAAAGAGCGATACCGGTTGCGACTTTCTGATCATCACCCATCCTGATTTTCAGGCCTGGGCGGAATCGTTAGCCTCCTGGAAGAATTTGACCGGAATCTCCACCTGGGTGAAGAATACCACCGAGACCGGTTCTGATACCGGATCCATAAGAACTTATATTCAAAATGCCTACGACACCTGGACCCCCCCTCCTTCGTTCGTTCTCTTCGTAGGAGACGCGGAGTTCATTCCGCTACTCTATCGAACCATTCACCCCTACGATGATTTGGAAATCGGCACGGATTTATATTACATCACCGTGGATGGATCGGACTGGTTCCCGGATATACACATGGGAAGAATATCCGTGGATTCGGTGTTTCAAGCCCAGACGGTTATCAGCAAGATACTTAATTATCAGCGCGATCCCATCTCCAGCCCCGAAAGTTTTTATGACAACATCTTGGTTGCGAGTCATTTTCAGGATCGAGATTTCGATAGTTACGCCGACAGGTTCTTTCTGCAGACCAGCGAACGAGTCAGAGATTTCATGCTTTCTGAAGGATATGATGCGGAAAGATGTTATAATAAGACTGAGGGCAGCGATCCCCAGTATTATTATTATGGAATCCCCATTCCACCTGAGTTAACCTGGGATGGTGACAGCGTTCAGATTAACAATGCCATAAACGACGGGGTCTTCTTGGTGACTCATCGTGATCATGGTGGAGGTGTGGGCTGGGGTGATCCGGCCTATTATGTCGACAACGTCAATAGTCTGGCCAATCAGGATAGGCTCCCCATAGTTTTCAGCATAAACTGCGAAACCGGTCATTTTGACAACGAGACGGATGATCCGGATTTTGAAACGCCTGTTGGTTCGCTCTATTTCTGCGAAGCCTTTCAGAGAAAGGCAAACGGTGGAGCGGCAGGTGTTTTTGGACATACTCGGGTAAGCTACAGCGGGTACAATGATGAACTGTGCAAGGGTCTGATCGACGGTATGTGGACCAACTTCGATCCATCTTATCCCGATATGGAGTCCACAAATCCCATCTCTCACACCCTGTTCAGGATGGGGACCCTGCTGGATTTCGGAAAGTTCTGGGTTTACGACAAATATTACCTGACCAACGGTGCCGGCTACCCCTGGTGGTCTTCTCTGTTTGCAACTCAGGTGACCTTTGAGATGTTCCACTATTTTGGCGATCCCACCATGGAGATGTGGACCAGCCTGCCTGAAACTCTAAACATCGCCCATTCCGACACCATATTTACCGGGTCCTCTGTCGTCTCCGTAACCGCAACTTCGATGGGCGCTCCGGTGGAGAGCGTTTTGGTCTGCTTGATGAGCGACGAGATCTACCAAAGAGGTTATACCGATGCGGGAGGTGAGGTAACGTTTTCCTGTTCTGCCACCGCCGGAGGTGACCTGTATGTCACTGCCACCAAGCACAATTATCGACCTTGCCAAGGATTGATCGCGGTAGTCCAGCTTCCATTCGTCTGTGGAGACGCTAACGGGGACAGCCTAGTAGACATTGCTGACGTGATCTTTTTAGCCAATTATCTCTTCCAGGGTGGTTCGGCACCAAATCCATTCGAAGCTGGTGACGCCAATTGCGACGGAGCCATAGACGTTGCGGACGTAATCCTCTTGATCAATTACGTTTTCTTAGGGGGCACTCCACCAAGTTGCACCTGAAGGGCAACTCCCAACAGAGAATGAAAAAGATGAAAAAGGCGGTAGGAAAAAATCCCGATTCTGCAGTTTCCGCAAGGTGTTGAAAAATGGGCTATTACAAGGGCTGTCAATCTATTAGCAGCTTTACAATAGCCCACCATAACCCACGAAGACCCACGATAATCCAACCTCATTTGAAACAAAATTGAAACAGGTGGCAAGGGTAGGGGGACACCGACCCCCGTCACTGATCGAACTAAAAAGGTCAGGGACAATTTATCCCGGTTTTTGAGGACTTTCTGAGAGACCCCGCTGCCCCCAAGCCCGTGTCCAAATACTGAATCTGGAGCAAGGGAAAACGTACCCGACCTTCGTTTTTTTGGTTGACTAAGCTGAAGTAGTTGACTAAATTCAAAAAGATAATGGACAAACGGAGGTACGGCGTTCAATAAACGAACGCCCAAAGAACGATTTTAGGTGGAAAGGAATTCAAAATGGGGGAGACTTAGATCTTACAGGGTTACAAGCTACGACCCGGTCCCCACAAAGCCTGCGGGGACTAATCTGAGCTCCCCCTCTAAAAGGCACCCTTTGAAGAAAGGAGGTTTGCCATGAGAATTGAGATCAAGAACTGGTTTGGTATGGTGGTTTCACTATGCGTGGCAGCACTAGTTACCGGGGGATGTAGTGTAATGAGTGAGACCGAGAGCGTAGAGAATTCGGAACCAAAACCATATACAATACCAGCTGTATACAACTACTTGGAAGATACAAACAATAATGGCTCATACAACTATCCGAGCGAATACAAGGGCCTCAGAAAGGGAGAGAAGAAAGTCTTTAGAGCACATGAGGAAATCGGAATTGGACTGGTTGCCCAGCACATGGTTGGAGCCAAGGTAAAATGCAAAATATACAATGCAAAGGGAGAAACAATTTCTGAGATAGAGGATCATGCGCGTTGGAATGAGCAGGTTATGCACCAGAAGTTCGGTCCCGGAGAATTCTTCGATAAGTACGGAGGAGGAACCTTCACTGTAATCTGGGAAATAAATAATATGAGAGCGGCCACCATAGGTTTTGACATCATAAAATGAAATGCAAAACAGGAAGAAGGTTAAAATGGAGAAGCCAACCGTCATGGGTGTTTGGGTGTGTCACCCACTAACCTTAAATGATTTGGTAAAGTGAGACAAACATGTAATCTGGGGCTCAGCTGGGATCTTCGATTGTAGGGCTTCTGAGAAGGTCGGATTTGGCAGAGGAAGGCGAAAACTAGGCTATACGATCAGATTACCATTGTCCGGAATGAAGATTCAGGATATAGAAAAGGCCTGTGGAGTCTCGGACGAGCACATATCCGTCAACAAAGAGGAAAATACTGCGGTAATCCAGACTGAAACTTTGGAGGATCTTTTCACGATCGGGAGCAAACTTGGGGGGGTGATCGATGATTTTGTGCTCGGGGATGTTTTAGATGATCAAACAAAGAGAAAGGTCTGGAATGAGCTTTTGATTCATAGCCGCTTCAAATGAATCTGTGTAGCGAACCACTAGCCAAGTGTTGATTCAGGGAAAGGAATCCTTCGAGGGATTGGGCGTGGAGAAAGTTTGAGGAAAGGAGGCTAAGGTGAAAAACATGTGTATTCAAACATTCTTCTTTACGTGCCTGACGATTCTTGTTTGTTTTGCCTCTTTTTCCTGCAGTGAAAAATCCAGCAAGCAAGAGCAGGAGAACGTTCAGCCCGTTTGTTGGGTTTATCCCACATTTCTGGATTTTGACACGGTAACGGCGGGAGAGCATTCTGACACGGTGTTTTTTGTTGTTAATATGGGAGGGGGGACTCTGCATGGCAACATAAGTGAATCGTGTGACAATTTTAGCATTTTGAACGGTGGGGGAGCATATAGTCTGACGACCGATCAAATTCGGTCGGTAACGCTAAGATTCGAACCTGATTCTGCGGGCAGTGTGGGCTGCCATATTGAGACAGGTAACGACCTTTGTGAAAACGTGGCCTGCATAGGATTTTGCAAGCCTGCCCCTGCCTGCTCCGTTGATCCCAGCAATATAGATTTTGGCGTTGTACCACTCGGTCTAAGTGTTGATACGAGCTTCACAATCACAAACATCGGAGAGGTAATTTTAGAAGGATGGGTGAGCATGTCCAGCGCTGGTGATTGTAGATACAACTTCTTCTTTATTTCCGGCCAAGGCTCCTATAGCTTGGCACCAGGGGAATCAAGAACTGTTAAGATAAGATTCGACCCGTATCTCGGAGTTGTGACATGTAACATTATTACAGGCAATAGCGCGTGTGGTAGTGTCTATTGTATAGGTAGCGGTGGTTTAGGTGGACGTAAACAATGACTATCTGAACATGAAATATGGTAGGGGACACCAACCCCCGACTGGGTCGCAGCTGTGAATGAAAAGATCACTATGAATATGTCACAAATTTCGGGCCTTCTTGCGGCAGCCCACCGACCCCCAGGCGCCATGCTTCCACAGATGAATGTTGGGAAAGAAGAGTTCTGACCAATTCTGGAGGAGTGTGACCTTAATTCAACTGAAGGTGGTGCTTGATTCTCAAGTCGTTCTTATACTATAGGTTAAACGAATGGAGGCTGTTCGGGAATTTTAGTTAACTTACGGAAAAGAGGGGTGTTTGAACACAAAAAAACCCCTCCGCCTTTCTTGACATTGCGAAAGCAACCTCAAGAAGCACAATTTCTATATTATAACTTGGCGCCCTTCTTCAAGGCTTCTACGTTCATCTCCAGTATCTCTTTCTTTGCTCGGGGATAAACTTTGGGCAAGGTTTTTATCACACTTTCCAGGGAGACCGCCTTGGTATGATTCAGAAGAGCACCGATCATTACCATGTTGGCACATTTGACTGATCCTATGTCTTCTGCTATTTGGTTGGCGGCAATGCTGATCGGATTTATGTCGGTTCTCTTTGGCTTAGTGGAGATCAGGGAAGAATTTATCAGAAGAAGGCCCTCCGGCCTCAATGCCGGCTCGAATTTGGCCAGGGAGGGCTCGTTCATCACGATCACGGAATCCGGAGAAGAGACCACCGGTGATGCAACCTCTTCTGAGGAAACGACCACCGAGCAGTTTGCGGTTCCGCCCCGCATCTCCGCACCATAAGCCGGGAAGAAGGTGACCTGTTTGCCGTTTACCATACCGGAATATGCCAAAAGTATCCCCGCTGAGATTACCCCCTGCCCGCCGAATCCTGACATTATCACGCCTTGATACATCATGCCTCCGTCTACATTATGGTCCGCCGGCCGCTGTCCGCGATCCACGGCAGAGAAATCTCCAAATGAATTCCCTCTTGACCCTTGTTTCTTGCCCCTTGACCCTTAACCTGCCGAGACTTTTCCTTTATCTTCCGTCTTAGTTTCCTCGGGGACTTTGAACTCCCCCAGGGGATAGTAAGGAATCATCTCGTCTTGAATCTTTTTGATGGACTGAAGCGGGGTTAGGGCCCAGTCAGTGGGGCACTGAGAAAGAATCTCCACCAGAGAGAATCCCAGACCATCTATCTGCACCTGAAAAGCCTTCTTTATGGCTCTTTTTGCTTTCACCACGTTAGCTGGAGTGTTTACCGCTACCCGGGCTAAATAAACTGGTCCCTCCAGTGCGGAGAGAAGTTCACATATCCTGATCGGGTTTCCCGCCACTTTGGGATCTCTTCCAAAAGGAGAGGTGGTGGACCTCATCCCCGGCAAGGTGGTCGGCGCCATCTGTCCGCCGGTCATGCCGAAGATAGCATTGTTGATGAAGACGACGGTGATGTTTTCCGATCTCGCCGCAGAATGGATGATCTCCGCCATGCCAATGGAAGCCAAATCACCATCTCCCTGGTAGCTGAAGACGATACAATCCGGCCGGACTCTCTTCATCCCGGTGGCCACTGCAGGACCTCTGCCATGAGCAGGTTGAATCATGTCGCAGTTGAAATATTCGTCTGCAAAGACCGAACAGCCCACCGGGGCGATGCCTATGGTTCTTTCTCTGATCTTTAGTTCATCCATGACCTCGCCGATCATCCGATGCACCACGCCATGTCCGCAGCCCGGACAATAACGCATCGGGATATCGACCAAGCCATTGGTTTTGGCAAAAACTTTTTTCTCCATAGTCAATTCAGTTTGAAAGTTTGAAGTCTGTCTGCTTATTGTTTACTGTATACTGCCTTCTGCTTTCTCAATTTCCCGTTCCCATAATTTTCTTGACCACTTCCAGGACCTCCTCACCCGTTGGTATTCCGCCCGCTGGCCGACCATGAAAGAAAACTTGGGCTTTTCCCTCGATGGCCAGTTTAACGTCCTCAATCATCTGACCAGCGCTCATCTCCACCACCAGAATCTTCTTGATTCGGGAAGCCAGTTCATTTAAAGGTTTCATAGGAAAGGGCCAGAGGGTGATCGGCCGCAGAAGTCCTATTCTTATGTTTTCGTTTCTTCCCAACGATAGGGCCGCTTTGGAGATTCGGGAAGAGGTTCCGTAAGCCACTATAAGTATCTCTGCATCATCCACCATGGCCGTTTCATACCTCACCTCATTCTCCTCGACCTTTTTGTACTTTTCCATAAGCTTCCAGACGTGTTTTTCCATAAAACCTGGTTTCAGGTCGTATGATCTTACTACCCTTCTGGGCCTTCCGTCGGCATTCCCCAAAGCCCAATCTTTTGGGGGAAGTTTGGCCGGGTCGACCGGATCAAAGTTAAATTCAATAGGCTCCATCATCTGCCCCAAGAGTCCATCCGCCAAGACCATGGTGACCATTCGGTACTTGTCGGCAAACTCGTAGCAGAGTTTGGGGAGATTTCCCATCTCCGAGACGGAGTTAGGAGCCATCACTAACACTCTGTAATCTCCATGTCCACCACCCCTTGTAGCCTGGAAATAGTCTCCCTGAGCAGGAGCGATGTTGCCCAATCCCGGACCTCCTCTTACCACATTGGCATAAAATATGGGCAGCTCGGCGCTGGCGGTATAGGAGATCCCCTCCTGTTTTAGGCTTATTCCCGGACCGGAGGAAGAGGTCATAGCTCTGGCGCCGCAAGCGGACGCTCCAAAAAGCATGTTTATTGCCGCCACCTCGCTTTCTGCCTGGATAAAGGTTCCTCCCACCTCAGACAATCTCCAGGACATGTATTCCGGAATCTCATTTTGCGGGGTGATGGGATAGCCGGAAAAGAAACGACATCCAGCTCGGACCGCTCCCTCAGCTAAAGCCTCATTCCCCTTCATCAACGTTCTTTCACCCATAATGGTCTCCATTACTCTATTCGGAGTAGCAGAGCCCCGCCAAAGGCGGGGTCTCGCTACTCCAAACTCAACACTATTTGTAGACTTCGATCGCCACATCCGGGCAGACGAAAGCACAAAGCATGCATCCGGTGCAGGCTTCTGGCTTGACCATGCATGCGGGATGAAATCCGGTGGGGCTGAAGTTTTCGGATAGGCCAATCACCTTGTGCGGACATGCCACTACACACAGCTCACAGGCTTTGCATCTCTTTTCATCTACCTCTATTCTGGGCATGAGCAATTTCTCCTTCAATTCTTTTCACCCGAAGATGAATTTAACACTGCAAGAGCCAACAGGCAAACGAATTTCTTATTAATCTACGAATTTTTTTTGTAAAGGCAAGGGAATTTGTAACTTTTTTCACAAGCTGGAGACTCATCCCTTTGCCGACCTCTCCACAAATGTGGAGAGGGGGAGTGAAAGGGGGAGAGGTAAAAGAAGGAATTAATCCGTAAGGATTTTCTCGGCGAGAACAGCGCGTAGGCAAGCCTTTATGGCTTGCCAGCCAAGGCATGAAGCGTTGGCCAAGAATTCGTCAAGCCAAAAAGTTGTTGCCCATATGTGGAGAGGCGTTCACCTTGAAAGATTTGCCCTGACGGGAAAAAACGGGAGGCAGAGAATACCCACGTCGCACCCCGTGGGGGTTTTTAATCCCCCTTTTCAAAAAGGGGGATTATTGGGGATGGTAAAAGGCATTCCGAACCAACTGGCCGACTTCGATGTCAAGCGCGACGCAAACGTCGCTACTCCGAGATTATTACTTATAAATCTCATCGTGGTTGCATTTGCAGACTCCCACCCGTTTATTTTTGAATCTCCAGGATCCGGATTTGGATCTTTCAGAGACCACATGAAGTATAGGCTGAATCGCTCCGCCGCACTTGGGACAATAAACCACATGCGTTTCTTTTTTGACCTTGTCTGCAAAGCTGGTTATCTTTCTAGCCATCTTTTCTCCTTTTTGATTCATGTCCGCGGTCCGCTGTCCGCAGCTTTCTAAACCACATAAGTTCCAACCGTAAACTTAATAGAAAAACGCAATTAAGCAACAACTTTTTGACTCTTAACCTTCGAACCTGCTAACTGCTTTTACTTCCCCAACAAAAATACACCGGCCAAAACCAGGGCTATTCCGGTCCATTTGAAAGAAGAGAATGGTTCTCCGAAGATCTGCCAGGAGAACAGAACGATCAGGCTGTAGCCCAATCCCATCATCAAAGGATAGGCATAGGAGACGTCCACTTTGGACAAAACCACCATATACATGGCCACGCTGGAGACGTAGGAAAAAAGTCCCAGAAGAACGAATGGGGTGGAGAAAATGCTTGTGAAGCTGGAAAGCAGCTGATCCAAAGAGATAGCCCCGATCTTGTTCATCCCGGCTTTCAAAAAGAGATGACCGCACACGTTCAAAAGTATGGCTGACAGAATCAGTATCCACTGCGACATGGTTTTAATCTCCCTCAAAGAGTTAGAGACGGCCACACAGATTTTCCCCAATTTAAGATAATTGCAGGCTATGTCAATCCAAAACTTGGGGGTGTTTGCGTCCACTGATGGGGTATGGGTGTTTTTCCAAAGGATTGATCATAAGCTTCTGGATGCCATCTTGCCGCGTAGGCAAGCCTTTACGGCTTGCCCGCAGTATCTTGAGACGAGCCAAAGCATGAAGCCTTGGTTATGCGCTCGACCAATACTCTGAAAGCCAAGGGGTTACCAAACACGTTGTAAGCAAAAAAAACACCAAGTTCTGCTTACCTCCTTTCTTGAAACCCACTATCAACCACACACTTCAAATTCTCTCAAAACCTATAACTTCGGCCGCATCCCTTGGGCGCATGGTGTCGGCCGAGCAAAAATACCTGACAGAAAGGCTTAGCTGAGGCAAGGTAATTTCTTGACATATTTGAAAATGGCATTATTATCATAATAGGGCATTAGACTTGAGCAAGCCGTTTGGAAGGAAAGAGATTCTTCTCAAGAACCTACAATGCCGGTCAAAGTGATTGGGCGAGTCTTCGCTCAATAGAAAGGCGTAGCCTCGACCAATTCGGACTCGGAGACCCAACTAGCTAACAATCACTGTTGGGATGTTCAGTGTCACTATCCAGAGTATAGACGCGGAGGTTTATATGAAAAAGTTCTTATTTGTTCTTTTAATCGTTTTGGGAAGCTGCCAGATTGGCTTTGCGGAGATGCCGCTGGAGATGCGTCCCTATTGGATGTCGACGGAGAGCGGGGTCTATTCTACCGGAGCTAGTTGGGGCGATATCGACAACAATGGCTTCTTGGATTTCGCCGTCTCCAATGGCAACGATATGGCCCTGGCCCCGAATTACGTTTATTTCAATTCCGGCGGAAATCTGCAGACCGCTCACGGTTGGGCCTCCGATAACAGCCAATATTCGGGTCACTCGGCTTTGGGGGACGTCAATAGCGACGGCTACCTGGATTTTGCGGTCTCCAATTATATCCGCTCCGGATGGGGAGCTACCACGGTTCAGTTGTACATGAACCTGGGCGGTTCTTTGGAGACGTCTCCCTCCTGGGAATCCGACGATACCATGCATACTTTTGCCTGTGCCTTTGGAGATGCCGATGGAGATGGTGATCTGGACCTGGCCGTTGCCTGTGGCGAATCCTACCACGGCATAGAAGAAAGGCAACGCATCTATTACAACAATGGCGGAACCTTAGAAAGCACTCCCTCCTGGATGTCTCTGGACGACACTCCGTGCTATGATGTGGAGTGGGGAGACATTGACAATGATGGGGATTTGGATTTGGCCTTCATCAGTTCCATTGGGCCGGTTTTCGTCTACTACAATTATGGCGACTCCATCGAACACTCGGCCTCCTGGAATTCAGGGGGTTATTACGATGGGAACACCCTGAATTGGGGAGATATGGATAATGATGGTTATCTCGACCTGGCCGTGGCCAACAACGATCAGCTGGGCCAGCCGGGTTACTTTCAGGTCTACAAGAATGAGGCGGGAACATTGAACCCTTCTCCGGTCTGGCAGTCGCAAACTCAAGGGTATGGTTCGTCCGTTTCCTGGTGTGACGTCGACTGCGATGGCGACAAGGATTTGGCCGCGGGCAGATGGTGGGGTTATTCGTGGATATACGAAAACGTTGAGGGAACTCTAACCCCCACCGCAGTCTGGCGATGCAGCACTGCCTATAAAAGCGTGGTGGAGGAGATGGTCTGGGGGGATGTGGATGGAGATGGGGTCTTAAGCATCACCGCAGAAACTTATCCAGGCGATGGACTAAAAAAGGTCTTTTACCTGAATCACTATCCGGCTCATTCTCTTGAAAGCGTAATAGTGGATGACAATACCCTGTCGCCAGGTGAGTATTGTTATAATCTGGCAACCGGGTGGGTATCTGTGGCATCCGCACCGGTATCCTACATCTCCTTCGATTACCATTACTCCTACAAACCTGATTTAGGCGTGAGCAACTGGGGCGAATCAAATTATGTCTTCAAGAACATTGCCCCAGTGTACACCTGGGGGGATGCCAGCGGGGACGGCATAGTGGACGTAGCAGACGTTGTGTTTTTGATAAACTATCTTTTCTTAGGTGGTTCTCCACCCATCCCTCTGCCCTCTGGCGACCCTAATAACGACTGTACCATTGATATCGGGGATGTAGTATATCTGATCAATTATCTCTTCACAGGGGGAGCCCCACCCGGGCAGGGATGCGCCTAAAATACTGGTGGGAAGTAGCTGAAAGGTATTGGGGCAATTTGCTGTGGTGTCAAAACGTCAGCCCTCAAGTGGTGTGCAGAGGGACCTTTGAATGATAACGAACGCCCTTCTCTGCCTCTTCACTCCGTCAAAAAATCAGTTCTGCGTCGGGTTGCGTCCCGACGGACCGCCCGCCAAACAACGCTGCCGAACTTACGCAGATTATCAGGTTCATGCCGCCGACATATCGTGCTAATGTGCTGATGTGCTTTAGTTTAATTGCCGCTTCCACAAACCAGTGTTTTCTTCTTAGAACCTTTTTATTGCAGAAATATTAATTTAGGTCTTGACAAGAAAGAGAACACGGTTATCTTAGTAGTAAGCAGTGTAACAACGGGCAGAATATTACATTATACTGGCTTACCTGGCGGAAGAGGCTGTGTCACTTTTCTTTTTATTGTCGAGATCCAAATTCCCTTAACACAGTTCCACTGTCTTTTTAGCAGTGGAGAGACCTCGGCCCCTGATTCTTCTTTGGAATGGTTTGGCTAGCAATTCTTTGTTCTTTCAAGAATTTTACATGGCTTTTGAGTACCCCAGAATTGTATCACGATGTGATCATGGAGATAGTGTTATGATTCGGTTTTACCCTGCAATCATCAACGTTGATGGAGGTGAAGAAACATGAGGTTTATTGGTGTTACGAAACAGATGCTTTTAGTCCTAACGGCAGTCATTTTATGGGTTTCCGGCGTGGGTCACAATGTCTCAGCTACCCCTAATGAAGGGGGTGGTCAAAGCACTGGCTGCAGTATACTAGTGTACTTAACGACAATCACCGACACCTATGATTCAACTGCTTGTGACAGCATTTTGCCAATGATCCTACAGAGCCACGGGCACACAGTGACCGTTACAGACAGAAAAGGAACGAGTGTGATCACTCCTTTGTTGCTGGACGACTACGACCAGTTGTGGTTTCTATCCACCTATCCTGCTGCCGTGGCCCAGCTTGCGCAGCCTGAGATAGATGCTATTCTAGATTTCCGAAATCAGGGAAATGGCCTGCTGATTATGGCTGACAATGAGTCTCCCGATAATTATGTAGATGATGCCAACCAAATTTCTATACCTCTCGGCGTTACATTCCACGGTACAGGAGACCACGGCCACGGAGAAGTGCTAACGCCCATAGCACCTGATTTTGCAGATCATCCATTAGCTGCCGGAGTTGACACTATACCCGGTAACCGGAATGAGGCAAAAATGACGGTCGGCAATGATGTAGAAGTTGTTGCTACTTACCAGGGTGATACTTTGATTGCTGCACTGGATGACGGATACGGAAGAGTCGTTTTTGATGTAAGTTTCTTACGGGTATTTGATGGTAGCATTCCAATAGGTGATAATGAACAGTACGTCACCAACATCGCTGACTGGCTGTGTGCTGACGAGAATGACATCCCCACCCTCACCGAATGGGGTCTGATCATCTTTGGGGTGGTGTTGCTTGGGTTCATTACCTGGGTGTTTCTTAGAAGGAGAAAGGCAGCAGTAAGCTTGCGGTGAGTCTTCGACCCTGAGCTTGGCCGAAGGGCCAGGTCGAACCGTTATCAGTGATCAGTTAGGAGTCGCCAGCGTAGCGCAGGCTTCATGCCTGCGCTAAACCGAAAATTCCAGAGGCATGAAGGCTCTGCTACGCGAAAATTGCGGTCAGCGGTAGTTCGGGTCGCGGGGTTACTGGGCTTTGTAGGATTTGTCGGGCACCCTCCATCATAGGCGGGGTGCCCGACAATTTCTTTAGGTGAACTTTGACGCGGCAAAAATCGCGGTAAGGTCTTGCAGGGAATGGGCGATTATTCCTGGAACCAGACTCTTTCTCCAGATAAACAAAAGACAAAACAGAAGCCCGTAAGTCCCGGTTAAGATGACTCCACCGATCCCTTGGTAGAAATGCCCTAAGCCAAAACAGAGCGAAGATAGGGCTACAGTAAGATACCAGTTGTTGGTAAAAAGATTCAGTTTGGTCAGAACGTATCCCCTGAATCCTGTCTCCTCGCATATTCCTGCCGTTACGGACAGAATCACCCAAAAAAGTCTCTCCGTGTTAGTGCGAGGCAAGATGAACGCTATTTCCTCGGGGACGGTGAGATGAAAAAACCCCAGTACCTGAGCCAGGCCCAAAAGAATGACGTTTGCCACCAGCAGAAAACCCAGCCCGATGCCAAGATTAGCCGGGGTCAGCCCAGAAAACCCCACAGCGGATAGATTCTCTTTCCCCTTTCTTAAAACCAAAAAGACCACGGCGAAGATAAGCCACTCGATTGCAATGGTAGGAAGATAAATCTGCGAAACCGGATCCATCCCCGCAAATCCCGTCTCCGGCTTGCTTTCCGCCATTATCACGTAGCTCAGAAGGGGCCATCCCACCAGCAGAAAAAGGAGCAGGGTCACGGTCCCCAACCGTGGCTCACCAGTGTCTTTATTGTTGCTATCCATAATAGGTTTGTGTTCTATGATAATTGAAACCTCACCGCCCTACGCCCTCTCCACGCAATGGAGAGGGGAACCAAGGGGGGTGAGGTAAAAAGCATCCCTATTTCTGCTCTTAAATCAAACCAAAGGCTAATTCATGAGCGAGTGTTCTGGATAGAACCAAATTTTTCTATTCAGGTGGCTGGGGAGTTTTATCCTCCTTCTTCGGTTCTTTTTTGAAGGCCGCACCCACCAGAAGTGCAATACCAACCACCACCAAAATCAACGGCCACATTTCCCCGGCATCCGGAATTATACGAAGATTGCTCAAGAGAAAAACAACGCCGATCCCTAGCACGATTGTCCCCCCTATCACCATGCCGTGCCGACCTTCCTTTTCTTCTTCTTTGTGCATGATTCCTCCTTTTGCTGATTCAACTATCCTTTACGCTATAATAGCCCATTTTGTTACGCGGGGCAACGGAAATCTGGAGCGCTGGGCCGGTATCAGCTCCCGCCGTTTGAGGCAAGATACGCGGAACTGACCTGTAAAATAAGAGCTTAACTGCGGTGGCAGAGAGAGAACCAGCACCTAACTTAAGTTAGGTGCTGGTTCTTTCCATTCTCAAAAGTATGGCGAAATAGAAGTGACATTGAAGCTAAAGCGAGATGATCAAGATGCGACGGTGAAGTCATTGCCTATTCTTTCTTCAATTCCTATCCTTGTCGAGGAGTCAAGAGACTCCCAAAGGACGGCTATATGAAAAAGATGGTTCGACAAGCTCCCGAACCGCATGGTTCGGGGCAAGCTCACCATAAGAAAAAAAAAGACAGGCGCTTCGGACATCATTTCGTTGACCATTACAACTCCTCTCTTTCCTACCGGAGAAAGAAAAGGAACAGAATCAGGTATTTGAATTGGGCCACAGAGCTTTTCGGATATTCTGATTCGGAGATAGAAAGGCAGAACGTGACCGAAACATCTCAGGAAGACAGCAATTCGAGCGTTGACCACAAAGATGCGTCCGCAGAGGAAACTGAACACAAGGTCAGAGAGGCGGTGGGGAAACTCTCATCCTTGGAAGGGCAGTTTGTAGAATATTTCTATTTTGAATGCAAAAGCTATAGGGATATTTCCCTTATCTTGAACAAAAAGATCCACAAGCTGGAGAGAATCCACCGTCGAGCTTTGGCCAAATTGAAAATGCTCCTATCCGATTATGTGAAAACTCGTTTTAAGCTGGACTTACCGGAAGAGGCCGATCTAGACACCCGGTCGCAGTGTATGATCTGCAAGAGCCCTTTCCGCCGGGAATTAGACAAGTTGATCAAGGCAAAAAAGAAAGAGCAAACTTACAGATCGCTGATTGGAATTTTCAAGGAGAAGTATGGGCTTGAGATCAAAACCCCTCAGGTGATAATAGGCCACAAGAATAAACATATGGTTTGAAAGGCAGTATACGGAGGAATCCTTGAACCTTTAACCTTACACCTTTAACCTTGCACCTTAAACCTTATTCAAAGGAGTGGAAAATGAGCGAAAGCATCACCAAGCTGAGAGGTGAGCACTGCCTGAACGTTTATGTCTCCTATCAGCTGAAAGAGAGGATCATCAGGCTGGCAGAGAAATATGATCGCACCATGGCGGATATGGTGAGAACTCTCATAAAGGTGGGCATTCCCGTGATGGAAGGGCTCTCCGAAGCTGAGGAAAAGATATTGAACGATTCCGTCACCCTGGCCAGAAAGATGAGAAAAGTCAGGCAGATGAAAATCAAAGAGGCTGGTTT
>CAZPOP010000010.1:0-33209 GCA_964588305.1 uncultured Ignavibacteria bacterium
GAGCAACTGACTCTTAATCAGTGGGTCGGGGGTTCGATTCCCTCAAGGCGCATTTTTTATTGAACCTCGTCTGGTACGGTCATCGTAGACCGACATGACACTCCCCTTCTCTATTTCCAATGGTAGAAAGCTAAGGCCGAAACCTCGTAGGTTCCCTTTGTGGGGAGATTTGCAGTAGGTCGATAAATGCTGGTTTCTTATCAAGTTTCCGGCTGGGACGGAACCAAGAGATTGGATCGTATTCCGGATCAATCTGTCCGCAGGGAATTGATACTTGTGAAAGGCGAATCTGTTTTTCTATTTCAGCAGGGTGATCTTCCTGGTTTGGGTAAACTCTGCCGCCTTTAGAGTACAGAAGTAGATTCCGCTGGAGACTGTTTTTCCGTGTTCATCTGTGCCATTCCAAATGATTCTCTTCAATCCGCTGGACTGCTGTTTATCAACCAGAGTGATCACCTTTTCGCCCCGAACGTTGCAGATGGTAAGGATTACTCGCGCTGATCGATTCAGGTGATACTCAATTGCGGTTGTGGGGTTGAAAGGGTTGGGATAGTTCTGAAACAACTGGAATTTCCCTACCTGCCCAAGCTGCTGCTCATCTTCAACCGAGGTCTCCATCTCGATATCCACGAAGTCGATTTCGGTATACTCTCCCTGTTCGTCACGATGTTCATGTATGCCCAAGCCGGAAGCTTGAGCGCAATGCAGATGGTCATGAGGATGGCTCCACAGACCGTGAGCATCCCTCTCTGCCAAGACGTAGTCCAGCATGACCGAATCAACAGCCACAGGATCTATGGAGAAGAATAGGGAATTAGGAGATAGGTCATTGAAGGTGCTCCAACGGTGAGGTACACCGGATCCACAACCACCATCGTTGAGAGACATCCCAAAGAGGCCATCCCCAACAATGAGCCTGGTCTTATCCCTGATATGTGGGTTAAGATAGATGTCTACAAGAGGGTTGTTTTCGCTTGCCTGCATGCAGCAATGCATTACATCAATGGGCTCGTCTACGCTGCCGAAATGATTTTTCAAGGTTCCTGATATTCCGGTGCAATGTTCTTTCATTATGGGGATATTGATCAAATGCTGGCTATTGACCACCACGTCTGCTATGTATTTGGTCACTCCAGACAGATCAGCGTGGCTTAACTGCACCTCTTCGTTGGGCGTGCCCACGTGAAAATTCACGTCATTTGCTCCCAGAAAGTTCACCTGGGGATAGAGGGTCCGCGACTGATAGCGCACGGAGGGGATAGTCCGAGAGGCGTCAAATACGTAGACGTCGCTCTGCGGAATCCCCAAACTGACCAACCCACCTATCACCCCATCCACCACCTCTGTCAATGCATCTATCTGGGTGTGCTCGCTGCCGGCTTGGTAACCATTCAGGTTGATCTTGATAGCAATTCTATCCCCGGACTGGTAACTCGACATTATCTTTTGCCAGGCTTCCAGGACTGTGGGAAGACCGGTCAACTCCCTGACCCCCCGTTCTATCATGGCATCAACCGCATCCCTTCCAACAAAATTCCAGTAATAGTCTGCCACGAAATCCCAGTGAGTTGCATCAAGGTTGTGAACCCTCACCACCCGATGAGGTGGAATCTGAGCAACTGATCTTCTCCCCTGCTTGTGACTCCACACATACGGAGGCATGGCTAAGCCTAAAACGCCTGAAGAAGTAAACTTGATGAATTCTCTGCGTGTGATTTTACGGTTATTGCTCACGGTAATAAAGCCCAATGTTAAGATCGACTGTTATTCATACTGCGGATATCGCAGAATAGTCAATCTCATCTTTGGATAAACGTCAGGTGCTGGCAAGAAGCTTGAGCACAAAAGGGCAACCAGCCATCTTCTCTCAGAAGAACAGATTATCTGAAACAGTTCAAGTTCAGGGCTGTAGTTTTCAGATTTCACAATCTCGTTAGCCTTTTCCTTACCGAATTACAAAGATTTTTCCTGAGCTTACCCCTTCTCCGTGGGTAACCCAATAGAGGTAAATTCCAGAGGCTGACTCCCTTCGATCTTCGCCCTTTACATCCCATACGACGTCAGTCTCTTGAGTACCATCAAAGGTTTTTACCAGATCGCCGGAGATGGTGGTTACTTTGATGGCGGAATTTATGGGGACATTGCGGAAGGTCACGTAAGAATGACCCAAAGATGGCTTGAAGGGATTGGGGAAGACGTGAATCGCTCCGGTAAATATTGTCGACGTGTGGCTGATATCCACGGCTTTATCCTTCGAGTAGAGTTTTGCTCGCCAGTAAAATCTGCGGTTCTGTTTCAAATCCGGAGTCACCTCCCAGCGAGCAGTCCCGTCACCGGAAAAAGTCGTTCTCCCGGATGAGAGCCCATTACTCGAAAAATGAGGATCCTCGCTGATCTCAAACCGGCAACTCAAAGGGTTGATTTCCGGACGGCCGGACGCCAGTCGGGCCACCAACAGAGGCCTTAGCGTCAGCACCGTGTCATTTCGCGGCGGATATTCTAAAGTCAGTTGATAGGTAGTATTGACAACATTGCTGGACGTTACCGTGAAACTGAATGTTGCACTCGGATCGCTGGTGTCGCTGGGGAATGTCTTGGTGTAAGCATACGCCCTCCAGTAGTAAGTGCCGGTAGTTAACTCTTGCGGAACAGTCCAGAGGGTCACAGAATCATCCACGTAATCCAGGGCAAAAGGAGTTGACTGCTGCAGATTTGGAGAATTGAACTCAACTGCGGTGTCGATTTCAAAAAGATGTGTTAACCGAAAACCTAAGGTGTCTGTTCCGTTCGAGATGACCAAATCTGAGGTAGGAACTCTCGAGGTGGTACCGTCGGGAGGATACATCGGACGCGGGCTTTGAGGTCTTGGGGCCGTCGTGAAGGAATAATCCTGGCTTACTGCCTCGTTGCCAGTTTGGTCCCTGGATCTTACTCGATAACGATAGAGGGTACCATAAGATAATCCACACAGGGTTTGCCAGTGAGTCGTAACCAGGTCACCGTCGAATGTGGCACCGGGGCTGTAGCCAGCGGACAGGCATTCAACCTGAGAAGTTGCCACTTCGTCAGTATCCCAACTGATGGTGACCTCACGGCGAGTTATTGCAGTGTCGCTCACATTCGAAATCACGGGAGGGGTGGTATCCGGAGGTGCCAAAGAGGTGAAAGTGTAATCCGAGCTGATCCTCTCGTTGCCCGCTATATCCTTGGATTTGACCCGATAGTGATATAAGGTGCCCGAGGATAATCCACTTAGGTTCTGACTGTGAGTCGTAACCAGGTCGGGGGCCAGGGTGGTGCCCGAACCATAGCTGGTGCTCAAACCATAGTCCACTTGAGAGGTCGCCGGTTCATCTGTGTCCCAGCCGATCTTAGCTGAACTATGGGTTAGCCCGGATGACTGCACATTAGAAATCGCCGGTGGCGTTGAGTCTGCGTCATTAACTGCAATACTCACCTCATCATCGACTGAAGGATTGATTCCATCAGAAGCTCGGAAGGTGACTGAATACTGTCCGGCATCAGCATAGTCAGGGGTCCAGTCAAATATACCTCTGCCTGTACCATGGTCTATGAACGTGGCATCCCCTGGCAGATGAGAGACTTTTAGTACTATACTGTCTCCATCCGGGTCCGTGGCCGTGACAGCAAAGTTCAGGTTGTCTCTTTCATCCACACTTTGATCCGGGGTAGTCGGATCGAAGTAAGGTGGCTGATTAGTCAGTTTTTCCTGCGTTGTACTCAGAGCCACATTCGAGAGATCAGAGATATTGGGCACTTCATCAGCGGTTCTCATGGCGAAGTAATAGGCAGTGGAGGGAGCAAGTCCTGAAACGGCCATTGACTGAGAACTGCCGGCGACCTGAGGGGCGGGCTCACCAATAACTTGGGTAGCAGAAGGCCAATTCACGTCAGCGATTGAAGCGGTGGAATATCTAATATCATATTGAGAGGCCGTTCCACTCTCGCCATCATCACCGGGAGCGGTCCAACTCAGAGTTATGCTGTTTGAGGTCGGATCAGATGCAGCCAAGTCCGTGATTGCTGCCGGGGCCGCGGCATCCGACGCAGAAACCACAGGAAACCGCATGGTGACCATAGAATGAGGACCTAAAGAAAAATTGAAGAAATTCCCCACGACCATAGTAGCAAGCCTTGGAGGTGGAATCTGCATGGGATCGGGATCCCACTGGCGGTTAGAGGCCATAAGGCCGTCGGGATGATCTGTTGTCAATGTGTAGACCTCTGTCTGAGCACCGGAGTCTAGGTCAACATTTGAGAGACTAATATTCAAATCATAAGATGTGTCGTCATGCTTATTTATGAGAATCAAAGAAACCTTGTTATTGACTGAGTCTATGCCTGCATAAGCTGTTACATAATCCACAGGTATGGCAGTATAAGTACTATAGGGAGGTTCATCCCACGAGCAACAATCGACATTAGCCCATTCCTGCCGACCATCATTAGGCAAAATATAACTTGGTGAACCCTCCACTGCTACCTCGACCATGGACTGTCCAAAGTATTTGCTCCACATACCCAAAACCCAGGTTTGAGGTCTATATTTTACAGGAAGATGCTGCAATTCCTCCCACCAAAGGAGAAGAGCGTAACTTGAAGTACCGCTGAAATCATATCCGGTCGCCATGTCGATGCCCAAACGAATGGCCTGACCGAAGAAATCACCCCAGCCCAGGGCATCAGCCAAAGTTGTGTTTTTCGATACTGGCGGAGAATAACTATCCATGCCCCATAAATCGAATTCGCCAATATAAATCTCCAGCCGCCTTCCACCCAGATATTTCTCGAAATGTGACAAGACCCGGGGCAAAAACACATGTTCCAACCAGGGATAATGTTGCATGGTGCCATAAGGGTCTGTCCAGCTATCGTGGGGATACCAGTGGAAATCAATGAAATCAAGGTTATCGCCACATCGCTCCAGGACAGTCCGGCACCATTCAGGCTTCCAAATTATCTCAAAAGGGACTCCGATCTTGATGTCCGGAGCTACAGATTTCATTCTTGGGGATATTTCATTTACCATATCACAATACTCGTTCACATCCGCCACATAATCTCCGTCCCAATCGCCATAGCACTCAGTGCCAACGGCCCAATAACGCCATTTGTCCGGATCCCAATCACTGTCAATACACCACTGCAAAACTGCACCGGGATCCTTGCCACCGTATCCGGAATAATAGAGGTGAGGCGAGATTATCCCCACCATGCCTACGTCCGTGTCGTCGCTGAATCTCTTCCAGTCAACAATAGAATAGCCTTGTACGGGTTTTTCGTTCACATTTGCAATACCGGTAAGCCAATTGTAATGAGACCAATAGGCAGAACTGGGAATGTGAAGGTGAGTCACCCCGGACTGCTTAGCCAAATCCACGTAAATTGCGTATCCGTCAGGTTGGCTGTCTGGGTCGGGAAAAGCATCATGAACAACGCTCATTCCGAAGATGAATCTATTGATCCGAGGAACAATCGGATCGCTATAATCCGCATTTACCGTAACCTCAGCAAATAGGGCGGCAGAAGAACACACCGAGAAAATCAGCAGGACAAAGATACCGACGGCCACGATTGACAACTTTCCAAAACAGAACATCAGGCTTCTCTCCTTCTCCTCTTAACCAGAAATTGGATCCTCCAAAAAGACCACTGTCTGTATTTGCCTTGAAAAAAGCAATTGCAACAGTGTGTCCGGCCTTTTCACAACATTCGCCAACATATCGCTTGGGACAAACCCAGCCGAACTCATCCTCTTCCCGTCAATACTTAATGCTGACTCTCTGAGATTCATAAGATTCTTCTCGTAACGCCTTCAAATGTTTCGCTAACAATAAAAATAGTTGACGTAGCCTTCTGGGAAACCTTTTCTCAATCCTTCCGTGCATAGTCCTGAGCTTGCCTCCATCTGTCTAAGGTTGTCATGGCGCTCCCTTCTTACTTGGTAACTTATCGAGCTAACTGCTTTCTCACTATCGGACCCAAGAACTTCGAGAGTTTCAAAGGCACCAATCTGTGCCAGGCCGAGCTGAAAAACACCATGCTCTTGGAGGAGGAGTCAAAGGCTTTCGATTTCATTTTCTTCTCCTTAAGACCCGGGGCAAAAACATAGTGACAGTATTCCTGGAATCCCGCTCCCCATTTCTCCTTGTATCTTCTTTGGCCTTCATACCTGACAGAACCCAAGTCGAAATAGTCATAGCCGTTCTCGCATCCCCATTTGATGAAGCTCCAATGACACAAGTCATTAGGACGCTTGTCCCAATATTTATTATCGGAAACGATATTGATAATGTGGATAGTTTTCCCCACGGCAAAGCCAAGCAAGGCGGCAACCGTTTTCCCCTCGTATTCGGCCCAGAAGATCCTCAGATGATCCTTGAGATGCTCACCGCATTTCACGTAGTAGGCAGGCGGATGGGGAGGCGCTCCCAATCTTTTCATGGAGGCCAAAAACAGGGGATAGAACTTGCTTGTGATCATATCTGTATCGACTTTTTGGTAACATGTCACTCCACCTCGCTCGGCCTTCCGAACCGCTTTTCTGGCCTCATAGCTTACTTTTTTCTTCCAGATTTCGTCTGGGTTATCGCTTAATTCTAAGATCGCACGGTCATGGGAAAAGACCCGAAAAAGATGCTTCTCTTTGATGCTTTCAGGGATGCCGAAGCCACCGTGGATCTCGATCAGATTGACTTTTCTCTGGCGCATAGCCTCAGTGAGTCCTTCAAATACTTCCTCATAATCATGCTGAGTCAGCTGGTGGGCAAGCATCCCGCCATATTCCGAAAAGGGTTGAGAGGCTATCTTTTTCCCAAAAAAGATGCTTCTGCACAAAAAAGAAGGAAAGATTCCTACGATTCTCTTGTCCTTTTCAATCACGAAGTAGATGGCCCCGTAACCGTACGTTTCCTCCACCACCTTCTTGTAGCCCATAAGATGACAGAATCTTCCCTCCGGATGAGTCAGGACATACTGATCCCACAAAAGATTCTTATCCTCTTCTTCATCTGAAAGGAGGATCAGATCCACACCTTTTGTCGGATTCATAGGTCTCTGTAATGTCTCAATGCTCATTTTCAACCTCAGGGTACGAATGACCGTTCTTCTATTTTTCGGAACTCTGCTGCCTATGGTTTAATGAAATTACCAAACACATATACCCGCTGCTCTCATCCTTCCCTCACCATTCTATCCCAGAGTGCCAACTTAATCAGTGCTCCAGAAATCTCCTCCTGATCTGAGCTTAGGTCAAGGCGCTGTTTCATAAACTGTCGGATATCATTTAGAACAGGCCTTTGGGGAGGTGTGCTCATAATCGGTCTTCCGGGCCAGATTCTCATAGATTCGATTTAGATTGTCTCCTATCGTTACCCAGGAATATTTCTCCTCAACCAACTTTCTACCTTCTTCCCCCAACGATTTCCTCAAATCGCCATCAGCGCACACTCTTATTACTTGTTTGGCAAACTCACCCGGTGAATCTCCAATCAGGATGTTTCTGCCAGGAGTGACGTCCAAACCTTCGCATCCGATCGAGGTTGAAATCACTGCTTTGCCGCAGGCAAAGGCGTCCAGGATCTTCAATCTGGTACCCCCGCCGGCCCTGATGGGAACCACGTAAGCGGCAGCTTTAGCCAGGTGCGGCCTGACATCGTCCACAAAACCCAGCACCTCGATTTCTTCGTTTCCAGCCAAGTCCGTGATCTTCTTCGGGGGGGCCGTGCCGATCAACGTAAAGCTCACACCTGGAATTTCGTTCTTCAAAAGGGGCCAGATCTTGTCAAAAAAATAGAGGACGGCATCCCGGTTGGGAAACCAATTCATTCCGCCGACGAAAACCACATTGTTCTTTCTCACCTGGGCATCCGAAATCGCGAAGTAGGTGGTGTCCACACCGTTGGCAATAACCTCCACCTCGGTTTTGGGGGAATGGTTTTTCAGTTTGTCTTTATCCAATTCAGAAACAACAATATTTAAATCAAACTCTCCATATATTTTGTTTTCGTATCGGTTCAGTTTATTTCCTTGCAGACGAAGATAGAATCTCTTCAGTGGATTTTCTTCCCGGCTAGCTCTGCTCAAAAGCAGAGCCGATTCTATGTTGTGATGGTTCAAGACCTTCTTTCCACCTGTTAAGTATTTCACATATTCAGCCAAGGCAACTGTGTCAAAATGCACCAAATCAATTTCGTAATCTCGCATGATGGTCTGAATTGCCTGTGCCATTTTTTCAGACTGGAATTTCTTGGCCGAATAAGGCAAAGGCGAGAATAGATTGGCCAGCAATAGGTTGATCCAGGACCAATCGGATTTCTCACACGGGATTTCGAATACCTGAACGTGCTTGCAGAACGATCTCAACTGTTCCACGCTTTCCCTTAGTCTCTTCTCAGTCGGCAAAAGAGATTTCTGATTGAAGGCCAAAAGGAAGATTCGATTCTCTTTGGCAAGTTCCCGCAGAAGATTGAAGCTTCGCTGCAGATTTCCGCCTTTAGGTGGATAGGGGACAAAATGGGAAAGCCACAAGATATTCATGCCGCCAAAACCTCATAGAGTTGAGAGACTTTTTGAGCCATGGTCTCAGCCGAGAACTTCGCCTTTAGAGTCTTTTTGGCCTCACGGGCTAAAGCTTTTGCCGACGCTCTTTTCCCCAACAGATGCAGGCAAGCATCAGCCAGAGCCTGTTCTTCTTTGGGCTGAACAAGAAAACCCGTAGACTGGTGAATTATCACTTCCGGAATCCCCCCTACCGCAGAAGCAACCACCGGTACCTCCAAGGCGATAGCTTCCAGCAACGCCATTGGTATGCCCTCAGATAAGGAGGGCAAAACAAAGAGATCCATGGCGGAAATCAAATCGTAAACGTCTTCCCTCTCGCCGGTGAAGATGACTTGAGAGTCAATCCCCAGTTTGGAGACTGTATCTTCAAGGCTTTTCCGCTCTGGTCCGTCGCCAATGATTAACACTTTCAAGCGGGGAGATTCGCTCTGCATAAGCTTCGTGGCTTTGAGGAGATAATTCAAGCCCTTGACCGGAACCAGTCTCCCTGCAGTACCAATAAGTGGTGAGTCTTTGTCTATCCCCAAGTTTCTTCTGACCTCGATTCTGGATTTGTTTGCCTTGATCTTCTGCAAGTCCACGCCGTTATGGATACACACAGTTCGACGACCATTGAGTCTTTCTTCGAACCTTCCGCACTGTTGAGAGGAAACCAGGATCATCTGATCAAACAGAAATCTTGTTGTCCATCTGTCCAAAAGGTTATATAAGTCTGCTTTCATTTTCCTAATCCCCCTGAATGGCTCCTTGAGCCCATGGACTGTCTGAACCAAACAAGGTACACCGGAAGATGAACCGGCCAAACCACCGATTACGTTCTCCTTGTAGCGATGGGTATGCAATATCTGGATCCTGTCCTTTGACAATATTTTCCTGACCTTCATGAAGAGCAAAAGCGAATTGTTCCTTTTCTCATCAAGAAGATATACCGGAATGTCAAGAGATTTCAGCTTCTGACTTAGTCTCCCCTCGTTGAAAATTATAGCTGAGACCTCAAGCTCAGGATTTCTTTTCAGCCAAGAGAGAAGCATTTCCGCTTGGGCTTCGGCTCCAGCCCACAGATCTCCCGAGATCAAATGCAGAACTTTGATTCTTCTATTACTTTTCATTCCCTTTGCGAAGGCTCCCAGACAAAATGAGTTTTGCCCACCATGATTTCGAACCAGGCAACTAATACGGAAAGATGGGCCAGACAAAAAAACGATGGCACTCTAAAAACTCTTATTTTATTCATAGACGGGAAAAGAAATGCTGCCCCGCCGACAGAGTAGAGGACTATTTGGCCTATCAGAAAAAGCAGATAGAATTCCGATTCGCTTAGCACATATATATTGGCGAGAAAAAGGAGAAGTAAAAAGAATGGTACCAGCCACCGAAGCAATTTGTGGCTGGCCACCTCCAGGGAGAAGAATCCAAAGCGAAGCGGATTCAGAATGTGCAGATTGTGAATTAACACCGCTAACCCGGTGGCCGCTGTTCTCACCTTTCTTTTGAACTCGTGCTTAAGGGAGGGGACAGTCTTATAGTACGCTGTGCAAGAGACATCATGTACGGCTCGATATCCCGCCACAACCGAGCGTATGGCCAATAGGAAGTCGCTGGTATAGCGAGATGACCACCTCTCACAGAGTCTTCTTCTCACTGCAAAGAATGAGCCGCTCAAGCCTACCACCGAGTAAACCTTGCTTTCCAATTTCCGTAACATCATCTCGTACCTCACATAGCTTCCTTCCTCGCTCTTGCTCTTTTCGTCCGGCAGGACCCTGTCCTCGCTGGTCACACACCCCACCTTTGAATCGGCGAAGTTCTTAACCATGTTTAGAATGGCATTTTGTTCCAAGAGCGCTGCGGCATCAGTGAAAACTAGAATTTCTCCTTTTGCCTGATTTATCCCTTCTTTTTGAGCATGATCTTTTCCTTTTCTCTGCTTGAGTGAAATGAGCCTGACCCCTTTTGTTTCAAACTGACTCACAATCTGCTCCGTCGAGTCTGCGGAAAAATCCGAGACTACTATGATTTCAAGATTCTCCTCAGGATAATTAAGAGACAAAGCGTTCTCGATCTTCTCCCTGATGATTTTCTCCTCATTATGAACAGCTACGATTATGGAAACTGTTGGAGTAACGTCTCCTTTCCTTACCGGTCTTCTTCTAACTAGGGACATAAGGAAAAGCAGAGCCGGATACCCCAAATAGGTATATAGTATCACAAGCAAAAAGAGCCAAAAAAGCCATTCGCTCACACTTGCCCCTCTCTTTGGTTAAGACACTCGTGATAGACTGTCTCGTAATTTTCCATCATGGTGTCAATGCTGAATCTCGCCCTAACCTGAGCCTGTGCCTCTTTCCCCATGGAGGTTGCCAACTCTCTATTTTCCAAAAGGAACAGTGCCTTTTCTGCCAGGCTTTTCTCGTCTTTGGGCGGCACCAGAAATCCGGTCCTGCCATCCACTACTACTTCCTGGGGACCGCCGCTTTTGGTGACCACTACCGGAACTCCAGCGGCCATGGCCTCGATGGTCGCAATAGACAGACCTTCCGAGATGGAGGAAAGGAGGAAGACGTCCAGCAGGCTCAATAATTCAGGCACATCTTCCCTAAATCCCAAAAGAATCACCTTGTCCGTTAGACCACGAGCCTCGATTTCCTCCATAACCGTCTCTCTGATTTCATCATCTTCTTCTCCGACTATCAGAAACTTCACCTCTGGATTTTTTTCGGCAATGATTCCTGCGGCTCGGATGAAATATTGATATCCTTTGGCGGGCCTTAAATTGGCGACCATCCCCACCACTTTTTCGTCAGGGCCGATGTTAAGCTCCTTCCTTTTTGTCATAGAATTAGAGGGGAGATCGAATCGCTTCCAATCCACGCCATTGTAAATCGTCTTCAGCTTTTTAGGAGGAAACTGAGCCGCTTTCACAAGGTCGTTCTTCAACCAATCAGAGACAGCCACGATTCTTGTGGAAAGCGTCCTGATCAAAAAGTATTTCAGACTATGGGAGTTAATCCTCTCTTGTGGCTCTGTTGGGCTTCCGTGATAGGTTGTCACTATGGGAACCCCGGCTGCAAAACCGGCTAAGCAGCTATACAGGTTAACGTCCGGGAGATGAGAATGGATGAGATCGATCCTGCGCTCTTTGATATTGAGCCAGAGCCTAAACAGAAAGCTGAGGTCGTAAGAGCGAAAGCTTTTCAAAAGAATGGTGGAGATAGCACTCTTCCTTAGTTCTTGATAAAGCCAGCCGGTTCTCAGAAGAACGACAATTGAGTCATATTTGTTCTTATCCAGATTGTTGACGATGTTAAGTAGCACCGTCTCCGCTCCGCCGGGTCCCCCGGACTCAATTATGTGTAAGATCCTAATCTTTCTGCCCAACACCTGATAGATCCCTCATCTTTCTGGCCAGGTTCAGAATTTTCCGAAATACAAACATGATTAGAAGAGAAACTCGGCTGATTCGAACTCCCGGCTTCATCTTAAAGAACGTGCTCTCTAAAGTGAAATTTCCGTTTTTTAAGTGTTTCAGGATTTGATCTTCATTCAGGTTATTCCCCCTGATCCTGAGTCCAACATCATAGTAGTTTTTCTCCTGATGCAAATCCATACCTGCAAATGGCTTCAAACCGGGATTTTGTTCCGCCAGTTTTTTGAACATCTTCATCGGTTTCGCCTGTGGCAAGAACTTACCATCGTAAGCGGAGTTCCAAATCTCAACTCCGTCCAATTCTTTGATCCAGATTCTATCCAGAGAGTAATTCTTTTTTGTGGGATGTGCGAGGACGGCTACTCCTCCCTGTTGGCGAATGTGATGAAGTACCTCTAATGGATCATCCGACTCAGAAATCTTGCTTATCCCCAACCCCAATATATGAAGGCCGTCCCTGCAGCTAAATTCCAGTCCCGGAATCATAAGAAATCCCGAAGAGGAGGATCTTTTACACTTGTCTATTAGTTTGTTCATTACGGCCTTTGAAACGTCTTGAGAGTGTTCCGTGATCAGCACGAAGTCGAATTTCTTTTTTCTGAAAAAGAAGGAAAGCTCCTCCACTGACATGATGCCGTCGTATGAGATCGAGCTGTGGATATGAAGCGCTCCCTTTAGCTTTCTGCGTCTCATCATTGATGTCTAATTTCCCTTGGTTATAAGTCCCTTAAGGTATTCTTTGAGCTCAAAGAAACCAGGTTTGGGATCGTCTGAACTGAAAACCTCATACTTTAAGTTTCTTTCGGAAAATCTTAAGAATTGCCACCAGGATTTCCATCTACTTAGGAATCCTGGAGGGAGGTTGAGTTTCTTATCCGATTTCAAAACCCGGGCCAGGAGATGATCCACATCTCCTAACAGCCATCTGTTCTTTGTTCCCACCTTGTATTCCCATACTGACTCCACGTCCCCCTCCATGATCATTTTGTAGAGAAGATAAGGGAAGTTGACCCCCGAATGTATTGACAGCTGAAGGGATCCCCAGAATCTGGGATTGATCTCCATCAGCTTGGGCTGGTGGTCTTTAGGATCCAACTTGAACTCCACCATGGCTACTCCATGCCAGCCGAGTTTCTCCAATACACAGGTGGCATAGCGCTTCATCAGCGGATCGACCCGAATGCTTTCACTCAGCACGCTGACCCCGCCGGAAGGGGGTTTTTCTCTAAGCCTTCTGTGGAAAAAAACGGCTTTTGGTTTCCCATGGTTGAAGAGAGCAAATACACCATAACCCGGACCAGTTACGCGTTCTTGAATGAGTGGAGGGGGTAGAAGTTCATTTTGACGGTTGCATTTGAAGATCAGTTCCTCAGCCGAACAGGCGTAGTCCACCCCACCATGCACCCATCCATTGCCAACAAAGAACTTGGACCTTCTGGGCTTAATTACCACCGGATACTCCAGACGGTTGGACAAGTCCTTTATTTCATCAAAACCGTCGATGAAATGGGTTCTGGGTATGGGAATGCCGTTTTCCCGTGCTAAATGGAGCACTTCAGCTTTATCACAAGCTTTTTCGAAAATCTGTTTTTCCGGGATTGGAATCCGGGTACTTCGGGACAATGTCTCCTTGTTCTCGCTGACCAAAAAGGCAGTTAGGTCAGTCATAGGGATCAGAAGATCGTAAGCATGGCTTTCCAACTCATTTAGAATATCTTCCACGAATTCATTTGGATTCGAAGAAGGCGAACGGTATGCCACTGTCCGGGAACAGTATTTTGACTGAGAGGAAAGACAGGGCAGTTCTTCCTCTGCGACAGTGACTGCAATTCCTTCGCGGCCAAGTGCTCGAGTCAAGGCCAAAGTCGATCTCTGGTTTCCGTCAGTCACCAACACTTCGCCCATATTCCCTCCTCCGTCGACTAAAAAGACCGGCAATGTGACAGGCAAAAAGAGCTCTGGAGAATCCTCCCCTTATTCCTATCGACATTCCTTCGTGGATTCCCATTCTGGGCAATGCAAAAAGATCCATTCCATCCTGTCTCTTCCCCGTCCCTTCCACGGTACACGCACACAGGTAGCCTGTCTCCTTCACCAGCTCCTTGATTCGGGAAGTATAATCACCGTTGGGATATGCGAAAAAACTCACAGGTCTCTTCGTTTTTTCTTCAATGGTCGTCTTGGATTCGGCCAACTCCTTTTTGATCTCGTCTGAACCCAGATGAGTTAAAATTCTGTGCGAATGAGCATGCGAGCCAAAGGAAATTCTATGTTCGCCCATCTCCCTTACCTCATCCCAATCCAGAATCATTCTTCGCTTATCTCTCTCGCTCATCTGGACATGGCTTTCGTTTATCATCTCGGTGATTATCTTCTCTTGTATTTGAGGTCTTATCCTTTTCAGTTTTTCAATAAAGGCATCGGCATAAGCCAAAGACTCTACTATTCCTCTTTTTTCTTCCGAATTGATTTGCTCAAGCCTATTCAGAATGTCGATCATCTTTTGGGAAGTCAGAGCTTGAGTCTGAAGGATGAAGTTGACCACGTGAAACCAAAACATCTTGGACGTCCCAATGTAGTCTGTGGATAAGAAGACTGCGGCGGGCAGATCATATTTTCTTAAAATGGGAAAGGCAAAAAGATAATTGTCTCTCCATCCATCGTCAAAGGTAATGACCACAGAACAAGGAGGAAGACGCTTTTTATCTTTCAGACAACCAATCAATTGGTCTAAGGTAATCACGTTAAAATGTTCTCTTAAATATCTCATTTGTTCATCGAAAGTGTTCTTTAAGGTCACCATGCCAGGCGAAAGGCGGTTTTCCCTATTGTGCGTGACATCCAGCACCTGATGGTACATCAGAATGGCAAAGTCAGACTGCGAGGACAGCTTCCTTCTTAGGTAAAGATAGAGATTCAAGAATCCGGAATAGAAAATCAAACTTGCCAACGCCTGTTTCACTATTTTGCGAAAAGATTCTTTCATGGCTTCTCACAAATTTTCTTTATCAAAGATATGACCCTTTCTTTGTCACTATGCTTTAGGTAAGGGTGTGTGGGCAATGTCAAAATATGAGAGGCTACGAACCGAGCATTGGGAAATCGATTTGTCTCTCCCGCCAAATGAGGCTGAAGCTGCGGAATCTGATCCAAAGCCAATGGATACATTTTCGAGACGCCTATGCCTGCCTTCAGCAAACCCCTATATATCTTATCTCGTACCGCCGGGTTATCCACCAGAATAGGAAGCCTCAGAAAAGCCGGCTCACAACGAGTGCGAATCTGAGGCACAATCAGACCATCGCATCCCCTCAATTCATCGCTTAACTCGTAAGCAGTTTGTCTCCTTTTCTGATTCAATTGGCCGAGTTTGTTCAGCAGCTGTTTTCCCAAAGAGGCTTGCCAAGAGGAGAAACCGCCAATTTTGAATTCCGGATTGAACTCAGATATCCCCAGTCTGAGAAAAGGCAACTTGTCAGGCAGACGATAAAGATGGGGATGGAGAAAGACCGCATACATCAGACTCTGTGCAAAATATTTAAGGTTCTTTAGTCCGTCTGCGTGTGGCAGACTGGAAACCAGAAGCCCTATCTCTCGGGCGATGTTATCGTCGTTGGTGACAATTATTCCGCCTTCAATGGTAGTGATGTTTTTCCCCTTGCTTAAGCTGTAAAATCCGACATCCGCGAAGGTGCCCGCTTTTTCCCCGTTCCAGCTTGCCCCCAAGGACTGCGCCGAATCGTCCACCAGAAAAAGGTCATTTCTCCCGGCAAACGCGGAAATCCTCTTCATATCCACCGGCAGTCCAAAAAGGCTGGTGGCAACTATGGCTAAAACCCTATTGAGGTCCTGATTTTCCAGTTGGCTGTGATCCAAATCAAAACTGCTGATCTCTATGTCATTCAACCTGACCTTCAATCCAGCTCTGACTACTGCGGCCGGTACGGTAAAACAAGTATATGCAGGCACCATCACTTCCTCTTTACCAGAGATTCGGGAAAGGGCCTTAAGAATGATGGTCAAAGCAGCCCTGCCGGATGAGACTGAAAAACAGTGCTTCACGCCCAGATAGCTCTTGAGTTTTCCTTCAAAACCATTCCGGCCGTCCTCCCCCATCATGGCACCAATGCTCTTAAGAAGATCTTTCAATCTGAGGGGAGTTCCTGCCGGAGGAACCAGTCTGAACGTCATTTCTCATCGTCCTTTATCAGGTTCTTTTGAGTCATTACCTGTTTTCTGGCAATCTGATTAAGTGATATTGATAAGGTCATGATTATATAGAGATGAGGGTAATACAAAACCGTCAGAAAAAAGCCACTGACCATGTACCCGATTAGGCTCAGATCCAGAGCATTGGCAAAGCGTGCGATCCAAGCGTCTGTCAAGTTGTTTTCTGAGCTAAGCCTCCTGGTTGAGCGGTTTCGCTGAAAAACCAAAAACATGGCCATCAGTAAACTAAAAAGTCCCAACACCCCCAATTCGGAGACCGCCTGGATGAATATGTTATGTGGTGCCCAGGCGAAACCTGCTTCATCAGGTGCGTGATAGTGTGAAGCATAGTTAGTGCCGAAGTTGTTTATTCCCACGCCCAGAAGTGGGCTGTCGGCAGACATTCTCAATCCCGCTCCCCATAATCTGAGCCTTTGAGAAGCAGTTACGTCTTGTTGATATTCGGCAGCGGAGACAAACCGCTCCTTCCAAGCTTCCGGAGCGGACGCCCAGAAGCCGATCACAAATAGAAGGATCACGACCCCGCTCTGCAACTTTTTGGAAGTTTTTAGCCAAAAAAACAGAGCCATAAAAAACAGGGCCAAGGCGGCTCCCCTGGAGCCGCATCTTAAGATGGAGAAGACAAATGCGGAAAGGAAGATTATCGCGCCCACCCGCAGCGCCTTTGATTTCACTGCCTTGACCAGATAAAAAGCCAAGGGAGCTACCACACACATGGCTACTCCGAAATCGCCAGCATTGCCAAAGAAACCGGTCGAGCCGGCCCCTACTCCCTCAGTTACGAAACGGTCCGGACTGGAGGCCATCTCATAGCCCCCCATGAATTGCCTGATCTGAAACTGGCTCAGCTTGAAGTTCAGAAGCAATAGACACCACATAAACCACTGCCACTTGGGAAGAGTGTCGACCAAGTTGATTATCAGAAAATAGATGATGACCCACTTCAGAAAATCTATCATCCCCTGGGTGGCAAGGGTTGAGTTCACGGCAAAAAAGGACGAGCCGATCACGATGAAAGCCCAAATCGCCATTATCCAGTTCAGAGGATCGTATACGAACTTCAGCTTTCGGGTGAAGACAGACCGGAGGATCCAGATCAAACCGGTGACTATCACCACGATTTTGCCCATTTGCAGGGCCTGGAGTGAAGGGAACATAGCCGGAATCCGTGCATATTCCACCACTAGGTAAACCAAGATGCCCAAATAGGGGCAGTAGATCATCAAAAGGCTCAGAATCAAAAGGCCGGCTACGGCAAAAACCAACAGCGGAGAGAGAAACAAAAATCCTATCCCGCATAACAACGAGAATAAGACAAAGAAAATCACCAACATGGTGTGAGAACTGAAGAAGTCAGGCCCAATTGCTAGTTTTAAGCGTGTGATTTGTTCCATTTCAGTCGGATAATCCGAATCTCTCCTTTAAAGCATTACCCAAACGGCAAAATGATCCTCTCAACTCATGGAGTTGCAGGAAACCTGGCAAAGCTCAAGGTCGGCAGCATCATCCTTGAGTGCCGACTCGTCCTTGAGCTTGTCCCATCTGGGACTGGACTTCCACTGTGGTCCAGGCAAACATGGAAGAATGCAGCATGGCCCGATAGGCTCCTCATGCTCTCTCCCTATTCTAAATATCGGATGATTGATCTATATTTAGAGATATGCAGGCTATTCTTTTCTCATCGAATGTGGTCTGGCAAAAGTCAATCTAAAGGACCTGCTGATGTGAGAAACCATCTCTTTGATCTTGCCAATCTCAGGCTGGGTATAGAATCGCAAAAGGAACAAACAGAAGGGGAAGCTGAGAACCAGGATGCTTTTCACAAGAAGCGATGAAAAAAGAGAATTCGTATTGACACCAAGGGAGACGAGATACAGCACGACAGCCAAACCGAACAGCTTGAATATCCTGCCGAATTGATACTTCACCAGGTATATTCGATTTGAGATAATGTAAGTGAGAATAGTCGTGATTCCGAATGAGGCCAAGGTAGACAAGGCCGCACCCCAGATTCCGATCCGGGGTATTAGAAGGAAATTCAGAGCCAGGTTGGCTGCTGCGGATACAGCTACAACGTATGCGATATATCGGGTCTTCTTCTTAAGGAGGATTCCGATTTGCACCTGAAAATAAGATCCCCACAAAACATAGGACAACAGGATCAAAGGCACCACCTTATATGCGCTGTGATATGCCGGGGCAGAGATAATTACCAGGACGTCCTTTATGAGTATAGCAATCCCCAGCGCCAGAAAAATCTCAACCAACAAAAAATATGTGAACATGACCGAGTATATGTCCTTGGCGTCTTTTCTTCCTGCCAACTCGAACATTTTCGGCTTCCAAATGGAGAAGAAAGCATCGTTCACCAACGGGTTCAATATCATGCCAAATTTGTATCCCAACGAATATATGCCTACTTCTGAGAGGGAGGTGAATCGCTGGAGCAGGAACCTATCGACAAAGTGTATGATAAACATCCCCAATCCGCCGGGGACATAAGGTATCCCGTATTTGACCATACTCTTCAGCTTTGCTAAAGAGAACAAGAAGCCCGTTTCCCTGAACGCATAGGCAGACAAGAAGACGCTGGTTAACCCGTGGGTGATCAGCCCGCTGAGAATGATTCCCCGAATTCCCCAGCCGAATCCCACGATAAAGAGAATGTTTAGTCCCACGTTCAAGAGCAATCGGCTCACCGAGATTGTGGTGAAAAGCAACGACTTCTGTTGAGCCCGGATGAAGGCAAGAGGAATCTCGCCTGCCAAACCGAACATCATGCTTAAGAAAATCAAACGGAACAGGCCGGCGTAATCACTGCTGTTAAATACCAAGAGCGAGATGCCGGGGGAAAACAGCAGGAACCAGACCACCCCAAAAAGGGAAATCCCCCAGATCCAAAGGAGGGCGGTGCTCACCACCTCATGCCTCTTCTTAAGGTCTTCAGAATCATAGTAGAACCTCATCACCGATTCACTGATCCCCACGGCCAGAAACATTCCGGCAACATAGGTGGTTAGCTCCAATAGCTCCAGGGTACCGTATTCGCTGGTGGCCAGATAATGCGTATAAACGGGTATCAGGATAAAACCAGCGATTTTGCTCAGAACGTTACCCACCCCGTAGACCAAAAAATGTTTGGTAACGGATTTTACCTCTTCAAACATGGATTCCTCATACTATCATTCTGGCCAACCTATCTTAGGGCCAGGTATAACCGATAAAGGGTTAGAGGCTTCGTTCACCAATGATCCAGCTTCGACCACAGTCGCCGGGTTGATTGGATTTCCTGTGAACAGCAAAGCACCTCTTCATCTTTGCACGGCTTACCGGTAAGTCAAAGTAGCCACGCCCACCTCAGAGGTTAAAGGACTTCTCTTCGACCCTCTCGGAGTAATCTAACAAAAGCTCTCTGGCGATGATGGGACAGGATGCGGTCATGGGCAAGGTCATTCTCTTCAAGAAAAAAGGATTAAAGTCAGACAGGTTAACCCCTGGCAAGGAAGTGCACGCGCATTCATATTCTAAATCGTTTAGAATAGGTCTAAGCCTGAGGTGCGTTTCAAAATCGGCGTCGTAGGGATAGGCAAAACAATCCACCCTGACTCCTGTCTTCTTTTCAATGATTCTTTTGGATTCGGCAAGCTCCTGTTCGACTTTTCCCAAGGGGGCGAATTTTAAGTTCAAATGAGAACAAGTGTGAGATCCGAAACTGATACCCTCTCTGACCATCTTAGCTACTTGATCCCAGGTCAGAGTGCTCAGAGTTGCAGATTTCACGTCCTGATCCGGCAGCAGGATCTCCTTAAGATTTCTGATCTTTTCCTTTTTCTGTCCGTCCTCGATGCTTCTTAAATGGAACTCCAGAGATTCCAGAAATTGCTTCTTGCGCTTGAGGCTCTTTCCAGCTGAGGAAAACTGTTGCGCCAGTTTCTCACCAATTAGGGGAGTCAGAAGAGGGGCCGATTTGCCCTGCGGGACCGCGTAAAATATGATCTGGAGCAACTCATCCCACCAAAACATTCTGTGGCTATTGATAAAACCAGTTGGCAAGAACACGGTGGCTGAAAAACCGTATTTCCTGAGAAGTGGAAAAGCCAGATCGTAAAATGACTGGTATCCATCGTCAAAGGTTATCGCTACGGAGTCATTTTCCAGCCGCCCCTTTTCTTTCATTTCTCTTACTATATCCGGCAAGGGGACCACTCTGAATCTTTTTTTCAGTACCTTAAGATGGGACTCGAACTGTCTTTTGGTTAGCGAAGGTCTCAGATCGAACAATTCCTTTTCGACGGTTCCGGGCTTGGGCTCGTCGGATAAGTTGTGGTAGGTCAAAACCAGCAGTCTCCCCTGTTTGTCTTTGATTCTCCTGACCCGATCCACCAGACGATAATAACCGCAGTAGAAGTTGACGGCCTTGATCATGGATTTTAGCTGTTCCATCTGTCCGTGACTCGCAGTTGTTTCCGAAGTCTTCGCTTCGGCGCTGTCTCATTTTTCGGGGTTTTCTTTGCTTCGACCAGATTCAGAACTCAAAGCCAGACCAGTCCGGAAATGCAAGATGTCTTCTGCCCAGCGAATCAAATATCCCTATCCCCTTCCAGCAGGAACCAATTATCTGTATTCAGGGCAAACTCCGCTTGTGGTGAATTTCTGTCCAGATATACCAGAATCCTCGACTCCTCCTCCCGAAGAACAAAGCCAAAATTCTTCAATCTTTTAGCCAAAGGCGGGCAGCCGGAAAGAAGGATGGACACGGATTCAACGTTCTGGTCCCTCACGTGAAGGATGAAACTCGATAATAGGCTGTCTAAACCTGAGCCGAAATCAAGGAATAGCAGGTCAACGATAAAACCGACGTTATCGTGTAGATAATAGACTATGTACCCACAGATCTCCTGATTATCCTCCTGGATCAGCGAAAAAATATGGTAGCTTCTGTGCGGGCATTTGCCATATCGCCAGTTGAGATAATCTTTGGATCTTTCGCCAATTATGTCAAATTGCCCGGAGGCCCGTTTCCATAGCTGATCAAACCGCTGGTCAAAAGAGTCCAATTCCCGAATAATGTAACCTTCGGCTCTCCGGCATCTTGCTTCTTTCGATAGATTTCTCATGATGAAATCCAAAGGCTTCGACACCCACTGGCGGAGGGAAGCGGCTTTGAAGTATTTTGTGGTCTTCAGCAATTTAGCCCATCTATCCATTCTGCCCAATAGAACGTATCCCACTCTGCGCTGAACCGGCTCTGATTTGCTGTTCGAAATGCCGTAAATCAGTCCCAAGTCATTTTCGGTCATGCTGGCGGCCACCGCCCTCTGCAATTTTATGGCCACATTGGAACCCCTGTGCTCCTGATTGACTGCAAAATCTCCTGCTATCCCCACCGTAACGGTTCTGCCGTTTAGGTTCATCTTTCGGGGAAACAAGCTGGCTGTGCCAACCAATGACCCAGATCCAGTTTCCCTTGCCACCCAACTCAAGGCTTTTCCATGGGGATTTTTTTGGTAAATCCAATCGTACCTCTTCTGGGGAAGGTCCGGGAAGTTTCTTTTCCAGAGCAAGACGATGTCGTTTCTGTCTTTCTCCAAGTCTGTTCTGGTCACCGAATAATTCATAGGGGAGCACCACGTCACAGGTTAAACTTAAGCCAAACCTAACTTCCTTCTCACCCGGTTAACTGTATCTGAATCTTCAGGAGCGTTTATTCTATCTAAAGCCTCCTGACGGTCAAGATACCCCTCTCTTACCAGGTTAGCCAGCTCCAGCGCGTATGGATGGAAACCGAATTTCTCTTTGTGGACCAGAATGGCAAATCCATTCAACAGGCAGTTGGTCGAATTGGGGTCGGTCTCCTTCGGTCTTTTCCATCCCAAATCCTGCATGTTCTTGAAAATCTTTTCCTCGTCATATTCCAAGAATGCCAAGGGACTAACATTATAAGGAAATTCCCACTCTTTCTCAAAATGAGCTTGGCTCAGGAAATATGGCTTGATTTCCTCCCCCACTATCCTGTGAAGGGGATCGAAGATGGCCTTCTGCATGGTCTTGACCATGCTTTTGTTGTTTTTGAAAACAGAAGAACTCAAAGGAGCTTGTCCCGGTGACCATCCATACGCTATGAAAGGGATATTTTTTTCCAGAGAGGTCCTCAGTGAAAGAAACTTCACCAGCCCCATACAGGAGGTACAAATGGTGGATGCCCTCTCCAAAGTCTTCTTTGAATACAGATCACTTTCCACGCTGGCAAGAAAGATCTTTTTCAAAAGATCAAACCGAGGTTTAAACAGCAGATGATCTATCCTTAAGTTTTCTGCAACGTTGCGGATATTCTGAAAAGTCTCATGGGGGATGAACCCGTTGTCGAAGGTGAGCGCCAAAATCTTCAGATCATATTTCTTCCTGAGAAGGGTTAGGGTGTAAGTGCTGTCCTTTCCTCCGCTGTATGCCATCAAGCAGTCGTAGGAGCCTCTCCCCCGATATTTCTCCAGCAGGTCATCGAACTTCTCTCTCTGTTTCTCTTTGGACTCCTTTAGGTTTGTTTTCCCTTTAAGATTCAGACAGAAGTTGCACACCCCCTCTTCATCGAATTCTATTCCGGGAAACGTCTCCGGCAAAATGCAGTTTTTGCATACTTTCATCTTTTTTCCAGACTCTTTTTGTGTTCAGAGGAGATTAACTCTCCTTACTCTTCGACTCCTAAACCAGCGTGGGAGGAAGGATTCCCAGATGGGCGGTAGCTTTCTTTTTAGACTCGAAATCCCGAAAAACCCTCTCTATTTGTTCTTCGGTTAGCTGGAGGATTTCTGAGATTTGGGAATGGGGCACGTCTTTCTCCCAAGCATATAACAACAGATCCAGAGTATCATAGGGCATACAGAAATAAAACTCCTGGTCGCTCACTTCCGAAGGGAAAGTATCCGGGCTGGGAGTTCTTTTGATTATCTCCTCGGGCACCTCCAGATACTCTGTCAACTGATAAACCTGAGTCTTGTATAGGTGAGCTATCGGTTCGATATCCACCCCCCCATCCCCATATTTAACGTAGAAACCCTGTTCCACCTCAGATTTGTTAGTCGTTCCGACCACTGAATAATTGTTTTTCTCCGCAAAATAATACAGATTGGTCATTCTGGTTCTCTGCTTCATGTCTGTGGCGGCTACTATCCCCAGAAGATCATACTTGGACAGGCGGGCTTGCTTCTTTCTCCCGTCTCCGTCCTCGATTTTCAGGAGAAAGACGTTGAATCTGTCCTTGTCCAATAGATTTTGGGGAAGCCCGATTTTGGATTTGTGGGATTGCCCGTATTCCGGGAAAATATTCTTTATGATCTGATCTCGTTTCCCATAAGCACCTAAGCTCTCCAAAACCGGGGTGATATCGACAACCTCGGTTTCTATCTCCAGCTTTTCCGCTAATCTTTTTGCGTAAGGAAAGCTTTTGGGATTGCTCTCCTTCTCTGGCAGGATGACGCCCAAAACCTTCTCTTTTCCCAATGCCTTCGCGCACAAGGAGGCAGTAAGAGCCGAATCGATTCCCCCACTTAGACCTACCACCGCGCCTTCTTTTTTGAACCGCTTGAGGATCTGATGTTCTATGAAGTCACAGATTTCTTCGCAGGTTCTCCGGGCGTCCACGGCCAAAATATCTTTGCTGAAGCTCATGTCACTCTCCCTTGCTCGTTAAATCCATCTTTTTGATCTTGCCAGTTTCGGTCTTTGGCAGAGATTCCCGAAATTCAACGATCTTTGGAACCATAAGGTCTTCCAGATTCTGCGCGCAGAAACGCCGAATCTCTTCCCCGGTGATGTCCACTCCTTTTTTCAGCACCACCACCGCCTTAACCGCCTCTCCCAAAATCGGGTCTGAAACACCCATAACCACAGCCTCTAAAATTGCATCCAGACGGTACAGAACGCTCTCGACCTCCTTTGGACTAACCTTTTCTCCTCGACTTTTGATTATGTCATCCTTCCTTGCCACAAAGTAAAGGAAACCTTCCTCATCCATCCGGAAAAGATCTCCGGTGTAAAGCACACGTTCGCCCGGATATTTTCCAGGTTTTAAGAGCTTATCGGTTTCCTCGGGAAGTTCCCAATAGCCCCTCATCACGTTAGAACCCCTCACCACCAACTCTCCGATCTCCCCCGGCTTGACCCTTCGATCTTGCTCGTCTACGACGTAAACCTCCTCATTGGGCATTCCTCTGCCGACCGAATCCGGCCTTCGGTCCAGCTCATCCGGCGGCAGATATGAAACCCTCTTACATTCGGTCAGCCCGTACATCAGGTAAATCTGCGTGTGAGGAAATGCCTCTCTGAGTTTTTTCACGTGTGAAACAGGCAGAGCCGCGGCGGTATTGGTTATGTATCTCAGATGGCCGAAATCATAATCCTTCAGGTGGTCCAGCTGCAATAACAAAGCGAACATGGTAGGAACCCCGGGAAATCCGGTAACCTTTTCCCTGATGATAGTCTTGACGATATCAAAAGGATAGAGAAAGGTCTTTTCTAGAACCAATGTCCCTCCTATCTTGAATGCCATCAGCACTTGATAGAGCCCATAATCGAAGGAGAGAGGCAGTACGTCCAGGATGATGTCGGAACTGGTGTTCTTCAGATAGGTGGTGATGGAAGTGCATGCCGACACCATGTTCAAATGGGTCATCATCACTCCTTTGGGAACTCCGGTGGTTCCTGAGGTGTAGATGATGGCGGCCAAGTCCTGATCGATGCATTTTGAGGGGGGAGGCTGCGGAAGAGAAGATCTCAAGAGCTCCTCAAAGTCCAAGAACCTTGTCGGATCGGTCTTGGGGTACTCTTCCCTTGCTCCGGAAGACACTACGAATCTAAGCGATGGAACATCTTCATGGATGTGCGAAACAAGAGTGAATCTGTCCCAGCCGGCTATCAACCCGCTCATTCTGCAATTATTCAGTATGTAACTCAATTTTTGGAACTTAGTGGTGGGGTTAATTACCACAAAAGTAGCGTTGGCCTTCAGAATGGCGAATATCGCTATCACCGCATCTACCGAGTTATCGAGGAAGACGCCCACCCGGTCATCTCGCCTTATCCCAAGAGAAATCAGAGCGTTTGCCAGGCGATTGGCTGAAACATTCATCTCTTCATAGGTCAGCTTTCTTCTTCCAAAAATGAGAGCAGTCTTTCTTGGGAAAAGCTGAGCACTGTTTTTCAAGAAATCCCCTACTAGCATGATCTCCTCGACGATTATCTCTTCACTCTAACCCATCCTGCCCTATGCTGACTTCCGGTCTATGAACTTCACCAAGGAGCTGACCGAATCCAGGTTCTCGGGCACCAACTCCTCATCCTCTACTTTGATGTCGAAGGTTTCCTCAAGGAACGCTACCAGCTCCAAGACACCGGTGGAATCCACAATCCCCTTCTCCAAAAAGGAGGTGTCATTTTCCAGACCAGGGTTAGCTTCCCTGCCTCGCAAGAAGGTCTGGTTGACGAATCTTCTGATCTTCTCTTCGATATTCTTCTTTTCACCCAATTTGTCTCCCCCTCCTAATAGTCGGTTCTGTTGAATAAGGAGCTATGAGAAAGTGGAACATAGCTCCGATTCCGGGCCTCAAGGCCGGATCAACGAGGCTTTCTAGCCTCGGCTGCCTTTGCTTTTCATCGGCCGGTGGCACGGAAGAATCCTGCCCAACCACAGGCGAACAAAACATCCCCCAAAAGAGTCTCTTCCCAAAAGAAGCAAGAGCTCGTCTCTTCGAATTCTTCTATTTGAATCGGTATGAAAGGCCTCCAACTTAAATGAACAGTAGAGCTTTGGACGGAGTATTCGCATTGGTGAGGAGGCTTCCCCTCAGGTCCTTTCCTTGATATGAGTTTCTCCTGATGGTAGATACCAGGCTGTCACCTCCTACAAGGCAATGCTTCATGGAAAGTTGCGCCATAAAAGCGGAACAAGTGCCCAAGCACGATGGGCCTTGATCACATCTTGTGCATCTGGCTACCTCAGGTCAAGATGCTCAATATTTCCTTGGAAAAGCCGATTACAGAGGATGAAGGATTACGTGGAGAGGTATCGGCCCTTTATCCTTATGTATCTTAAAAAGTTGAGGTGTGACCGAACATGGCTATCAAAATCAAGCTATTCGGAGTAGTGCTGAGTTTGCTGGTTCTTTTGGCCTCTCAGAATGCGCGGGGAGAAGAATACGTCATTGGAACTGACGACGTTTTGAGCATAACCTTCTGGCAGCAACCCGATCTGAACAGCCGGACAAGGGTGAGGAAGGATGGAACAATCAGCTTGCCCATCATCGGCGAAGTCAAAGCCGAAGGATTATCACAGAAGGGGCTATCTTCATCCATATTGGAAAAGATGTCTCTGTACAACGCCAATATCTCCCAGGCAACCGTGGCAATCGACGAATACAACCATAAAAAGATTTATGTGCAAGGCGAGGTGAGTTCCCCGGGAGGATTTGGATTTGAGACCATTCCCGATCTATGGGGAGCCATAAGGGAAGCCGGGGGACCCACTGAATTTGCCGACTTAAGCTCAGTATCGATAATCAGAGGCAACCAGGAGTCAGAAGTCTTGAGGGTGGATCTGAAAACCAAACTGAAGGCGGGCAGTCTCAAGGATTTGCCAGAGCTAAAACCGAAGGACACCATTTGGATTCCGCGTTCCTCCCTTTCCACCTCTTCCGGACAAACGTTGCCGGTCTCTCTTAAGGGGGGAAAGCTATACTCCATTTGGGGAGAGGTACACTCTCCCGGCGCATATCCTTTTGAAGCACAGATCGACCTGGTGGAAGCTATTTCCTTCGCTGGCGGGCCCACATCCTCGGCCGACCTGAAAAAGGTCAGAGTCTTGAGAAAAGGCAATCCTGAAGGCCTGCTCAGGAGAGTGGATCTGAAGCATTCGGTGGAGGAGGGAAATCCTTCTCCGTTTTTGATTCTTTCAGACGATACCATTATAATCCCTGCGAAGAGGCCGGGAGCACTTTCAAGAATGTGGGGATTCACCCGAGAGATAATACCTCTGGCGGGAGCGGCTGCCAGCGTGTATCTGTTAGTGCGCTGGGAGCAGGACAACAAATAAGGGGTGGAGAGTGAAGATAATAGAAAAGGATTTTGACCCAAAGAAATACTTACAGATCTTGATGAGGAGAAAAATCTTGCTCCTTCTCCCTTTGGTGATCGTTTCAAGCTCAGGCGTATTTGCCAGCTTGAGGATGAAACCCACCTACCTATCCTCCACCATCATACTGATGAGAGAATCCAGACTTCTTTCTCGGTCAATCGAAAACATAGTTCCCGGAGCAGAATCGGCGGAATTATCCTGGCAGGAGAAAGCTCAACGCCAGGCCACCATAGAGACTTTCCTGACCTCTTCTGGATTCCTCGAGAAGGTGGTTTCGGCCTTGAAACTGGAGAAGGATTCTTCCATGATTGAGTGGGCCAAAAAGGGGAAGGAGAAATTCCCTTATCTTTCGGTCGAGGAACTGGTGGTAAGAATGTGGACGGACACTTTGCGGCAAAGCGTGGCAGCTGAGTTCAAGGGAGAGAATTTGATTGAAATTTCCTCCACCTCCAAGAGTCCCCAAAAAGCCGCTCAACTCGCGGGAACTGTGGCCATCACCTTCATTGAGGAAAGCTTAAGGGACGAGTTGGGCGGAGCAGAGCGAGTCTCCGATTTCAGCGACGAACAGCTGGATTTCTACACAAACAAAAAAGAACAATCCGAGAACGATTTAAGGCTCTATAAAGAGCGACTGTTGAAAAGAGAGATGGATAACTCCAACTTAGAAGAGGGCAAAACAAGCGAATTGAAGTCGGAAATGGACGGCTGCAAACTGGAGATAGAGAAGATAGACAGAAAGATCGATCTTTTGAGCTTGGGTCTGGAAGAAAAGAAAGGAAAAACAGTCGATTTGGTTAGATCTTCAGAATTGGACAGACTCAAGAAAGAGCTCTCTGACAATACTAAAGAATATGGTCGGCTCCTGCTTACCTACTCTTGGAAAGACGCCAAGATCTTAGCCCTGAATGCGATGATCGAAAAGAATCTTGAAAAAACAAAAGAGGAGATAGCGAGACTAGTCTCTGCCCAAATTCAGACGGAGGATTCGGCCTGGCGGTCAGACTTGGAAGAGTATAATTATTTGAACGTAAAAAGAGATTTTCTGAATGGAAAATGGATTGCATTAAATGAGAGTTACGGCAGAGTGCAGGAAAAGATAGCCCAAAAGCCTCTGAGCGAGCAGGTCTTGAAAAGATTAGAGCATGAAGTGGAGTTGAACCGCCGCATGTACGAAATGCTTATCTCCCAGGCACAAGGCTCCCAGATATCAGAGAACGTGCAACAGGTGGAATCGGAAAGCAGGTTCAAGATAATTCAGCCCGCGCAGATACCCATAAAACCCTTTAAGCCAGACAAAAGGAAAATCGCCCTTTTCAGTGCACTGGTTGGCTTGGCCATCGGGGTGACCGCCGTAGTCATAGCAGAGAAGGTAGACAATTCCTTCAAAGACGTCGAGGACGTGGAAAACTATCTCGATTTAAAGGTGATAGGCACGGTCTCCAGAGTAGATCAATTGGAGAGATCCTTCAAAAGATGAGGCCTTACGTCAGACTGAAAACAAGCAAAAGCCGACCAATACTCAGGCCAGTGAATCGCTAAATGGAGGATGATCTGGAAGTGACGAACAAAAGGGAGAAAGGCAGGTCCATCAAGAATAGTCTTGACCGACTATCCAGGTCCTCGAAGTTTCGAGAAATCCGCTCTGAAGTCAAAAACGCACGGAAAGATACTCGGCCCGAAAACGCTGACGAGACAGCTTCCATAATCGGTTATTTCGATCGGGAGTTCGATTCTAATCTGAAAAATATCCGAGAAGATGGTCGACCCAGAAGCATTAAGGAGACAGGCAGGTCCATCATCGATTATTTCGATCGGCTTCCCACAGCCTCGGAGTTTCGAAGCATCTACTTCAATCTCAGAAACATCTGGGAAGATAGCCGGCCCAGAAGCATTCTGGTGAGCAGCTCCTCCCTGGGAGAAGGCAAAAGCACCATAGCCAGCCTTTTGGCTATTGCGCTTTCCTCTTATGGTGAGCGTATGACTTTGCTGCTCGATGCAGATTTGAGAAGACCCAACATTCACAAGTTGTTCGGCATCAGGCAGAGTCCTGGGTTGGCAGAGATCCTGCTGGAAGAGGCAGGTACGGGGGAGGTGATGAATTCTACACCTTTAAGCAATTTGAAGATCATCACCAGCGGGAGACAAATCGAAAAGGTGAGCAAGGCCTTGAAAACAGAGCTTCTGAAAGATATTCTGGAACGATTTAAGCTCAATTTCGGCTATGTGGTCGTAGACAGCCCCCCTATAATCCCGGTGCCGGACAGCTTGATTTTGTCTCGGCAGGTGGATGGGGTCATCCTGGTTTTGAAGGCTGGAAGCACTCCTCGGGAGGTGGCGAAACGAGCTTACGATCTGCTGAAGAATGCCAAAGGAGATTCTATCGGGATAATTCTCAATAACATGAAGAAGGCACTGCCATACTATTACAATTATGGATACTACGGGTACGGATCCTCGAAGAGACAAAAGGGATAGACGTGTTGCCGTGGTCGCTAAGTCCCCGGATTTGAATATCGAGCATCAAATCAAAACGCCGAATGATTTGACTCCTTGTACGGACGGATGAAAGGTCCACCTTTCAAATCCGGCCAAAAGGGCATTCGGTTGCCAACCGAAGGTCGGTTTTCCTAAAGGTTCAGAGGAAACGGTCGAGTATTTTTCTGCCGAGAATGTGTATCTGGCAAGACAGAAGAGCGGAGTCGAAAACAGACAATGATAGTCACTCCTTTAAACTGTAAAACCCAATCCCCATATAACATTCTAACCATCGACGTGGAAGATTGGTTTCATGCCTCAGCCTTAACAGGAAAAGTCAACTCTGTGGGTGCGAAACAATCACAAAGCAGAATCCTGCACGCCCTTTATAGAGTATTGGACCTTTTGGAGGAGCACAAAAGCAGGGCCACGTTTTTTGTGTTAGCCAGCGTGGCTGAGAGATTCCCGGAAATGGTCCAAACCATCAGACAAAGAGAACATGAAATCGCATCTCATGGCTTTTCGCATGAAAGCATCTACTCGCAGACAAAGGAGGAATTTAGGAGAGATGTGAGAAGATCGCTTTCCATCTTGCAGGAGATAACCAACGACAAAATCAAAGGCTATCGGGCTCCCAACTTTTCCATCACGACCGACTCCCTATGGGCCTATGAGATCCTGGCCGATTTGGGAATTGAATATACGTCCAGCATTTTTCCCACCAAGCACATCTTGCACGCCTATGGAATTCCACAAGCTCCTAAGGACCCTTTCATCCTCAACTTGGAGAACGGGAGCAGCATAGTGGAAATTCCCTTGTCTACGGTACGGATACTTGGGAAGCACTTCCCTTTTGGCGGAGGCGCTTATCTTCGTCTTCTTCCTTACTGGTATAACAAATGGAGCATCAAGAAGCTTAACTCCAAAGGGAAACCTGCGATAGTCTACTTTCACGCCTGGGAGTTGGACCCTGACCAGCCCAAGTTAGACATTGATCTTGTTGCTCGTACCCGGCACTACTTCAATTTGGATATCATGGAAACCAAGATCAGAAAACTGCTGAAAGCCTTTCGATTCCAAAGCATTGAAGACGCCCTTCAGGACAGTCTGCGAGCAACCCCCGCCCTCTCGCAGGCAGTTCACCGTCAGACCTGAGAGTCTGCCTAGACTTGGAAGTCTTGTTGTGTGAAACATCAAGAATAATCGCCTTTGCTCCAAGGCTGTGCTTCCGCTTCCGCACTAATTCTGCTGCTCCAGACCCTACCCAATCCCGGACCGGCATCCGTGATCGAGCGAGGAAGAAAACGAACGAGAATCCCAAGGATCTCGAGGAGAATCCATCTGGAGTCGAATCCAGTTGAGGTTCAGAGAGGTACTTCAACCACACAGCCATCGGAATCTATCCCCTGCAAGTAGTTTTTTAGACACCTGAAACACTTTCATTGACCACTTAAGCCCCCTGTGTACCTCCAATCTGAGGATAGCCAAAAAAACCAGCAGGTGAGGCGGCTTTCCCGAAAAGCAGTCTAGACTCTAATCATCTTGTTTGAATTCCGGATTCTGAACATGTGAGCCATATAATCTTAAAGACTTCTGCGAATTCTTGTGAAGAATTTAAGATACACTCTTGAGGTGTCGAAAAATTCAAAAGAGAGGATTTCCGTAAGCAAGTGAGTTTTGGGCTAAGGTAAGTCGAAAATCAGAGCCCCGATTCATTGTCTAACAAACAATTAGCCGATAGGGCGAAGTGTCCAGGAGAAGAGACCATCAAGTCGTTCGATCAAATACGCACATTGGTACATAACACCAAACGTAAAGGTCGAGCCAGTACAAGAATCCGCGGTCGCAGCTGTGACGAAACCATCGATTCCGATAAGGCTAGGATGGTCAGTGGAATGAGTTGACTAGATTCACCGAATGAGAGGAATTCCTTGAAGTTAGGAAAGGCTCTTAAGATTAACGGAAGGGAGAAAGGTGATTTGGGAGTGGGCAGAGGCAAGATCTTATTAAACGTGGTTCTTTTCCTTTTGCTTTTCGCAGATTCAACCTCTGGTGCCGACGGTACGATTCTCAGTTCAGCATTCCTCGACCAAGGCCAACCGGACGCAACCGCAGCCAGCTTTCTGAAAATCGGAATTGGGGCAAGAGCTGAGGGAATGGGAGGTGCCTTCGTTGGCTTAGCGGATGATCCTTCTGCTGTTTACTGGAACCCGGCCGGTTTGTCTCAACTCAACTGTTCTCAGGTGATGTTTATGCATCACCGATGGGCGCAGGATATAACGTACGAATGTCTCGGTTATGCCTTGCCCATTGATCCCAAAAACACCGTGGCAATTGCCGTCACGTTCCTTCACATGGATGAAATTCTGGGATATGATCAGGATGATAACCCCACCTCATGTTTCTCAGCCTACGATGCTGCGATTCTTTTAGGATACTCAAGAGAAATTTCCCCGCATCTTTCCCTGGGCGGAACGGCTAAAGCCATTCTGGAAAAACTAGAAGATGAGAAAGCCCAGGCGGCGGGATTCGACATTGGACTTCTTTGTGATTTGTCCATTTTGTCCTTTGGCCTTTCTTTGAGAAACCTGGGAACAAAGCTGAAATTCGTGGAGAGGAAGCATCCACTGCCCACAGACTTGAGGGCTGGGATCGCCCTCAGGGTTTTGAATGATCACCTTCTTCTAAGCACGGATATAGACTTTCTTGCCGATACCCCGCCAGAATTTCGGCAGGGGATTGAGTGCAGCTTTCAAGACGTTTTGTTCGCAAGAGGCGGTGTTGAGTATAAAACCCAAGATCAGAGCTCGCCGCCTTTGACCAGGCCAACTGTGGGAGGGGGCGTAAGAATTTCAAATCTCCAGTTTGACTACACCTACTCTTCTGTCAAATACTTAGGAGACCTGCACAACTTCTCGCTGATTTACAGATTTGCCTCTGAATAGATGTTGTAAAGATCAGAGCCTTTATCCGTCGCAGCCGCTTCATAGTCTCAAAACGTCAGCCCTGACCCCGCGTCGTTCCCAAAATAGCTCTCCAACGCAGCGAACGGACTGCAAAAGCTGACTTACTGCATTTGCCGTCGTATTCGGTTGTGACCGAAGTCATCCGCGCCTCCTCCCTCGGATCCATCGTATCTCACGAGCAGCAGGTTTGTCCCATCTCCATGACACCATCAAAGGCTCCGTCTTCCCGACGAACTTTTTGACAATTCACAAAAAGTCCCAGCCACAAACTGGCACCCATTACCTTGTACCTGACTGTACCACTCAGGGAACGTTGTCTCCGGTCATTAATTCTGAGAAAAAGAATGAGGAAGCAGAATTGACGTATTCTCCAGGAGTGAGAGAGGAATTCTATTGGGCTCAA
>CAZPOP010000010.1:33309-35725 GCA_964588305.1 uncultured Ignavibacteria bacterium
GGAAGCAGAATTGACGTATTCTCCAGGAGTGAGAGAGGAATTCTATTGGGCTCAAAAACCCAGTGCAACCTTATTGCAGCCATTTGCAGCTACCTTCCTCTCCTTTTGCGCAATCTTTATACATAATGTGAAATAGATTTCGCATCTCTTATGAATTCTTGCTGACTCGGAACAAAAATGATTGCATAGCACGTGTTGAATCCTTGAGCAATCACCCCATCCTTCGTTGCTAACCTGTTGTCTCCCTTAGAAAAAACCTTCCTCCAGACGGCTTAGGTCTAAAACAACGGGGATCAGGCAGGCGTTTTGCACATCTGATCCTGCGAACGAGCGCTGAATGAAAACGAGAGGTGAGCAGTGGATACTTGTTTTGGAAGCAAGAGAACTTTAAGAATCAGAGTCCTGTGGGTGGAGAATGATGCTTAGAATAAATGGAACACACGTTCTTAACAGTCGGTGCACTCAACATGTTGTGGGCTTGACCGGGAGGGCAGCCAACATCAGGGTCCATCTCGTCTATTGGGTGAAAGAATACCTCCTCTCGCCCATCCTTTTGGCGGTTTTTTCCTTGGCGCTGACGGTAATTCCTGAAAAGAAACAGAAAATCGGTTTCTCCCCAGGCATTTCAAAAAGGGCTCGACTCAGAGTAAAAAGATTTGCAGATCTGCTGATTTCTCCAATCTGCCTGGTTATATTCTCCCCATTCTTTCTGATCGCGGCAATTCTGATTCGGCTCGACTCTCCTGGACCCATAATCTACAGACAAGTAAGGATTGGACAAAACCGGCGAGGGAGCAATAGAAGAAGACTGAACTTCCAAGTTGGAACCAATCGAAGAAATGGGGACAGGAGAAAATACAATATGTTGGGGAAACCATTTTACATCTATAAATTCAGGACCATGGTCAACGGTGCGGAAAAAGGAACCGGACCGATATGGGCCAGGCAAAGAGACTGTCGAATCACCAAAGTCGGAGGGGTTCTGAGAAAGAAGAGATTGGACGAGCTCCCCCAGCTTCTGAACGTGTTCATGGGACATATGAGCTTGGTGGGCCCCAGACCGGAAAGGCACCATTTCATCAAACATTTCTCCACGCATATAGAGAATTATGAACAGAGATTCTACTTGAGGCCGGGAATAACCGGACTGGCTCAGGTGAGCACGGGCTATGACTCTTCCGTGGAGAGCGTAAAAGTCAAGACGAAATATGACCTCCAGTATATTCGCCACTGGCATATGACCGAGGATTTGATCATAGTCTTGAAGACCTTTGCGATTATGCTGAACGGCAAGGGGGCGGCTTAGATTCCGGCACATTCTTTCTTGTGCCTGACCTCCTTAAGACGGGAAGACCAAACACGTAACAATAACCCTACCCCTTTTTCACTCCACTACCACAAAGCACATCTTCCCCGAGATTCATGATCCCTTTGGTGAAGCCAAAGGTATTTATGGTTATTCGTTCCCGCGACCTCTCACGGCCTTTATACGCATAGCTCAATTCCGTCATGGTACAGAGAATCATTCGTAAGTCAATAACAGCGATTACTCAAAACGGGGCCTGAACCGGAGATTCAATAGGCTTGCCCCAAATCTGCTCTTCTAATGGAGTAATCCGTCCAGGCTGAGGTTCCGCGCTCAGAAGTATTGAGTGGAACAGTTAACAAAGCTTTGCGTAAGGAACGGCATTCAAATCCAGGTTCGACCTCTCCCCTCTTGAAAGGCGAAAATCTCCTGCTGAAGCAATCATAGCAGCATTATCGGTACACAGGATTGGAGAGGGATAGAAGACCTTGAGATCATGTTTTCCTGCCTCGGCCTCCAATCTCTCCCTCAAACGGCTATTTCTGGCAACTCCTCCGGCCAGGGTTATATTCCTCACCTTCTTGAAAAGACATGCCTTTATTCCTTTATCCACCAAGACATCCACGATGGCTTCCTGAAAACTTGCGGCTATGTCAATCCTGTGCTTCTCCAATTTCTCATCAGACAACCTGGAAACGTAGATCGCCACGGCAGTCTTGAGCCCGCTAAACGAGAAATCGAAACTTCCCTCCTCTAAATAAGCCCTGGGGAATTTGACAAAATCCGGCGTGCCTTTCTTCGATGTCTCATCGATTATGGGACCTCCGGGGTAGCCTAGTTGCAAAACCTTGGCCACCTTGTCAAATGCCTCTCCGGCTGCATCATCCCGAGTTCTGCCCAAGAGCTCATATTCACCCCTGTCCTCAACATAGATCAGGTTTGAATGTCCACCAGAGACGACCAAACAGATCAAAGGGGACTCGATATGAGGGTTTTCCAGAAAATTCGCAAAGATATGACCTTCGATATGATTTATGCCGATTAAAGGGATCCGCAAAGAGTAGGATAGGGCCTTGGCAAAGGATAAGCCAATCAAAAGCGATCCAACCA
>CAZPOP010000010.1:35825-111768 GCA_964588305.1 uncultured Ignavibacteria bacterium
TTTGAATGTCGCTCTTTTTACGCGCATAAGCAGATGGGGCGGTACCTGGGGATTTTTGATCTGGTCGGCGACTGGCTTCTCAGTCTATTCTCTGTTGCATTCCAAGAAGGATTCTTAACGAACGGTGACCACCAGCGAGTCGGGTTCGGTTCTTATCAAGCTCACTAATGGAGGGAGCTTCACCTGGGGCTGGAGTTTGGCTTCCTCGAGCCTTTTAGCATTGGCGCAGTCTACCATTACCTTTATCTGATCTCTGGTCAGCTGGTTTACCACATCTTCTCCCCCGAAAACTACCACGCTTATGCTCTCCGGTCTGACTTCGACCTTTCTGCCCCTGGCCAGATTGACTATCTCCACCGGCACGCTTGCTATCTCTTTTCCCACAGCCTTCTGGACACCGGCGGAGAAGTTTACTTCATTTGAGGAAAGCTTTATGTTTTGCCCTTCGGGCGGGATTAAGCCTATTCGATCAGACACCACTTCGGTCACGTTATCCAACACTCTCTCTTCAGTCTCAATCGATGTGATGTTTCTCACAAACCCTCTGGGTCCTGATATGGTAACTTCCTGGGGCTGCAAACTTGCTTCGCCGGAGGCAATGTAACCCTCCTCAGGCACAATCGTGATCCGGGAACGGATGGGGACTGTTTTTTCCATTAAACGGTCGAGGCTTATTCTCACGCTTTTGGGAGACTCGATTTCCTCCACCCTCAGATACAACCCTTCAGGCATTGGAATCATCTCGGGTTCGAAGTCGTAGTTATTCTCTCCAGCCCTGAAATCCCCGATGTCTATCTGAAGAATCCTCTTCTCCATCAAGAGGAGCTTCAGCAGTTCCTTTCCTTTTCCCTGAATCTTTGCCTGAACCTCCCTTGGCACCTCCCTGGCGAGAACAAGTCCCTCAGGAACGTTTGAGATTTCCAAGGGGAAGCTTTTGGTATGCTGGTACACCTTTTCTGTGGCCACGTGAAACCATAGAAGCATTGCCATTACTACCGCCACAATCTTGAACCCGGAATTTTGAAGAATGAACTTCCACATATCCGAATGTTGCCACGGATGAATATCCTCACCCTTGGGGCGAGGACATTCACCCAAATAATGATAAGACGAAGCGCAAACAGTTCTCAGATTTCCGCAAAGCGATTTTTAGACGCCGTGACAGGTAAAGGCTAGAACCTCTATTTTTCGGAATAGCCTATGGGCTTTCCGAAACTTACTTCGCCATTGTCTATACGAATGGAGAACCCACATTCTGGATTGGAACAGACCCAGGCCTTATAGGTGATGGCTGCTCCGTCTCTTCCATAGTCCGAGAGGGGCAGCAGAACGCCTCGGCCACATTTTTTACATTCTGGAAAACCTTTCTCCATACCCTTTCCACCTCCCTATCTATTTTGTGTTTGCGCTCCGTCCGCTCATAGTCCATGTCAGTCGTTAAGAAAACCGTCAAGCTCCTAAATAATAAAATCGTCCGCTTATGTCAAGTCCAGAAGCGAGGGAGCCTGAAAAAACATATTTCAGGAGAATCAGTTATGCGCAACTCTGTGCTCATCCCCTGCATTTGAGGCTCTGCGGAATTTGAGCGTCCGTACAAGCGTTCGAGCGTCTTGCCGCCAAAACCAGCGTTTGCAGCCCCGGACGTTTTCGGCAGTTTGCCCCCAACGTGGCTCATTCGTTCTGCACAAGAAAGTATTCTCAGAAATGCTTGAACCCTGTTTTCGTCAATTTCCTCATCTTACCCGATCTCTGCTGTAACACAACACCTTCTTTTTTGCTGACTATCTCCCCTATCAAGGAGAGTTTAATCTTTCTTTCTACCTTTTCCAAGCTGGGCAATTCCTTTCTGCTTAAAGTGAAAAGAAGTTCATACTCCTCGCCCGACGAAAGCGCCCAAAGGAGGGGCGACTTTCCCAAAAAACTGCCAGCTTTGATGCACTTTGAACTTATGGGGATTTTGTCCTGGTAGATTACAGCGCCCAGATTGCTCTCTTCGGTCAGATGAAAGAGTTCTGAAGAGAGACCGTCGCTTATGTCGATCATGGAGCTTATTTTCAAATTCCTTACCAGAGCCCTGGCTTCGTTGATGCGAGGGACTGGATTCAGGTGTTTCCTTACGAGGGGAGATTTCTTCCGAGGGTTTTTCTTCAGAAACTCCAAACCAGCTTGCGCCTCTCCCAAATCTCCAGTAACACAGATAAGATCGCCCGACTTCGCGCCGCTTCTTTTAACCAGAAACTTCTTTTCGACCTCACCTAAAAGGGCGATGGAGACAAACACGCCCTGGGGAGAGAAAACCGTATCTCCTCCGATCACGCTACACTTATATCTTTTTCCCACTGCGGTGATTCCATCATAAATTGAGAGCACATTTTTCACCGACATGGATTTCGAAAGCCCTATGGTGACCAAGGCGAACGTGGGTAAACCTCCCATAGCCGCAATGTCACTAAGATTTGCCACCATGGCTTTCCAACCGACTTGCTTGAAGGTGGAATATCTCAAGTCGAAATGAACCTTCTCTACCATGGTGTCAGTGGTGAAGATCAAAAGTTTGTCCTTGCAGGACTTGATCACCGCCGCATCGTCACCGACGCTAACCAGCACTCTCTTGTCCTGGGAAAAGGTCCTTCTCTTGAGTAGATCAATTAAGCCGAATTCCCCTATCTTTTCTATCTTCATTTGACCGATTCTTATACTGTAAGCGATTTCGATTCATGTTGAACCGGCAGGTGTCCCTTGCCAGTGCAAAGATGCAATTGACCTTTTGCTGTCTATTCTTGAAACACGATCCTTCCGTTCTGTAGGACTGTATGAGTAGTCTTCATATTTCGAATATCCTCGAGGGGGTTTTTGTTTAGGATTAGAACACTTGCCTTTTTGCCTGGTGAAATAGACCCGAACCGATCGGTGACCCCTAACCACTGAGCCGGGTATATGGTTGCGCCCTTGATGATTTCTGACTCTGAAAGACCCGCCTCCTTCAAGTAGTGCATTTCATCAAATGTGAACTCGGGCATAAGCCCGTCCTGTCCAACAAGGATTTTTACACCTTGTTTTATCATTTCCTTTGTGAAAAAATATTGCATCCTATCCAGCACTTCGACCACGTCAAGCATGTCCTTATCTGGTTCTTTGGATTGTTGTCTTTGCATGTATTTGAAGGCATGCAAAGTCGCACAGAAATAAACATCATTCTGAAGCATCTTGTCTGTCAATTCTTGTAGCTTTGATGGCGAAACAGACGTGGCGCCTAACGAGAGAACCTTCTTCCTGAAGGCCTCCTTATCTTTTGGATCAGCATCTATCAGATTATCATGCTCTGATCTCAAATCATCGGTTAACACAATCGGCCAGGGAGCTTTGCCATGTTCAAAACACCTGACACCGAAATCGATCCCCCTGTCCATGGGAATCGATTGAAAAAATGTTGTTCCCGGGTCGTGAGTAACAGGGAGTTTGTGCTCTTTTGCTTCCTCCACCAAATACCTGAAAACATCGATATCAAACTTGTTGAACGTTTTAACAAGACTTGCCCCCTCATTTGATATTTGCTGAATAATGTTTCTTGCATCTTGTTTGGAGTTCACCGCAACGGTAAATCCAGGCAGAGCCTTATTGTGTTCTTCCCAGAGTAACGGACTCTTCTCAAGCATTGGTCCAGCGTAGAATATGTCGGGACCCAAGAATCCTCCATTTGAAATTTGATCCTGCAAATTCATGAGACTCTTAACAGGACCACCAACGTCCCGAACTTGAGTAATTCCTTTGACCACGAATTCTCTTAGGACCTGCTTTTCTGTTTCGTATCCTTCTGTTGAGCCGAAGTCCTCGATTATCTGCCTTTTTGTTTCATCATCCTGTGACGTCAAGAGAGCCAGGTGTGCATGACATTCGAAAAGTCCGGGAAGGGCGAACCTGTGCGAGCAATCAATCTGCGTCAGGTCTTCTTCATCTCTGAGACCAACCTTGCCTATCTCTTTGATTATCCCATCATCAATTAGGACATCCACATTGTGTCTGAAAACACCGTTTTCTGTATCAAAGAGATTGATATCCTGTAGCAGAATGCGCTGCTTCATATGTTTTCCTCAGGCTCCTGTCAGATACCTTGTCTGAGGCGCTCTTCGCCACGTATGCCCTGCGCGCCGCCATACAGAGAGGTTTTTCATTCCCGGAGGAATTTAGTAATCCCTCAATCTCGGGTTGTTCCAGAAGAATCTGGTGACCCCTTCCGGCGTACCGAACCAGATGTAATCTCCATCCAGTACTAAATCCTGCACGAAATCATCCAGAAGACCATCCTCTTTATTGTATTCTGTCCAGAGTTCAAGTTTCTTATCCAATCTCAACACCCCATTTCCGGTCGCCACCCATACATATCTTTTGCCGCAAGCCAACTTGATCACATTTGCCTCTGGAAGGTTGATTTTGCTTTGATAAACCATTCTCTCATCGGTGACCGGATTGTATCCCAAAATCCCCATGTCCGTTCCAAACCATATCTCATCTCTTCCGCTGTAAGTCTTCCTTCCAATCGAATCGAGGGAGTCTGAATGAAGAGAACCCCCCGAATATTTCGCAATTGATCTTACCTGTCCAAATAGCAAATTATCCGGAGTGGCAAATCTGTACCAGTTTTTTTTGCTCCTATCCAATGTATAGACGCCTCTTTCAGTTCCCACCCAAACGAAGTGAGAGTCGGGAAGGATACAGTAGATGTAGATTCCTTTCAGAAGCGGATCATTAATCCTTGCAATGGAGTCCCTTCCGGCACTATACAAGGCCAGACCATACCTTGTCCCGATCCACAGGATATCGCCATCCACATTCAAAGCCGTCACCTCATTGTCTGGCAGTCCGCTAAAAGTATTGTAGGATTTCCAACTGTCCTTTTTCTTGTCGAGGCGAACCAGACCATCCTCGGTGCCGAACCAGACAAACTCCTTGTCAGCATCCATTACGTTCACCTGGTTGGTCACCAGAAAGGGCGTTTCCGGAGCACAGTAATAATCCCAACTGCCTTTCCTGCGATCGTATTTGGTTATCCCCTGGGAGCGATAGATGAAGCCGGAACCTCCAAACCACATCTCATTCCCATCTATCAAGATGGCCTTCACGTCTTTATCATAGAGTCCAAATTTTAACATGGTCAACTGAAGATGGCGCACGGAAGCAAGTCCGGCGCCTAGTCCCCAGGTGCCAATCCATAAATCGTCGAGATCACCTTTCAAATAATCCGTTATCTTATACTGATTCAGATTGGAGTCCATTATGTATCTGCCGGGTTGGAGGGTAAGCTCAGGTTCCATGAAGAAGTCGGGCAGCTTGACGTTCGAGGTGTCACTCTCTGCCAGATGTGCGGGAAAATCAAATTCCTGGGACCATTCCTGAAAGGCGGGTTGGTACATGGCTGCCCCGGAGTACGTATCAACCCAGATTTCGTTTCTGTCGGGATCATAAGCGATGTTTCTTATCCAGTTGTCGGGCAGTCCATCGCTGGTGGTAAAAGGAGGGTCCCATTTTTTCTCATATCTGTCATAACGGATTACTCCTCCGGTAGTCCCAAAATAGACGTGATCGAAATCCATGGCGATGGAGGTTATGTAGCGGAATACCGAGTAGCTCACCCAGTCTCCCTCCTGGTACATGCCCACGCTGAATCCGGAAGAGGAAGAGATCAAAACCAACGCCAACGAACTTGCTCCCCACCTGGCTAGAGAACATGAAGCTTTTCTAATCAGTGTACCCACACCTTTCATGTGCCTGTAATCTCTCTTCACCTGGAGAGGAAGTCAAAAGCTACGCCGGCCAAAATCGCTGACCCGATTGTTATGGCATCTTCATCTACCGTGAATTTCGGATGATGCCAGGGATAGACGGCTTTCTTTTCCGGATTCCTTATTCCCAATCTCAGGAAAGAGCCGGGAACTTTCTGCAAGTAATAAGCGAAATCTTCCCCGCCCATGGTTGGCTTCTTGATCTCGAATACGGCCTGCTTCCCAAACATTTCGGCTACCGTGGCACGGGCTAAGTCCGTGGCCCCAGGATGGTTTGTCAGCACAGGATAACCCGGAGAATAGTCCAGCTCAAAGGATGCTCCGGCGCTTTTGGTAATCCCTGATATTATGGTCTTCAACAGGGCTGGGATTCTTCTGGCCACTTGCTTGCTCAAGCTACGGGCTGTTCCTTTCAACAAAACTCTGTCACATATGATATTACGTGCGGTTCCGCCCTCAATTTTGCCCACACTTATCACCACCGGCTCCAAGGGATTTATCTTTCTGGAGGGGATGGTTTGGAGAGCCTGAATCACCTGTGAGGCAACCACTATGGCGTCCACGCCGTCGTGAGGTCTGGCCCCATGCCCGCCCGTACCAGTGACGATGACATCGAAACTATCCGCCTGCGCCATGGTGGGACCTTCACGAACTCCAATTCTGCCCACGGGGATCGACGTATCGCAGTGCAGTCCAAATATGCCGGAGACTTTGGGATTTTCCAGCACGCCAGCCTGGATCATTGGCTTTGCTCCACCGGGAGGCACCTCCTCTGACGGCTGAAAGATAAACTTGACCTTGCCCGGAAGTTCGTCTTTCAATCTGGTCAAAATCTTTGCGGCTCCGATTACACAAGTCATATGAACGTCGTGTCCGCAGGCATGCATCATGCCTTTGTTTTTCGACCTGTAGGGAAATTTGGTCTGCTCCTCGATGGGCAGAGCGTCCATATCTGCTCTTAGCGCCACACTTCTTCCTTTTTTGCGCTTGTTCAAAAGAGCGACCACCCCCGTTTTAGCAATGCCTTTTTTGAAATCAAGCCCCAATTTTTTCAGTTCTTTCGCTATCCTTTCGGAGGTCTGGTATTCATTAAAGGCTATTTCAGGATATTTGTGCAGTTCCCGGCGAAGATTAACCAGACCCGGAAAAATCTGGTTTGAGATATTTTTTATTCTTTGACCAATTTGATCTTCCATGTTTCCTTCCTCGGAACTGAAGGTGATTTTAATCCCCCTTTGTCCCCCTTTACAAAGGGGGAATTTGCAGTCGCCTCTTTATGACGGGTCAGTTTCTAATCCGCCTTAATGGAGGGGAATTCAGGGGGATTCTCTAAACACGTCCGCCACCAGTTGGTAACGAGTACCCTGACACATGATCCCCCTGATGGATCAACGTATCTGGAATCTTTTCCATCATATCCCCGGCGATCATGCCCATTTCACCCTTTTCTTGCTTTGCCAGATCGCCGGTCAAACCATGGATGTAGACTCCGGCGCAGGCAGAATCAATCATGATTTTCTGAATCTCATCGGCGGGATTTTTGGCTTTTCTAAGAATTAGCATCTGAGCCAATAGCCCGACGATGATCCCAGTTAAGACATCGCCGGAGCCAGCCGTTGCCATACCGGCGTTTCCAGTAGGATTGACATAGGTTTGTCCACTTGGCTCGGAGATTATTGTGGGAGCACCTTTGAAGACCAAGATGCAGTTATACTCCTTGGCAAAATCCGACGCACATGTTATTCGATCTCTCGCAATCTCGCTTGTCGGCATACCGTTCAATCTGGACAGCTCTCCGATATGGGGCGTTAAGATCAAAGGCGCTTGGCATTCCTTCAAGATCGAAGTATCTTTGGCAATTGCATTGAGCCCGTCCGCATCAATTACCGTTGGCATATTTATTTTGCTGATTAATCTTCTCACCAGTTCGATGGTTTCAAAATGCTGGCCCAACCCCGGACCGATGGCACAGCAATCCCCCCACTTCAAAAGCTCTCTTATTTCACCCAATCCTCTAAGCGCCAGAGCCCCTTTTTTCCGCACATCCGGCAGCGGTTTGGTCATCACTTCGGTCAGCTTTGTCTCGAGAATGGGATTCAGAGTCTGGGGAATGCCCAAAATAGCCATTCCCGCACCCGCTCGCAAAGAGGACAAGGAAGCCAAGGAAGCTGCTCCGGTCATGCCGGTTGAGCCAGCTATCAAGATCACTCTCCCGCAGGTCCCTTTGTATGCATCCCCCGGACGTCTGGGAAGCATAGCTTTGACTTCAACTTCAGTTATCAAATTCAAATTTATGTTCTCTTCTTCAACCACATGAGGGGGAACTCCAATGTCGACCACCGAGACTTGTCCCGACACTCCTTTTCCGGGAAAGAAGAAGTGACCTATCTTGGGCAGGGCCATGGTGACGGTTCTTTGTGCCTTGATGCATAGGCCGGTGAATTGACCGGTGTCGGCATGGAGACCTGATACGATATCGACAGAGAGCACCGGAGCACAAGAAGAACTGATCAGTTCAACAATGTCTCTCAGGTAACCTGCAATTTCACCCGTAAAGCCGGTGCCGAACAGGGCATCCACGATCAGATCCGCTTCTATCTTAGAAGGGACTTCTTCCTTTTCTAAGACTTCGGTGATCGGCAAACCCATCTTCCCGGCTTTTTCCAGGTTAGTCTTAGCGTCCCCTCTAACCTCTCCCCTATCGGCGGTGAGATAGAATTCAACCTCGGCACCCCATTCCGAAAGATATCTTCCCACCACAAAACCATCTCCCCCGTTATTCCCTCTTCCGCAAAAGATTAGCACTTTTTTGTTCTTAACGTCGCCCAACATTTCTTTCGCCGCCAGGGCCACACCTTTTCCAGCTTTCTCCATTAATTCCAATCCGGATATGCCAATGCCCTCAATGGTCTTCTTGTCTATATTTCTCATCTGCGATGATGTAACTAATTTCATATGCGCCCTTGCTCCTGATGTTAGTGTATACTTGCCGGATTTATGAGACCAAGTCTATGGCTCGATGAATCGAGCAACTACAACTTTCAAGCTTTTTTCTCCTGAGTATGACGGTAAAGATTGATTTTGTCTCGTAGCTTCAAAGCCTCAGCTCTTGCCGCTTCGGCGAAATCCTCTTTTTGCGATGCGTAAATGATGCCTCTGGACGAATTGATTATCGCCCTCTCCCCTTTTTCGTCCGTGCCGAATCTTACGGTGGATTCCACCTCTCCTGATTGTGCTCCAATTCCCGGTATTAGAATCGGCAGTGATTCGGCGATTCCTCTGATTTTTTGTAACTGCTCGGGGTATGTGGCTCCGACCACCAATCCGCAATTTCCTTTTTTGTTCCAGCTTAAGGTCTTTTCGGCCACCAACTGATATAACGGTTTCCCGTCTATCCCCGCCTTCGACGGGATTTTCAACAAAGAGAGTTGAAAATCCTGGGCGCCTCTATTCGAAGTCAGACACAGGATGAAGGCACATTTATTTTCGTATTCTAAGAAGGGAGAAATGGCATCTTCACCCATATATGCGTTCACGGTAACCGCGTCTGCACCTAATCCTTCAAAAAAGGCTTTGGCATACATCCGGGCGGTGTTGCCGATGTCTCCCCTCTTGGCATCTATGATCACAGGGATTTCTTTGGGGATCGCCTCGCAGGTCTTTTTCAAGGCCTCCCAACCTTTCGAACCATGGGCCTCATAGAAGGCTATATTCGGTTTGTAGGCGCAGACCAAATCACAGGTGGAGTCGATGATCTTTTGGTTGAACGTAAAAATAGGATCATGATCTTTGAGAAGGGACTGAGGGATTTTTCCCAAGTCCGTATCCAAACCGACGCAGAGCAGAGAATTGTTCTTTCGAGAAATGGTAATCAGCTTTTCAATAAATGTCATTTTGTCCAATTAAGTTTAAGATGTTTGCAGGGGGACAGGCCCAGGTCCTCCGTAAGTCTCAACCGCAGAAAGGACTTTTTCAGCACGCTCTATCCGTTCTAACCCCATTTCCCCTTACTGATGTGAACCTCTATCTCCGCCTTTATGAACTGTCTTAAAAGATGTGCCTCATCTCTGGCTTTGGTAAAGATAGCCACGCAGGCCGGATCCAGGTTGTCATTTATGCCCTTGGTGGCCATCTGAGTCACCTCTTCGAGGAGAGTAGCCAAATGGATAAGAAGCCCGTTTGAAAGTCTCGACCTGTCTATCAGCTTAGCTTTGTCCTCGGCTATTTGCTGGAACTTTTCCTTAGGAGCTCCGCATCTGGGGCACTTGTCTGGAGCATTGTTTCCCTCGTAGATGAAATTGCACACGGTGCATCGGAATTTCTTCATCTCTCCTCCTTTAATAATCTCACCTGCAACAAGCACAACTTTTCCGCTTTGTTGTGGAATATATCATGTGAGGTGGCCGTTGTCAAAAGTTTTTTCTCCCACTAATTGGCCAGGAAGAACGTAGAACATCAGCGGGCTAAGAAGCTATGGTGGGCTTGGAGCGCCGAGACCAAAATGGGAACCATCTCAGCGACAAATTGGACCTGTAAAAGGAAGCCTCATCCTGACATGGTTTCGAACATACGGCTCTACCCCACACGGCAAAATAGGGCTTGACAGATTCGAGACCATTCTCTTAAATTAGGCCGGGCAACAAGGAGAACTGGGGAAGAGAAAAACTGATGGAAGACAAAAGGCAGTTTTTGGACATTCTGATCGGCGCAATTCGCAGAGAGACTGAGGCTTTCAACTACTATTACGGCGCCAGTGAGAAATCACCCTCTGAGGAGAGCAAATCTTTATTGATTCAGTTGGCAGAAGAAGAGAGAAGACATCGCATAATCCTGGTGAGGGAGTTCCAGAATCTGACCAGGCTGATGTCTTCAGGTCAGAGAAAGGACATCTTCCTGGAAAAAGACAGAGTGAGTTACCAGATTCCCGACGAACCCGCCTTCAAGAGATCCCAGAGCATAAAGGACGTCGATCTAGCGGTTGTCTCATTGCCCACTGAATTCGTGGGAGGAGATTACTTTGACAGCTTTCCAATAGACGACAGAAGATTGGGGCTTTTGATCTTCGACGTGATGGGACACGGGATACAAGCTACAGAGTTGAAAGCAAGACTCAGAGCAGCCCTGGGTGGATTAAAGGAACTCTATTTGGAAAAGAGGGGAAGTCTTGAGTTGTTGAGTCCCGCCAAAGTAGTCACTGAACTGAACCAGAAGCTCACGGAGGAATGCTGGAAGCTTTCTTCTTTCGTCTCCCTGTTCTATGCCGTTTTGGACTTATCCAAAAATCGGTTGATCTATTCTTCGGCCGGACATGAGCCTCCTATTCTGCTCGGAAAACAAGCAATTCATCAACTAATAGAGGGTGACCTGTTGATGGGGATAGATAAGGAAAGGGTTTACGGTGAGAATACTAAAGAAATTCACCCGGGTGATATTCTGCTCATGTTTACCGATGGAATAGTGGAGACTTCAAACTCCAAAGACGAAGAGTTCAGTCGAAAGAATCTGGTTGACGCGGTAGAGAAACATAAGGATCTTGGCAGTTCCGAGATAGTACAGAAGCTCCTGAGTTATCTGAGAGATTTTCTGAAGGAAGCACCTTTGACAGATGAATTTACCTTGGCTCTGGCGAAAATAACATGATCCCATCAGGTAAGGCTTGTTAAAGACTCCTGGATTGAAAGGCATGTTCTGATGTGCGGCAGTTTGGGTCTTCGACTGGTTTGCCGTGAAAAACAGATTGCCAATTGAGACGTGTAAAGGAGGTTTGAGGATGGACAAATGGGAATGCAAGGTTTGCGGGTATATTTATGATCCGGAGATGGGAGACCCGGAGAGTGACGTCGAAGCAGGTACCCCATTTGAAGACCTTCCTGAAGATTGGGTCTGCCCGGAGTGTGGGGCGGATAAGGACCAGCTCGAGATACTGGAAGACTAGTTGAACTTAGAGCAACAGAGATTCTCCTGAGCAGACCCACCTTTTTTGCCACAGTTTCCTCTCCGAGGAGATGATTTCGGTGGAACGGGTCAGCCACGCCAGACGAAAGAAGAGTTTGATGGGTCGGCATTAGGTGCATGATCTGAGCAGGAATTGGACTCTCGAGAGAAGGTTCTGCAAGTTTTTCCGCCCAAGACACGATTTGGCGATAACTCTCCGCTTCGGCACTTTCGTCACTTCCTTAATTAACTGAATCTCCAGTCCACTTCCTCGATTATCATCTCCGAAGAAGCGCTATCCTGACTTGTCGGTACAAGTCCACTCTCTCTCCCCTCACCTTACAGTCTTTCCCCATTAGACTAAGTGTAGATGATATACAATGCACGGTAAGTCTTCGTGCGTTTCGCTGCAGCTGTATGGTCTTCACTCTAGTAGAAAGAGCTTCATTTCGCAAGTACTCATCCCCCTCCTCTCACTTTTTTCGAATCAAAAAGCGAAAAGATGACCCGCGGTACGTCTACATACCTCACAGCATGTGGCCTTTCAGGTCCTTGATACAGAAGCATAAAGGATACACACGTTTGACGGCGGCAGAGACAGACTGCAAATAGCCGACTGAGAGGCATAGACCAAAACCGCAAGAAACCTACACAAAATGCTTGACCTGATTTTCAGGGTAGTAGTTTACCCTTTTTGCTTGACTTGTTGCCTATCAGGGGGTAGTTTCTTTATAGGAGGAAACACACAACAATTCTATTCACGACAACAGGGAACCGCCTTTCACTTTCTGAAAAGAAAAAAGGGTATCTGTACGGCAGAATCGGCATCGCGCATTAAGGTTCGGATCCTGTAAAATCGAGGTATTTACCGACCCTTCCCATGGAGGTAAAAAATGAAGCACGAAATTTCTTTGGTCTTGATTCTGTCAGCATTTATATCGACGATCTTTGCTCAAGGAATCTCAGCCGCGGAGAAAGCGAGGCATAAGCCTCCCCTTCTTCTCCCTGTAGATGCAGGTTTTTCCAAAGAGGGAGCCACAGCGCCGGCAGCTATAGTCCCAACATACGAAGGTACGGTACCCGACTGTGAGGACATTCATCCAACCGTCGGATTAGAACGCATAATTCAGCATGACCAATTCGGCTCGACTTACTATGATTATCAGAGCAACGGTTCCATGGGCAGGATGATTGCCGTGGGTCCCTCTGGTCACAGGCATTTCATATTCCATGAGACCAGAGGAGATTACCACACTTATCCCAGGTATATCACCTACAACTGCAAAGATGCCCTGGATAATTGGCTGGGTCCAACATATGCTGATGGGGGCGAAGGAATCCGGGCCGGATATGCACAGATGTTGACCATGCATGATGGCAGGGAGATTATCCTTTATCATCGTACCGATGCGCCTGTGTGGTACAGCACTCTGCTAATTGGAGATGAAGGGTATATATGCTCAGGCGATTTTACCAGCATGTATGACCTTCCCGACGTAGTTGACTACCCTATGTCAAGTTTGCCCAGGGGCATTTGGCCCAAGGGGTCCATCGTTTACGACGCGCAGGTGGATACGGACTATATTCATATCCTGGTGACTGAGAATAATCCTGAGCTCGGAGCCAGCCAAACCATAGGCTATGAGCGCTGCGCTTTTGAAGGCGACAACCTCGTGTGTTATTCGCCTGGTTATGGCCCTTACACCAGGTTCCCGAATATTGCCAACCCGTCGGTTTTTGAGACAATAGCTGTAGTTGACTCCATCACGTGCATCTCTGCTATACTCGTCTCATCCCCAGTCTCCAGCAGGGTGGCGCTCGTTTACACCAAGCAAAGAGAAGAAAATAGTCAGCTTAACAACGACGTAATGTATATTGAGTCGACGGACAACGGAGAAGATTGGCTGGACGGAACTCAATGGCCGCCAATCAAGCACAACGTCACCAACTATCTTACCGAGGCGACGGAACGTGCGTATGCTGATGTGGCGGCTTGCTATGATTATAACGACAGCTTACACATTGTCTGGAACGCGGCCTGGTTTGACTCAGCTAAAGGCTTCACCAGTTATGATGCAAATCTTTATCACTGGAGCAAGGAAACCGGAATCACTATGATCGCCGACGCCTATTGGGGCGGTACTTGGCCTAACAAATGGTGTCGCAACATCGCGAAGATGAACATATCCGCGCAAGATCCGGCTTATCATTCTGGTGGCGATCCTGATTCGGTCTACCTGTTCTGTATATGGGTGCAGTCTGACAGTGGAGACAATTCCTTGGGTCAATGGTCGAATGGAGACATCTATGCTGCCGTTTCCAATGATGGTGGAGCAACCTGGACCCCGCGCTATAACCTTACAAACACCAAAACGCCAGATTGTCTGCCGGGTGAGTGTTTGAGCGAGCACTGGCCCTCTATGGCAGAGAACATGTATGATGGCGATTTGCACATCCAATATGTGTGCGATAGAGATGCCGGCTCGGTAACCGGAGAGGAGGGAATGCCAACAGATAATCCCATGATGTATTTGCACGTTGAAGAGTTGCCGCTTGAGACTGCCTGCGGCATATCTTACACCTTGGTCGACCCCCCGTCTTTTACTGCACCTCCGATAAAGGTTTTGCCCGATGAGGGCCAAAGGCTGATCACGTTTGACATTCAAGGGCTGTATAATCTCGGAGGCGACTTCACGGTCACCAGCGATCATCCAGACGTCGTCATAACAGCTAACGCCAGCGGCTACCTCTCCCCGAGTCAGACCAAAACCGTGGAGGTGACCATAACCTGCTCGGCTGAGGGCTTCATCAATGCCACCATAACCGTCACGGGATGCATTGGGACGGAGACCGAAATCTCGTACGAAATCGCGCTGCACGCAGTGTGCAGCGATAGTTATTTTGAGTGTGACCGGGACCCAGGTACCTTCGTGGAAAAGGACAATGGCACGCTCAGGCTGTGGGCTTGCGCCAACAGTTCGCAGGAGCTATATGATCTGAGGATTGAGCCTGAGGAGAAGCAGCAGGTTATCTTCAGCGGAGGTACCATCGTGGCTACCACCACTCCAGAGGGTGATATGGTGGTCGGCAGACAGGATTACCGGGACGTGCGAACCGGCGCAAGAGACACCATAAACCTTATCCAGGGCTACAATGATTATTTCACCAAAGAGTACTTCATTCGGAAAATCCACGTTAAGGACACTTACATTTGGACACCATATCTTGATCCTCCCAATGATTTCAAATGGTGGTGGATTGATATTCACAAACAGATCATAATGTTTCATGGCCTCAACTGTCCGGATTGGAAAAAGGACGTGATTGTCAAGTATACATGGATAGAGTTCAGCCATCCGCCTGCGTGGTGGCCTGGCTATCCACTCACATATGAAGGACACCAAGACATCTATTGGGGTCATTTTGCCGACGTCGATGCACCCTTTGACGATGGCTGCACCGGCTGTAACACGGCTGGATATGATGATTCCCGCGAGATGGTATGGCTACACGGCTTTTACAACGATACCCTGGCCGAGGGGCACCCTGAATATGAAGATTTCTATGTTGGGTTGACTTTTACCGATCGCGACGGAGGTGTGGTAGAACCTTGGGGAATGCAGTGCGTGCGCAACGACAACTTCCTCTATCGGCAGGGCGGCTGGGGATGGCTGGATGAGGAGTTGTACGAATTGGCAGCCACTCCGGGGGTGAACGTCCACGATCCGGATTCAGTGGTAGACCGCACCGTGGTGATAACCGCTGATATGATTCCAGGTGGCGGTGATAGCACTTTCGAGGCGGAGTATATCCTGATTGAGGCTGCAGTCCAGGGCGATGGGACGGGCTTGACAGACCTGCAGGGGCGCGTGGACGATGCCAGAGACACCCTCATGGCTGAACTGGACGGCTATGAAGTTTTCGACAAGAACCGGGAACCTCCGATGTGCGGAGACGTAATGGTAGACGGGATTGTGAACTCCGGAGACATCGTCAGGCTTATCGGCTATGTATTCTTAGGCGAGTCGGAACCCCCTTGGCCAATGGAATGTCGAGCGGACACTAACCATGATGGTGTCATAGATGCCGGAGACATTTGGAGGCTGATCGGCATCGTGTTCCTGGAGTGGCAGCCACCCGAGTGTCCAGACCACTGCTACGGAGATTGAAGTACGAAAATTGTGCTGTAGGAGAAAGGTCTTACCCTGAGGGCGTTGAATCTTCACATTGAACATAGAAGAAAAAAACCGCCCCGCTAAGGATGTGGACAACATTCTTTGCACCGCCAGCGGGGCTATTCTGTTTACAGCGAAATTGCGTTTTTCAGCTCTTGTTCTGAGCGTTACAGACTAGGCCAAAGCTGCTATCTTTTCTTCTTTCCCTCTATCTTCTCTGCCTTTTTCACTTCCTTTTTCTTAGGAGCTTCCTGGACTTTCTTAGGAGCTTCCTCGACCTTTTTCTTTTTATCAGCTTTCTTAACAGGAGGAGCAGGCTTCGCGGTCTGTTTCTCTTTCGGCGCAGGGCGAATAGCAGACGGAGAGACAGGCTTTTTCGATCTTCTCTCTAACCGGTCGTCGATGCCGTTGCTGTTTTTATCTATGAAATAATCGTATTTTTCCTGGATTTTTTGTTTCTCGGTGGCTCTTCGTTTACTTAGTTCCTCCGGTGACGTTCGCTTTACTTCCCAACTTCTCCTCTCAGTGGTTGTACCCTTAGCTTTTCCTTGCTTGACATCCTTCTTCTGGCCTTCTTTCAACTCCTCGACTTTTTTCTTTTCCTTGGCCTCGCTCTTTTTTGGACTCCGGTCAATAGCTAAAGCCGACGAGAAGAAGGCCAAAAAAGTCACCAGGGATATGGAAGCAATCAAGAATCTCTTCATGTGTCTCACCTCTTGTAAGATTTTTGCGCTCTGTTATCAAACATAATCCCCACAATCTCCTTTGTCAACCCTTGTTTATACAATCTGCACACAGGTACCTGGGGGCACACTCTCATTTTCTCTTCTTCTGTTGTGTTTGTACTTTTGTGCTCTTTGTCGCAGGCCTCGTGGTTATGCTCTTTGTTTGCGCTTTTGGGCTTGCGCTCTTTTTTATGGCAGGTTGAGGTCTCTTAGCCTCATGTTTTTGGACAGACTTCACCTCAGGAGATTGTCGCTTTTCCTTGGAAACCGCATTCTTTTTCTCAATCTTTTTTCTCTCTTTGATTTGCGGTCTTTCCTGGCTGGATTTTACAGCTTTTCTTTTCTGCTTAACTTGGACCCGGTTTCTGGTCACCTTGATCTTTTGCTTTCTCGGTTCCAGCCGAACCTTTTTGTCCTTGGATATTACCGCTTCCGTTTTCGTCCTCGCACGGAGTTCTTTTTTGTATTTTTGACTCTCGCTGACTCTTGACTTGTCAGCGAGAACCAACCTTTTCTTCTTGTTGAAATCAAGAGGCTTCACAAATCCACCCCTCTCACCAATTCCCCGCCTTCTTTTGGCCTTTTCTTCTCGATAGCTTTTCTCCACGAATCTCTCTCTAACGTGCCTGTGTCTGTAACCGCAATCAGCCCAGAGCCTGAAGGTGTGATCTCTTCTAATCCAGAACCAATCTCTCCATATCCAGCATCCACGATACCAAAAGGAGCACCAATGTCTTCCTACTATCAGGGCAGGAATGGTAATAGGAGTGATTCCATAAAAGACCCCATCGATCCAGACCTCCACGCCCCACGGATCGTCGATATACACGCCGCCCCACACCAGATTCACCGGGCGATTCACGTAAACTTCCCGCGGCCAGTAATACCATCCGGGATGCTCGTATTCGACGTTGAAGATACACACGTCCGAAGCATAATCAGAGGATACGATCTCTTGGTTTACGGCCTCCATGAATTCGAAGGGATCCTCTTCATCCAGACTGTAGGCGTATATCTCCTCGTCTTCCTCGTAGCCATACAGTCCCGGAAAGTTGGGCACCGAGACAGGATCGAAGCTTGCCACCGCCTGAATGTACTCGGTGCCTTCCGGTCCGTCTACGGTCAAATTGTAATCATCGAATCGATCCGGAATCCGGTAGGTCCTGCCTCCCTCGACATAGTAATCGTCGTATTTGTCGTAGGGATAGAGAAGATAGGTGTATCCTCGAGTGTTGATGCCGTAAATCACCACATAGCAGTCACGCGAAGCCCTGAAATAGACTTCTATCTCCTCGCCAGGATAATAAGTTGCTCCTTCACCCCGGTCCACCCACACTTCGACGTCCAGATAGGGCTGATGAATCACCCTGTGGCTTACCTGATATTGGTCGTCATACTCGCGGACCAAGCCTTCTCCTTGTGGGTCGGCCAAGGATTTTGTTCCCCACAACAAACTTGCACATAGACATAAACTAAAGACTAAAGCGACCCTGGCTAATTGGTTCATTTTCAACATCTTAATCACTCCTTTCCTGGCGCCCGTGCGGGCGGCTACCTTTTTTTCAATCCATTCTTAGTATGATCTAACTCCAAATCGTCTTTCTCAAATGATTCTCTGTTTTTCGCCCCTGGCCCATGTCCCCTCATCCTATTCATTCGCAGCCACTCCTAAATTACTATCTGTGTGCGGTGGTCTTGGTGCCAGCTCCGGATTTCCCTCATCCACCTGATATGCCCAGTCGAAGAGAATGCCGTAGCTTCGCACAAAATTGGTGATCCTTAATTTGGCGTAGTTGTCGTTATAACGGTCCCAGATTATGTATGAGTGACCGAGTACCGCCTCTATCCATCTCAGATTCGACCACCCGATTGTGGTATCGGGGGCAACATTAATATCATCCAAACTCTCTGTAAAGCCGAAGTCCTGAATTTCTATGTACTCGTCCCCTCTCCATAAGAAATACGTACGAAAATCGCTATCATATTCCAAAAATACGTCTGCTTTGGGATCATCCCAACTCACCACTAGGCCGGCTGAAAAATCAAAGCCTGAAACATCCGGGTATCTGTGGAAATCATGAATGATTTTGTCAAACCCCTCGGGCCTGGGCGTATCATAAGCGATATCAGAGAGAGCGCTTTCATTTCCATCATAGTCGAAGGCGGTCACTCCGTAGTAATAGGTCTTCCCATTTTTCACGTCATAGTCGATGTAGGCTGCAGTGTCCACCGTGACGAGGTGGTAATATCTGTCTGAGTGGGTGTCCCTCTTTTTGTAAATTCTGTACCCGGCCAAGTCCTCTTCGTCGTTCTCATCCCAGAATAGCCACACTGCCTCATCCGCGGTAATGCTACAAAAACCTTTGGGAATTGAGGGTGGAGTATGATCAGGTCTTACTATGTAGACTTTTTCTTCACAACCTGTGAAGATGAAACTGAGTCCCAGCAAGAAAATCAGGCTTAAGAGTATCCTTTTCATTTTCGCACCTCTCTTTACCATAAACGCACCTTTTTCTTTCCGGGTAATCTTAGATGCAACGTTCGTGCCGAGATCGACATCTTAACGTAAAACTACAAATGCTCCGCCCAAGCGATGGCACGTCAACTGGTTAGCAGTCGGCAAGAATGGCCCCCTGATTAGGTCCGTTTCAGTCTATCGCACAAAATTTGTTCAAGTCTATAAGAAAATTGTGCAGTGTCTTCAAGCGACGACATTGGCTCAGCGCGAGACAAGTCTCGCTACTCCGCATATGTTAATCTAAGCAACTCTTTACATGTCTCCCGTCGTCTGATGGTCATCTCTTCTCCCTTTCACTCATGTCGCTAACTCACGGAGATGAGAAAGACTCCGCCGAAGATCAATAAGGAAGCGACGAACCTTATCTTCCCGTACCCTTCCTTCAGAAACAGACTCCCTAACAGAACTCCGAAGACTATGCTTACGTTCCTTGCCGCTCCCAGATAACTGACCTTGCTGATCTGCAGGGCATAGAGGACCAGAAGCGAACCCAGGAAGGTGAGAATGCCAATTAATAAGAGATTTCTCTTATTGGCTCTCGCTTCTCCTTTTATCTCAGAAGACCCATTCTTGGCCAGAAGAAAAACAAATAGAAACAGCACCATAAAAACAAATATTAAATAGAGCAAGGTAAGGGGATCTACGGCTTCCAGATTTTTCTTGTTGATGAGTGAATATGTGGCAGTGCATGCTCCTGCACCCATGGAATAAAGGAAGGATTTACTTTTCAGTGCTCTGAACGGGACGGAAAGATCGGAGAACCTGAAGGAAGGGAGATGAATCGCATATGAGCCGAACACCGCAATCAGGATGCCTAAGAATCCCAAAAGTGAAATCCGTTCTCCTAACAGAATCAAAGCGAAGATCAAGATGAATATTGGCCCAAAACCACGGACCACCGGAAAGATCACCGAGAGGTCTCCCCTATCATAGGCTCTTCCCAAGAAAACATAGTAGATCGCTCCGGTTCCTCCGCAGGCAATTATCCCGATCCACGACCAGAGACTGATCGCAGATTCCTGGTGGCCCCAGATAAAAACAGGAAGATAGAACACCAGAGAAATCAAAGAGGCAATGGCCATGAAGGCAATCTTTCTTTGGCTCTCCTTTATGACTACATTTGAGACGGCCTGAAGCAGGCCAGCTAAAACCACAAGTAAAAGCGCTTTCAGAGGCATGGGGCAAGTTCTCGCTTGGCTAAAGGACGCAACTTGTACACTGATACAAAATACAACTCAAGAATCTTTTGGCAAATTCTTTTTCGGTCAAAGATGACTTTGCCAGGAAATGATGAGAATGGGAAAAAGCAGGTTCGTTTGGTCAGTTGAGCATGGATCCGTTGACCAAGTCCATCTGAAATTCTTTTCAAAAAAATCCTTTACAAATTAAATAATTCATCATATAATACTCGTAATTTTGGATAAAGAGAGGAGAATGCCCGAGATCAGTTAGTCATAGGAAGAAATTCCGACCCTTACTTAAGAGAAATATGAGCAAAAATCTGTATTTAGGCATAGACGTTGGCTCGGTGAGCGTGAAGGTGGTGCTTCTCTCGAAGGAAGGCCTGATCCTCAAAAGCTATTACCGAAGATCGAATGGACAGCCCCTTCCCACCGTGAAAGGTATCCTTGAAGAACTCTTCGGCGAAGTCAATCCAGAAGAGATCGGATTCTTAGCCACGACAGGAAGCGGCGGAAAGCTTTTGGCCTCGATCTTAGGCGGAAGCTTCATAAACGAAGTGATCGCTTGTGTCAGAGCCACTGGGAACTTATGTCCCGAGGTGATAACGGTAATAGAGATGGGAGGGGAGGATTCCAAGCTGATTCTCCTGCGTCATGATGAGGTCTCCGGGCATTCGGTTTTGGAGGACTTTTCCATGAATGCTCTGTGTGCGGCCGGGACCGGATCGTTTTTGGACCAGCAAGCCAACAGATTGAAAATATCCATCGAAGATGAATTCGGCAGCTTGGCTCTGAAGTCAAAGAACCCTCCGCGAGTTGCCGGAAGATGCAGCGTCTTCGCCAAATCAGACATGATTCATCTTCAGCAGGTCGCCACACCGGATTATGATATTGTGGCCGGACTGTGCTTCGCCATGGCAAGAAATTTCAAAAGCGGCCTAGCCAAGGGGAAAAAGATAGCCAAGCCCATCTGTTTTGTCGGCGGGGTTGCCTCCAATTTAGGAATGAGAAGAGCTTTTGAAAGCGTGTTCGAGTTAACCGAAAGAGAGCTGGTAGTTCCTGAGTATCATAAGGAGATGGGAGCAATCGGCGCCGCTTTATCTATCACCGGGGACCGAGAGGAAGAGAGCCAATTCGCGGGCTTGGATAATTTAAATCGATATTTATCATCCAAAAGGAAAGGACACAAAGGCAAAGAACGTCTGACCTTTGATTTCCCGGAGAACAAGTTCTTTGCGCTGACCAAAAGTCATAAGGTTCCCGATGCAGACAAGATCGATGCCTTCCTGGGAATAGACGTGGGATCGCTCTCTACCAACGTGGTGGCCATTGACAAAGACAAAAACGTGCTGGCTCGGTCATATCTTATGACCGAGGGAAGACCCATCGAGGCGGTGAAGCGCGGCTTAAAAACCGTGGGTGATCAGATCAAGGACAAGGTGAACATATTGGGCGTTGGAACCACCGGTTCGGGAAGATACTTAACCGGAGACTTCGTGGGAGCTGACGTGGTGCACAATGAGATCACTGCGCAGGCGATCGCGGCCATAAATATCGATCCCCATGTGGACACCATATTCGAGATCGGCGGACAGGACTCCAAATATGTCAGCCTGGAAAATGGGGCAGTGGTGGATTTCGAGATGAACAAGGTTTGTGCCGCTGGAACGGGCTCGTTTCTGCAGGAGCAGGCGGAAAAGCTGAACATCAATATCGAAGAAGAATTCGGGGATCTGGCCCTGAGCTCAAAATGTCCGGTCAACTGCGGGGAAAGATGCACCGTCTTCATGGAATCGGATCTAGTGGCACATCAGCAGGCCGGAGTTCCCAAAGAGGATCTGGTGGCAGGATTGGCTTACTCCATCGTGTATAACTATCTAAACAAGGTGGTGGGAGATAAAAAAGTGGGGAATAATATCTTTTTCCAGGGCGGGGTGGCTTGGAACATAGCGGTGGTGGCAGCTTTCGAAAAGGTGACCGGGAAAAAGATAACCGTCCCGCCTCATCACGACGTCACCGGGGCCATCGGCGCGGCCATCTTGGCCATGGAGAACCACGATGCTCTCGTACAGAACTATCATCCTCATCAACAAAGAAGCAAATTCAAGGGATTCGATCTCTCCCAAAAGGAATATACCATCACCACCTTCGAATGCGAAGACTGCCCTAATCGATGCGAGATCAAAAAGGTAAAAGTCGAAGGAGAAGCGCCCTTATATTATGGAAGTCGCTGCGAAAAATACGATACCCAAAGAAAAAAACGAGATTCCAACCTTCCCGATCCTTTCCGGGAAAGGGAAAGAATTCTCTTTGGTATACACAAAGAGTTTGTATCGAAAGACCAAAAGGTAACAACGGGCGAGAAGAAAAAGATCGGCGTTCCCCGGGCTCTATTCTTCCATGAGTTTTTCCCCTATTGGGCCACCTTCTTCGAGGATCTGGGATTTGAGGTGGTACTTTCAGATAAAACCAACAAACGGATCATTCGCGAGGGAGTAGAGCAAGTTCTGTCTGAAACGTGCTTTCCGGTCAAGGTTGCGCACGGACACATTCTAAATCTTCTGAAGAAAAAAGTCGACTACATCTTTCTTCCCAGCTTAATCAACATGAGGAAGGAAGACGAGTCTGATAAGGAGACCTACGCCTGTCCATATGTTCAGGCTCTCCCCTACATGATCAAAACCGCTATCGATGTGGAACGCCACGGGACCAAGATGCTTACCTTTCCTGTCCATTTCCGGCTGGACAGAACCATTCTTCTGAAAACTCTCTATAAACTGGGAAAGGAGTTGAAGAGACGAAAAGGTGAGATCAGAGCCGCCCTCTTTAGAGCGGAATCTTGTCAGGAGGAGTTTTACAGAAGGCTTCAAGAGAGAGGGAAAGAGATTCTGGATGGTCTTGAAAAAGATCAAAAAGTGCTGGTGATAGTGGGTCGACCTTATAACACATGTGATCTGGAGATCAGCTTGAACCTCCCAAAAAAGTTGAGAGATTTGGGGATATTAGCTCTTCCCATGGATTTCCTGGTGGGCGCAACCAAGATCAATAAGGATCACCTGCCTAATATGTACTGGAAATACGGTCAGAACATTTTAGAGGCCTCTGAGATAGTCAAAAACCATGGCAATCTGTTCGGACTTTACGTCTCCAATTTCGGGTGCGGCCCGGATTCTTTCATTACCCATTTCTTCAAGAGGAATCTGAAAGAAAAACCCCATCTTCTAATAGAGCTGGATGAGCATTCTGCCGATGCAGGCGTGATCACCCGTTGTGAAGCATTCTTGGACAGCCTGAAGAAGTGCGAAGAACGTTTGCCATCCGAACCCGGAAAGGAAACTCGGACAAAGATATGTATTAAGCGTCGAGGAGAGGATCGCAGGGCCTTGTACGTCCCCTACATGTGCGATCACGCCTTCGCTTTTCAGTCCGCCTTGCGTGCCTGCGGCAAAGAAGCTTATGTTATGGATGAATCGAATGAAGAGACCTTGATCACAGGAAGGAAATTCACCTCCGGAAAAGAATGTTATCCCTGTATTCTGACCACCGGAGATTTAGTGAAGTTCTTGAATAAACCAGGTATCGACAAAGACAGGGTTGCGTTCTTTATGCCTAAGGCCGACGGGCCATGTCGGTTCGGGCAATACCATAATTTGCATCGGATCATCTTGGACGATTTAGGCTACCAGGATATACCTATCGTCTCCCCAGACTCCGAAGATTCTTATTCGTCTATTCAAGGCTTGGACGGCAATTTCAGAAAGCTTGCCTGGAGAGGGATGGTGGCAACCGATCTGTTGCTGAAGCTTGCCCGGCAGACCAGACCCTACGAGAAAAACAAAGGGGAAACGGACAGGATTTACGATATCTGTCTGAAGCAGCTCAAAAAGACGATGGTTGAAAAAGGGGATCTTCAGGAGTTCATCCTTTGGGCCAGAGGGCTGTTCGCGAGAATTGAAAAAGACCAGACCGAAAGAAAACCGATCATCGGGGTGGTGGGAGAGATATACATAAGGTCTAACAGATTCTCCAATAACCACTTGGTGAGAAAAATCGAAGCCTTAGGGGGCGAAGCCTGGGTGGCGCCTTTTTCCGAATGGATCTCCTACACCAGCTCGCAGCACAAAAAGAGCTCTCGAATCCAAAAGGATCACAAGGAATTCATCAAAGCTTTTCTTACCTCCTGGGTGCAGGCAAAGGCAGAGTATAGACTGGAAAAGGGTCTCAAAGGGAAGATTTTGGGATGGCATGAGCCTAAAATTGAAAAAGTGTTGGAGCACGCCAGTCCTTACTTGCATGAGTCTTTTGGAGGTGAAGCCATACTTACTGTGGGAAAATCCATAGATTACATAAAACAGGGACTCTGTGGAATCATCAATGCCATGCCCTTCACCTGCATGCCGGGAACCGTCGTCACTGCCATCTCCAAGAAACTGAGAGAAGATTACGGAAGCTTCCCCTGGCTGAATATGGCTTACGAAGGATTAGAAGATGCCAACGAGATCACCCGCCTGGAAGCCTTCATGCACCAATCCCGAGAATTCCAAAAGAAACGAAGATCAGAATAGACTGAGACGGAGAGTTTAGACTGAGACTGAGAGAGAGAGTAGGGACTGAGATAGGAAGGTGAAACTCAGAGAATCCTTAGTCACGGTCTCAGTTACCGGCTCAATCTGGGAAAAAGGAAGTGCGAGATGTTCGGATTTGAGAAGCTGGATGTTTGGCATAAGTCAGTTGATCTAATCCTGCAGGTGGATGTAGTTGTTACGAAATTGCCCAAACATGAATTCTATTCTCTCGGTGATCAAATACGAAGGGCGGTTTTGGCAATCTCCACTAATATTGCAGAGGGAACCGGAAGGAATTCTAAGAAAGAAGCAAGCTATTTTTTCAACGTAGCAAGAGGGTCTGCGTATGAGGTAGCCAGCCTGTCAAAGGTTCTCAGGACAAAAGGATATTCGAATGATCACACACTAAACGAGCTATATTCAAATTGTGAGGAGGTTTCCAAGATGCTATCTGGAATGATTAAACTTTCTCAATCTCAGTCTAGGTCGCAGTCTCAGTCACAGTCTCAGGTCTAATCCAGGAGAGATTCACATGAACAAGGAATTAAACAAACTGGTAAATGAGATTCTGGAATTCCGCTGGAAGGATAGCCCGGTGGGGGCTACCTTTTCGGGGATTCACAAATATGATGGGAAATTGGATAAGACCGATCCTGAGTCTCGGAGGGGCCACCTCAAGAAGGCAAAAGCATATCTCCGGGAAATGGATGGATTCTCGTCTGATCTCAGAACCCAAGGCAAAAAGGCGAAGCTTTCCAGAGACGAAGAGATGGATTTGAGAATACTGAGGGATTCTCTCAGAACCGAGATCGCAGAGGAAGAGAAATTGCGATCGTTTAAGAGGAATGCCTGGATCTACCCTTACATCGGTTTGGTGGGCTGTTACGTTCTTATTCTGCGCGACTTTGCGCCTTTGAACCGAAGAATGAAATCTGTTTTGGGAAGGCTGAAACAGATTCCTCGGTTCATGAAACAGGGCGAAACAAATCTGAAAAGAGGAAGAGACATCCCCAAAATATGGACTCAGGTCGCCCTCGAAACCACGGTAGGCGGAAAGGAATTCTTCAGGCACATAATCCCTCTCTTTGCAGAAAAGGTGCCTGGTTTGAAAAGACAACTTTTAGCTGCCAACAAAAAGGCACTTTCGGCTTTCGATGGCTACGAACAGTTTCTCAAGAAGCGGCTTCTTCCCAGATCCAAGGGTCGCTTCGCAACCGGAGAACAGTTCTACAATTTTCTTCTGTCCGTCCACCATCAACTCCCATATACTGCGGATGACCTCCTGGCAATAGGAGACCGAATCATTAAGGAGACTCAGGCAGAAATGAGAGCGCTAGCCAAAAAAATAGATCCCCAAAAAAGCTGGTCCAAAATTGTTGAGGATTTGAAGAAAAAACATCCCCGTAAAGACGATCTCTTGGATTTCTATAAGAAAGAAATGGCCAGAGCCAGGGACTTTGTTAAGAAAAAGGATTTGGTTACCATTCCGAAGGGCGAGAGCCTGTCGATAATGGAGACTCCAGCTTTCGAAAGAAACACCATTCCTTACGGCGCTTACATGGAGCCAGCTCCGTTCGAGAAAAAGCAACAGGGATTCTTCTGGGTGACGCCGGTAAATGAAAAACTGCCGCACAAACAGCAAGAGGAACAGTTGGACGGCCACAACATTCACGGAGCGGTGTTGACCGCTCTACATGAAGCCTATCCCGGGCATCATCTTCAACTGGTTCACTGCAATAAGATAAAATCTAAGGTTAGGCGTGAATTCTTCACTTCACTCTTTGCTGAGGGATGGGCGCTCTATTGTGAGGAACTGATGTACGAAAAAGGCTTTTATAGCCAAAAAACCCGGCTGCTTCAACTGAAGGATCAGCTCTGGCGCGCCTGCCGCGTAGTCATCGATGCAAGTCTGCACACCAATCGAATGAGCTTCAACAAAGCGGTGGATATGTTAGTCAACGTAGCGAAGTTAGAAAAAACGAACGCTATCGCCGAAGTCAAAAGATACACCTACACTCCCACCCAACCCATGACCTACATAATGGGCAAGATGGAAATACTGAAATTGAGGGATGATTTCAAAAAGGTAAAAGGCAAAGCTTTCAACTTAAAGAAATTTCATGACCAGCTTTTAAGCTACGGCACCATCCCCGTCCAGATGGTCAGGGAAAGAATGTTGGAGACGTGAGATTGAAACGGAGAGGTGAAACTGAAAAGAGCCTTCTTACGATGCAGCGGTATTAGGAAATACTGGGATCACTCGGAGCTTCGGCTATCCTCCTGCCTTCGGCGGGATATTGAGACTAATGCCCAAGTATCGAGAGGTTCTCGGGAGGCACAGAAAAAATGACAGAAACCCTTTCAGGCCTTCTCACCCCGGTCTTGGCAATCGTAGCGACTGTAATTCTTGTTCTGCAATATGTCTTAGCAAAGAGACGCTGGCGCCTAGATTTGTACGATAAAAGGTATCCAGTCTTTTTAGCAACAATGCAATATCTTTCCTTCATAGGTCAGCACGCAAGCGTAGATGATGAGGAGTTGTTTAAATTCCTGAGAAATTCAAAGGACAAAGAGTTTCTCTTTGGAAACAACGTGCAAGAATATCTGGAACAGCTTTACAAAAAAGGAGTGCGTTTAAACTATCTTAACAGAAGGCTTGACCATGAAGCGGTTGATGAGAAAAGAACAAAACTGGCGGATGAGTTGGAAGAGACACTTAACTGGTTTTCGAAGCAATTTGAGGTCTCCAAAGCGCTTTTTGGAGAATATCTTAAGATTGACAAGAGATGACTTCCATAATACATCGGTATTAGGAAGTACCGATGCCCTCTTTCTAGAAACTTCAGCAGTTTTTATTGGCGAAGCACCAATGAATGTGTAATCGCCTGTCAGGCCTTTGACATGTGTGAAACAAAACGGCTAATTCTGCGAAAGATGACCATGGAGGACCTAGATGACCTCCTTCGCATCTTTTCCGATCCGAAGGTGATGCGATCCTTTGGGGGGATACTATTCGATCGGGAGAGGATGAAGCAATGGCTCCTCCGCAACCTGGATCACCAGACCAGATATGGGTACGGTCTTTTCTCCGTCATTTTGAAAGCGAATGGTGAGTTGGTGGGCGACTGTGGCTTGGAGCACATCGAAGTCGAGGGATCACCAGAGGTAGAAATTGGATATGATTTCCTGAGCGCTTATTGGGGACAAGGCCTCGCGACTGAGGCAGCAGGTGCGGTACGCGATTACGCATTTGACCAGCTCGGCCTGCATCGGGTCATCAGTCTCATCCGACCCGAGAATCTTGCGTCGATACGAGTGGCGGAGAAAATCGGCATGGTAAAAGAGAAGGAATGTGTAAGGGGCAGTCAGCTTTACCATGTATACTCACTATCTGGTGGTTCGGCCCAAACAGCGCGCTTGCTCGATCGTGCTCAACTCGGTGGCTGACGCGCCAGTACGACGGATGATAGTACATCTTTTTTTTCAACGTCCTTGTGGTTACGTGCCAAACTCCGGATAGAATCCCGGCGACGAGCCCTATGGTATTGTTGAGCTGGGAAAATAATTTTCTTCGTCATAGAATTTGCTTTGATCCTTTCCTTTCTTGTGTTATAATCTCATTGATTTTCTAAATACTCAGCGCAGGGTTTGGCATCTTCTTGGGATCGGATAACAGACAGCCAAGCTGTCATAATGGACGACCATGCGGATTAGAAAGACTAGTGAGAAAGATAAGTTGCAGCGGGTCGCCCTTCGGGCGCAACTGTGGCCTAGGGCCGAATTGGATCAGCTTAGAAGTGAAGTTGATAAGATGCTGGAAGATGCCGATTGGGGAATATTCACAGCAGAGCATGAAAGAAAGATGGTAGGATTAGTTGAGTGTTCAGTTCGAGACAAAGCTCCAGGATGTCACACAAACAAAATCGGATATATTGAGGGATGGTTCATAATTCCTCGATTTAGAAACCAGGGCGTAGGTGCGAGGTTGGTCGAATCCGGTGAGAGATGGGCAGAAGAGAAAGGATGTGTAGAAATGGCCTGTGACACTACCTCGCAGTACCCTTTAAGCCCTGATGCCCACAAGGCACTGGGATATCAGGAGGTGAAAAGAAAGTTCTATTACCGAAAATCTCTTTCATGGGAGCCGCAATCTAACCCGCGGTTGTAACCGGGGGCACTACCGAGAATCTATTTGAAGGGTCCGTCACCTTTGCGGTGTTTGTTTTCTGCCGTGGGATTACCTCAAAAAGCCGTGCATGGTTTCCGGGGCACGACAAATTGTACAGAACTATCAGCCGCCGGGTTGACGTTTGGCTCGACTGCTGAAAGGAGGATGATATGTAAGACGTATGAGCATTTGCCAATTTTCACTCAATAACCGATCCGGTTCAAACCCTGATTGAAAAAGGAGAATACAATGAAAAAGTATAATTCAATAAGCTGTTCACTTCTGCTTTTGATCAGTGCGCTTCTCCTCGTAATAGTCGGCTGTGCCCCCTGTGAAGATGGCAAGATTCCCATCACGACAACATCGGAGGAAGCGCGGGAATATTACCTGCAGGGACGCGATCTTTTTGAAAAACTCCGTGCTCAGGAATCTCGTCAATTCTTCGAGAAGGCCGTTGCGGAAGATCCAGACTTTGCCATGGGCTATTTATTCTTGTCTTTTGCTCAGCCCAGCGCAAAGGGATTTTTCGAGAAGCTTGATAAGGCTGTGGCTTTAGCAGATAAGGTCTCCGAAGGAGAGCGATTATGGATTCTGGGGGTCGAAGCCGGGGTCAACGGTTTTGCAATGATACAGAGAGAGTACTACCAGAAACTGGTTGCGGCCTATCCAAACGACGAACGGGCACACAATCTGTTGGGAAATCAGTACTTCGCTCAGGAGGACTATACACTGGCAATACCCGAATACCAAGAGGCAACCCGGATCAATCCGAACTTTTCGCAGCCTTATAATCAGCTGGGTTATGCTCATAGATTCCTGGGAAACTATGCCGAAGCAGAAAAAGCTTTCCAGAAATATATAGAGCTGATTCCGGATGATCCCAATCCTTATGATTCTTATGCCGAGTTACTCATGAAAATGGGTGAATACGATCAGTCCATACAAACCTACCAGAAGGCCTTGGAGCTTAATCCCAACTTCGTTGCGTCGCATATCGGCATTGCTACAAACCTCAATTTCAAAGGAAATCATGAGGATGCCAGAAAACAACTTCAGAAACTGTACGACATTGCTCGCAATGACGGCGAACGACGTGCAGCTCTCTTTGCCATGACCGTTTCTTACGTTGATGAAGGCAACATGGATAAGGCGCTGGAAGAACAAAATAGGCAATACGCTTTGGCAGAAAAGATTAACGATGCTTCCGCAATGGCTGGAGACTTGGTTGTAATGGGGAATATTCTTCTTGAGGTTGAGCGGCCTGATGAAGCGTCCGCCCAGTACGAGAAAGCGGTGAAACTTGTGGAAGAATCCGATCTTTCCGAGGAGGTAAAGGATAATACAAGACGCGGCTATCTTTTCAACACTGCACGCGCTGCCTTGAAGAAGAAAGAGCTTGCGACGGCAAAGGCTGAGTCTGACGAATATCGGCAGCGAGTCGAAGCCGTAAATAACCCATTTCAGATCAAACTGTCTCACGAACTGGCGGGAATGATTGCGCTGGAAGAAGAGCAGTACGATAAGGCTCTCGATGAACTTCAGCAAGCGAGTCAACAAAATCCATATAACCATTACAGAATGTCGCTGGCCTACCGTGGCAAAGGAGATAAACAGAGAGCCAAAGAATTCTGCATGAAAGCCGCACGGTTTAACGCGCTTAACAGCCTGAACTACGGATTCATCAGACACAAGGCTCAGCAGATGCTGGATTCGATGTAGCGTGCTTCGATCTTAGGCCTCTCTTCTGGTTGTCGCCGTTCGATTCATTACCCTTGTTGCACTCAGCCGGAACTCTCCAGCCTCTGGTGTACAAAACGGACACACCTTTAGCGGGATCTTGAGACTATTCTCGAAGCATCAAGGAAATGGAGGAGATCATGACCTATTACAAGAAGTTGGTCGGTGAAAAATGTTATCTTTCGCCTTGCAGTTTAGAAGACGCGGAAAAATGGACTGAATGGGACAATGATTTGGAATTCGCAATTCCTTTGGGAGAAGAAGCGTATACTTGCTATTCTCTTGATAAGATGAAAGAGATCATAAGCAACGTCATAAAAAAACAGGATCCCATATTCAGCATAATTGATCTCGAAACGGATAAGCCTATCGGGCGCTGTATGCTTTTTAACGTAGATAAGGTGGACAGAAAAGCTATGCTGGGGATTGGCATTGGTGACAAAGCTTACTGGGACAAGGGATACGGTCAAGATGCCACCAAGCTTCTGCTTGATTATGGTTTCAATCTGCTTAATTTAAACAACATCATGCTTGGGGTATATTCCTATAACGAGCGAGCAGTAAACTGCTATAAGAAAGTAGGCTTCAAAGAGATAGGAAAAAGGAGAAAGTCAAAGATCATCGGAGGAAAAACCTTTGACGAGGTTTTTATGGACATTCTCGCCGAAGAATTCGAATCTGTTTATGTAAGCCGATTTGTCGAGAAAGAAATCAAGTAAATAGGAACAACATATTTGAAGCTTTGACTGTGTGGCAGGGTAAGGGTACCCTGCCACAACAATTGCTTTCTCCGTTGGGCTGCCATTCAAGGAATACACCAGACTTTTTCCCGAAGCATAAAAAAACCCCGCCATTTGCGGTGAACTTGTCAGACCGCTAGCGGGGTTTTTGGCAACGGATTCTTGTCCTACTCGGTTTTTTCGTAGACCTTTGTCATTATCACATCTTCGGTTGGCTTGCTCCGCGCGTCGATTGGCACGGCTGCTATCTTATCCACAACGTCCATTCCTTCAATGACGTGAGCAAAGACGGTGAAATTCTGCTGGTCAAGATGAGCGGTTTTTTCGGTGGATAGACAAATGTAAAACTGACTCCCACTATTGCCTTCCGCGGATCTTGCCATGGCTATGGCTCCGCGCTCATGCTTCTTAGTCGTGGGTTCGTCGGGCAGCTTATAACCCGGTCCTCCCGTTCCGGTGGCTGTGGGATCACCGCCCTGAATAACGAAACCGGGCGCGACGCGGTGGAAGGTCAAACCGTCATAGAATTTACTTAAGACCAATCTCAAGAAGTTTTCGGCCAGTTTGGGAGATTCCTTCCAGTAGAGCTCAATTTCGATTGTGCCCTGATTGGTTTCTATCACCACGATGGGATTCTTCTCGCGGACTATGGGGTCCTGCATGATTTCGGGCTCGGCAGTTTCCTCTGCCACAACTTCCTCAGCTTTCTTTTCCATCTTCTCGGTCTGAACCTCCTCCTTTTTGCCACACCCGAAGATGAAGAATAATGATACTATAACGAGAATAGTAATTCTCTTCATGACTACTCCTTGGATTTTAGAGTTTCCGGTCTATGGTTAGCAGAAACGCCGATCTATTTCTCGACCACCTCCTTCCGTATGATTGAGTTTATTCCTTCGACTTAAGATTTCACGGGCAAAGCGTACCATCAAGTCCAGATGAATCCGATTCGGAATTTCAGAATTTCTATAAAAACACGCCCGGAATATAAAGAGGCAATTTCAAATGTCAAGAATTTGTTTGTCCAGCCCTCAAAAAAACCAGATTGTCTGAGCAGGCGAGGAGTATCGAGCTTCAGCTTGGCCTGAGGCACCTTTTCTCCGCTGTTCAGCCTTGTAGGGAAGATCAAGACGGTTCACCTGAAGGTGAACACTTCAGAATCACCTTGGGAATTCGCAACTCTATAACTCACGGGAGAATCGTCTGGTCTCTCCTTGAACCTGTGGAAATCAGGAAAACGGGAGTCTCCAATTTTCGGGCAATGTAATCTAGGTATTTCTTGGCTTCATCCGGCAAATCCTTATAATCGGTTATGCCGTGGGTTTCCTTGTGCCAGCCGGGAAGTTCCTCGTAGACTGGTCTACAATTTCCCAATACATCCAAGTCAGGAGTAAATTCAGTGACTGATTTGTTCCTATACTTATACCCCACACAGACCTTGATCTTATTAAAAGCATCCAGGACATCCAATTTGGTCAAGGCGATTTTGGTGATTCCATTGATCCGGAATGAATATTTGAGGATCACCAAATCCAGCCATCCGCATCTTCTGGGTCTGCCGGTGGTGGCGCCGAATTCGTTTCCTCCGTCCTGCAAGCGCTTCCCCACCTCATTTTGCTGCTCGGTCGGAAGAGGCCCATTGCCTACTCGGGTGGTGTAGGCTTTTGTCACGCCGATCACCTCGTCGATTTGGGCCGGCCCCACCCCCAAGCCGGTACACGCTCCGCCAACAGTGGTATTAGAGGAAGTGCAGAAAGGATAGGTTCCAAAATCGATGTCCAACATAGCTCCCTGCGCTCCTTCAAACAGAATGCTTTTCCCCTCTTTTATGGCCTGATTCAAGAATAAGACCGTATCTGCAATAAAGGGTTTTATCCTTCTCCTGAATTTTGAAACCTCCAGGCTTTTCTTCTTTATAGAAGCGAACTCTTTTCTGCTCAACTTTCTTAGAAAATGATTTTTGCTCTTCAGATTCCATTCAGTCCTTTTGTTAAAAAGATCGTGATCCAAAATGTCCATAACTCTTAATCCATTTCTTGCCATTTTATCTCTGTATGCCGGGCCGATTCCCTTTCCCGTCGGGGCGATTTTGTCCTTCCCTCTCGCTTCCTCTTCCAATCTCTCGATCACCTTATGATAGGGCATAACCAGATGGGCGGTTTGCGAAATCAGAAATCTGTCTCGAAATTCAATCTTTCTTTTTCTCAACTGATCTAATTCACAAAGTACCTGTTCCAAGTCGACCACCACTCCGTTTCCAATCACGCAAATCTTGCCCGGATGCAATATCCCCGTGGGAACCAGATGCAGGATGAATGTTTGATCGTCGATCACCACGGTGTGACCGGCATTGGCGCCTCCGGAAAAGCGTGCTACCACTTCTGCATCTTCCGTCAGGATATCAACGATCTTTCCCTTACCCTCATCTCCCCACTGCGTTCCCACAACGACTCTGTTTGGCATTTCTTTCTCCTTCAGTTCTTCTGTCGGGTATTCCTGCCTTCGGCAGAAAAACCCGACCTACGTATTAGCAAATCAGAAATCCAACTCAAAATCTCCTCTTTTCCTTGTCCGGTTTTTGCAGAGAACAGGACGAGAGAATCTGAATCTACGTTTACAATCTCCGAAGTACTTCTAGCATTCAGAACCAATGCCGATCTGGATAGTTTATCTGTTTTGGTCAGAACCACAAGCTTTTCTCTTTGATAAAAATCGAGCCACTCTAAGAGCTGTAAATCTGCTTCAAAAGGCTCGTGCCTTGCGTCTATCAATAGAACTACCCCTTTTAGATTCTGGCTGTTTTTCAGGTATTCCTCGACCAGTCTTCCCCAGGTTCCCTTCATCGATTTCGACACTTTGGCATAGCCGTATCCGGGGAGATCAACGAAATAGAGATTGTCATTTATCAGGAAGAAATTTATCTGTCTGGTCTTGCCGGGGGTGGAGCTTATCTTCGCCAGATTCCTAATATTCGCCAGCTTATTCAAGACAGAGGACTTTCCTACATTCGACCTGCCTGCAAAGGCAATCTCCGGAAAATGATCCTTAGGAAGATCAGCAACCTTAAACACACTCTTGACGTACGTGGCCTTCTTTATTTTGAATGGCATGTTGAACTGGGAATAAGGGACGATTATCTGGAGTTTAGTTGTTCTTTTGTCAGTCTCCTGGCCAAGCCGTAAAGGCTTGGCTACGCGATCAAGGAATATTCTGAAAGCTGGTGAGTCATCGAGTTCATTTGCATCGGGATTTGCTAACACCGATGCATAATGAGATTAACTCCCGGTAACTAATTTCAACCTTCCTGTTTACGTGTTCTTCGCGGTTCTACTAAAGAGAGCAGAGGTACTCATGGATGGATCGCGCGGCCTTGCGTCCGGCCCCCATGGCAAGAATGACGGTTGCTGCGCCGGTGACCACGTCTCCCCCAGCCCATATCCTGTCCCGGGAGGTTTTGCCGGTTTCCTCATCAGCAACGATATTTCCCTTCTTCCCCACCTCCAGTCCAGGTGTGGTGGCTGCGATTAATGGATTGGGGCTGTTGCCGATCGCACAGACCACGGCGTCCATGGGAAGAATGGTTTCAGAGCCTTCGATGGGAACCGGCCTTCTCCTTCCAGAGGCGTCGGGCTCACCCAACTTCATCTTCAGGTACTCGATTTCCTTGATCCAGCCGTTCTCGTCGCCAATGTATCGAATGGGAAGGGTGAGAAAATCGAAGACGACTCCCTCCTCCTCCGCATTCTCTATCTCCTCCAAGCGCGCCGGCAGTTCCTGCCTGGATCTCCTGTAAATGATCCTGCTTTCTGCTCCCAGCCTCAGCGCGGTTCTGGCACAGTCCATGGCCACGTTTCCCCCACCGATAACGGCGACTCTTTTGTGATTCTTTATGGGAGTCGGGAACTGGGGGAAGAGATAACCCTTCATCAAATTCATCCTGGTCAGATACTCATTTGCGGAATAAACCCCATTTAAGTTTTCACCGGGAACGTCCATAAACCAGGGAAGTCCTGCGCCCGACCCGACAAACACAGCGTCATATTCTTCAAGAAGACTGTCAACCGTTCGGGTCTTTCCCACCACGAAATCAGTCACTATGTTCACTCCGAGCTTTCCGAGGTATTGCACTTCCCTGTTCACTATTGCCTTGGGAAGCCTGAACTCCGGTATGCCGTAGATTAACACCCCTCCCATCTTGTGCAGGGCCTCAAAGATAGTAACCTGATGCCCTAATTTTATCAGATCGCCAGCTACGGTAAGTCCGGCTGGCCCCCCACCTATGACGGCGACCTTTCTTCCGGTAGCTGCCGGAATTTCGGGCATCTCAAGCTCACCTTGCTGGGCTTCCCAGTCCGCCAAGAACCGCTCTAAGCGACCAACGGCAATCTGACCCCCTTTCTTCTGCAGTACGCACACTTGCTCACACTGCTCCTCCTGCGGGCAGACTCGACCGCACATTGCGGGAAGGCAATTTTTATCCTTGAGTATCCTGATTCCGGCAGCAAAGTCACCATCTGCTATGCATTGGATAAATCCGGGGATGTCTATCTCCACCGGACAATTCGAAACACACTTGGGCTTCTTGCACTGCAAACACCGCTTTGCTTCCTGGATTGCAGTTTCAGCCGCATAGCCCAAGGCCACCTCGTCGAAATTGTGCCTTCGTACCTCGGGCGGCTGCTTGGGCATCTCCCGCCTATTTAAATCCAGCTTCTTCTTCTGCGGTTCAGACATGATACGTTTTCTTAAGATCTGCTAATGTGCTCTTCACACCTGCTGGTCCTCAAGGGAACAACCTCTTCGGTCATGTATGTTTTGCGGCGCTGGAGAAGCTCGGCCCAATCCACCTGGTGTCCGTCGAAATCGGGGCCGTGCACGCAGGCGAACTTCGTGCTCGATCCCACGGTAACGCGACACACACCGCACATTCCCGTGCCGTCGATCATTATCGGATTCAAACTGACCACAGTTTTTATCCCTAGAGGTCGGCTCACATCCGATCCTCTCTTCAAAAGGAAGGTACAGCCGTTAATGATGATTCGGTTAACCGTCTCTTCCGATGACTTGATTATCTCGGCAAGCCTTGTCACGTGTCCGCGGTAACCCTTAGTCCCATCCCGAGTGATGTAGATGAGTTCGTCCGAGACCTCCTTGAGCTTATCCTCCCAGAAAAAGAGATAGGAACTTCTGGCTTCAATGACCGTGATGACTTTGTTTTTTTTCTCTTTCAGTGCCCGGGCAATCGGATAGATGCTTCCGATCCCATAACATCCGCCCAGGCACAGAACCGTGCCAAACTCCTCGATTTCCGTGGGATTGCCCAATGGTCCCACCACCGTGGGAATGCTCGTTCCGGCCGCAAGTGAGGCCAGTTTGCCAGTGCTGCTGCCCACATTCATGAAAATCACGGTTACCGTCCCGTCTTGAGCATCCCAGTCAGAAACGGACAGGGGTATCCTCTCTCCGTCTTCCTCGGCTCGCAAGATCACAAACTGACCCGACCTCATCTGACGGGCAACTGCCGGAGCCTCCAGCGTCAAAAGGTGCATGTTGGGCACGATCATCCGGCTTTCTATCAGTTTAAACATCCTTTTTCCTTATTCTCACTGGATGTGGGTTAGGTCCAACCGATTCTCCCTGGCGCAGCGTAACGTGCAACGTTCGCCGCGGCTGTTCGGCCAATATCCTTGCGGGCCATGTTTTCTCAAAATGGGATGAGGTCACCACGACCTCATCACCGCCGGATATTTTAGCTTTTCTGGCATCTTCTGCACTTATGTCCACCATCCCTTCAGGAAACACCTTTTTTGCCCCCTCCACCCAGACGGAGAGAGGGAAGCCCCGATAGGCATTTTCCACGATCGAAACGTTAAGCAGAAGAGGAAATTTCCTGTCCGTTTTCTTAACACCACGAGACCTGGCTTTTGGAACGCTAAGCTTCCCTTCGCATGTCAGAGAATGCGGTCTGCGCGCGGAACCATCGAAGTCTCCAAATCCCCTTACCAGGGAAGAAATCTCGTCATGGATCTCACGAGCGCTGGAGAAATCGAATCCGCTTTTTCCCATCTTTTCTGCGATCCGGCAGAGTATTTCCCAATCGGGCAGGGCTTCGCCTGGGGGATCCACAGCCTTTCTTACCCGCTGAATTCGTCCCTCACCGTTGATGAACGTCCCGTCCGCTTCGGTAAAGGCTGCCGACGGAAGGACCAGATCGGCTTCATAGCCGGACTCTGGGGGGTATATGTTCTGGAATATTAAGAAATCGCAGGGGGGTCTGAGGACTGTGGGAACTTCTCCAATGAGGTAGAGCACCTTCAACTTCTTCCCGGACGAAAGCGTCTCCGCGCTGAATTGAAAGGAGAACGGAGGGATTTTTGTCCCCCACGCTTTTCTTAAATCGTCCGCCCTCTTCTTATCGGAGGAAGAAAACCCGCCGGGCAGAAATTCAGGGTAGGTCCCCATGAGAATGGACCCGTATAGATTGTTCTGGGCCGGTAAGGGAATAACTCCGGCCCCTATGTTTACCGCCAATTCTCTGACAGCCTCGGAAATCTGCGTGCTTTCGTAATATTGCAGGAATTCGGAACCCACAAGAATCACAGGGGCGGAGTCTTCCTTGAGCGTCTTCACGACCGTGGAAAGTTCAGCACTGGTACTTCCGCTCCTCCCTTTTGATCTGGATTTCGAAGTTCCGGTTTTCCTTTTCCCGGTCAACTTCACCAGGGAACGAAGAAGATTGAGTTCTCTGCCGGGAACCGGTTGGATCCATTTGTGGGCGATTACCGAAAGGCTGTGATGCCGGGGATTGATAGTGATGATTTTCGCTCCCCTTTTCAGGGCTTTTCGAAGTTCGACTCCCACGATCGATCTTCCAAACCTGGCGTCCAGACCGATACAGAGAATGGCTGAAGCATTCCGGACGTCGGAAAGAGGAACAGACATCTTCATAAGGTCGAGGTAGGCGTTGAAGCCAGGTCCGTAGAAGATTCTGGCGCTGGTGTCGATATTGTGTGAACCCATAGCCACCCGGGCGAATTTCTGCGCCGCGTATAGATCTTCGTTGGAGCAGTTGGGCGAGACCAGCATGCCGAAATCTTCAGGTGAACAGGCCGACAGTTTTTCAGCAGCTAACCCGGCAGCTTCATCCCAGGGCATCTCCACCTTAGTATTGCCCTGAGTCTTATAAGGTCTCCTCAGACGTTGGTGATGATTCACCAATTCAGTTACACAGAACCTTCCCTTGACGCAAAGCTGTCCGTTATTGACTAACCGGTCTTCCGCGGGCAGGCTGCCTATGATCCTACTCCCCTTTATCTGAAGCAGCATCTGGCACCCCACTCCGCAGAGAGCACAGGTGGTAGGTTCCTCTCGTTCCGCCTCACCTTCCCATTTCCTGGCTTTTTCTGAGAGAGCGCCGGTGGGGCAAACCGATACACATGCTCCACAGAACTCACAACCCGCATCCAGGTGAGTGCGGTCATAAGCCGGACCAATTACCGTATGAGACCCCCTCTGCTTAAAAGCCAGGATGTTGGCGGAGTGAATCTCCTGGCACATCCGGATACATCTTCCACAAAGGATACAGAGATTGTAATCCCGATCGTAGAAGGGATCATCTCTTTCCACCGGCAGGTTGCGATAATAGACAGGGTAATCGATATTCTTAACCCCCAATTTCTCTACCACCTCCTGCAGTTCGCACCCTCCATCATTGGGACAATACCGGCACCCGGTGATCACGCCAGACTTGCGGATGGTACCCATGAACTCCTTGCATTCATCCTTTTCTTCACAGATCAAACAGCTGGAGGTATGCTCACTTAAGATCAACTGCAGAATTTCCCTTCTCACTGCCTGAACCTGAGCGGTATGAGTTCTTATCACCATTCCCTCCTCGACCGGCGTGGTGCAGGCTGTGGGGAAACCGCGCACCCCATCTACCTCCACTATGCACATGCGGCATCCTCCAAAGGGAGTCAAATCCTGGTGAGCGCAAAGCGTGGGAATATAGATATTGTGCCGCTCTGCAGCTTGAAGGATGGTCAGTCCCTTTTCCACTTCGAGGGTTTGATTGTCTATGTTTATGGTTACTCTGTCATTTTGCTTGCTCATCCGAGGCTCTCCGCTTGGATCTGATGATGATAGCATCACCGGCTATGGCGTCGAAACGACAGATTTCATAACACGCTCTGCACTTTATGCACTTGGACGGATCAAGGTTGTGCGGTTCAGCCCTGGGTCCGGTGATGGCGCCGGTCGGGCACACACTGACGCAGCGCTGACATCCGGTGCATTTTTCCGGGATTACCCGGTACTCGATAAGCTCCCTGCAGACTGCGGCGGGGCAGTGTTTCTCGGCCACATGCATCAGGTATTCCGGGCGGAAGTAACGGAGCGTGGTCATAACCGGATTGGGAGCCGTCTGTCCCAAACCGCAGAGCGACCCTCGCTTGACCGTTTCGCCTAAAGTCTGAAGTCTGGATAGATCGTCTGCCTGACCATCTCCTTTTATGATCCTGTCAAGAATTTCCACCATATGCCTGCTTCCCACACGACAGGGGGAGCATTTGCCGCAGGATTCCTTTTGGGTGAAATCCAAAAAATAGCGGGCTAAGTCCACCACGCAGGTGTCCTCGTCCATCACGATCAAACCTCCTGATCCCATGATCGATCCGGCCGCACTCAGGGATTCATAGTCTACGGGCGTATCCAGGAACTCCTCCGAGAGACATCCTCCAGAGGGCCCGCCCGTCTGGACCGCTTTGAACGGCTTCCTTGACCCACCTCCGATATCAAAGATGATCTTTCTCAGCGTCATACCCAGAGGTACCTCAATCAGCCCGGAACGGCGCACCTTTCCAACCAAGGAAAACGCTTTGGTGCCGTAGTTTCCTTGGGTACCGTACCCTTTATACCATGAGGCCCCATTCCTCAGAATGTTGGGTAGGGTCCCCAGGGATTCGACGTTGTTGATGATAGTGGGTTTTCCAAAAAGGCCGGCGACAGCAGGAAAGGGAGGCCGGGACTTGGGCATACCCCTTTTCCCCTCGATGGAGGCAATTAGAGCGGTCTCCTCACCGCAGACAAAAGCTCCCGCTCCTTCCTTGATGGTGACATCGAAATCGAAACCTGAGTTCTGTATATTCTCACCCAGAAAGCCATATTCCCGCATCTGGGTTATGGCTTTCTTCAAACGGGCAATGGCCAACGGGTATTCCGCCCTTATATAAATGTATCCCTGGGAGGCGCCGATGGCATAAGCTGCGATTAGCATCCCCTCAAGAACTGAGTGCGGGTCGCCTTCTATTAAGGACCGGTTCATGAACGCGCCCGGGTCTCCCTCATCGGCATTGCAGATCATATACTTCGTTTTGCCAGGAGAACTCCTGCATATCTCCCATTTCTTGTGCGTGGGAAATCCTGCCCCACCTCTCCCCCGAAGCCCGGCTTCCTTAACCTCGGCGATCACCTCTTCGGGTTTTTTCCGGAAGGCATTCATCATGCCTGCGTATCCTTCGTTCGCCAGGTAGTGATCGATCTCCTCCGGGTCTATGAACCCGCAATTTCTGAGAACCACTCTCACCTGGGGCTTCAACATGGGAAGATCGAAAAACCTGGGAATTCCATTCGTAAATTCACAGTCTTCGTCTCCGAAGTGTCCCACGGCAAGCTTGGGCTGAGGGTCACCTTCGATTAAGTAGGACTCGATTATCTTCTTGGCTTTCTCCGGGCTGACATTGGCATAGCTTATCCGGGGCCGACCCGGCAGGGTGACGTCCATAAGCGGTTCTAAGTAGCAGGGGCCGATGCAGCCTACCTGGACGATTTTCCCTTTCAATCGGTTTCTCTTTAGAGTCTTCTGAACCGATTCAAGCACGGCCATGGCGCCGGCGGCCCTGCCGCAAGAAGCGGTGCCCAAGTATATGATGGGGATCTTGCTGCCCTTCAGCAAATTCCACCTTTTTTGAGCGTCTTTTCTTTTTTTCTTAAAACTATTCATATTTATTTAAAATCTCTTTTAAGCGAATTACAGTCATGCGGCTATAGATGTCATCATTGATCTGAATCACAGGTGCCAGAGCACAACACCCCAGACAAGCCACTCGCTGGAGGTCGAACCTTTTGTCTTCGGTTGTGTGCCCAGAGGAGATATCAAGTTCCCTCTCCACTGCTTCGCAGAGAATCTGCCCTCCCCGCACATGGCAAGCGGTTCCCATACAGACCTTAATGGAGTTTCTGCCAGGCTCGGTGAATCGAAATTGAGAGTAAAACGAGGCCACTCCGAAGATTTGATTTTCGGAAATCTTCAAAAACCGGGAAGTATGTCTGATGGCTTCGGTGGAAATAAACCCCAGCTTTCCCTGAATCCGTTGGAGGATGGGAATCAGGTCTCCCTCCTCACCTTTGAACTCAGAAAATACACCGATATAATCCACTTTTGTCACAGAATTTCCTCTGGATCACCTTCACATGAATCCACTCTTCTCTTATTCTCCGGCTCCTTTGTCGCCAGGAAGATACAATCGGTGAGTTCTACCTCTCCTCTGACGAAATCCTCCGCAAAAGCCATGCAGGTGGGCGCTCCGCAGCACCCACAGTCAATCTGGCGCAGCTTCTGGTAAACCCTATCCCTTTCCTTCATTCTCTTGATTGAGGTCTCCAAATCGGTGTCGAAGTATTTTGTGGGACGGGGCAGAATAGGGTTTTCGATGAAGTAGTATCCACCTTCCAGCTTTTGTGCGACATCCTCGTCATCAACTTTTATGCGCGTTTCATACTTGGCCCTTTGCTTGATGCTGTTGGTCCTGGCAACATAGGGATTCTCTACGCCGAAGATTCCACCAATACAGCCCAGCATACAAGCCATGGCTTCCACGAAATCGACGTTTCGCAGCCGTGAATTCTCGATATCGTCAAGTATGCTCATCACGTGATCCAATCCGGATACGGCCAGCCAATTCTTGGTCTTTACGGCTCGAGTTATGCCCCCGAGTGTGGCCCAGCCGGCATTGAAGGTGAAATCCTTGGGTACCTGGCTTTCGTCAAATCTCTCGTTTATTGCCACGATGTGAGGGAGCAATACGGTGTAAACGTCCTTCATGGAAACAACGGCATCAAACCAAGACTTGACTTTTTCAGCCGGCTGTTTGATGGAAACGATCTTTGCCGGGCAGGGAGCTACGTAGATTATCCCGATATCCTCGGGTTTCAGTCCGAACCTGGCCGGAAAGGTTCTTCTAATCTCCCGCGCAGTCACCTCTCTGGGCACGTCCACCGGCACGACCAGTTCCACCAAATCTGGATACTTCACCTGGATCAACCTGAGCATGGAGGGACAATGGGATGATATGAGAGGAAGCCGACCCCGGTATTTTTTCATGTATTTAACCAGTGCCCTGGCCAAAGCTGCCGAGGAGGTGCTGACATCCGCAACTTCGTCGAAACCAAGCTCCTTGAAAGCCAAGTGAATGATGAAGGGATGAATACCAGAATCGAATTGCGAATACAGTACCGGCGAAGGAACCGCCACTTTGTACTTGAAATTAGAAATCTCACCAACCGGATCGGTAATCGGAGCAATGGCCCCGGTGGGGCACACGGATATACACGTGCCACAATCGATACAGAGCTCTTCAGATATGACCGCCTTACCCTCTCTTACCCGAATGGCCTGGGTAGGACAGTGCCGCATACAAGTCATGTGTCCGCGACATTTATCTAAATCTACTTTGTGAGCGTGATAATATTGCGGCAATTTACTTCTGCTCTCCAGTTCAGAATGAAGCTTTAGATGAAGAATCTCACTTTAAGTGTGGTTCCTTTTCCAACCTCGCTTTTGATCTCAAGCTCGTCTGAGTTTTTCTTTATGTTCGGCAGCCCCATCCCGGACCCGAACCCCATGGCTCGCATCTCTTCGGTGGCAGTGGTAAATCCTTCCTGCATAGCTTGCTCCACGTCGGGAATGCCTTTCCCTTCATCGGCAATTGCCACTTCAATGAGTTTGGGAGTAACCGAAAGCTTGACTTTTGCCCTCTCGGCATGCATAACCACATTCATCTCCCCCTCGTAAGTGCTGATGGCAACTCTTCGAACAAGTTTGGGGTCGAATCCGATTTTCTTGAGGGTAGATTTCACCTTGGTGGATACCATGCCGGCGTTGGCAAAATCGTTCCCTTGAATGAAGAGTTCGTGACCCAGGAACACCCCTTCTGTCTTTTGCCCGAGCGTACCGGCTCCAGAGCCCGGGTATCTCGCCTTCCTGACTGCATCTATCCTGATGCAAGCATCGTACATGTCCAACTTCGTGGAGAGCAAAACCATGTTGTTGTCCCTTGCGAACTTCTCCGAACCATCTTTGGGTTTCTTCCCCCGAATGAACACCACCCCCTTGAATTCCGCCATGTGGGCGGAGATGACAGCCTGTTGGGTTGCCAGCCCTGTAAGCAGAATCGAATCCGGTCTGCCGAAGGCCAAGACGTCACTCATCAGATCAGAGGCATATACCTGTTCAACCACGACATCAAGTCGCTCTTCTCCCTCGATTACAGAAGCTTCCAGCGCATCTCTTATCATTTTTATCTCCACGGCAGTTGCCTTCCCAGACGAGCGAACACCCACCCGGGGCGTCTGTCCGACCGACCCCGAGGATCTCGGTTTTCCTGATGTCAACGTAAACTGCCAAGCGGCCCGGTCGTTTGGGGTCCGCTTGCAGCTGCCACTAACCAAAGCCCGGGCGGGCTATTTGGCTCCTACACCCAGCCCGTAAAGCTTCCCCACCAGATCAAAGGTGGGAAGTTCGGTGGATAGGATAGCGATATTGTATTTGCTGGCAAGATCGGTGGTCTCCTGCGGAATATCTTTGCCGCTGGTAATCACTATCGCGGAAACATCCACCAGATTGGCAGCAGGAACGATACTCTTGTGAGTCTGGACTGTCAGCCAAAGGTTACCGGATTTGGCACCGGCCATAACGTCGCTCAACATATCCGAGACGAAGACACCGTCCACGTTCCGGTGTTCAAACTTGCTTAATGCTTTGAGTCCGAGCTTCTCAATCAGGTCTTGAGTAGTCATGAAGGCTCTCCTGTCTTGCGGAATGAATTGATGGTGGAATCAAAACAGAGGTTTTCTCTCCTTGGGCGGTTCCAAGGAAAGCATGCCCACGTCGTGAATGAAATCACCTCTGCAGCGCGAAAGGTCTTCAATCAGATTAAATGAAATGATTTTTATCCTGGAGCGGGATGTATCCCTCCTTTGGTTGAAGTAGTCGGTGAGAATATCCAGCTTGCCCGGGGGGATTGGCTCCGCCTTCGACTTGGGAAGAAAACCGAATGCCACCAGAATCCACGTTCTCTCCGCTTCGTATTTCTTCCTCTGAATTTCCACCTCACAATCGGGCAAACATCCGGTGCAGTGCAAAAGCCCCATCATGTCCTCGAATTTCTCTAAATGGCCACACCTGGTACACTGCAGGTCAAATCTGAACGACTGGGCGTTTTCCACTCGACTCCAGAAATGGTCTCCCTCACGGTATTTATCCCCAAGGATGGCAACATCCTCCATGGAGAAATATGTTCTCAGCCCATTGCAGTGAAAGCATTTCTCGAAAACTACAAAACCAAACTGAATATTCGTCATTTCCCACTGGTGTCCGCAGGATCCATAGGATTGGCATTCAGACATTTTCACTTTCTCCCCGTTCCAGAATGATTAAACAAGTACTTTATCATTTTCTGGTGCTAAAGGCTGATGCAAGATGCCGCAACTACAGAGTAAGTCATCTTCCTGCCCGCACCCACACTGGTCCCAACCAGTATCCACTCGCGAAGCCACCGCAAAGCGCCATCCAAGACCCAAGATAACGCACGTGCTCCGGCAAGTCAAGGGTAAATTCTCGTGGAGGCGTGGACGTTCAGAGGCATACCATGCACTCTTCACCGGGAAGAAAATTAGGCGTCATTTCGGGGGAGAACATGCATTCTCGGAAAACTGTCAGACTCAGACTCTCACGTAGAACCCTTCTGGAGGATTTCAGAACTGCTCTGAGAGTCTTGTACCTGGACCATCCTGGACGGGCTATGGATAGCTAATTCGTTAAGCAGCCCTGCACACACACCTGGCCTACATGGCCTCACGATCGACCCAATAGCCTGGGGAAAACGCCCCGCTGGAAGGCTTACTCTTTCTTCTCCCAGAACTTCTCCGCCTCTTCTTCCATTTTGTCTAATCTGTGGTAATAATCAGGGAATTCATTAAGATGGGCCAGAGCGATCTTGCCAGTCACCAGAGCATCATCGTTGGACACATTGGTGTTAGGATCAACTGTCCCGTGCTCCAGTTCCACATCCATGCCGCGGCGGAACTGTTCCACATCGAATTTGCTCCAGTCAATTCCTAGCTTCTCGCCGATTTCTTTGGCGTGTTCGGCTGTGAAATGCTTTTTGACGGTCATGATTCTTTCCTTTCTCTTTTGTTTCGTTTTTGTTGCCCGTCTTAACGTCTTGAGGTAATACGCACCTATTTGCCTTTCTTAACAAACTTCAAAGAGGCGGAATTGATACAATAACGTTTATGTGTCGGCGGTGGGCCATCATCGAAGACATGACCCAAGTGAGCTTCGCATCTGGCACATAGTGCTTCAATCCTTTCCATCGACAGACTATTGTCAGTGCGAGTTCCTATGTTCAAGTCTGAGACTGGTGCCCAAAAGCTCGGCCAGCCTGATCCGGAATCAAACTTGGTATCTGATGCAAACAAATCGGTGCCGCAGCAAACACATTTGTAGATGCCTTCCTCTTTTAGGCTATGATATTCTCCCGTAAATGCTCTTTCTGTTCCTTTTTGTCTGGTGACCGAGTATTGTTGAGGACTAAGGAGGCTCTTCCACTCCTCATTCGATTTAGATATTCTATCCATTTGTTCCACCGCGCCTTTACGCGTGTCAAAAATCGAAATCTTCTCCTTTATTCGCTGTGGGTTACCACTTTTCATACATTCCGCCCGTGCTAAAATCGACACCATAGGAATCACACATATGGTTTAATTCGACCGCACATGCACTTTCGACATCACCTGTCCGGGAAGCCTCTCCAGGCACCTCCAAAAACAAAGGGTGGATGAGGGGACTCGAACCCCCGACAACCAGGGCCACAACCTGGTGCTCTAACCACCTGAGCTACACCCACCGCGAATTCGGTTAACCGTTCATGGTTCATAATTCTTTGATTTCGACTACGAACCATGAACCGCGAACTGTGAACTGATTCTAACACCCCCGGGGCGACTCGAACGCCCGACCCTCTGCTTAGAAGGCAGATGCTCTATCCTGCTGAGCTACGGGGGCATGGTCAGTGAATATTTGATGGTTCATAGTTCATGGCAATAATTCTACGGGAGTTTACCACAAACCATCTACCATAAACCAGGAACTGTTTTATTTCGGGGTGAGAGGATTTGAACCTCCGACACCATGGTCCCAAACCATGTGCGCTACCAGGCTGCGCTACACCCCGTGATCAGTCAACGGCATACGGTCAATAGCTCATAGTAAAAAATTGCATCATCTGTTCATCGACTAAGAACTGTTCCTAATTACGAAAAAAATATAAGTATTTTCAAATTGCTGTCAAGGAAATTGTCTGGAAAGCTTCCGGCACCTGCGCTTTGGCTACCGGTTATTGGTCATTTCCTGCCGTCGTCAGTTATGTTCACCTTCGAGGGACTCCTTTTCCAGAGTCTTCAAGGAGAGATGTTCCTTCTTCAAGTAATAGAGTCCAAGCAAAGTCACCGGGAAATACTGACAGGCATGAAGCACAATGGAAAAGGGTAAAGCGACGCTCTTGTCATAGCCGAATCTGGCCAGTGCGACTATGGAGAAAAACTGAAAAGTCCCTACAAATCCCGGAGCAGCGGGTAACATCACTCCTAAGCAAACGATGACCAGCAGAATGAAGGATGCCTGGATGGGCGGATGAAGACCGAAGGCTAAGAAGACGAAGTAGTTGCTTATTCCCGTGACTACCCAGATCATGATAGACCAGGAGAGAATCCAAATCAGACTGGACGTATCTCTGAACACTTTCAGGCCGCTGATGAACTTCAAAAGGATATCCTCAGCTTTTATCCTAAGCTTGTGAGGAAGAAAACGGAGAATATGTTGGAAGAATTTCAGGGTGGAGTCGGTCTTGACCTCCAGAAAAACCAGAAGGACAAGCATGGCCAAGTTGGTCACTAAGAAAAGGTTGCCCGCTTTCTTGACCCAATCGGGGAACGGGAACAAAAGCAGAGTGGCCCATAGAATAAAAAGAATGGAGAACCCGTCGAAGAGCCTTTCTACCACGATGGTAGCAAAGGAAGCACTTTTGGAAATGTTCTCTTTGGCTCCCAAAGAATAGGCTCGGACAAACTCGCCCAGTCTGGCAGGCAAGACGTTATTGGCCATGAATCCGATCATCACCGACGAGAAAAGCCTACCCAAACCCACCTTTTTGATGGGCCTAACCATGTATTTCCATCTGAATGCCCTCATCCACATGGTGAAGATGCCTAAGATCACATTGGGAATGATGAACCAATAATTGGCACCTTTTACGGCTTGCCAAAGCTCGACGTAATTCACCTTGCGGAAGGCAAGATACAAGAATACCAGACTGACCAGCATGCCGATTACAAACTTTTTTTTCACGGTATCCTTTAACCTTCGTCTCTTGACCTTTCTTCTACTATTCTTACCATCAACTCCAAAGTACTCGTGGCTGTATCATCCCAACTGAAACTTCCTGCCCAAGAAACTCCTCCCCGGATCAGATTTTCCCGGTATTCCCTATCCGACAGAATCCTTGCCATACACTCGGAGAGTTCTTGGACATTCCCGTATTCAAACAGAAGTCCGGTTTTACCGTCAATTACCGAGTCTTTCAATCCTGGCACATTGCTGGCGATAACAGGAGTGCCGCAAGCGTTAGCTTCTATGTTGGTCAAACCCCATCCCTCCTTCAAGGAGGGACAGACCGCCACCCAGGACTTCTGCAGCCTTTCCACCTTCTCATGTTTGTCCACGTAGCCGGTGAATTCCACTCGGTTTTCCAAATTCAATCTCCTGGCAAAATCCATCAGATGACCTTTGTGATCGCCCTCCCCAATGATGACTAGCCGGGCTTCAGGGATTTTATCAAGCAATAAGGAGAACCCAGCCAGGAGGTGGTCGATACTCTTGTACTTTTTCAACCTCCCCAGATAGACAACCGTAGGAGTCGAATATTTCTCGATTTGAGGATTGGCAGCATACAAAGCTTGGTCGATCCCGCATTTGATCACGAATATGTGGTCCCCTGGAATCCCTCTTTTGACCAAATCCTCTTTTGTGCTTTCGGATATGACCATGAATTTGAATCCCTTGTAAACCATGGGAATAGGCTTTTCGGATAGATATATGTAAAGCCCCAGGACGAAGTTTATTTCCTTGAATACCGTGTTCGCAAAAAGATGGGGAATAACCACCAGAAGAGGAAGACGATGATAAAGGGGGGTGTAAAAAGGGATCTTATTTATATCCTCGATCACGATGTCCCATTCTTCCTCCTTTAGAAGGGCTCTGAAGGCGAAAGGAGCCACCAGATTGAAATCATATCGGGAACCTCTTCTGATTATCCTTATTCCGTCGGATTCTTCTTTCTGCTTTGCCCCAGGGAAGCTGCTGCAGAGCAAGGTCACCTGGTGTCCCTTTCTGGCAATTCTTTTGAGTATCTCCAGAAGGTGAACTTCCGCCCCCCCTGCCTGTGGATTTGCTAAATCTTCCCAATTTACTGCCAGTATCTTCAAGATAGCCCTTGAACTTTTGCCCACAGAGGAACGTCCTGAGATCCCTTATTGAGGTGGATTCGTGAACTTGAAATCGGGCGATTTCAGCTGGTTTAGCATGCTGACGGCCTGAGCATCTGTGGGATTATTGGAGACCCAGGTTTCGAAGAGTTTAGTGAGTGCCTCTTTGTCTTCATCGCCATAATAGATGTTAACCAAAGCCTCCAGCGCGGGACGGAAACTCCCATTCATGGCAAGTATCCGATTCATGGAGTCTATCGCCTTTTGAGTCTGTCCCTTCCGCTTGTACGTATAACCTAAATTGAAGTGCAGTCTCTCAACAAAGTTCTGGCCTTTCAACTCCTCCGAAGCCTGGACCACTCGGGTAGCCTCGTCGATCACCTTGTCTATCGAATCCTTGGGCTGATCCGACTCTCCATAGAGTTGCATCAGGTAAGCATAAGGACGCCAATCGCCAGGGAGAAGCTCGGAGACCTTCTTGCTGACCTCGATAGCTTCGTCGTATTTCTTCGCCCGCCTCAGGGTGTCCGCCAGTGCCAGAAAACAAGAGGTGTAATTGGCCAGAAGTCTTTTGTCATTTTCGTCTTTATGAACCTTGGGATCGTTCACCCCCCGAAACCTGAAAACGTTAAATAGCTTGTCTCTCATTATATCCGGTTCAACCAGCATGGTCCCCTCATCCTTCACCACTCGATAAGCCATACCCTCCATCCTCAAATGATCATCTATTGGCTTTCCTTTATAGATCTTGTTCTCACCGGAGACGGTGACCGCGAAGTAGACCGGATAGTGCCAGTCATTGTTTTCCATGATATTGTCTATCATTCGGTCTTGAATTCTCAAGACTCTCCCATCCTCGGTTCGAGTAAATCCGAGCCGGTCAATCTCCCGATCGGTGAAGCTGATGGGAACATTCCACTGGTTTTTCATCTGTTTTATGTACCAGTTAGTGTTAATCAGACTCAGATTCACGACCCTCACGTCCTGCCTGATCTTTTCCACAGTCTGCAGAAACCATAAAGGGAAGGTATCGTTGTCCCCGTTGGTAAATAGGATGGCATCTTTATCGCAGGAATTCAAGAGATTCCAGGCATAATCATAGGGCAGATAATTCCTACTTCTGTTATTATGGGAATGAAGACCTCGATTAAGAGGTAAAATCGTCAGAGCAAGGAAAATAAGGGACAAGACTCCAACTGAAGGTTTGGCCAGATCCTGCATCTTCGTCTGCAGCCAACTGCCCACAGTCGTCAGGAACGCAGAAATACCTATTCCCATAACCAAAGCAAAGAACATGAATCCGGGCGAAAAGAAATAATCTCGATCCCTCACCTCAATGTGAATTATCTCTCCGGTCATCTGATCAGGTTTGGTTCCATCGGCAAAGTTCATGTATAGGATCAAGCCCAGAGTGCAGGCTAGAACCAGAAAGAGAAGAACCGTCCCTTCCCTTTTCCTCCTCCTGATCTCCTCCCAAATTCCCAAAATGCCCAGAAATACGGGGATGAACCAGAGCTTCCTGTCGGTGAATTGCTCCCGAAAAAATCCCCAGAACCCCATTCTTTCCTTGCCGCCAAACTGATTGGTCCAGCTTCCCCGACGGTAAAACATCCGGGCAATCATGCTCTGCTGACCGTATTGCTTTCGTTCCAAGAAAGCCTTGAAACTTTGCCAATCAGAAGGATCGTTCTCGTCTATGGCTGGATCCAAAGAGGATCTTATGGGAATATAAAGCTGAGTGGAATAACCCACCACACCCACCAACATCATCGAGAAGACCAGCGCCCACGTTTTTCTTCTGCTTGAAACCTGCATCAGAATGAAGGTAAGGAAAAGCCAGGTTCCCATAAAAAGCAAGAACGGTGTGACGCTGTGCATCACCAGAGCCAGAACCAAACCGGTGATCCAGAACCGCCAATCCAACAGTTTCTGCCTGTCTACCAGGACCACCAATAGGAAAACGGCTGGCATGATCATGAAGACGGTCATATGAATTCCGGTGGACAAAATCCCCAGATAGGCGATCAAAATCAACAGCCTGTCCCCCTTGGGGGTGTCCCTTCTGTCCATCCACATGAGGCCCAAATACAGAATGAGAAGCATCAAAAGCATCGACGTCCCATAAACCTCCGCCTCCACCGCGTTAGACCAGAAGGTATTGGAAAAGGCCAAGAACAAGCTGCCTGCCACTGCACCCACATACTTCCCTATCTTGATCCAGACATTTTCCCTTGAGTTATCTCCCTCATGCTTCCTCTCCCAGTAGCCAACCAGTTTGACTATCAATAAGAAAGACAACCACACCGCCAAAGCCGAGCTCAGAACAGAGAGGAAATTGACCCGGGCCGCAATCTCGCCGAACAAAGGAATCAAAGTAAAGACTCGTCCGATCAGTACGAAAAGCGGAGTCCCGGGAGGATGTGGTACCCCCAGGATATAAGAACAAGCTATGAACTCACCGCAATCCCAGAAGGAAGCGGTGGGGGCCATGGTTCTCAAAAAGACCACAAGACTCGCAAAAAAAACAAAAAGAGACAAAAACAAAGAGATTTTGTCCTGTCTTTCATACCATCTTCTTATTCGATCATCCACCTATTGCCTCCTTAAGAAGCCTTTGGTTGGGCAAAACCAGGACTCCTGTGCCAAAGCGGGAACGCAAAATTCCGACCGTGAATATACCTAATTATCTCGATTTGTCAACATCCATTTTCCCCCGGAGCTTTTCCTTCTCCAATGCCTTAGCCATGTAATCCAGGACGCCGTTGATGAAGTTTTTTGAATCCTTCTCCCCGTATTTTTTCCCGAGTTCGATAGCTTCGTTTATGATGATAGCCACGGGGGTTTCCGAAAAGAACAAAAGCTCACAGATTCCTATTCGCAAGATATTTTTCTCCACCAAAGCTATCCGTGAGAAGTCCCACGATTTTACACTTCCTTTTATCAGGTTGTCGATCTTTTCAATGTTTTGTACAACCTGCTCAAACAGAACCTGGGAGAACTCCTTTGCGACTTCTTTGATCTGACTGCTTGAGATTATGTCATCTGAAATCTGTTGGGTGTCCGAGCCGGAGATTTCATAGGCATACAAAGCCTTCAAAGTCAACTCACGCGCTTTTCGTCTTGCTGACATCTTGAAATCAGTTCAGAGGTTAGAGTATAGAGTTCAAAAAATTCGTCTCAAGATTGATTGTTTATGGCGGACCAGTGGCGTTCCCCGGTTTCAGAACTCGAGACTCAGGACTCAATACTAAATCTGTTCAAACAGCTTTGCCATCTCGATGGCGGAAAGCGCAGCGTCCCAGCCTTTGTTTCCGGCTTTGGTGCCAGCTCTTTCTATTGCCTGTTCTAAGTTATCCGCCGTTATCACGCCAAAAATGGTGGGAACGCCGGTCTCCTGAGATATTCGGGCAATTCCCTTGGCTACTTCGGCAGCGATGTAATCGAAATGTGGGGTGGCGCCTTTGATCACCGTTCCTAAACAGATGATGGCGTCGTACTTCTTGCTTTTTGCCATTCTCTGTGCCGCGTAAGGTATCTCAAATGAACCCGGAACCCATACTATGGTGATCTTCTTGTCGTCCGAACCGTGCCTTTTGAGGCAATCTAAAGCTCCGTCCAGAAGCTTCTGTGTAATAAACTCATTAAATCTGCTTGTCACTATGCCGAAGTTTTTTCCCTCGGCATCCAACATACCTTTTATGACCTTTGACATAACGTCTCCTTTTACCAGCCGTTTGCCCTTTAAGTTCGATATTTTTCTGTGATATGCCCTTACGATACAACGCCGTTTGAGGTTGTGTCTCCAGCACCAAGTGTTAGATGCCTATTCTTAGCTGCTCTTTTTGCGCTTCTGACGCTGGGGACTGACCTAACGCCTATCACCTTTCTTCACCTCCAGAAGATGTCCCAGTTTATCGCGCTTTGTCTCTAAATACCTAACATTCTCGGGCGTCGGACAAACCCGCGTGGGAACTCTTTCCACCACGTCCAGACCATATCCTTCGATTCCTATGATCTTTTTCGGATTGTTGGTGAGCAGCCTTATGGTCGAAAGACCCAAATCGACCAAAATCTGAGCACCGATGCCGTAATCCCTTAGGTCGGGTTCAAAGCCCAATTCGAGGTTGGCTTCCACGGTATCCTTCCCTCTGTCCTGAAGTTCATAGGCAACGATCTTGTTGGCCAGGCCGATTCCTCTCCCCTCCTGACGCATATATAGGAAGACTCCCAGTCCCTCTTTTTCTATCATATGCAGGGCCTCGGATAATTGATCACCACAGTCGCAGCGGCTTGAACCGAATACGTCACCGGTCAAACATTGAGAATGGACTCTGACCAATACGTTTTCCTTTCCCTTAACGTCTCCTTTTTCCAAAGCCAGGTGATGGTGCTCGTCGATTGTGCTTTTATATAGGTGGAGCTTGAACTGTCCGAACTTTGTGGGCAGGTCGGTCGTCACCATCTTTTGTACCAGTTTCTCCTTCCGTCTTCTATGTTCAATCAGATCCTTCACCGTGATCACTCTCATATCGAATTCCTTCGCCATCTCCAAAAGTCTGGGCAGTCGAGCCATATGCCCGTCGTCATCCATTATTTCGCACAGAACGCCCGCCGGATAGAGTCCCGCCATTCGTGGCAAATCCACCGTCGCCTCGGTATGCCCGGCTCGGCTCAATACCCCACCATCCATGGCCTGGATGGGGAAGATGTGTCCCGGTTTGGCCAAATCTTCCGATTTGGTCTTGGCATCGATTAAGGCCCTTACGGTCTGAGCTCTATCATGAGCGGAGATACCGGTGGTGGTATTGTCCACGGCATCTACCGAAATGGTAAAGCGGGTTCCCATCTTGGCGGTGTTAACCTTCACCATAGGGACAAGATCTAGCTCCTCTATCCTCTCCCCGGGCAAAGGAACGCAGATCAATCCTCGGGCGTGTTTGGAGAGGAAGTTTATCGCCTCCGGCGTGACCTTCTCTGCCGCCATCACCATGTCCCCCTCATTCTCCCTCTCCGCATCGTCGACCACGATGACTATTTTCCCCTCTCTTATGTCCTCGATTGCCTCATCAATGGTGTTAAGTTTTTCCATGCGTTGCTCCTTCTTCGTATCTTCGGAGTTAAGAAAAAATGGATTCGTCCAACGACTTAATAATATCGCCGTGGGTCTCACTATTAATCAACTTAATAAATTCCCGAATCGAGTGCCTCAGATGTTGCTCGACTTTGGAGATGTCTTCGACAGACACCGAATTCTTTTGCATAATGTCTTTTGAGCCATGCACGATCTTGCCCCGTAAACGATAAGCCGTCGTTATCTGCGAAAAAATCTGTTTCTTCTCTTCGGGAGTGCTTCCCAACATGGAGGCGACTCTAATAGCCATTCTGTACCCATATTCCCCTGGCTCACGTCTGAGATACAGCGCCTCAAAAGCTATCATGTAATCAATCAGTTTATCTTCAGGTCTTCTTCTCTCGTACGTATTGTTGAACCTGCTAAGGGCCAATGCTATTGGTGAGCGTCTATCTGAGATCGATTTCGTTTTGGAAAACTCTGCAAAAAAACTCTCAAATTCGTTGGCTTCTGATTCTGTTAACACATATTTGCCACGCTCAAGAGGGTGCCCATACAAAGTCGCAGAACCCACACCAATCGGAAGCCATGTGATCGGAATCGTCTTTATGAGATTGTACCCGACAACCCCAGGTTTAAATAGCCTCAAGGCTGAAAGTAATTTGTCGAATTCACCTCTTGCCACTTGGTCAGGGGTCTCCTCGAACGCATTCTTACTATTATCTTGCGATGAATCTTCCAAAATCTTGGGCTTCTCGAAGTCGAGCCGCACACAGTGGGTCAAGAAAGGCAATAGTGTATCAGGAAGCCATCCACCATACCTGCTGCATCTCCATAGGTCTTCCCGTTCTTGCTTGGACATCTTGACGATTCTTAAGTCGTTCGCAAGCTCTATCTTTTCTAACTCGCATTGGAAGTTTTGGAGTGGTGCAGAAAGAAGGAACTTTATGTTCTCGCAATAAAAGAAATCTTCTATTTTTGAATATGTCCTATCAAAACCCTCATCATCAAATTCAAACGGCCTGGTTTCATCAAATGAGTCATTAAGAAAGGTGTCCAGAAGCCTATCCACATCAACTAAAGATTTCTCATGGCTATGACCGACAAGGTGATCCAAATGCTTCTTGATATTCTCGTCTTTGAACATGTATTGTTTCCAATCTAGGAACTGAGGCGATTGCTCAATTTCTTTCCTATGCCGAAAGACAAAGGACCACAAAATCGGTACGAATCGACGCCGATATGCCCACTCAGAGTCGCTCTCTATGGAAATATCTTGTATGATGTCTTGAGGTATCGATTCACCTTTTTCGATATCGCTTTTGAGTAATCCATAAGCTTCGATCACAAGACTCTTGGATTTTTCGTAAAAACCTCCATTCTTGATTTGAGACATCCCTGCCCCTTCGCCCTTTGTCTTTTCTCTTAGTTCCTCCAACTTACCATCCTTTTTCTTTTAACCACTCTTCGGTTATCTCAGTTCTGTCTTTCTTAGAAGTTGTGATTCTCTCGACATATTTCCCGATCAGATCTGTTTCTATATTGACCTGATCTCCAACCCTTTTTGTGCCCAAAGTAGTATTTTGCAGAGTGAAGGGAATTACGGAAACGGTAAAGGAGTTTTCCTTTGCCCCGACTACGGTCAGGCTTATCCCATCAACTGCCACTGATCCCTTTTCTACCAGATAAGCTGAATACTCGTCAGGTAGCTCGAACTCGTACAAGAAGCTCCCATTCTTTTTGAAAATGGATTTGACCTTTCCCACACAGTCGACATGTCCGGTGACCAGATGCCCGCCTAACCTATCAGAGAACCTTAACGACCTTTCCAGGTTGACTGAATCATTTCTTTTCAATTGGCCAAGATTAGTTTTCTTCAGCGTCTCCTCCACTGCTTCCACTGTAAAAGACACTGGATCAGTTTCAATCACGGTTTGACACGCTCCGTTAATGTTTATACTATCGCCGACTTTCACATCACTCAGAACTTCAGATGCTTTTATCCCCACTCTGAGATTGCCACGCTCCGTGGAGATTCTTTCTATTCTTCCCACCTCTTCGATTATTCCGGTAAACATAGTAACGTCACAGAGAGAAGGTTACGCGACACAAGTGTCGCTACTCCAATTGGGATAGCCAATCACCAACAAATCGTTTTTAAACCTTTTTATCTCGTAATCTCTGAACGTAATTGATTCGTGGATTTTTCTAACACCCAGATCGCCAAAAGAACCGAGCCCGTCGCCCAAGATCTTCGGCGACAGGAAATAATAGATTTTATCCACCAATTTCTCTTTCAAAAACGAGGTGAAGACTCTGCTTCCACCTTCAACCAAAAGGCTGGTGATTTGATTTTCCCCCGCTTTCTTCAGGAGTTGAGCTAGATCAACCCTGTCGTCCTTACCCTTCTTTAGATTCCAGACCCCAACTTCTTCCTGAAATTTCTCCTTTGTTCTCCGGTTCGTCGTGGCGATGATGGTTTTCCCGTTTTTATTCTCTCTTATGATTTTTGAGCTGTGCGGAATGCTTCCGGACGAATCCAGAATTATCCTCATGGGGTCCTCACCTCCGGCATTATGGATGGTCAATTCCGGATCGTCTCTTTTCACCGTATTTGCTCCCACCAAGACTGCATCCACCGAGGATCGGAGTGAGTGAACGAACCGACGGGAATCTTCCTCGGTAATCCATTTGGAATCGCCAAGCTTTGTGGCGATTTTGCCATCTAAGGTTTGGGCAACTTTCAGCATCACGAAGGGAAGTCCGGTGGTGATAAACTTCATATAGACCTCATTCAGTTTTTTCGCCTCCTCTTCCAGAACGCCCAAATGGACTTCCACGCCGCCGTCCCTCAGGGCCTTTATCCCCCTTCCGTTCACCTGTGAATTGGGATCAAGCGTGGCACAGATAACTTCCCTAATCCCGCTCTTAATGATCATATCTGTGCAGGGAGGAGTTTTTCCGTGATGGCAACAAGGTTCTAAGTTAACGTACAGGCTGGCACCTCTTGCTTTGTCTTGGCAAACTCTCAAAGCGTTAGCCTCTGCATGGAGCTCACCGAATCTTTGGTGATACCCCGTGCCAACGACTTCACCATTCTTGACCACCACCGCCCCAACCATGGGATTGGGGGAAGTCTTCCCCCTTCCCTTCTTGGCCAGGTTCATGGTCCGCTTCATGTATCGTTCTCGTGTCATAACAAAAAACCCCGAACTCTCTTCGGGGTGACTTTGGATATCCGAGGAACCCATCCTTGGGATCGACCTCAGATCTCTACCCTTCTTCCATCCGGACTTTGACCCCGCCTGCGGCAGGGCAAACCGTCGGCACTGGAATTCCACCAGTTCGTCCCCGCCAGAGGCGGGATCGTGGGCTTTTACCACCGATCGAGGAATTTCACCTCACCCCGAAGGGTTTTACTAATATACGATTCTTTTCATCTTAGTCAAGAAAAAAAACGAACGTTAACATCAAACAGTTGAGAGTCCTTAAACACTCTGCTTCTGCCAATCCCTCCTTTGGCGAACCTATTTGATTCTATAAATAATTCCCCAGGCTTTTGAGTCGTACTCAGCTGTCGTATCGGTCAGTGCTTTTCGGCTTATCGCATCTACGAAAGCGTGTTTATAACCTTTGGCGATTTCTGAATCACTGCTGGTGGTCCAACTGGCCGATGAGGTTCCGTCTCCGTTGTCTGAAAAAGGGGTTTTTGTGAAATTGCCGTCCTCGCCTATATGAAGAAAAAGAAAGAGGTTAGATATATCTTTGGACTCGACCGTAAACGTAACCTTTTTCCCTGGAGCAAAACTCAACACACTGTCCTTGTTCATCATAGTGGAGACCGTGCCTCCGGTAACCCAGGCGTTGACTCCCTCGGATGTGATATGCACAGAAGGCGGTGTGATGTGTGTGGGCACTGATGCGATCACATTGTTACTGATGTTCTTCAAGAGCCATCCCCTATGCGTATCCAAAGCGTCGCCCCATTGCTCGAAGTACGCCCCCATACCCGAATGGGCATAGATTGATTTGGCATACTCCTTTCCATCGACGAAATAATGCAGAACTCCTCTCATGCTATCCCCCCAGGCCGCATAGATGTGGGCGAAATCGTGTAACGTGTCAGCGTCGTACCGGCGGGCACTATCCAGATCAAAGTCGGTGGAGGTTATCTGGCGGAAGAAGACCGGATTCACTGATGTATCTTTGTCGGTGTCAAAGACGTCAACTAGAAAAATATCCGGATTGTCGTAGATGATTCCCTTTATGGCATCGAAATCCGTGTGCTCGCCCCCCTTGGTCGTCTTTTCCTCGCAACTCAAGTTAAACACGAAAGTGACAACCAAGAGCAGAGCTGATACGAAAAAGTCCTTCTTCATTCTTTATCCCTAGAAATTACTTCTCTTCGATTTTCTATTGCCTCTCTTGCCGACCAATTTGGCTAATTCGTCGCGAAATAAGGTCGCCTTCTCGAACTCCAAATTCGAGGCGGCTTGCTTCATCGCTTTCTGCAACTGCCTGATTTTATCCTCCAAGGAGAGCTTCTCCAAGAAATCCAAATTCTTCTCTTTCTCCGGAACGCTGGTGCGGGAATCGGCAAAGGTGGTGGTCTTCAAGATCTCCTCCCTGGTCTTATAAATTGTCTGGGGAATGATGCCGTGTTTCTTATTATATTTCTCTTGAAGTCTCCTTCTTCGGTTGGTCTCATCGATCGCCTTCTTCATGGAATCGGTGATGGTATCTGCATACATGAGCACTTCGCCGGCTTTGTTTCTAGCCGCCCTTCCGGCGATTTGAATCAACGAGGTTTCGGATCTCAAAAAACCTTCCCTGTCTGCATCCAGAATTGCGACCATGGAGACTTCGGGCAAATCCAAACCCTCCCTGAGCAAATTAATCCCTACTAAGACGTCGAACTCTGCCAGTCTTAAGTCTCTCAGAATCTCCACCCTATCTATGGCACCGATCTCCGAATGGAGATAACGCACCTTGATCTCCATTTGAGCCAGATAATCAGCCAAATCTTCTGCCATTCTCTTAGTCAAGGTGGTGACCAGGACCCTTTCCTTCCTCTGCGCCCTCACTCTGATCTCTTCTAACAGATCATCCACCTGTTTTGCCAGCGGCTTAACCGTGATTTTAGGATCAACCAAACCTGTGGGTCGGATAAGCTGTTCCACCACCACCCCCTTGCACTTTTCCAACTCATATTGGGCCGGAGTGGCCGACACGAAGATAACCTGATCTATAAGTGACTCGAACTCCTTGAAAAACAAGGGCCTGTTATCCAGGGCCGAGGGCAGACGGAAGCCGTATTCTACCAAGACCTCTTTTCTTGATCTATCTCCGGCATACATCCCCCGAACTTGAGGGACGGTTTGATGGGATTCGTCTATGATCATCAAATAATCCTTGGGCAAGAAATCCAAAAGTACGTAAGGTCGTGCGCCCGGCTTTCTTCCGGAGAGATGGCGGGAGTAATTCTCGATTCCGGTGCAGTAGCCGATCTCTCGCATCATTTCAATGTCAAAGCGAGTACGTGATTCCAGCCTCTGGGCTTCCAAGAGCTTTCCTTGGGACCTGAACCAAGTAAGCCTTTCGTCCAACTCCTTTTCAATGTTTTTGATCGCCTCCTCCAACTGGGGATGAGTGGTGACGAAATGCTTGGCCGGGTAGACGGCAACTTTCTTTTTCTCCTCTATGATTTCGCCTCTGAGAGTATCCACCACCGATATCTTTTCTACTCTATCGCCGAGAAGCTCCAATCTTATGGCGGTCTCCTCGTAGGCGGGATGTATCTCAATGGTATCCCCTCTGACCCGAAACGTTCCCCGGGCAAATTCGATGTCATTGCGAGAGTAATGAATGTCGATGAGATTTTTTAGTATCTGATCCCGCTCCCTCTCCTCTCCCACCTCCAGGAATAACAAAAGCTCTTTCCAGTCTTTGGGCGAACCTATTCCGTAAATGCAGGAAACCGAGGCCACGATGACCACGTCGTCCCTTTCCAAAAGCGAGCTAGTCGCCCTCAATCTCAATCTATCGATGTCGTCATTGACCGAGGTGTCTTTTTCAATGTAAGTATCGCTTGCCGGGACGTATGCCTCCGGTTGATAATAGTCATAGTAGCTTATGAAAAACTCCACCGCATTTTGAGGGAAGAAGCCCTTAAGTTCGCCGTAAAGCTGCGCTGCCAGGGTTTTGTTGTGTGAGATCACAATGGTTGGCTTTCCCGCGTTGGTGATGACGTTGGCCATGGTGAAGGTCTTTCCCGAACCGGTCACACCCAAAAGGGTCTGATACTTCTCCCCCTTCTTGAGGCCTTGGCTCAATTGAGAAATCGCCTCGGGCTGATCCCCCTGGGGTTTGTAATCTGAAACTAAATTGAACTTCGCCATGTTCCTAACGTCCGCAGTCGGCTGCCCTTCGACTTCGCTCAGGACAAGTCCGCCGTCGGCGGCAACTTTCTGAACGATTTTCACTACTTATATTACGTGCCAAAACTTTGAAGTCAAGGCGTAAAATATGCACCTCTGTTTTCTTGGGGATGAAACTCTGAATTCTCAAACCAATAACAGCCATAGTAATGGCAGCGTTTCGGCATATCGGTTCCTCACGTGGGAGAATTGGCACATTAGAGAAAACAACATTTTCTTGATTTAGCGCGAAAAATGCGTATTTTGACATTGGAAACAAGAATGGTCGAGGTTGGAGCGAGTGCGCTAGATGGAATAGCGTCGACTCCTCGTTTAGTGTGAAACAAGCTCAAACTTGCCCGTGATCGCTTCAAAAACAAGGTTCGCTTTGAAATTGAGGCGACGGGATTTGATGACCGGAGAAAACTAAATGGAAGTGGAAGAACATAGAAATATCGCTATCCGAGCGGCCTTGAAAGCCGGAGAGATTCTGAAAGAGCACCGCGGAAAGGTCAAGAGCATCGGCTATAAAGATGAGGTAAACCTGGTGACCGAGGTGGATAGAATCTCTGAGGAGGCCATATTGCAGATCATCAAAGAGAATTTTACGGATCATGCCATCCTGACTGAGGAAAGCGAGGAGTTCATTCCCGAGAGTAAGAAATCCAAATCGATCTATAGGTGGGTAATCGATCCCCTAGACGGAACCACGAACTATGCTCACGATTTTCCCATGTACTGTGTATCCATTGCCTTAGAAAAGAACGGAGAGATCATCTTAGGGGTGGTCTACAATCCGAATTTGGACGAGCTTTTTGTGGCAGAAAAAGGCAAGGGAGCTTTCTTGTCCAAGGGGTCTTATAATACTGAAGATAAACACAGAATTTCCGTGTCCCAGACTACCGAATTGTCTCAAAGCCTGCTGGCAACTGGGTTCCCGTACGACATCAGGAGAAGCAAAATCGACAATCTGGATCATTTTGCCAATTTCTATAAGAAGGCTCAGGCCGTCAGGAGAGGAGGATCAGCAGCTCTGGATTTATGTTACCTAGCCATAGGCAGATTCGATGGATTCTGGGAACTGAAGCTTTCTCCCTGGGATACTGCAGCAGGAATCTTGATCGTTAAAGAAGCCGGAGGTAAGGTTACGGATTTTTCGGGAGGACCATTTAATATTCATCTGAGGGAAATCTTGGCCTCCAACGGAAGAATACATCAGCAGATGATGGAAGTTCTGAAGTTGAGTTTGTGAATCGACTGGGCGTTGCCGTTACGCTCATGTCCCTGCGATCTTTCTAACCACAAGAACGGGGAGCAGGATATGGCAAAATCTGGAATAGCCTTATTATTGATCTCGACGTTCTTGGGATTCTTTCCGCTCGCAGAAGCTGAGACCTGGCATGTGGACGATCTCGGAGACGGCAAACCAGGCTCGGGATCCGAGGATGATCCTTGTCGTGATCTTCAGTATGCCATAGACCTGGCCAATGATGGCGACAAGATTTTGATAATGCCCGGAACCTATGAAGCTCATCCAGATTCTTATACTGAAGATCTGTGTGGCAATTGCGAGATACATAAAACCTTGGTGAAAGCCTCAAGAGGCTTTTGGATCAAAGATAAAGCTGTTGAGCTCATAGGCAGCGGAGCGGATTCAACTTTTCTGATCACCAATGCCGGATATGGGGTGTTGTTCGATCACAGTCGTGGATCAATCATTGCTAATTTGAAAATCACGGGTGGAGTTCGCGACCCGGATGGAAACGCCACCGACGCTGGGGTAGTAGCGAAATTCAGCACGGTAACCGTCAAAAGCGTCAGAATTTCTGATAATAGACATCAGGTGGAGGGCGTAGTGGTGGGAATAGGAGGAGTATTCGGAAGGGAGAACTCCGAGATTTTCATCTTGGATAATGTTATTGAGAACAACGGGTGGGACGGGATAGCACTTTATCGAGGGGCAAATGCCTACATTTCCGACAATCTCATCTGTGAAGGAAGAGGAGCCGGCATCGGTATCACCTGGGATGCCGCAGCCATAGTCTATCGCAACCAGATCTCCGGCTACTGGAAGGGGATCGGCACTTTCGGCGATTCAAGAGCCGTGGTGCGAAACAATACCGTTTATGACAATTTGGGCTGGGGAATAACCGTTACCGGAAACTCCTTTATGGAGGCTTCCAACAACGTGGTAACCAGAAACGGAAATTGTGGATTTGCACCCTGGAGTGAGACCGCACGCGGAGCTTTCGTGAACAACATTGTCACCGAAAACGGCTGGAGAAAAGAGTGGGTCTGCCCGTGTGTGGGAATCTGGATGTATGGGGTCCATCAAAACTTCGTGATCTCCCATAATGACGTTTGGGGGAACAAAGAGGGTAACTATAGGGACATGGACAGCCTGACCGGAACGTCTGGTAACATTTCCGCCGATCCCCTGTTTAGAGGCAAAATCGATTTTCACCTACTGCAGAATTCGCCAGCTATCGACTCCGGCCATCCGGATTTCACCGACCCGGATGGGGGTCCCTGTGACATGGAAATCTTTGGAGGCCCAGGCGCTCGCCTTGACAAATGAGATAAGCTTACAGGCAGTGGCTGTAAGCTTCTTCCGGAATGACTCCAACGAAAAGAATGTCAGTCTTCGTTGTTGTGCGCGGTCTCCAGCTGTCTCCTCAAGTTTTAGTCAAATAAGAACCGGACAAACTGAATATAGGATAACAAGGAGCGAAAAACATCTTGCATTTGAAAAAAGTTCTGCTATAATTGTGTTTGGGCTCGACGACGTGTAGTGCTTGAGATATAAAGAGCTGAAAGGGGTTGTTAAGATGGTGACGAAAAGGATCGAAGAGAAAAAGATTAAGGAATTCGTCAAGGACAGATACGGACAAATGGCCAAGAAGGAAAGAACTACTTGCAGCTGTTGTGGAACTTCTGCGTTGGAACAGGCGAAGGCAATTGGGTATTCCCTGAAAGAATTGAAAAAGGTTCCGGAGTCTGCCATCATGGGCCTGGGATGTGGAAATCCTGTGGCTTTAGCCGCGCTCAAAAAGGGGCAGACCGTCCTGGATTTAGGCTCCGGTGGAGGGATAGACGTTTTCTTGGCCGCCAATAAGGTTGGTGAGAAAGGTAAGGTAATCGGCGTGGACATGACCCGGGAGATGATAAGAAAGGCTGGGGAAAACGCAAGAAGAGGCGGATACGAAAACGTTGAATTCCGGCTGGGCGAAATCGAGAATCTCCCCTTGGAAGATGAACGTGTAAACGTTATAATCAGCAACTGTGTAATTAACCTCTCTACGGACAAAGGAAGAGTTTTTGAGGAAGCTTATCGGGTGCTGAAGCCAAACGGAAGGATGATGATTTCCGACATAGTCACCGAGAAGGAACTCCCTCCTGAGATAAGAAAATCATTCTCCGCCTGGGCCAATTGCATCGGAGGAGCTTTGGTAAAAAGGGACTATCTTAACGCAATTAAGCGGGCGGGATTCAAGGACATTAAGATTCTGGACGAAAGAGTATTTTTGGAAGATGACATGTCTGAAAAGATCAAGGGAAAAATACTGAGTATTAAGGTGGAGGCAAAAAAGGCGGGTAACAGGCAAAAGAGATAGCGAGAATCATATTTCAGCGGTGTCCAGGTTCTACTGGTGTTGTTCACCAACGGGATATGAAGATAGAGGTACTGAATTCATCTTATCATATTTTCTACTATTGACTGTTGACTGAATTCTGAGGAGAGGTGGCCGAGCGGCTGAAGTCCCGCCTTTGGCGGGATAAGCAGTCGTGTTTCTGGATCGATATTTTTTGAAATCAAGGAGAGGTGGCCGAGCGGCTGAAGTCCCGCCGCTGGCGGGATAAGCAGTCGTGTTTCTGGATCGATATTCTTTGAAATCAAGGAGAGGTGGCCGAGCGGCTGAAGGCAGCTGCCTGCTAAGCAGTTGTAGGGATAAAACTCTACCCCGGGTTCGAATCCCGGCCTCTCCGTTAATTACAAACACGATGTATTATGTTTACGTTCTTCGGATAAAGAAAAGCGAGCGCTATTACATAGGACAAACACAAGATCTGGCTAAGCGTTTAGAGAAACATTCGCGCGGCCAAACTAAATCAATGAAGAATCGCGGTCCGTTCGAGGTGGTTTATGTTGAGACATGTCGTTCCCGACCGGAAGCAATGAAACGGGAGAAGGAAATGAAGAGTTACAAAGGAGGCGAAGCCTTCAAGAGACTTTTGTCAGATTTTGCGAAGCAAGAAATGCATGTTACCGAGCTGCCTGAAGTCCCGCCGTTGGCGGGATAAGCAGTTGTAGGGATAAAACTCTACCCCGGGTTCCCTTCGACTCGTCCTTCGGACTCGCTCCCTTCGGTCTGAGCTCAGGGTCGAAGACAGGGCTTAACAGCGAATCCCGGCCTCTCCACCATAAACTGTGCGGTTTATGACTTTGCCACAGGTATGATTCTAAATAAGGTATTCTAACATGTGTGTGTTTCAGGAAGCTTTCTGCATGTATCGGAAAAAAGAATTCCCGATACTCTGACGTCTTACTTGAGCGCATCCTCATGCCGAATAATCTAAAACAGACAAAACGTTGAGCGAAATGTGGGCTGATTTCACTAACAAAACATTCATTAGGATTAATTCACTAACAATAAAGACATGACCATCAGAATCTTTGTAACTGGCGGGACTTTTGATAAGGAGTACGATGAACTCAATGGAGAACTCTTTTTCAAAGACACGCACCTGCCTGAAATGCTAAAGCTGGGACGGTGCAAATTAAACGCTGACATCAGAACTTTAATGATGATTGATAGTTCAAGCATGACTGATTCGGACAGAGAAATAATCTCAGAAAATGTTGAAAGAGCAAAAGAAGACAAAATTCTGATTACACACGGAACCGATACTATGGCAGAAACTGCCAAAGTTCTTGGCAAAAAAATTAAAGACAAGACCGTTGTTCTAACAGGTGCCATAATTCCTTATACGTTTGGTAGCTCAGATGGCTTGTTCAATTTAGGTGCCGCTTTGGCGTTTGTCCAAACCTTACCAAGTGGAATCTATATCTCAATGAATGGCAAATGCTTCTCTTGGGATAATGTTAGAAAAAACAAACAGACAGGTAAGTTTGAGGAGATAGAATAAATGACTGGTTTTTTATTCTAAGATCGGTCATCAATCTAACTCGCTTCGGCATCGTTTACCCGGTTCTAACGCGCTCTCATGGCGCATCGCGAATACTTTCCAGATCCCCCGCCTTTGGCGGGGGGAAATTCCCGTTGCTCTGATGTCTTGCTGGGGTATTTCCTAAGGCCAAAGTATATAAAGAATTTTTGGAAATAGAACGAGGACAACTGAAAGGAAGCAATTACAAAAGGATTTTTCTTTCGGAGGGCTCAGCTTGGTTTTCAAACAGTAGGGAGATTGAAATGGGACATGTAAGTCAAAAGAAGGTTTTCAAATTGAAATATACTTTCGACCAGCTAGCAAGCGTACGCCGCATGTGGGGCTATGATTTTTCTCCCGATGGGAAAAGAATGGCCTTGCTGGCTGATCTGGATGGGCAACTGAATCTCTGGCATCTTCCCACCACAGGGGGTTTTCCGGTTCAGCTTACCTTCTTTAAGGATCAAACAGTCAGAAACGTAAAATGTTCACCGACCTCAAATCAGATAGCGTTCTCGGCAGATGAGAAAGGGAATGAACTCGAGCAGATTTACCTTTTGGACCTTGATGAAGGAGGGCGACCTCACCTTCTTACCGATAATCTAAAAAAACGATACTATCTTTCTGCGTGGTCGCCAGACGGGAGATTCATTTACTATAACACAGACGATCGCAATCCAGCGGCCATGGATGTGGGACGGATTGAGGTATCTTCAGGCAGACGGGAACGAATTACCCAAGAAGATACCATCTTTTTTGCTCAAAGGCCATCACCCGACGGACGTTACCTACCCATAGTTGAGTTTTTTGCTAACGATCACTATACCCTTCATCTCTTGGGGCTCTCCACTGGCAAGCGAAGGGAGCTTACACCGCATACGGGGAAAGCCAGATTTGATTTTCGTGCCTGGAGTCCGGATAGTCGATTTCTTTATATGCTCACCGATGAAGACAGCGAATTTTTGCGTTTGGTCAAAATAGACACTAGGAGTGGCGAAAAGGAGGTTGTCGCCGCGCCGGAGTGGGACGTGGTAGATGCGGCAGCCTCGAATGATGGCCGCTGGCTAGCATATGTAGTCAACTGCGGCGGCGTCCAGACCATCTCTGTGCATGATTTAAGCACGGGCAAAGAGAGGTCGATCGGCGAAGACTTGGACGCTTTGCATTTAGAATGTAAGTTCACACCGGACTGCCGTTTCTTGGTTTTTAAGCGCAACCGAGCCATCCGCGCGGGCGACTATTATCTCTTTAATTTAGACAATGGCGATATTCAGCGAGTAACCGATTCAATGTCCGGCGGCGTAAGAAGCGAAGATTTGATCTCACCTGAGTTGATTGAATACCAGAGCTTTGATCGAAAGATTCCGGCTTGGTTTTATCGTCCAAAAGGAAAGGGGCCTTTTCCCTGCGTGCTTTCCATTCATGGCGGCCCTGAGTATCAAGAGTTCCCTACATACTATTATTTCTACCAATACCTGCTTCAAGCAGGGATAGCGGTCTTTGCTCCTAATATTCGCGGTTCCACCGGATACGGGAAAGCCCACATGCGTCTAATTCACCGCGATTGGGGAGGTGGAGAGCTAAAGGATATCGAAGCGGCGGCTCAATTCTTGAAGAGTCGCCCTGAGATAGATAACGACCGACTTGCGATCTATGGCGGAAGTTTCGGAGGATTTGCGGTCCTTTCTGCCGTCACCCGACTTCCATATCTGTGGCGTGCGGCGGCCGACATCTGCGGTCCCTCAAATTTGGTGACTTTCCTGAAGGGTGTGCCCGAGTACTGGAAGCCGATTATGAAAGAATGGTTGGGGGATATCAACGATCCGCAGGATCGAAAATTCCTCTTGGAACGATCCCCCATCACTTATATCGACCAAGCCAAAACCCCGATCCTCATACTTCAGGGTGCGAATGATCCGCGCGTGGTCAAGGGGGAAAGCGATCAGATGGTGGATGCGCTTCGAAAGAGGGGAGTGACGGTCGAATACATGGTCTTCGAGGACGAAGGGCACGGATTCACCAAGACAGAAAATGCCATTCGCGGCGGGAAAAAAACGGCGGATTTCTTCTTTGAGCATCTGCTGGGACATATTCCAGAGGTCATATAGGGCTTTGGCTTTACTCATGGCGACAGGTGTCCCTTAGACCAGGCGGACATCTCTAGCTTAATCTCTCTTTTTCAAACCCCGACTGAAAATTCGCAACTAACTCAAGGAATCACACCCTTGTCTCAAACAGGCCTATTAACGTAACCCTCAAAGGTCCGATACAAGAAAATACGGTGATCTTTCGCTTGACAAAAGGTGGGGTTTTTGTTATAGATGATTGAGTCGAGAAATGGCGGCGTAGCTCAGCTGGTTAGAGCAGCGGAATCATAATCCGCGTGTCAGGGGTTCGAATCCCTTCGCCGCTATCTTTTGCCGCAACCGTTTCACTAAGCGTTGGAGCGAATCCTGCGGCTTTCGAGATTCTTTGTGTAAAGGCCATTCACCTCTTTCACTTCTAAATAGTCTCGAATCCAACCTCAAGACGGCTAGTAGCAGCGAGACGATTCAGGTCCATCCAGAAAAAGGCAATTGATAAAACAGATTACGTACTCGCGAAAACATTGGTTTTTTTAATTTGATCTGCACTTTTGGCGTGACGTGAGGTCTTCGGAATGCCAAGCAGAATTTTCTTGACAAAGCGTTCGGTTTTTGTATTTTAAGCGACGACATGTTTGGGGGATCGTCCAATGGCAGGACGGCAGACTCTGGATCTGTCTATCGGGGTTCGAATCCCTGTCCCCCAGCCAGATGATTAGCGGTGGACGACCTGCGGTTAAGAGTTAAGAAGGGTTCTGTCCCGACTTAACTGACAGGACCTTGGAGAATCAGTTTGAAGCATGAGAAGGATTTTGGCCAAAAGCCAAAAAAGGAGTGGGTGATGCTGAAATCTTGGAGGATTTTTCAGTCGATTCTTGTTTTGGGCTTCTTTATATTTGCCCATACGGGATGCGAGAAGAAGGTCGAGGAAAAGAAGGTTGAGGAGAAAAAGGGTTATCAGATCCTCACCAAAAGCATCGACAAGATGACCATTGTTTATGTGGAGCACGTGGGACCTTACGAGCAGTTGGGACCACTGTTCGGTCAGCTGGCCGTTTATGCGGGACAAAAGGGTCTTGAATTCAATATGGTGGGTCTGTACTATGATGACCCGGCCACCGTACCTGCAGAGAGCTTGAGATGCGAGTTGGGGATTCAGGTAGACGAGGGATTCGAACCGGACTCCGGTTACCTGGTCAAGGAAATTCCTCCTCACAAGGTGGTCTACGCCGTCATGAGGGGAGCGTACGACAGAATCGCCATGGAGTATCCCACCATTATGAAATGGATGGGAGAAAAAGGGCTCAAGATCGCAGGCCCGATCACCGAAATCTATCTCGAAGGAGGTCCGGACGTTCCTCCAGAGCAACTGGTGACCGAAGTTCGATTTCCTGTGGAAGAATAGTCTGTGGCCCTGATGAAGCGTTAACAGTCTTTGCTTATGAACCGATAAATCATTTACGTGGCGCTATCGTCTAGTGGCCTAGGACAGGTGGTTCTCAGCCATCAGACCGGGGTTCGACTCCCCGTAGCGCTACCATAGCTTTTAAGAACCTGCCAGCAAAAGTTGGCAGGTTCTTTTTTGTATCAAAGCAACCGTCGCCTATTGTCGAATTGTCTCCTCTGCAGCCTTAATGTCGGCTGACAGCTTTGCCAGCGATGGATGGGCGAACAAAAATCGCGGGCCCAAAGAGATCTTCGCGGTTCGTCTCAGTTTTCAGAATCTGAAAACCATTTTGAATTCACGATTTCAAGAGGGATAAGACTCTGTTTGTAGTCCGCGACGCCGCCATGTTGACTCTTTGCTCTGGCGAACATTCCCATCTGACCACAAAAGCACTACATTATTGCGACTCCCTGACAGATTCTGTCATGCCTATTAATGTCTGCATAAAGTAATGCCTTTGGAAAGGAAAATGCCATCATCTGCCCATTGACACATCGTATCAAAAACGATATCACTGGGGTAAGTTGCTTTTTTATCTCAGTTTGGACATGTTTATCCGTCCCTGAGATTCTTGTTGGGAATCCGGAGGAATGCAGAAATCATGAAGCACAAGGACAGAGTATTGATAATCGAAGACGATAAGAGACTACGGGAAGTGCTCAAGAAGATCCTGGACAAGCAAGGATTCGATGTTGAGACTATGGCCGACGCCTCAGGCGGAATAACAAAAATAAAGACCGATTTCTGCGACATTGCCTTGACTGATTTGAAAATGCCTGGCCTTGGCGGGATAGAGGTTTTGAAGGCGATAAAGAAAGTCTCCCCTCAGACCTATGTGGTGATAATGACCGCTTACGGCACCATCGATTCCGCCGTCGAGGCGATGAAAAGTGGTGCTTTCGATTACGTGACAAAACCTTTTAAAACTGAAGAAATCCTATTAGTCATAAAGAAGGCTTTAGAAGACAGAGACCTTCGAAAAAAGATACAAGTACTGACCGAACAGGTCGAACGAAAATACGGGTTCGAAAACATAATTGGCAAGAGCAAATTGATGCAAGATGTTTTTGAGATGATAAGGATGGTGTCAAAAACCGATACCACCGTGCTGATCACCGGAAAAACGGGCACGGGAAAGGAATTGGTGGCCCGGGCCATTCACTATAATAGCAAAAGAAAAGATGAACCTTTCGTGGTGGTCAACTCCAGCGCGATCCCCGAGACCTTGTTGGAAAGTGAGCTGTTCGGACACGTAAAAGGAGCTTTCACCGGAGCCCATAGAGACAAGCGAGGTTTGTTTCAGGAAGCTCACCAGGGTACGTTGTTTTTGGACGAGATTGGTGCGATTCCTCCTTCCGTTCAGGTGAAGCTGCTGAGAGCAATCGAGGATGAAATCATCACTCCTGTGGGAGAGACAAAAGGGGACAAGGTGGACATAAGGCTGATTGCCGCCACCAATCACGACCTGGAACAGGAGGTAAAAAGGGAGTCCTTTCGGGATGATCTGTACTATCGTCTCAGGGTGATGTCCATACATCTGCCTGAGCTCAAAGACCGGAGAGAGGATATCCCTCTGCTGGCTAACCATTTTCTCAAAAGATACAACCACTCTCTGAAAAAAGAGGTCAAGAGAATCTCTAAAGATGCTCTCAGGCTGCTTCTGGACTTTCACTGGCCTGGCAATGTAAGGGAGTTGGAGCATGCCATCGAGAGGGCGGTACTCGTATCTGATTCGGAGGATATCCTTCCGGAACATCTTCCTCCTGAGATTCAGTTCCCGGAGGAAACGCGCATTAAAAAAGCCGGAGAGGACGGTAAATCCCTGGAGACAGTGGAAAAAGAATACATCAAAATGATACTCAAAAAAGCTGGCGGGCACAAAAGCAAGGCGGCGTCCATTCTGGGAATGGACAGACGCACCCTGTACCGTAAGCTAAAAAAGTACGGAATAGTCTAGACCAAGAGATTCTCCCCCGACAGAATAATCCCCTTTTTCATCACCATTGGGGCGAAGTGCAACATCATGTGTCAAAATGCCCCCTTGCTACCCTCACCCTAATATCGGGGCATTCCACCCCAGGCCGGATGCTTGGGTCGCAGAATGTCCCAACACTGAATACCCTCAAAACACCAGCCTCTACTTATCTTATGTAATTACAACAAGTTAGAAAGTACGCCGGAAATTGCACGGAATTTGCACATATAATCATAATATTTTGTTTTTTATTTGAGTTCAAGGGTCGGTAGGGAGATCTCTTGGGCGTGGCGCGGGATGTGCCGTGCCTGTCAAATCAGGGGAGAATGGATTCTCCCCTGAAGCAAAACGAGAAATTGGAATTCAAAATGACGAAGGCAGAAAGACTTCTTTATTTGATTAACCTGATCCGGTCCCACCACAACTTGGCGTCAAGAGATCTGGCTCAAAAATGCGGGGTTTCCGAACGGACCATCTTCAGAGACGCAAACAGCCTTGCTTCAGCCGGACTTCCCATATATTATGATCACGGATACAGGTTTTTGGAAGGTGCTTTTCTGCCGACCCTCAATCTAACGGACGAAGAGATCGCCACCCTGGAGTTCGCTCTTGATTTCTCCCCCCTGAAAGCACAATCCTCATTGTTCAACCTGGCAAAAGGTATCCAAGCCAAGCTGAGGAGCAACAGGGGAAAACCACTTCCGGATAAGCCAGCCGAACATCGGTGCCCGGGAACAGTCGCCTCCCCCTCCCCTTCGGCAATGAGTCGGTTCTCGGCTATCTTCAAGCTGCTCAATCTGGCAGTGGATCAAAGGACAGTGATAAGAATAGAATATGAAAGCGGCCTAAACGGAATGACCGAGAGACTTATTGAACCTTATGCTTTAGTGCAGAAAAACCCGAAGTGGCTGGTTCTGGGCTACTGCCAGGATTGCGGGAAAATCGCTTCTTACGAGGTCAACAAGATAAAGAGCGTGGCTTTGACTGCTCAACGATTCAAATCCAAGATGAGTCTAGATAAAATTTTCGCCCTTCATCAATGACAGGGGAATGGTTCTCCTTTCTACACGTGCAGAGCGAAGGATTGGGGTGAGGTCAGGTTAAAAGCACCCTGGCCATTACCTGGTATAACTCCTCATTTTTAAAGGGCTTGATCAGCATCGCATCCGCTCCGGCTTTCTTCGCCGATTCCAATTTCTCCTCGGTCATATGTCCGGTCAAAACGATACACTTGACTTGCTGATCAATCTTCTTCAATTCAGAAATCAATCTCACCCCGTCCATGTCGGGCATGGTTATGTCTGCAAGCACCACCTGGTAACCTCCCTTTTTGAAATTCTCAAGCGCCTTTCTGCCGGAAAGAGCGGTAGTTACAGAATGCCCTTGAGCTTCGAGGAATTTCTTGATTGCCGCGCAGATGGTTGGCTCGTCATCCACCAAGAGAATAGTGAGATGTTGCGGGACAGAGCCTGTTTTCTCTCGGTTACTCTCGACCGGAGGAGACAGCACTTGATTCCTGGAGATGGGGATTCTTATGGTGAACTTGCTTCCTTTACCCACCTTGCTTTTCACCTCGACGCTTCCTGCATATCTGTTTATTATTCCATAAGACAAAAATAAGCCCAATCCTGTTCCCGGTATTTCGCTTTGACCTAATGCTCCCTTAGTAGTCACGAAGGGCTCAAATATCCTGGACTTTATGCTGTCCGGTATTCCGCAGCCGGTATCGGAGAAAATCATTTCGATACAATCTCGCTTCTCACTGACTTCTATGGCAAGCGTACCTCCGCCGGGGCGCATTGCATCCCTGGCGTTGGTTATCATATTGAGGACAACCCCTGAAAGCTCGCCTAAATCACAGGCTATTTCGGGAATAGGCTTGAAGTTACGCACCACATTGACGTTTTGCTTCTCCAACTCCCGTTCCGTCAGACCCAGTACCGTATCGACTGCATCCGTGACATCTGCCATTTCTTTTTTCTCCTGACGCTGTCTGGAGAACGCCAGGAGGCTGGCGGTGATACCTTTTGCCCGGTCACAACCCTCTATTATAATGTGGAAACTCTCCTTCACCTCCTGGGGATCGTCACTTCCCATTCCGAACTCCGCATTCCCAAGAATCCCTGCCAGGATGTTGTTGAATTCGTGAGCTATTCCATACGCCAGGGTTCCCACCGCTGTCAGTTTCTCAGCTTGTATCAATTGGGATTGCATCCTTTTGTTCTCTGTAACGTCTCGACCGAGAGCAATTGAACCTATGGGCTTACCATCAGCATCCAGAAGATTTCTGGAGTTCCATGAGATGGTTTTTGTCTCGTCGTTTTTGCATCGGATGATAGTTTCAAAATCCTCAACCACCTCTCCCTCCTCAATTATGGCCGCGGCTTTGGTCGTTATCTCGTTGCGATACTTCTCATCCGGGTAGAGCCATTCCCATATCTTTCCATGCCCTATTACTTCTACACGAGAAAAACCGCTTATCTGTTCTGCCGCTTTATTCCAGATCGTCACATTAGCTTTCTCATCCAGAACATCCACCCAAATATTGGCGTTATCAATAATCGTTTCCAAGTATTGGCTAAGCTTACGAATCTCTACCTCCGCCCGCTTGCGCTCGGTGATATCACGCATGATGGAAAATATGTATTCTTCATCCTTGAAGACCACGTGATCAAGGGTAAGCTCTACCGGAAAGGTAGTTCTGTCCTTCCTGCGGAATAACCCCTCGCGGACTTTAGACTTGATCCCCCGCATCTCAGCCCATAATTCCGCAGGCGACACCTGCGGAAACATCAGGTCTAGCTCGCTTGGCTTCAGGAAAAGAAGCTCATCTCGCGTATACCCCAGCATCCTGCACATCCCCTCGTTGACATAGATGTAATGAAAGTCCTTATCCAGCCAGGCGATGCCTTCCGGCGCGCTGTCGATTGCGAAGTGTGTCCTCTGCAACTCCTCCTCCGCCCGCTTGCGCTCGGTGATGTCCGTTGCGGCACCGATGAATCTTAACGGCTTACCTGTTTTTTTATCAGGGATTGTCATAATCCGGTCTAACCATGTCATATACGTTCCATCTTTTTTCCTCATGCGGTACTCTATGGTGTGCGGTACGCCTGGTTCCAGTTGGTCTATGCTTTTATTATTTATCCAGGCAAGGTCCTCCGGGTGAACATGCTTTCTCCAGCCTTCCATGGTGCGTGGGTATCCGCCCGGTTCATAGCCCAAATGACTATCGATATCGCCGTAGAACGTGGCGACGCCTGTTTGTGCGTCTCTTTCATAGACCACGTCGCTGGCAATTTGGCTGGCAATACGGAATCGTTCCTCACTCTCTCTAAGGGCCTCCTCGGCCCGCTTGCGTTCGGTGATGTCACGATTCACGCTCACGAAACCGGTCACCTTGCCAGCCGCATCGCGCAGGACGACGGAAGATACCTCGACCGGGAAGCGCGTTCCATCCTTGCGCACCTGAGTTGCATCGCCGCGCCAGGTACCACGCTCCGCGATAGCGCGCAGCATCTCGGCTTTATCCACGCCAGGGAATTCAGTGCTAGTTACGTCCAGACCAAACCGTCCGAGCACCTCCTCTGCCTTCCAGCCATACATAGATTCCGCTGCAGCATTCCAAGTAGTCAGTCTATATTGCGCGTCAGAAGCAACAACCGCATCATTGACCATTGCTAAGAGTTGGGCTTGGTACTCGATCTGCTCCTCCGCCCGCTTGCGCTCGGTGATATCTTGATTCGCGCCGTAAGTCTTGACCGTGCGACCCTGATTGTCTTTGACGATGAAGAAGCGGACGGAAATGTAACCGGTCTCGCCGTCGGCATAAATTATCCGGTGTTCCAGCTGGCGGCTGAAGTGTGGATCTGTAGCTTCAAGGGCTTTCTGAATCTCAATGCCAACTACCGACCTGTCGTCGGGATGCACGAAAAGTTGAGCGTAACGAGCCGACGACATGCTATAGCCACCGACCTTTTCAGCCGACGTGCGAAAAATGGCATAGAAGTGATCGTTGAAAGTGAACAGGTCTTCAGCTACGTCATACTCCCAATACCCCAGTTGAGCGATCTTCATGGCGTTGGATAGTTGGGCTTCGCTGGTCAGCAGTAAGTCCTCCGCCCGCTTGCGTTCGGTGATGTCCTCAGAGGTACCGAGGACACCTACGACGTTGCCGTCCGTGTCCCGCAGCGGCACCTTGTTGGTCATGGCCCATGCACGGGTGCCGTCAGCTCGGAGATATTGCTCGATAATACCGTATTGGTGAATACCTGATTCCATAACCCTCCTATCGTCCTCCCGAAACGAATCGGCCTGTTTTTTTCCCCATGTAAGATGGTAGTCACTCTTTCCGACAATCTCCTCTGAAGACTCCAGTCCTGCCGTCTCCAGCAAGGCGCGGTTGGCGCCGAGGTAAATTGAATCACGATCTTTCCAAAAG
>CAZPOP010000011.1:0-108492 GCA_964588305.1 uncultured Ignavibacteria bacterium
CGTCGTGGATCTTTGGCGGTTCCGGAGGTCGGTCTCCCTCCTTTGTCCACATGTTCTTTATGGTAAAATCCATTAACACGAAATCCTCGGCATATTCATAGCTCCAGGAGTAACTTCTCTGAGTAATCTGAACGTACAAGGGAAAGTGCTTTCGGAGATCGAAAGGGTCCCGATCCTGGTTGGAAAGGGGGATGTCAGCTGAAGTGTCAGTATAGACAGCAATGATGTCTTGCTCCGAGACAGCATCAGGCGAATAACAGAAAGCGGCCGGACGGATGCTTCTCTCCTCAATAGCACCCCTTGGGGCAGGACCATCCGGGAACAACTCATGAACTAATTGCCATCCATCGCACCCCACACTGACATAGGGCGTGTCGTTCACCACAGCTCCTATCCAAAAACCTCCCCAAAACAGATATTCTAAACCCGATCCAGGGGGATACTCAGCCGAAGGGGCGAAAACCTCCTCATAGGGATTCCGACTGAAACATCCCCCCACCGATTCCTTTAAATCATATAGGAGGTATCCCCTCCCACTTCCAAAGAAGCCCCAATTGGTCATGCAAACGTTCAGAAGCCCCACCCGGTGAACCCTTGCCTGCGCGTTGGGATAGGCCTCAGCTAGTTTATATTCAACGTCCCGGGAGCGACTCCTCTCGGAATCTTGCCTCTCATACGGCTTTGTGACGGCTAGACTTGTGGCTGGATCTGCCAGATCGGCAATAAGGAAAATCCCAGTAATGGCCAACAATCTCAAAACGATTTGCCTCGTCACTCTTCTCATTACTCACCTCCCAAAGGAGAAACCACGGGTTTCTTTAGGAGGAGTTTCCCGTTCATCGCCAGCTGATGAATCTTTCAACTTCCCAAGCTTCATTGATCAAAAGCCTCTTTTGGTCGCTGGCACCTGGCACCGGCTCTTTTATCCTTCATCCCATAGCACAACCTGGCTAAAATAAACAAAGAAACATGAGAAGTCAACAAATAATTCTAAGAGAGAGGACAAAATTAGCAAAAAAAGGGGTCCCACCGAATCCTGATGGGTCTAAGAGAAAATGGCTGAGGTTTTTATCCCATATTTCTTCATTTTGTTCCGCAAAGTAGCCTCAGGGACACCGAGAAGCTTAGCCGCCCTCAGTTTTATCCCATTACTCTGCGAAAGAGCCTGGATTATCTTTTCCTTCTCAAATTCTGCTACCTCCTGGAAGAGGGAGACAGCGGCGGGCCTCTGGAGGTCCATGCCGGAGGAAGAGAAAACCGGTTCATCTGCTGCGCTCCAGGACGATCTTTGGGAAAACTTCTGGAGCTTTTCGGGCAGCAGCCTGGTGGGATCGCCATTGCCTCCCTGGAACAAGACCACCATTCTTTTTAGCTCATTTTCAAGTTCCCTTACGTTTCCGGGCCAACAGTATTCCGAAAATCCTTTCATCACCGTTTTTAGGTCAGAATCCTCCAAATCTCCGTCTTTGATCCCATATTCTCTCAAGAAATGTCTTACCAGGATGGGAATATCAGCTTTTCTTTGTTTGAGCGGCGGGATTTTCACGTGAAAGGTATTGAGGCGATAATACAGATCCTGCCGAAAACTGCCACCATGAATTGATTCTTTTAACTCTCTGCTGGTAGAGGAGATGATTCTCACATTAATTCTTCTGGGCGTGGTTTCGCCCAGACGAACGATTTCCTTTTCCTCGATCGCCCGCAACAGCTTAACTTGGGTGGAGAGGGGGACTTCGGCGATCTCATCTAAATACAGGGTGCCCCCTTCGGCTTCCTCAAACAATCCGGATTCATCTCTGTCGGCACCAGTGTACGCACCCTTCTTGTGCCCGAAAAGCTCATTCTCCAGAAGGCCCTCAGGAAGAGCTGCGCAACTTACCGCGATAAATCTCCTATCCTTTCTTTTGCCGGAGTAATGCACCGCCTTGGCAAACAGATCCTTGCCGGTTCCGGTCTCTCCTTCCAAAAGAATGCTTATGTCGTAATCTTTAATCTGTTTTAATTTTTCGATGATCTCCCGCAACTCGTCTGTTTGAGTGATGATATTGGTGAAGGTAATCCTCCCGTTCGACTTAGCCATCTTGCTTGCCTGAAACACAGCATTCTCTATGGTGTGCCTTAAATCACAAACCGCGCCAAGGGCCTTCTGCTCCTTTATCTCATTGAAGAGCTTTTCCGCGTCAGCTAAGAAGAGTTGCGCCTTGTCGTATTGCTTCTCCTCAGCCAAGAGATTGGCTATGGACAGATTAACCTGACCTAAATGGTAGGAAGATCCTAATCCTTTGAATTCGATTTCGGCGTTGGACAAAAGACCCAGTCTTTTGTAATAATCGAACTCTTTTGATCTTCCGGCCTCCAGATAGGTCTTAGCCAATTCATATTTTGCCCCGATCTGCGAAAGACAAGCGAAGCCTCTGTTGAAGTATTCCTTAGCCGATTCCTTGTCTTTCTTGGCAGAATAAACCTGACCCAGGATTCTATAGACCGCCCCCTCCTCGATTTTTTCTCCCAATGATCTGGAGACTTCCAGGGATTTCTGGCAGGAGGCAAGAGCTTGATTATATTCCTTTTTGGCCACCTGAAGCTCTGCTAAAAGACGATAAGTTTGGGCGATCATGTCTCCATCAGGCGCGGTGGTCCTCCACATCTCAAGGATTTGATTATAATGATCTTCGGCCTCTTTGTAATCTCCAGAATCAAAGCACAGTCCCCCCATGTACTCGTGATAAATCGCCAATTCTCTTGAATAGCCATTCTTGTGCGCCAACTCAAAGGCGCTGGCCAAATATTGGGAAGCCCTCCGAAACTCCCTTATCAGGCAGCAGACGAAACCTAACGACAGCTGAGCCCTACAGAGATTAAGCTCATCGTCGTCTTTCTCCGCAGATTCGAGGCCGTACAACAGGTTTTGTTCTGCCTCTTCCCACCTGCCCATCAGCGTGTAGATTCTGCCCAAATTTCTGCACGCAATTGCTGCCATCTTAGAATCGCCAGTCTTTTCGGCTAGCTCCTTGGTTTCGCCGAGATATTCGGCTGCTTTCTCGAATTCGGATTTCATGAAGAATATGCGAGCGATTTTGTTGTAGCATTTGACGGTTTCAGCTTGATCGCCGATTCTGCGGTAAGTAGTAATGGCATCTCTGAGGTGGTTCTCAGCGTTTTTCAAATCGCCCAGATCCGAGTGTATCAGACCCAGAACATACTGAATCTGAGCGACTCTCTTATTCTCGGAGGTATTCTTCAAAAGCTCGTATGCGCTTCTGGCCTTGCCTTCTGCTTGGCTGTAGTCTCCCAACCCGTGCAGCGCGACAGCCGAAAAATAGCAGAGGTCCGCCCATTGAGTGGAGAACTCCTCGATTTTCTGCCGACTCTCCAACCCTCTTATTTCTTGGAGCGCCTGGGCAAACTTATTGCGCCCAATCAAAGACTCGATCCACTCCATCTTTGTTCTTGAGGCTTGACTTAACGCCTCCTGTTCGCTTTCCATCTTTCTCACCATATGAAGAAAAGCCGATATGATTTGTCACCGATCCTGTCAGGTTTCTCTTGGAGCTCACCTTCTTGGTGGACTTCCTTGGGGTAAATCCCGATAAAGAAGTCCGAGAAGATCGGGCTCATGATGATCTGGTGGCCATTTGAGACGGGACTGGGACTGCTGCCGGGCCCATCCGTGGAGCCTTCCCAGGGATGTCCCCATCCCGAGCCGATCGGTACGGACCATCCAGCTGAGCATACACATGTGGCTGCAAGGATCAGCATGGTCGACGCCAGGATTGTAGCTAAGCTTTTTGTCCTCATCTTCCTTTCACCTCCTCAACTATGGAAATTCCCATATTCTTTTTCAGTCCAAGAGCAATAATGTTGTCCTGTATCTTTTTTTGCCAACGCCTAGCTGTTTATTCTTCGAAAGACTAAAGAAACAAATCACTTTTGGATGGCCTGTCTGTACAAAGCTCGGCGGTGTAATCGGGGGCAAGCATTTCCTGAGACTTAGCGGTCAGAAAGACTGAAGTCTACACCATTCTTTGCCATCTAGAAAACGACATACCTCCTCAAAAAGCGCATTATCTCCAGATCCAGCCATCATTGGGAAGCACATTGCAAAAACCGCGCCAAGTTCTCCGCACTTACCTCTTTTTTGTCAGCCATATAAGTTATTTGTGTACAATGAATTAGAATCCCACAGAAAGAGGGTGATGAATGGAGCACAGATTACCGAGTAGGAATTCGCAGTGAGTTGCGAGCCAGCCTTTCGATGCCGGTGGAATTATCCAGTAAAAGGCTATCAGACAACAAAAAGCAGAATTCGCCAAGAACTGCGAGTATCCAGACCGAAGGACAGATCGAACGTTGGTACATGAGCAATTCAGGAACCGCAAGAGGATAACCGAAGGGAGTTTTGTGATACTGGCTTTGGTTCGAACTTCTCATGGGGTTACCTGATGGGCCTGTTGAAAAAGCGGCAGCCTGGGGCGGGATGAATTCCCGCCCCTATGGGAGACAATCAGTTGCAATGCATAGGGCAGGGCATTTAGCCCTGCCAAGGAGCCTTTCAACAGTCCCCGACCGGCAACTTTGGAGGGATACACCGGCCAGGTGGTTGTTTGGCAACGAATCTTCATGGATCAGGCGGTGCAGGAAAAGGCATCAATCAGTTGGTCCACCGCTAAGACGGGATCATTTAGGAGCTTGTGGAAAAACGGTCAGGTTGTTTCGGGTTTAGTCAAGACGAAGTGCGAAATTTCGTTTTGTACCGAGGGATTTCAAGAGAAAACTTTGATTATCGCGTAACAAAGAGCGGCCACAATTGCGGAAGCCGGTATGGTTACAATCCAGGTGATGATTATGTTTCTGACTATCCCCCAGCGGACTGCGGAGAGCCGCTGGGAGGAACCGGAGCCCATTATGGCGGAGGAGATGACGTGGGTTGTGCTGATGGGTACTCCAAAGAGGGACATGCCCGCTATGACCGCGGCGGCGGAGGTCTCTGCCGAGAAGCCATGCACCGGCTGCAATTTGAACACTTTGCTCCCCATGGTCTTGATAACCTTCCATCCTCCCATGCTGGTACCCAGCCCCATAGCAGTAGCACAAGCAATCATGACCCAAAGGGGGACTTTGAAGGTGGCTATCGCCCCGTAGCTGACCAGAGCCATGGTAATTATGCCCATAGCATTTTGAGCATCGTTCATTCCGTGAGAGAAAGACATCCAGGCGGCAGATAGTATCTGTAATCGCCTAAAATGTCGGTTCACCTTTCTTTGGGCAGAGTCCTTGAAAAGCCAGGATAGGACAACTATCAGGAGCAATCCTCCCAGAAAACCGAAAATGGGTGACAGTATCATGGCTAACACGATTTTCCATATTCCCTGGAAGACCACAGCCCCGAATCCTCCGGCAACTATGCCCGCTCCCAGAAGGCCCCCTACTAATGCGTGAGTGACGCTCACCGGAATACCGGAGAAACTGGCCAGACCGGTCCAGGCGCTGCCGCCTATCAAGGCCGCCAAAACCAGGGACAGACTTGCGTATTGCGGGTGGATTACTCCCCTCCCGATCGTCGCGGCCACCGCGGTGTGACTTAAAGCTCCAAGGAAATTCAGAAGCCAGGCTAAGATTATAGCATGGCGCGGGGAAAGGGCGCGGGTGGAAATGGTGGTGGCTATGGCATTGGCGCAGTCGTTGAAGCCGTTAAAGAAATCGTAAACCAGAGCCGCAAATATTATGGCTAACAGCAAAAGAGAATCAGGCACTCTTCACCACTATGCTTTCAATGACATTGGCGATGTTCTCACAATGATCGGCGGCAGTCTCCAAGCGCCCATAGATTTCCTTCCACTTTATGGCTTTTCTCCAGTCTGGTTCCTTATCCAAAAGATGTCCGATCATCTCTTGCGAGATTTGATCAGCCTCGTTCTCCAGCCGGTTGACCTCAATACAGAGAGGCTTGAGATTATCGAAGTGTTCTAAGTCGGAGATTGCTCTTTCTATCTGCTCTACTGCCTGATGTATGATATCTACCAATCTGATACATTCCGGTGTAGGCTTTTGAATCTTGAAGTTGTAAAGCCGACTGGATATCCCCTCAATAGCGTCCAGAACGTCGTCCAGCTCTGAAGCCATTATATGGATGTCCTCCCTGTCTATAGGGGTGATGAAGGTTTTGTTCAATTTATCGATGATATCGTGGATGAGGTTGTCGCCCTCACGCTCAATCTCCTTTATTTGTTTTACCTTTTGCTCCACGTCGGTGTAATTGTCGACCAGATCCTTCAGTGCCCCGGCTCCCTTCAGAACGTTTTTGGCCGAGGCTTCGAGCATGTCGAAGAATTTCTCCTCCTTCGGTGTAAGTCGCGGTAATTTTAGTGCCATAAGACCTCCAAGCTTATCTCCTTGCCGGTTAGGTCCAGATTATCATCTTATCAGTGAACCATCTCTGAAAAACCCTTCTAAGAAACGGGAAGTGGAGTTTTCACCTTTAGGCTCAGAGAGAACTGCCTATCATGTTTCAGCCTGCTGCTGGTTCAGGCTAAGCCGAGAATCCTGTTTGACAAATGAGGACCGTTCAAAAGAGTCCCTCCAACAAGTAGAATAGTATAATCCAGTGTCGAGAAATTCGCAACCATTTTTTGCGGTTTGCGGGATTCAATCATGAAATCAGTTCCATCGTTTCATGTTGGAACTTTTTTTGAGCTTGGGTGTAAAAAATGATGGAAAAAATAGAAGGAGTCAGGATTAGAAAGGAGGCTTTGAAATGTTAAGGAAGAGCGTCGTTTTCGTGGTACTGGCCACACTCATGGCTTCTCTGGTGATGGTGAATCTGGTTTCTGCCGGGGAAGGCGAAAAAGAGGCAAAGCGGGGTTGGCTGGGCGTCTACATACAGGATGTCACCAAAGAGATAAAGGAGGCCATGGATTTGAAATCCGGAAGGGGGGTTCTGGTACGGGACGTGGTGGACGATAGTCCCGCTGATGAGGCTGGGGTCAAAAGGGAAGACGTGATCCTGTTCTTCGATGGAAAGGAGCTTGATGACTCAGATGAGCTTTTCAAGGTAGTCAGAAAGAAGTCTGCCGGCGATGCGGTTGACCTGTTGATTTTGCGGGACGGCCAAGAAAAGAGCATTTCCGTGATCTTAGGGAAGACCCCAAAGGATGATCTGCACGTGTTGGAATACTCACCTGGGGACAGAAAGTTCAAAACTTACTCCTATGGCTTCTCCGGTTTGTCCGGGGGGCGGATTGGGGTGAAAGTCCAAGATCTGAGCCAGCAATTAGGAGAGTATTTCGGAGTAGAGCATGCAGAAGGTGCTTTGATCACCGAGGCGCTTGAGGATGGCCCAGCTTACAAAGCCGGACTCCGGGCCGGGGACGTGATCGTGGAGGTAGACGGTGAAAGGATCGACGACGTGGACGAACTGAGGGACGAAATCTCCGACAAGGAGGAAGACGATCAAGCGGAAATAAAGGTCATCCGGGATCACCAGCCGAAGACATTCACGGTGGAAGTGGAGGAGGGCGAAGAATGGTCTTTTGGTGATCTGAAAGGTTTGGATAAGCTAAAGGTGCTGCCGCCAAACGTGGCCTTGCCGGGACTCCTGTGGGAGGAAAAGAAATCCCGTGAACACGAGGAGGAATTAAGCGAAGAACTTGAAGAGCTGAAGCAGGATCTTCAGGAACTCAGAGAGGAATTGAAGGATCTGAAAGAGAGATTGCGATAAAAACTGGTCCTATGTGTTTTCACTCATAGTGTCACTTTCACGAGATGAAGCAGCAGGGGGAGATCTGAGAAGGTCTCCCCCGTTTTTCTTTGCGATTCAAGAAGCGACCGCTGACCGCGAACTGTGGTTTCCTGGTGAAGTTTGTGGTTTTCGGGATCCTCACGCGACCACCGTCCTGAGCCCTTTTTTGTGGGAGCCGGACGTCTATTGGGCGCCCGGGAGGGACTGTTTGGATACCGTTCATGGTGGATCGAGTTTCAACCCTAACTTGAGTATAGGCGTCGCTTTTCTGGTGTCCTCATGGAGTATCCTGTGGTTAATTCAAGCCGGAAATTTTGTTTGACTTTTCGAGAAGGAATTTGTAAATTTGGGGTGAGAAACCGCTCGTATCGGTGCACGTAAACAGCATTTTCATACAAGGAGTCTGGAGGGAAATCATGATGGACGTTCATATCGCCAGTAATGCGAATATAGCCAAAATCACCTTGCATTCGGTCCCGGACAAACCGGGCATTGCTGCTGAGATTTTTGGGAAATTGGGGGCAAAGGGATTCAACGTGGAGCTGGTGGTCACCAGCATTAGCTACAAAGGACGGACGGACGTTTCATTTGCAGTGGCGGAAAACGAACTGGACGCGATAGATACGCTTTTGGAGAATATGAAGGGCGAGATAGGTGCCGAGAGAATCTCCCGTACCTCATCCGTCGCCTTGGTATCAATTGCAGGTCACGAGCTGGCTCAGACCGCGGGCATGGCGGGACGGATGTTCAATGCTTTGTCTAAAGCCGGGGTCAACATCGATACCATATCCACCTCCATGTCGTCGGTCACCTGTATGGTGGCCCAGGATAAGGCCAAAGAGGCGGTGGAGGCTCTGCGCAAAGAATTCCAGGCATAACTTTTTTTCAAAGAAGGATTTTCTTTTCGCACCTTCTACCAATAAAATTCTTACCATTTTCGTTTAAAGATGCGAGTTTGCTTGAAGCGATTTCTTCTGTGAAGAGAGCAAGACCGGCACGATACTAGAAGACGGGGACCCGTCTGGGAAGGAGAAAGGGACGATGGCAAAAGTCTGTGAGATTTGCGGAAAAAAACCTTTGTACGGAAATAACGTCAGCCATGCGCACAACCTGACCAAGAGAAGATGGATGCCTAATCTTCAGAGGGTGCGAGTGACGGTGAAAGGACGACGGACCACCATCAATGTGTGTTCCGGCTGCCTGAAGGCGGGAAAAGTGGAAAGCCTTAGATAAGAGGGTTTCGTTCCCGATGTCCCAAGGTGAGAAGTCAGCTTCAATCCTGCCGAACGCAGGAACCGCATGGTCTAAGCCAAAAGTGACAAGTTCAGGTTTTGCCATTATAAGTTGAAAAACAAAAGACTTCAACTGATACAAAAGCAATAGATGAGTTTATCTCCCCCTCACCCCGCCTTCGGTGGTTCGACTCCGCTCACCACCCTGAGCTTGTGCTTTGATTTTGCTCAGCACCCTTAGTTTATCGAAGGGTCGAAGGGTGGGATTTTCAACCTAACCCTCTCCCCCTAGAGGAGGAGGCGAAGGGAGATCTGGATTGGGTCGCGTATGCATTTGAGATTTTTTTGCTTTGTCGAATTCCCTTTTTAGAAATATTTTGTCTATCCCGCTGTCAACGATATCCCAGGGCAGGGGAGAGCCAAAATCTCTTTCCTCAAAAATCAGCGAACTCACATCCACCTCGGCTTTCCTCCATGCCTGGGACAAGGTGAGGTTCTCTTGAACGTGATAGAATAAGCCTTCCCCCACTCTACGATTCCCCACGGATAGTATTCCCTGAAGTATTGCCTGTCGTACGCTCTTTTTCTCAAAATACACGCCTCTAAAAACTCTTACTCCGGTTTCAATCCTTTTCATCTTGGATTTCAGCTCTTTTTTCGTATTCATGGCACACCACTGAAAGGGGGTATGGGGTTTGGGGACGAAAGGATTGACGGAGAGAATAAGTCTCCTCCTGCGGTGGGTTCCGCCGTTTGCAGAACCGAGGCGCCTTCCTTTGGCCTTGGACGGTCTTATGTAAATCTCATGTATCCCGCGCACCAGATCGACGATCGCATCAATATCCGGAGCTTTTTCAAAGGGAAGACCGATTATAAAATATAGTTTCAGATTAGCGATGCCAGCTTCTGCGGCTATTCTGGCGGACCTGAAAACGTCTTCTCTGGAAATATTCTTGTTTATTACCTTCCACATCTTCTCCGATCCAACCTCCGGAGCGACGGTTAGTGTTTTCAAGCCGGACTTCACCAAAATCTTCACAAGATTGGAGCTGATTTTATCCACCCTGAAAGAAGAAACTCCTATCTCGAATCCCCTTTTTTGAAGATCAGAACAGATGTTTTCCAAATCCGGATGATCTGAGATCAAAGATCCCACCAGACCCACATGCCGGAGGTCTCCTTTGTATCTTTCCACCTGAGTCAGAATGGAATTTCTGTCATGAAATCTGCAGGGTCGGTAAATGTATCCAGCGGCGCAGAAGAAGCATCCCCGGGCACATCCCCTTCCCACCTCCACCAGGAGGGAATCCTTGAAGTGTATGTATGGAGAGGATATGGGAGAAAAAGTCTCGATTTTGCCTATGTCTGCTTTTCTTCTTTCAACCCGCTCAAAGACCGCTTCCTTGGTTTCCCTCCTTTTTATCTCTCCTCCCCGATCATAAATGATGTCGTAGAACCGCGGAACGTAGACTCCTTGGATTTTGGAGAGGTTGAGAAGCGCTTTTTCCTTTGAAATTCCCTGTTCTGAGGATTGGAGATACGTTCTTACAAAATCCGGCAGCGTTTCCTCTGCCTCTCCGATTAGCAGACAATCAAAGAAAGAGGCGATGGTTTCCGGATTTAGGGTGACGGCTACGCCTCCCGCAATTATTAGGGGATCACCCTCGCTCCTTTGAGAGGATTTCAGAGAGATGCCTGACATTCTGAGAAGCTTCAAAACATTGACATAATCGAGTTCGAAAGGCACGGAGAAAGCGACGATGTCGAAAGTTCTCAGCTTCAGATCAGATTCTAAGGTTTTGACGCCCGGATGAGTGGAAAAATCGAGCTTCTCATCGAACAATTGGGCAAAAAACCTTTCACAAGCCACCCCTTCTATCTGATTCAACAAACGGTAGATGGTCTGGTAGCCGAGGTTGGACATGCCCACCTGGTAACTGTTGGGAAATCCCAGGGCCACACGAAGGGAGAATTGTTTTTTGCGGATGGTGCCTCTTTCCGAGGAGAGCAGCTTTTTTCTTGAATCGGAGAGATCTTTCATTCTTTTCCTTATGAAACATGCCAGGTGACAGCCGCAATTTACCTCCAACAGCAGACTGTGTCAAACCAAAAGTAAAATGCCTCCCCTTCCGGGCACCCTGGGCTTGAAAAAAAAAGATCCCGCCAAAAGACGGGATCCGGTTAAGGGAGGTGATTTATGAGCAACTGAGGAATTTGAATGAGTCCTCAAGGTAAAGTTGGGTTTTTGCGTCTCCCGCTATCTGTATTGGTGGTTGTCGTCAACAAAACGATTCTCGAAGTATGAGGCCTTGGGCCGTCAAGTGAATGTCCCAGCACATGCAAGAATTCTCGTCCGGGCCACAAAAAGGCTGACGCCTTGACTCCTGCAGTCGCAGCCGGATGGGCCTCCAGGTGCGCAGATCTATCTGCTTGCCTGGAGCGTTACCTGCACTGCAAGCGTCTAGGTTTGCGCTGCAGTCCTGATCTTACTACGACTGAAGAAGCGCCAGGATGGTTTAACCTCCATTTTGTTTTCTGATAAAGGCTGGTACCTCCAGATCGTCCGAGGTATAGGATTGAACCTTTGCTCTATCAGATATCTGCTGCAGGTCGTATTCAGGCTCTCTGTATTTGGATCTCGATTTGTCTAAGATGTGCTTCGAGCACGAGAACAAATCTCTTGCGTCTTCTTTGCCTGCTCCCGTCCTGTCGCTGCCATTGCCGAAGCCGGTAGCGATCACCGTGACCCTCAATTCATCTTTTAGGCTTTCATCCACCACCGCACCAAAGATGATGTTGGCATCCTGGCCTGAGGCTTCGGTGACCAAAGAGGCTGCCTCGTTCACCTCCAATAGGGCCATATCTGGACCTCCGGTGATATTCACCAAGACCGCCTTGGCGCCGGCGATGGACACGCTATCCAGAAGCGGGCTGGCTATGGCCTGTTCCGCGGCCTCCTTGGCCCTGTTTTCTCCGGTGCCGTAGCCGATTCCGAAAAGAGCGTCTCCCATCTCGGACATCACCGTCTTTACGTCGGCGAAGTCTAAGTTGATGAGTCCCGGCACGGTGATCAGCTCGGATATTCCTTTGGTGGCTTGAAGCAGAACCTCGTCTGCTAACTTGAAAGCGTCGGTCAGCACAGTTTCTTTGGTGGCTAGCGCCAACAGTTTCTGATTGGGGATGACGATCAGAGTATCTACTTTGTCCTTCAGCTCCTCTATACCCATCAAAGCGCGAGACATTCTCTTTCTTCCCTCAAACTCAAAGGGTTTGGTGACCACCCCGATGGTCAAGGCTCCGTGATCTTTGGCCATTTCCGCGATGATGGGACTGGCGCCGGTGCCGGTGCCTCCTCCCATACCGGCGGTAACGAAGACCATGTCCGCGCCGACCAGCGACTCGGCCACCAGATCACGATCCTCTTCCATCGCTCTCCGGCCGATCTGCGGATCGGCTCCGGCCCCCAATCCTTTGGTGAGACGGCTGCCGATCTGAATCTGGTGAGAAGCCTTGCCGGCCTTCAGATCCTGCGCATCGGTGTTGACGGCCATGAAATCGACTCCGGAGAGACGGGCATCGATCATCCGATTGATGGCATTCCCTCCCGCTCCCCCTACGCCAACCACCTTCATGTCGGCGTGATTCTCGTAGCTGGTATCGAGCTCAAAAAACATAGCTTTTCCTCCCTCCAAAAAGAGTGTTAAAAATATTGACTAAATAGATTCTTCATTCGATAGAACCATCCTTTTTGTTTTGAGCCCCTTTTGGATTTCTCATCTTTCAGTTGTTCCAATCCGTAAAGAATCAACCCCACGCCGGTGGAATGAATGGGAGTGGAAGCAACTTCCACCAGGCCAGTGAATCCTTGAGGTATTCCTTTTTTCGCCGGCATGTCGAATATCTGCTCGGCCAATTCCACCATCCCTTCCATCAGAGAACCTCCTCCGGTCAGAACGACTCCCGTCCCCAGGAGGTCGGAATAGTTGGTCTTTTTCATCTCTCTTAACACCAGGCTGAGTATCTCCTCCGCCCTGGGCTCGATGATGGCCGCCAGAACCGATCTGGAGATTTCCTTGGCTTCGCGTCCCGCGACCCCGGGAACATTGATCATCTCGTCCGAATCCACCAGCGTAGATAGTGCACAGCCGTAAGATTTCTTGATCTCCTCTGCCTGCTCCACCGGCGTTCTCAACCCGATGGCGATATCGTTAGTTACATTTTTGCCTCCCACCCCGATCACTGCCGTGTGTCTTATGGAACCGTCATGGAAGATGGCCACGTCAGTGGTTCCACCTCCCAAGTCGATCAGAGCTACCCCCAATTCCTCCTCGTCCGGAGAGAGGAGGGCGTAGCTGGATGCAAGCGGCTGAAGGACAAAATCACACACCTCCAATCCAGCCTTTTTCACGCTGCGGTAAATATTCTGGGCCGAGGTGACCGCACCGGTGACGATGTGAACCTCCGCTTCCAGCCTGGCGCCGGACATCCCCACCGGATCCTTGATCCCGGATTGGTCATCCACCGTGTACTCCTGGGGCAAAACGTGGATGATCTCTCGGTCCATGGGAAGAGCCACGGTTCTGGCCGCATTTATCACCCGCTCAACGTCCGAAGGGACGATCTCGTTGCCGGAGCGGGAGATGGCAATCACCCCCCGGCTGTTGATACTTCGAATGTGATCTCCAGCGATGCCGGCAAAGACCGAATGGACCTTGACCCCGGCCATCAACTCGGCATCCTCCACCGCCTGAGCTATCGATTCCACCGTCTTTTCCAGATTAACCACCACCCCTCTTTTGAGTCCCTCGGAGCGTGAAGTCCCGATCCCCACGATCTTGGGCTCCCCCGATTCCTGCAACTCCGAGATGATCACCGCAATCTTGGTGGTTCCGATATCCAAACTGACGATCGAGTTTTCCTTCCCCATAACCATCTCTTTCTTATAGATTTCCCTTCTCGCCCAAACGCTTTCCTCTTGTCTGAGCCGACTGGCCGCCCCGATGTTGAGAAGGGGAGAGGGCCAATCCCGGAGAAGATTCTCTCAACACCACTTGATCTTTGAATCTGAGATCTATGCAAGTAGGTTGTCCTGTCTTTTCCTGGTAATTGAGTACCGCCTTCAACCTTTTCAATTTCTTCTTAAAGCCACCTTTTCCCATGTTTACCCGGATTGCCCCAGGAATGAGGTACAAAACGAGATTGGCTTTCTCATGCAGGTCTATCTCTGATATGATATCTGCAAAACTGGAATCCTCTTCTAACATAGTGCTCCAAAAATCCGAGGCGAAGTTGGCTTTCATGTCAGGCCATCGTTGATAAGGCGCCACGCTTTGCTCTCCAAAGACGGCTGGTGGTTCCAGTCCGGTAACTATGGGAAGATCACGGTGGAAATCCTCCTCTTCTAAAGGAATGATCTCTTGATCCCGAGACAGACCGCATAATCCCTCAGGCAGATTGATCCACAGTGCTGGTTTTTTCTCCTCCACCTCAATCAGCAGCCGGTCAGGGAGTTGTCTTTTTACCCGTACCTCTTTTATCCTCGAATCTTCCCTGACACGGTCTTGGATTTTCCCCAGATCTATGCGGAAGATGTTGCTGTCCAACCTAATTTTGGCTCTCTCCAGGATTTCCTTTTCGCTGGTTTTGCGATTTCCCCGGACCTCAATTCCCGTCAAACAGAATCTGGAGGAGTGCGAGATGAAGATATACACCCCGGATAAAGCCAGGGTGAATAGAATTGGTATGAGAAATGCGTTTGTCCTGTTCATGGCATTCTAACTGGCAAGCATTTCTAAAAGTTCTGTTCCGGTTCTGTAAATATCCCCTGCTCCCATGGTGATCACCATGTCATTCTCTTTCACCAGCTTCAAGAGGAAAGAGGCCACCTCCTCCTTCTGCGGGACATAGAATGCGTTTTTGTGTCCATATTCTTTGGCGGCCAAATAGACAAGTTCCCCGCTTACACCGGGAATTGGCTCTTCCCGGGCAGGATAGACATCGGTGACTATCAAAATGTCTGAGTTAAGGAACGACCTGCCGAATTCTCTGTGAAAATCCCTGGTTCGGGAATAGAGGTGAGGCTGAAACACACAGATGATCCTCCTCTTCCAGCCGGAGCGGGCCCCTTTCAGGCTTGCCTCAATCTCGGTGGGGTGATGAGCATAGTCGTCTATTACCATTATTCCTTTCTCGGTCCCCTTGATCTCGAATCTTCTGCTAACCCCTTTGAAGCCGGAAAGTCCCTTTCGTATTTTCTCCCAGGGGATTTCAAGCTCAAGTCCAACCGCGATGGAAGCCAGCGAATTCTTGACGTTGTGAGTCCCCGGCAGCGATAACTCCACCTCTCCCAATTCCTGGCTTTTGAGTCTCACCTTGAAGCGGCTGCGGTTTTCTGCAAAAGAAAGCGATTGGGCCTGCAGGTCCGCCTGAGACGAAAATCCATAGGTGGTGATGGGCCTTTCTATTTTGGGCATCAGGTCGACCAAGTTCTCTTCATCCAGACATAATATCACCCGGCCGTAGAAGGGAACTTTGTTGACGAACTCCAAAAAAGCGGATTTAACCTCCTCGAAACTTCTGTAATAATCTAAGTGTTCGGCCTCCAGGGTGGTGACCACAGCGATGGTAGGGGTAAGGCACAAAAAGGAACGGTCGAATTCATCCGCCTCGGCCACCAAAAACTCGCCATTTCCCAGCTTGGCGTGGGCGCCTAAATTGATCACCCTTCCTCCCACCACGATGGTGGGGTCCAGTCCCCCCTCAGACAGGATCTCACCCACCATCGAGGTGGTGGTGGTCTTACCGTGGGTTCCGGCAATTCCTATGCCGCATTTCATCCTCATCAATTCGCCCAGCATCTCCGCTCTTCTGACCACTGGAATCTTGTTGATTTTGGCAAAGACCACCTCCGGATTTTCTTCCTTGACCGCAGAGGAGATGACCACCACGTCCGATTCGGCGACATTCCTCCCTTGATGCTGGTTAAAGATCTTAATTCCCAGATTCTCCAATCTTTGAGTGGTTTCAGTCGACTTCAAATCCGAACCTGTGATCTTATAACCTAGATTAAACAGAAGCTCCGCGATCCCGGACATCCCCGCTCCACCGATCCCAATAAAATGAATATGTTTTATTTTCTTGAATTTCATGGTATCCTTCAAGGCTTTTCGTGGCCGCCCTTCTGGGCGCCTCTGGAATTCTTTTGCCTTTTTTTCAACAGTTTTTCCATTTCGTTCACCAAAAGAGATGATGCATCAGGTCTTCCCATCTTTCTACTCTGCTCCGCCATCCTTTTCGATCTCTCTTCGTCCGAAAGGACAAAGGAGAGTTTTTGCGCAAGAATTTCACCGGTCAGATCCCGTTGGAAGATTATCTGGGCGGCCCCTTCTTTCCGCAGAATCTCCGCGTTGTATCTTTGATGATCAGCTGTGGCAAATGGATAAGGTATCAGAAGCGACGGTTTGCCGCAGGCGGTGATCTCGGCTAAGGTCAAAGCTCCAGCTCTGGAGACCACCAGATCGGAAACTGCATAGGCAGACCTCATGTCCTCAATGAAGGGGAAAAGTGCACATTTCGTCTTTTTCCCCTCAACTTTCTTAGAGAGGGAGGAAAAATCATTCTCTCCGGTTTGCCAGAGAAGCTGCCAATTCTCCGAAAGAGAATCCAAGCTCTCCATGACCGCCCGATTTATGGCCCCGGCTCCCTGACTGCCGCCGAAGATGAATATGGTTTTTTTGCCCGGATCCAAATCGAACTTCCTCAAAGCTTCATCTCTTTTACCGGAAGCGACGTCCTCCCTTACTGGATTTCCGGTCACCGTTAATTTCGTCTTGGTTAGAAAATACCGGACTGAACTTAGGTAAGACAAACAGACCCGGTCGGCCAGAAACGCCAAGAGGCGAGTCGACATTCCAGGATAGCTGTTCTGTTCTTGAATCAATGTGGGGATGTTTTTCAGGCTGGCGGAAAAAACCACGGGAAAGCTTACATAGCCTCCCGTCCCCACCACCAGGTCCGGTCTTTCCTCATTCAAAATTCTGAAGGATTGATATAGGCCTTTAAGAACGTAATAGGGAAGCATAAGATTCTCGGGGCTTGCCTTTCTCTTCAATCCCCGGGCCTGAATGAAGATCAACTTGAACCCGTATTTAGGCACGATTTTGGACTCCAAGCCATCTTTGGTGCCAACGAAGGTGACTTTGCCCTTTGGAAATCGTCTTTTAAACTCTTTGGCCATGGCTATTGCTGGAAAAACATGTCCACCGGTCTTTCCTCCGGCTAGGATTACTTTTATGGCGGGCATGGTCGAACCATTGTTATGGGCCCATCTTACCTAAGATTCGCCGAGATGGCACGTATCTGGTTTGTCTGGATATGTTCAAAAGCACACCAATGCCCATAGAGGAAAAGATCAAAGATGACCCGCCATAGCTTATGAAGGGCATAGGTATGCCGGTGGTGGGCAAGAGCCCCACCACCACTCCGGCGTTGATCAAGGCACACACAAATATGCAGCAGGTTATTCCCAAGGCTAAGAAGAAGCCGAAATCATCGGGGGCCCGGTTGGCTATGGATAACCCTCTCAACGCCAGGATGAAAAGCAAGAGCATGATGGAGGAACAGGTCACGAATCCCCCCTCCTCTCCTATGGTGGCCATGATGAAATCGGTGTGCGGCTCAGGGAGAAAGAAAAGCTTCTGTTTTCCCTCTCCTAAGCCTGCTCCGAGGATCCCCCCGGAGCCCAAACCCAGAACGGACTGCTTCATCTGATAGCTTCCTTCCAAGGGATGTTGAATCGACTTCAGGTAGTCATCCACCCTTTGCTTTTTGTACCCGAAAGCGAAAACCAGGACAAAGATGGCAAGTGCCAGAGGAGCGGAGATCAAGAAAAGATGCTTGACTTTGGTTCCCGCCACGAAGAGCATCACCAGGAAAACTGCGGAGAGGGAAATGACCGCTCCCAAGTGAGGCTCTTTCATGATCAAGAAGGAAGCCACTCCTAAAATCAAGAAATAAGGCAATAGGACATATTTGAGATTCTTGATTTTGGTCTTCCTTTTGCTTAAAGAATGCGCCATGAACAGAACCAAGGCGTATTTGAAAAGCTCGGAGGGTTGGAATACAAAAAGCCCAGCCTTTATCCATCGAGCCGCCCCTTTGGTGGGTGGAGAAAAGAGGACTACCACCAAAAGGATCAGTGAGCCGAGCAAACACAAATTGGCGAATTTCTCATATTTGTGATAGTCTATTTTGGTTAGGGCAAAGATCAGAAGCAAAGACATGCCTGCCCACAATATCTGTTTTTTGACGAAGAAAGTGGAGCTGTCGAATTTCTTATCTGCCAGGATGGCGGACCCGGAGTAAACCATAACCGTGCCTATGGAGATCAAGACTAGGACTACCAGCAGCAGAAGATAATCTGGTCTGGATTTATCTATCATTCTCAAATCCCAAAATCTCTGAGGTTACCGTAACCATCCTGCCATCAAAGAACAACGTCAAGCCAAAGCAGATCCACTTTGCGACGTCGATATTTTAGTCAATCCTCAACCATCCATCGTTTCGGCCAGACTTCGCACTGAACTCTTGAATACCTCTCCCCGATGCTGGTAGTCTTTGAACATGTCAAAGCTGGCACAGGCCGGCGAGAGCAAAACCGTATCTCCCGCTTCCGCCTTTTCGAAGCTCAATTTTACTGCCTCCTCTAACGAAGGGGAATGGAGAGTTGGAACCTGGTCGCTTAGAGCCTGATCGATTTTCTCCTTAGCCTCCCCGATCAAGATCAAAGCCTTCACCCTGCTTTTGACCAATTCCCTCAGTTTGGTGAAATCTCCTCCCTTGTCCTTTCCTCCGGCGATTAAGACGATGGGTTCCTTCACGCTCTGAAGAGCATACCATACCGATTCGACGTTGGTGGCCTTGGAGTCGTTCACGAATTTGACTCCGGACAGGGTGGCCACCTCCTCCAATCGGTGTTCCACTCCTTTGAACCGCTTTAGGGTTTCCCTCATGGAGACGGGACTCACCTCCAGGACGGCACAGACGGCACAAGCCGCAGCGGCATTGGACAAATTGTGAGGTCCCTTGATTCCTATCTCCTTTGTGTCAATGATCTTCTCACCTTTCCCGTTCATCTTGTAAAGCAGCACTCCGTCTTTGACAAAAGCCCCCAGTTCCAATTCCTTTTTGGTACTGAAGAATATCTTCTTGCTCGAGGAATAAAGGGCAAGTTCCATGCTGTTTTTATCATCCGCATTTAGGACCGCAAAATCCGCATCCGTCTGGTTTTCGAAAATGCGCAGTTTTGCATCGATGTATGATTTCAGATCGGGATAGCGGTCCAGGTGATCCGCGCTGAGGTTCAACACTGCCGAGACGTATGGTTTGAACTCCTCGATTCTCTCCAGTTGAAAACTGGATAGTTCCAAAACCAAGATTCCTTCCGGCGAGACTTTTTCCACCAGGCTTGAAAACGGGATGCCGATGTTTCCTCCTATCTGGCTCTCTTTTTTTTCCTCCTTGAGGATTTCCCCCACCAGAGTGGTGGTGGTGGTTTTTCCGTTGGACCCGGTGATCCCCACTATTTTGGCATCCGTCAGCCAGAATGCTACCTCTATCTCCGAAAAGACGGGTATTCCCCTCGTCTGGGCCTCTTTCAACATGGGGATGTCCAGAGGAACTCCCGGGCTGACGATCAGATAATCTATGTCGGTGATCGCCTTGGCGGTATGACCATCTGTCTCGAAATCAATGCCAGATTCCGTCAATTGAGCCATTTCCGAGCTTAAAAGATTGCCTGACTTGACATCGGTGACAAAGATCGTTGCTCCCAGGCTTTTCAGAAGCTTGGCACAAGCTACACCGGATCTGGCCATCCCGAAAATTCCTACCTTTTTTCCTGTTACCCTGTCTTTCCTCATTTTGAGCAAGCCCAAGAATTCAGTGACATTCTGGTTTTTCTAGAAACCTTGTCTTTAGGTGCTTCGACTCATAACCTGTTCCTGAAAGCCCAATGAATTGGGCAACTACAAACCCTTTTGGCTATCCTGAAAGAGATCAAATTTAAAAGCGTAAAAAGTCGAGTTATGCATTGATCAAAGATATCACCTTATTTTCAAAGTGCTTAAGGTCAGAAGGGCCAAGATCGCTCCGGCAATCCAGAAGCGAACGACCACCTGAGGTTCACTCCAGCCGGAAAGCTCAAAATGGTGATGCAGGGGTGCCATCCTGAAGACTCTCTTTCCCCATACCTGATAGGAGAACACCTGAATGATCACGGAGAGCGCCTCGACCACAAAGACGCCTCCCACGATCAAAAGGAGCATCTCCTTTTTTATCAAGATCGAGATGGCCCCAAAGGCTCCTCCCAAAGCCAAGGCTCCGGTATCACCCATGAAAACCTGAGCAGGATAGGCATTGAACCACAGGAAACCCAAAGCAGCTCCCACCACCGCTCCGCAGAATATGGTGAGCTCTCCTGCACCGTCCAAGTATATTATGGAGAGATAGCGGGAGAAGTCGACCCGTCCGGTCATGTAGCATAAGCCGGCAAAGGCGAAGGCGCATAGACCGACAAGGCCTATGGCTAAGCCGTCCAAACCATCGGTTAAGTTCACCGCATTGGACGTTCCGGTGATTACCAAAATTACGAGAGGGATGTAAAACACCCCGAAATCGACGAAATAATTCTTTAAGAAGAGAATATCGGAGGCGGTCCCGAAATTTGCCGAAGGTGGAAAGGTTCGCAACAAAAGGCCCAAAAGCAGCCCTAAGGCAACCTGCCCAGCCAGCTTCTTTCTTCCCACCATACCCTTGGACTCATGTTTTACCGCCTTCAGGTAATCATCCATCAGACCCAAAAGCCCCATCCAGATGGTGACCAAGAGGATCAATTGGGTATAGGGGTTGGTCAGGTTGGCCCAGAGCAGAGTCGGAATGGCTACGGAGAGCAATATGATGATTCCGCCCATGGTAGGGGTTCCCGCTTTTGCCTGGTGGGTCGCAGGACCCTCTTCTCTGATCTTCTCCTGAACGTGTCTTTCTTTCAGTTTTCTGATAATGAAGGGGCCCAGGATCAAGCTGATCAGAAGGGCGGTCAGGGTGGCGCAGGCGGTCCTGAAGGTGATATACCTGAAGATATTGAAGAACGAGATATGTTCACTTAACGGAAAAAGCAAGTGGTAAAGCATCTTCTCCCCTCTACCTGGTTCAGGTCCCCCTTACCCTGAACTCTGGCCAGGGATCCGAGAACCCGTGACCAATAAACTCCGATTCGTCAATCTCAGCACCTCAGCGAGGCTCTCCCGTGCAGCGATCTTTTGCGCGAGACGCCTGGTGCGGAGCCTCGGTACCAGACAAGCCTCGCTGCTCCAACTTTCTTTAAGCTAATTTTGGCGACCATACAGACTCTTCAGATTTGAAACCACCTCTTCCAATCTCATCTTTCTTGAACCCTTGATCAAAACCAGATCCCCAGCCGTTAGATTCTCAAGCAGATAAGCACTCACGTTCTGGTTGTCATCAAAGGCCAATATTCTCTTCCCCTTCATTCCATGCCGCCGGGCTCCCTCTCCGATGGCCAAAGAGTGTTTTCCCACGGTCAATAGGAGATCCACTCCGGATTCTACCACCGATCTTCCCAGTTTGAAATGATAGTCGAATGTCTTTTCCCCCAATTCCAGCATATCTCCTAACACTGCGATTTTTCTCCCCTGGCTTTTGGTTTGCTTCAGAGTCCTCAAAGCATTGGCCATAGAAACTGGATTGGCATTGTAGCTGTCATTTATGACCTTGATGTTGGCGAATCGGACCAACTCCATCCTCAGTTCGGAGGGCTGATATCTCTCCAGGCTTCGCTTTATATGCAACTCATCCACTCCCAAGAGCGACCCTACCGCAAAAGCAGCCAGAGCGTTGTACACATTATGCTCTCCCAGGAGCCTTAAGTTTATGTCGACTCTGCCGTTAACCTTGAAACGTATGTATCCCTCTTCGTTTGTGGTAATTTCACTTGCTCTGAAATCGGTTTCCTTTCCGATGGCGAAGCTTACAGTCTTTTCCTTTGCCTCTTTGATTCTTTCTGCCAGAAATTGATCGTCAGCATTCAAAACCGCAGTATGGGCGGGAGGCATATTGTCCAAAAGCTCGAATTTGGCTTGTGCGACTTTCTCCAGAGTCTCCATCGACTCTAAGTGTGCCGGTCCTATATTGGTAATGACTCCCAGGTCGGGTTTGGCCGTTTTGGTCAGAATTCCGATTTCTCCCGGATTGCTCATTCCCAGCTCTAGGGCCAAAACCTCTGTGTCTCTGTTCAGCTCAAATAAGGTCAAGGGAACGCCAATCAGATTGTTGTAACTTTTTATGGATTTCAAAACCTTGAATTCAGAAGACAAAACCTCTGCGATCATGTCCTTGGTGGTGGTTTTGCCATTGGTTCCGGTCACGGCCACAGCGGGAAGTTCAAACTTGTTTCTGTGCCAAGAGGCTATGTCCCTTAAAGCCTTCTTGGTGTCCTCCACCAACACCGCTGGTGTTCCTCTGAGTTCTTCTTTTCTAATCTGATCTATCTTCTCCTGTGACATAATCACCAAGCTTGCGCCTCCCTTGGTCGCTTCCGAAACAAACCGATGCCCGTCGAATCTTTCGCCTGGTATGGCCACAAAGAGATTTCCTTTTTTTATGGTGCGCGAGTCTATGCTTATTCCTCCGGCAATGGCCGAGCTTATTTCAGTATTACTCCAGAGTTTTCCACCTGTTACCTTCAACACGTCGTTCAAAGAAATGATCAACATAAAAGCTGCTTTCGTGAACCTAAATTTGCGAACCTCTGTCCGCCTACTGCCTGGTGCCGACTGACGACTGCCTCAACAACTCCAGCACCGTCTCCTTGTCGGAGAAATGGGTTTTTCTGCCCTTTTTTATCTGATAATCCTCGTGCCCCTTACCTGCCAAGACCAAGCTGTCGCCCTTTTTGGCCATGCTCAGGGCTTTTTTTATTCCTTCTTTTCTGTCAATTATGATTTCAACCTTCTCTTTGCTTTTGATCCCCTGCATGATCTGATCTATTATCCTTTGCGGGTCTTCACCTCGGGGGTTGTCCTCGGTCAGAAAGATCCTGTCCGCCAAAAGGGAGGCTACCTTTCCCATCTCTGGCCTTTTACCTTGGTCTCTGTCGCCGCCGCAGCCGAAAAGCACCAAGAGTTGGCCCTTGGTCAGTCCTTTGACCGTTCTCAAAAGCCTCTCCAGAGCATTAGCGGTGTGGGCATAGTCAATCAATATGTTGAAGTCCTGTCCCGCCCCCATGTTCTCCATTCGTCCCGGGATCCCCTCGACGGATTCTAAGCCGGATCTTATGCTTTCTGAGTCCACCTTAAGTGCGACTCCAACCGCTGCGCTGGCCAACGCGTTGTAGATGTTTGTTTCTCCCAGGAGTTTTAGATTTATCTCCATCTCTCCGTCGGCGGTCACCAAATGTATGTGAGAACCTTTCAGATCGCAGGAGAAACTTCTGGCGTAGAAGTCAGCCTGGTGGTCATTAACAGAGTAGGTCAGCCTGCGGGCTTTCGTTTTATCGTAGAAATATCTCCAGTTGGGGTCGTCTCTGTTTATCACCGCATAGCTTCTGTCGGAAAGCATCTCGAAGAGAAGCCCTTTTGATTCCTTATATGCGGAGAGGGTTTTGTGAAAGTCGAGATGTTCCCGGTCAAGGTTGGTGAAGACCGCGACGTCGAAATCAACTCCGATCACCCTTTTTAGGGCCAGAGCGTGAGAGGATACCTCCATCACTGCCGAATCCGTTCCGCTTCCCAACATCTGAGAGAACATCCGCTGCAAATCCAGTGATTCCGGCGTGGTATTCGTCGCCGCCAGTTTCTTTCCTCCGACATAATAGGCTATGGTTCCGATGAGACTCACCCTTCTGCTGGCCTTCTCCAAAATCGATCTGACCAGATAGGTGATGGAGGTCTTGCCGTTGGTTCCGGTGATCCCCACCACCTTCAGCTTCTCTGAAGGAGAGTCAAAAAAAATGCAGCTTAGAAGCGCCAAAGCCTCTCGGCTGTCCGGCACGATGATTTTTACTTTGGCTTTGTAGTCACCATCTGCTTGCGCCACCACCCCTACGGCGCCCTTTTCCAGGGCTGAGTTTACGTACTTATGTCCATCCTCCTCGAATCCGGGAATGGCCACGAAAAGGTCTCCCGGGCCGACCTTGCGAGAATCGTATTCTATTTTTTCTATCTTTAGGTCAGTTTGCCCGGAGACTTTCTTTGAAGGTAGCGTCCCCAAAAGTTTTTTGAGATTACGCACGATCTTCTCCTCACCGGGGCGAGCATTCGATCAGACAGGTCTGTCGTTCATCCAAGAGCGTGTAAGGCTTGGGAACCTGTTTGGTCACCAGGCCGCTCCCGCTAAGCCGGACACGCAGCTTTTGGGCAAAAAAAGCTTTTACCGCTTCTCGGGCCGTCATCCCCAACACGTTGGGAACCACTGCACTTTTGCTGGCCGAAGATTCCGATTTCAGGTCAGAATTCGCTTCTCCCTGCGGAGAGATCAACATCTCTTTTGATCTCGAGACACGGAGTTGGTTCAGGCCTTGCTTGGATGTTACACATACAGCCAACTGAGATGAATTGTCTTCCGCTCTCCCCAAGAAGGGTTCTCCCGTCAGGGCTAAGATTCGTTGGGTCGTGTTTTTGAATACCGGCGCGGCGGTCAGTCCGCCCAAATGCTGAGTCTTGGGGTTATCCAGGGTGATCAGACCCACCATCTTGGGATCATCTGCCGGGAAAAACCCCACAAAGGAGGCAATGTATTTACCGTCCTCGTATCCTCTTCCGTTTTGCTTTGCCTTTTGTGCCGTTCCGGTCTTTCCTCCGATCACCAATCCTTCCATCTTTGCTTTCTGTCCAGATCCAAGCGAGACCACGCCTTTCAGGAAATCGACCAAGGTAAAGGCGGTCTCCGAGCTTATCACTCGCCGCACCCTGGTGGGATGAAATGCCTTTAGGGTATCGCCACACTCATCCAGGATGGTCTTGACCACGAAAGGCTTCATCAGGACACCATCGTTGGCAATGGCGGCATAAGCACAGACCAACTGCAAAGCCGTCAGCGATATTCCCTGTCCGAAGGCAATGGTGGATAAGACGAAATCAGGCCACCCTTCCGGAGGCGATATGAAACCTTTGGATTCGCCCGGCAAATCTATCCCCGTCTTTGTGCCCATGCCGAAATCACGAGCATATTTGTAGAGCGTTTCCTTACCCACCAGATTGGCTATCTTGGCCAGCGCAATATTGCTGGAGAAAATCACGCTCTCCCTGAAGGTGAGCCACTTATAGGGTTTGACATCATGAATAATCCTTCTGCCGATTTTAAATCTTCCTTCTTCGGCATAAATGCTGTCCTCCGGCATTAGGATTTTCTCTTCCAACGCCGCGGCTGCGGTGATGATCTTGAAGGTGGAACCGGGTTCGAAATTATCACTTATGGTTCTGTTTTTTACGGGAAGCTCGCAGTTCTCAGTGCAGTATACCATCGCCAGAATCTCCCCGCTTTCAGGATCCATGAAAACGGCGCTTCCTCCGTCCGCCTGGGTAAGGCGGATTCCCTCTTTCAGTTCTTCTTCTATGATGGATTGCAATTCTATATCGATGGTGAGCCCAATGCTTTTTCCGGTCTCCGGTTGCTGGATAGGATATTCCGTGATGTGATAGGAATTCTTGTGTCCGTCCCTTTGGAAAACAGCTTTCCCGTTCTTTCCGGAAAGGTCTTTGTCATACTGAAGCTCCACTCCGGCCAATCCCTTGTTATCGATGTCGGTAAAGCCCAATACGTCCTCTGCCAGCTTTCCCTGCAGATAATATCTCTTGGTCTCGTTTAAGACCCACACGCCCTCCAGTTTCCCTTGGCCAAGTTTGGATTTCGTTTTCTCGCTTTCCTTTTTTTCCACCTTTCTTTTGAGCCAGACAAAATTGTTGTCGGCTTTCAAACGGTTTTTCAAACTCCTGAAAGCTGCGTTGGAGGAACCGGCAAACGCACGAGCCACCGACTTTACGTTTTTCACACTCTCTGGAATAGCAAAAAAGGACTCTACCGGCAGATTGACGGTTAAAAGCCTGCCGTTTCGGTCGTATAGGAGTCCTCTGCTAGCCTCCAGTTTTATGTGGAGCTGATGTTGTTTAGAGGCTGCGTTTTTATATTCGTCTCCCTTTAGAACCTGGAAATAAAAGAAGCGGGACAGGATAAGAAGCCAGAAAAGCATTCCCATCAAAAAGATGAAGGCACCTCTTCTTTTTGTGGTTTTGGTCCACCTGCTTGGCGAACGGCTTCGGCGGGGGTTATCATAAAAGGTCTTTGCTCTATTGGTCATCTTGGACCTCGACTCTATCTCAAGGACAGGATACTTGTCCCAGTCCCCTTGAGCGTGCCCCAGACATCGTCAATCCAGCTCTCCCCTTTGAAATCTGCTGAATTAAGTGCCTCGGAGACGACTTCTATCTGCTCCAGAGAAGGATATAGAAAGCCCATCTTTTTGGCCAGCTTCTCTATGCGCTCCACCGAGCTTAAAGAAGCCACCTCCACCTGAATATACTTGTATTCCTTTTGCTGGTTGTCAATCTGCACATTCAGTCTCTTGATTTCGTTGGCGAAGGTGAGGACCGTCACCCTCTGCCAGATGTAGACAATGGAAAGAAAGATCAACATTAGAAGAACCACAAAAACCTTCAGGCGAAAGCTCTTCTCTTTTTTGAGAGCAAGGTGACTTTTCCTAATCTTACGCTTTTTCAAACCGGCATCTCCTAAGGGTTCAATCCATTGCTAAGACGATAGTTTCTCTGCCACCCACAGCTTGGCACTTCTGGCCCGCGGATTATCCTCAATCTCTTGGACTGAGGGAACTATGGGTTTTTTTGTGACGATTCTCAGAGTGGCTTTACCCTGCGAGCGCTGGAGGAGGCTTTCAGGGGAATCCGGGTCATCAACATAACCGGTGGTAGAGCCTTTTATTCTGTTTTTTATCATGCGATGCTCCACGGAATGATAGGAGATCGCGCACAGTCTTCCTTGAGGAGCCAGAAGCTGGATTGCCTGATCCAAACCTTTCCTCAATTCCTCCACCTCGTCGCCCACCTCCATCCTTATGGCTTGGAATACCCGGGCCAGAGATTTTATCCTGTATCTGGGGTCGACCTTTGACTCCACCAATCTCCTTAATTCAAAGGTGGTGGATATTTCACCTTTTTCTCTTTGTTTCACTATGGCTCGAGCGATCCTTTTGGAGAATCTCTCTTCTCCAAACTCGAATAGGATTTTGGTCAAGTCGGAAAGGGAGTAGTTATTCACCACCCATGATGCGGTCTTAGATTGGGAGAGATCCATCCTCATGTCCAAGGGACCATCCGATTGAAAACTGAATCCTCTTTGAGGATCATCTAAATGCAACGAACAAACACCCAGGTCGAACAAAAAGCCGGTAATCTCTTTTATCTTTAAGCTTAAAACCAGATCCTTTATCTGACTGAAACAACTATGTGCGAATCTAACCTTATCTTTGTATCCGGCCAGCCGCTCTTCTGCAATCTCCAGCGAGCTTTCATCTCTGTCTATACAGATCAGCTTACCTTTAGGTCCCAGGCGTGAGACTATGGTTTCTGCATGCCCGCCGGTCCCCACGGTTGCATCAAAATAGGTCCCAGATTTTGAAGTTAAGAGGTTTTCCAAGACCTCTCTTAAGAGAACAGGTTGGTGTCTAGACTTTGCGTCTGAAGTTTTTCTCGACCACCTGTTCATAAGGTTCTTCGCCTTCCTTTTGAAGGTTGAATTTCTGATAAGCCTCCGGGTCCCAGAATTCCAATCTTTTTCCGGCTCCAAAAATCAAGACCTCCTCCTTGATTCGAGCCTCGTCCAGAAAATCCTGAGAGATGGTGCATCTTCCCTGTTGGTCAAAACCTATATCCTTGAATTTCCGCATAAACTCTCTTTGAATGCGTCTGTGGTCGCCCAGCTGATAATCCAACCGGTTCAGTCTTCTCTCCTCTTTTTCGTGATCCGCCTCCGAGAAGATCACCAAACAGCCGTCTGGAGAATATCCTATTACAAACCTCCCGTCGGGAAAGGTGGCCAGAACGTCGCGCAACCTCTTGGGCAACTTGATCCGCCCCTTCACCACGGTTGATGGGTAAGTTCCTCTGAAAGAAGCCATGAGAATCAGTATGAGTTTGATCTGTTTATCTGCGGCTTTGGACGCAAGAGCCTGTTACTGAAAGAAACTAACACGTTCATTCCCTTTCCGCCAGGCCGTACAAAAAATATAACTGCTATAACTTTTTCGCTCTCAAGAACATTTAAGGAATCTGTAACTGCGACGCGGTGTTCACTCGAACGCCTTTTTTATTTTAGGACAATAAATTAGCGAGAATCTTTAACACTGCGGTGCAGTCCTTTTTGGTCCATTTATTGGCCAATCCCGTTCCAAGGTAATCTAGTGTTGTCCTCTAAACGTGTCAAGAGAAAAATTAAACTATTTTGCGAAAAATATTGCCAGGCTTGTGGTTATGTCGTGGCAAGACCACAATCTATTGGGGGAGTCCAATACTTTTTTCGAGGCTCGATTTTCTCGTCATTCAGATCCTCAGTTATGGCTGGGGAATTGATCGTTTAACCTCCTATCTAAAGTGGTCTTAACAAGAAGAGTGCATCCCCATCAAAAAAAATCCCCATTGGCACACAGATTGCAAAATCCCCGTGCAGTATTTGTTATCCCTTTTTACTTCGTTTCAGGAGGGGGGAGATGAAGACAGGTCTTTTGAGGGCTTTTCTATTCCTGATTCTTTTGTACCCAGTTCTCACCGGTCCACCAACCGCGCAGGCGGGCGATCATTCCTATTTCTCTGAAGTGAGCCATACGATTCACTGCTCCGGGAGTGATATCATCATGGGCAAAAGAGATGGATATGACGTGATCGATCTAAAAGATGGGGCAAGAACAGGAGAGATCGGAAAGCCGGACCTTCCCTTAAGATTGGTGCATCTGTTAATTCCCAATGACTTTGAAGTGGAAAGCATGATCATCACGGGTGATGGCTTTAGAGTCATGGAAGGTGAGTACATTGTTTTTCCAGCCCAGCCCGATCAAAAAACGAACGGGAAGAGTGAAATGGTATGGGTACCGGAAGACTCACAAACATACCATTCCGATTCACTATATCCGGGTAAGCTTGGAGAAATCGTGGAGAGCGGCTACTTGGCCGGAAACCACATAGTCACCCTAGCATTGTATCCATTACAGTATAGACCCAAATCAAAAAAGCTCTTTTTTCACACCGAGTTGGATGTGAGATTGAAGTTGGAGAGCTCGACTGAAGTTCTTTTATCCTCCACTATTGAAACAAGGTGTCATGAAGCCTCAAGAACATATGCAGGAATCTTAAATGAAATGGTGGACAACAAATGTGCTCTTCACAGCTACGGTTCACCGGAAAGCTCCGATTACAGGTCCTCCCGTGTTTACGGTGACAGTTCACAAGAGTATCCTTATCTGATAATCACTGCTCCAGAATTGGAATCAGCGTTCTCACCTCTGCTCGAGTGGAAAATGAAAAAGGGCATGAGGGCAGCCACTGTCAGCATCGACAGCATTCTGAGCAGCTACGCCGGAAGAGACGACCCCGAGAAGATCAGGAACTTTCTTATCGATGCTTATCAGAACGGCACCATCTGGGTCCTTCTGGGAGGAGATGAGGATGTGGTTCCGGTCAGATATGCCTATCCCACCAATGCTTCCTCTCCTCCTGCGATGACCAAGCAGCACATCTCGGACCTTTACTACTCGGACGTAGACGGAGAATGGGACGAAGATAATGATGGCATCTGGGGTGAGCCTGGGGATGATAGTCCGGACATTTATCCCGACCTGTTTGTGGGAAGAGTGCCTTGCAGTGACAGTGGGGAAGCCGCCTCTTTTGTGGAGAAGCTGCTGCTGTATGAAAAAAATCCGGGCAACGGTTCAACCGATTATCTTAGTTCCCTCCTGTGGATCTGCTCGGATCAGATGAGAGATTGGAGCGACGGGGTGGGACAACACGTCTTGGCCTCTCAATATGCGGACAGCAACTTCTTCCAGGATTTGTCAACCTTAATCGAAGATCCATCCGGCTCGGCAGAGAATCCAATCGGTCCTGCCGGACCAAGCTGCATTGAGACGATGAATCAGGGATGGGGAATCATTTCCGTACTGGCACATGGTCTGCCTCAGGGCTTTGTGGCTAAATCGAACCAGACCAACACCGATCCGAAGTCCTGGGTGGTGACTGCTCCGGGAGAAGAGGATGGTCACGGACATCTCCCCTCCTTATCCAATCAAGGCAAATATGGAATCATGTATTCCATCGCGTGCAAACAGAGCGCCATCGACGTGGACAAGTACCCCACCATGGGGAGTGAACCCTGTGTTGGTGAGGTATACCCCCTTTCCCCGAACAACGGTGGAGTGGCATTCTTAGGTTATACCCGATGGGGCTGGGTGGGGTCCTCCTATAAGCTTTTGGAAAAATTCCTTCAATATCTTTCTGCGGATTCATTGCATCATCATTTGGGTATAGCCGAGGCGCTCTCACGTTGTTCTTATCCTTTATATAGAGATTTAAATTATGGACACAACTTATTTGGCGATCCGGAGATGCCTGTCTGGACCGAGATTCCGCGTACGCTTGAAGCGGCTCACCCCAGCAGGGTCCTGATGGGTTTACGGACCATAGACATTTCCGTCACCTCGGAAGGAACGGGCCTTCTCAACGCCGCGGTCTGCTTATGTTTGAACCAAAGGATCATGTTGTTGGGAACTACGGATCAAAACGGTCTCTTATCAGCAGAGGTGAACCTGGACGATGTGGGCGAGATGAGCGTGGTGGTGACCAAATCCAATTTTCTTCCTTATGAAGGAAACATCACCGTCTCCATCACAGCGGATGTGGACGATGATGACGAGGAAGAGAGGATAGAGTCCTTTGATCTGTCACAAAACCATCCCAATCCATTTAATCCGGTCACCAGTATCCAGTATTCCGTAGGCAGTAGGCAGAAAGAAGCGGCGGGCGGGTTCTTCACCCACGTCACGTTTAAGATCTATAACATACTAGGGCAAAAGGTGAGGACTCTGGTAGATGAGCCAAGAAGTTCAGGAAATTATGAAGTGATGTGGGATGGGAAGGATGAAAAGGGCAACGAGGTCTCCAGCGGAATATATTTTTACACGTTAACTACTGAGAATGATCGAAGAACCAGGAAGATGATCTTGATGAAGTAGTACTCTCAGTGGTGACGGTTGCGCATTGCCGGCGGAAGGGCGGGGTGCTTGACAATAACAGATGTCGACCAAGCTTTCCTACGGATCCATCTGGGCACTATGGTCAACCTACGAGCTTTCCCAGATGAAAGAATAGAATCCTGACCCAGGCGGAAAGGATCAGAGGGATCAAGAAGAGAAAAAGCAGAAGGTGGTTCGCCAAACCGGTCTTGTGTTTCTTGAAGAATTTGTAAAAAGCCCAGTGAGACAGCCAAATCATCCGGGCCTTTGCTTTTCTGGTGGAACCACCTTTGTGGTGGACTACCCTTGCCTCCGGATAGAAATAGATCTTCCAGCCTCCTTTTTTTATTCTGTAACACAGATCGACGTCATTGAAAAACATCGCGAAGTCCTCATCGAAGATTCCCACATCTTCCAAAGCCGCGCGTCTGAGCATAAGACACGACGCCATCGGCTGGTCTGTTTCTCTTTGCCTGTCGAAATCAAAGTATCCCATCCTCCATCTCCCGAAGATTGGGCTTTTCGGAAAAAGCCGGCTCAGGCCGGAGAACTCCCAGATCAGTGTGGAGAAGGTGGGAAACTCTCTGCAGGATGGCTGAACGGTTTTATCCGGATTCAAAAGCTTTGGTCCCAACGCTCCAGTGTTTGGATTCTCCTCCATGAACCTGTACATCAGAGACAGAGAATCCTCCAAGACCTGAGTATCGGGATTGAGCAGAAGAATATATTCGCCTCTGGATTCCTCAATCCCCTGATTGTTGCCTTTGGCATAGCCTGAGTTCTTTTTGTTCTGGATCAAGTTCACCTGAGGGTAAAGCTGTTCCACAGTTTTCGCGGTTTCATCCGAGGAGTTATTGTCCACCACGATGACCTCACTGCTGAAGTTAACCTGAGACAAGAAAATCGAATCCAGGCAATTGCGAATGAATTCCTGAGAGTTCCAGGTGACTATGACGATAGAGAGATTCATGTCTTTTCCATCCGATCAACGAATTTCTACTTGACCTTATATATTTTGACCTTTCCGATAGTCTTTATTCGCTGATAGTTGATGTCCAAAATATCCCCAAACTCCGAAAGAAATGAACTCCCGTCGACTATCAGTCTGGCCTTTTTGTCTGCGATAATCTTCTCGATTTCGTCTCGGGCGATCAGCTTCGCATCCTCTAACTCCCGCGGAGAAAAGAGGCGTGCTGCCTCCCATCCCCCGGTCTTTAGTCCAGGCAAAGGCTCTCTTCCCGACAAAACCACATATCCAGGCCATGAAGCCAATATTCTATCCGGAGCTTCGGAATTTTCCTGAACCACTTCCACTACCTCCCTCACCTGTTTCAATTGAAATTGCTGATCCTTCCCCCTGATCCCAAAGACGAATATCAACAGGAAAGGGAGAATAAAGAGCAGGTAGAGTGCCCCGATCACACGGATGACCATTTTTCTTCCTTGCCATTTAGGTGTTAACTGCTTCAGCGCCGGAAGGCAGGCGATTAAGAGAAACGGAAGGGCCTGCTGAAAATACTGAAACTGCGTAGGGCTAATCAGAAAAGAGACCACGATGATAGAGAAAGCCAGGCTGGTCGAGGTAATCATGACTTTGCCTTCAGAGGTCAAACTATGGTTTTTCCTTAGCTGTCTTAGCAAGTAGGCCAAGCTCAGGGCTGCTAGGATTAGAATCAATAAATCCTGGGGATATAACAAGAACTTGGACAAAGTGAATAATCTTGACACAAAGCTCATCCTTATCATCTCAAGCCCCCACACCTGCCGGAAGACGAGATTGTCGAAGAGAAAAGTCTGAGGATCCTTAAAAAACAGATAGATGGCAAAACAGGATGACAAAATCGCCCCAAAGAACAAGAGGAGAAGATTGCACATTCTTCTCTTAATGCTCTCCGACCGGAAGAGAAAGAAGATCAATACACCCTGGCATATCAGAATGGCCAAGTGCGTCAGCCTGAAATTGAGGGCCAGGCCAACGAAAATCCCGGCCAAGAACAGCATCAGATTCTTGATTTTTGGTTTTTGAGAGATCACGTATGAGGCGAAAAAAATGAAGGAGACGAAACTCCAGAGATCAGAAAACGTGGAGGTTTTCACTGTGCTGTGCCAGGTTAGGATTAATCCATGGAAGCTATATAGGAAGAAGACAAACAAAGAAAGTTTTGCATCCCCGGACATTTTGTGAGCAAACCAAAACAGAAGCACACCTAAAAGCAGGCTGGCCGCCGCTGAGATCAGCCTGCCGAGAAAAAGAGAAGCAAAGCCAGACTCGGTTGCAATAGAATAGACATATGGAAGATAGGGCATTTGGTTATAAAAGAAATCCAGATAAGGGAGCTCGCCGCCTCTTACCAATTGAGCCGCCGAAAGATATATTCCCTCGTCAAAATCGATCAGCCGAAAGAATACAAAAATGAGCAGGAGGACAATCTGAAACGTGAGTATGAGCGCAAATGCCAGCAGATGTTTTTTTGCTAACATGATCCTTTAACTCAACTCGTTGAAAAACGAAGCCAAACGAGAGGTGAGGAATCTTCGTGAAAACATTCTGATTCTTTCCTCATCAGAATCAACGCTTAAGCCGCCTTTCTCCCAATCCGAGAAGAAGGCAGTCAGTTCTCGTTTGATTCGGATGGCATCGGTAGGGGAGACCACCTTTCCCAGATTTAAGGAATGGACGACCTCGGCCGCCGCCCCGGCAAGAGGAACGATGGCCAGGATCGGCTTTCTTGAGGCCATGTATTCAAAAAGCTTGGAAGTAGAAATCATCTCCGCATCCGGGGTCTGAGATGTGGTCAGCAAGAGCAGAGAAGCCTCTCCCATGTGTGCTAAAGCTTCCTTGTGCACCAGGTAGCCCTTTTTTTCCACTACTCCACTCAGATCATATTTTTCGACCAGTCGATCGAAGTCGATCCCCATACAGAGACCAATGTGGAGAAACTTGATTTTCTCTTTGGGGACTGTTCCCTCATCCAAAACCCGTCTCAGACCGGAAAGAAAAGGTTTCGGATCATGGTCCTGGCTGAAGGTGCCCAGATAGGCGACAACGAAAATGTCAGATTTTGCGGGTGGAGGCAGACAAGAATCCGACTCATCGTATCCATTGGGTATGGTCCTAATCTTCTTGATCGGGGGACAATGGGACAGGAACCTCTGACTGATTTTCTGATTGACCGATACTATACCGTCCGCCTTTTCCAAAATCCTTCTGACTAATCTGTTTTTTAACCAAAGATGAAATGGAGTGGGATAATCCTCATAATGAAAACCCACCCAGGGGTCCCGGAAATCAGCCACCCAGGGTTTTCCGGTTAACAGCTTCAACAGATAGCCCATCAGGTGCAAGGAGGGAGGGGGCGAGGTGGTGAAGATCAAATCGATTTTTTCTTCCCTTGCCAGTTTCAACCCCGCAATTAAAGCAAAAGGTATCCAGCCGATTTTGCTGTCCGGAAAGAAGAGCCAGGAGGATAATTTTGATCTTCTAGCCGTGGTTCCTTCCACAGAATCAGCTTTTTGTTTTCTCTTCGCGAAAAGGCCTTTTAACAGAAAGGAAATTCTCAGGGGATCAAAAGATCCCGTGCGGATGATTTTGACCTCCGGCGGAAGCTCTTCCAACAGTGAGGGGTCCTTAGCCGGATATTGAACGTCCTTGACTGTCAGAACAAAGGGTCTCCAACCGAACCCAGGCAGGTATTTTGCGAATTTGGCCGCCCTCTGCACTCCACCCATGCCCAGGGGAGGAAAATAATAGGCGATGAGCAGAACCTTCTTTTCATCCATTTAGATCAGATCTGTCGAGACATTAGTTTTGTAATCTGATTTCTCCAAATCGACTGCCGAGCTTGAGCCTGCCTTCCATAACTTCATTTGCATCGGGGTAAGGTACCCCGATGCAACGAGTCGTGATAACTCATTATATTATCGAAATCCCTTAATGTCAACCGGATTACTTGAAGAGGTTCTTGGTATAATGTCCAAACAGGAGGGTGAACTAATACTCGATTCCCTTTTGGGCAAGTATACCCTTCTTGTAGGGATGTTTTATCTCCTTGACCTCGGAGACCAGATCGGCAAGCTGGAGAAGCTTTTTGGGGGCGCTGCGACCGGTGAGGACTAAATGCAGGGAGGAAGGCTTTTGTTGGATAAGCTCGATTACCTCTTCAAGGGTCAAGAGGTTTTTTTCTAAGGCGATGTTTATTTCATCCAAAACGACAATGTCATATTCTTTTGACAGGATTTTATCTTTGGCGAGTTTCAGAGCTTGTTTGGCTGTTTTGACGTGCTCCTCGAAAGGAAACTTGTCACCTCTGATCTTGACGTATCCCTTGCCAATGCTCTTGATCTCAATACCGCAATCGTATTTCTTTAAGAATTTCAACTCTCCATAATTCTTGAAATTTTTGATAAACTGAACGATTAGAGTCTTTTTCCCATGTCCGGCGGCTCTCAAAGCCATGCCCAAAGCGGCGGTGGTCTTTCCTTTTCCATCGCCGGTGTAAACAATAACCAGACCTTTGTGTTTTTTCTGCATAGCTCCTAATATCATATACTTTGGTGGGGAGAACAGACGCGGTGTTCGTTAACAAGAAGAATGTTCCCCTCACCCTTCCCTCTCCCCCAGGGGTGAATCGTATGGTACACCCGCCGGGGAGAGGGAACTTTTCCCTCCCTTGACGGGAGGCGCCAGGGGAGGGTGAGATGAACGAGTCCACAAGTTGGGACAGGGGTTAAAAACCCCTGTCCCTGTCGAAAGATGTCATTCTGACCCCGCCTTTTATGGTGAGCGGAGTCGAACCATTGGCGGGGGAAGAATCTCAATCTGTAATATATCGAGTTTATTGGATTCTTCACTCCGTTCAGAATGACACAAGAAACATTCGATGGTTTCTCGACAGATTCCCCTTTCCCAACCCTGTAATCATTTATTCATTTGCTATCTGTTTGAAACGGCTTTGACGATTGCCTCATCCACATTGAACTTGTTGAGGAAGGCCTCCCGCTCTTTCTTCATCTTCTCCACCCAGGCTTTGTATTGGTCGCCTCGGCCCCGGTTTTCAAAAAAGATCTTTGGGTTCAATATCTCTTTGGGAACCTTCTTGAGAAGCTCGGCGTTCTCCGGCGCGTCCACATCCACAATCTCGTAGCCGAAATCCGGATCCTTCTTCCATTTTATGTTGCCGGTAAGCATCGCTTCCAGCATGGCGGATGAATGAGGGATTTTCACTTTGAGCGCGTCACCTTTCTTTTCATCTTTCTGATCCCCTCCCACATATCCGGTGTTCATCAACCAGGTTTGTAGCCCTGGAAGCTTAGCTGCCAACTCACTGAATCTCTTAGCCTGCAATCCGAAGGGGCTGGTGAAAAACGGTTGGGTGAAGGGAGAACGAGTTTTTCCTCTCTCTTTTCCTGCCGCCGAAGTTTTGGAGGTCTCACCTAACATGAAGTATCCGGCGGCCAGCTCGGGAGTGGGAAGATTAACGATTCCCGGCACGGCAGCATCCGGACCTTCGTCACGGTTCAGTATTCCCAGCGATCTCACCGGCGGAATGTCATCGAAGCTGGCTGCATCCTTGATGGCTTTCATGGGGATAATGGATCGACCGTTCTGGGTCCAAACGGTGAAATCCCATCCGTCTTGAGGTATGTCGTAATCATCCACCACCTCATCGATTTTCACCTTTCCACTGATGAAGGCATCCACATTCTCCGGAGGAGCCCCCGAATCGATCAACATATCCTTAAGTCGGGCCACGTCCTCCGAGGTGAGCCGTGTCTTGCTGAAATCAAAGGTTCCGTCCGGATTCGGAAAAACGTTCTCAGTCCAGGCATCCGGATGGGTGCTTCCGGCATAAAGCACCGGCTCCGATTCTTTGGTGAGCCCGAAGGTTTTGGCAAAGCAGCCGTTTTCCGTGATGGTGGCAGTGCCGTCGGGCCAGAGCACAATCATGTCGTCCTGGATGGGCTGAGTCAGCTCCCCTTGCTTGCTGAAGGTGGTGGTGGTCTTGCCTGTGCCGGAAAGCCCCAGTATTCCCATGGTTATGGCTCTTCCACCCACTTTCACCTTTTTAGCGCCGGCGTGCATCACCAAACCGCCTAACCTATATATATATTCATTCAGCATTCGTAGGGCGCCCTTTTTGGTTTCCCCAAAGTAGTCCGAACCTATCACATAAGTGGTCCAGTTTTCCAAATCCACGACGATTGCCAGATTTCCGGGCATTCCTTCGGCACTCAATCCGGCAGTGAAGACCAGACGAAACCTTGGTTTGAAGGGTTGACTAAGCTGATCTTGGGTTTCTATGGCCGAGCGGGGAAAAGCCAAGACCTGCTGCATGCCTGCCAGATTGGCGGCTTCTTTTGTGTACAGCCATTGAATCGGCATGGCTCCCTTCCCGTATCCATAATATCCATTGATTTCTATCAGTTCGCCCTGCTTCTCAATATAAGCCTTCTGCTTATCTATCAGTTCCTGGGCTTTGGCTGGATCGATTATGTTGCCCGAGTATTTATGTTTATCCGATTCCGGAGCAACACAATAAGTTAATTTCGCCATCCTGGCCTTCAAACGTGTAACCTTGTTTACGTTCCCGTACGCGGTGGTCATTATGGCTGGCGTGGACTTCAATGCCAGCTCTCTAAGTTCCTTCTGAGTTGGGTCGACTACGTATTTGACGTTATAGGGTTTGGGCTTAAGGTGTCCGGTTTCTCCTTGTGCCATGCTAGATCTCCTTTGGTTTGTAAAGTTCAATCAATCTTGCAGCTCGGGACGTATCCTGGAATTGAAATGGTTTTCAGATCATTCCTCTTCAGGTGCCTCCGGAATAATACCAGAATCCATAAGAACCTTGGTCTGCTTCCTGGCCCGCTTTATGATTTTTGACGCTTGTTCGAAAAGCTCCTCTCCGGAGGCTTTGATCTTTGCAATACCCTGTTCGATGGCTTTCAGTCCCACCGCCGTCGCTACCCTTGGGTACACTTCCCACTCATCCATAGTGGGGATAAGATGATCTTCATGTAGTCCCTTGTCTACGGCGGTTTGAGCTAGTTCATGAGCAGCGGCAATGCACATCTCATCGGTGATGGTTTTGGCTCTGACGTCCAGCGTGCCCCTGAATATTCCGGGAAAACCCAAAGAATTGTTCACCTGATTGGGAAAATCTGATCTGCCGGTGGCCACGATTCTGGCTCCAGCCTCCTTGGCGTCCCAGGGCCAAATCTCGGGAATGGGATTAGCGCAGGCGAAGAGTATGGCATCTTTTTTCATGGAAGCGACCCATTCCTTTTTTATGACATCCGGCCCCGGCGCGGAATAGGCGATGCAGACGTCGGTGTCCCTCATGGTTTCGGGAATTTCCCCTCTTCTTCCTTCCTTATTGGTGATCCGGCAGAAATTGTAGCGGGGATCGCCGCGTTTGTATTCGGTTCTTTCTGGATGGAGGATTCCATTTATGTCACACATGATCACATTTCCCGGGTCAACTCCGGCCGAGATCATCACCCGCAGGCAGGCCACGCTGGCCGCACCTGCTCCAATCATCGAGACCTTGACCAGGTGGATTTTCTTGCCCACGATCTTCAGTGCGTTGAGCAGTCCGGCCACGGTCACCGTGGCAGTTCCCTGCTGGTCATCGTGCCACACCGGAATCCTGGCTTCGTGCCGTAAGGTGTCCAGTATATTAAAGCACTTGGGTTGAGCAATATCTTCTAAGTTTATTCCACCAAATGACGGCTGCAGAATCTTAACCGTTCGGATCAGTTCATCCGGATCTTTGGTGTCCAGACAAAGAGGATAAACATCCACCCCGCCCAGATATTTGAAAAGCAGTGCCTTTCCCTCCATCACCGGAAGCCCCGCCTCCGGTCCGATGTCACCCAATCCCAGAACTCTGGTGCCATCAGAGATCACCGCCACCGTGTTGGCCTTGTTGGTGTACTCCCAAACCTTTTCATGATGTTTGTCGATATCCTTGCAGGGTTGAGCCACACCAGGAGTATACCAGATGGCAAAATCATTAAAATCCCTTACACAGCATTTGGGGACGATTTCGATTTTTCCCCTATAAAAAGGATGCAGCCTCATTGCGTCTTTGCCCGGTTTCTGGGCTTTGGCAATCAGTTCTTCTTTGGTCAACATATGAACCTCGCTTTCGTCTTTGTTTTAAACAGTAATCTCAGTCACTCAGTATCCTTATGAGGTCTTCCTTAATCTCCTCATATTCTACTGCGCCCTGGTATCTTTTTCTGATAAGATGAGGATCTTCTGCGGTTTTCTCCTCCAACAACCACAAAAAAGGCTGGTTCATTACGAAATATCTGGAAACTTTTTTCTCGGCAAAGAGCTGGAAATCGTCCGGGTTTCCGTAAAGGTTGACGTAAAACTCACGGGTTCGCTTCCCTTCCTCATATACGGGAAGATAATAAAGCTGGACATAACCCGAGGCCAGCATATAAGGTTCGTATTCCAAAGCTCCCACTTCATATTTTCCCACCATGAAATGGTCGATCTTCTTGAAAGGTATCTCTAAACTTGTTTTCTTCTCCCTGGCTGGAGCACAAGCCCAGACGATCAGAACGGACAAGAACGGCAGAATCATTATCTGTTTAGCCATTCTCAAATTGTCATCAACCTCTCGAATTACGTTTTGGGTTGAGTCTTCCACCTTCAAATCAACCCGACAAACAAACTAGCCTCGAATTCGGTCAAAATCAAGTGAAACTTAGCGAAAGCGTTCACTTTTGTGAGCCTTAAGAGGCGCAAGGTGAAAACGATGGAACTCGCGGCAAGAGGGTTAAACACAGAAGCGATCAGCTTCTTTTCTCTGATCGCTTCCTCACCAGCCATCTTACACCAGATTATATTTTCTAATGTTCTCGTCCGCTATGGCCTGGATCGCTTTAATCTCTTCATCTCCACCGGCCTTTTTGAAGAGATGTCTGAATCTTCCCTGGAGCTTGAGATATTCCTCTACGGGTTTCCTCTTGGCGATCTTTCTTACCGAAGTGACCTTCCCGTATTCTAACTCAAACAGAGGGATAAGGCCGGTCTGCACGGCAGTCTGCGCGACCTTGATGGTCAAAGAAGAATCGTGAACCCAGCCTAGGGGGCAGGGACAATGTATCTGAAGATATTTGGGGCCTTTTATACTTAAAGCCTTCTTGACCTTCTTTTCCAGATCCTTGAAATAGCCGACCGAGGCCGTTGCCACGTAAGGAATCCTGTGTGCCGCCGCTATCTCCGGCATGGTCTTCTTGTCCGTGGTTTTGCCCCAGGATATCTTGCCCGAGGGCGCTGTAGTGGTGGAAGCCTCAAAGGGTGTTAGCCCGCTTCGTTGGACTCCGGTGTTCATATAAGCTTCGTTGTCATAGCAGACGTAAAGAACGTTGTGGCCGCGCTCCAGCATGCCGGATAGACAGCCGACGCCGATATCCGCCGTGGCCCCATCGCCTCCCTGAGCTATCACCTGGGCCTCGTCTTCTCTGCCCAGAGCCTTCAGTGCTGCCTCTATGCCTGCCGCAACGGCAGCAGGGTTTTCGAACAACGAATGTATCCAGGGCATTTTCCAGGCAGACTGGGGATAGGCAGAGGAAACGACCTCCAAACAGCCGGTGGCGCAAGTGGCGATGACGTTCTTGCCAGCCGCATTCATGACCAACCTGGCGGCCAAAAGCTCGCCGCAGCCTGCACAAGCTCGATGTCCGGGTGCTACCTGACTCTCAGTAATTGGGTCCTTTTTTGGCATATTTGTTTCCTCCCGATTATTCTCCGATTCCGATCAGCTCTTCCCTCAAATCTACGAAGGAATCCTCTACCACACCGGACTCGGCTTTCCTCACCGCATTTATGACAGATTTATTGGGAACATCCCTTCCTCCTAATCCCACTATGTAGCCGGATATCTTTGGCTGTCTTGCTTTGCCGTAGAAAACTGCTTTTGTCTCATTCAGAAGAATTCCGCCAAATCCCAAAGAGAGAGCTTTCTCCATGATTATTATATTATCCACGTCTTTTAGGGCGTCGTATATAGCTTCTTTGGGGAATGGTCTGAAGGCTCTGATCTTAAGAAGTCCGATCTTCTTGCCCTTTTCTCTTAGCTCATCCACCACCTCCCGGATTGTCCCAACCACAGAGCCCATGGCCACGATAACAGTCTTTGCACCATCCAATCTGTATTTGTCCACCAGGCCACCCGCGTAACGGCCGAAAACCTTATTGAATTCATTGGCTACATCCTCGATCACCGGCTTGGATGCCTCGATGGCCTGCTGCAGACGGTATCTGGTCTCCATGTAGTAGGCAGGTTCAGCTAAGACCCCAAAAGTCACCGGCTTTTTGGTGGTCAGGTAAACCTCAGGCTTGTAAGGAGGCAGAAACTCATCCGCCATCTTCTGGTCGATCAGTTCCACCGGCTCGAAGGCATGGGTTAAGATGAACCCGTCCATGTTGACCATCACCGGCAAAGAAATCTCCGACTTCTCTCCGATCTTGTACGCCTGGATCTGCATGTCTGCAACTTCCTGACAATCCTCGGCGTAAAGCTGTATCCAGCCCGCATCCCTGACCGTCATGGCGTCCTGATGGTCGTTCCATATGTTTATGGGAGCGGAGACGGAGCGATTGGCACAGGTGATGGAGACCGGAAGGCGCAGACCCGCTATGTTGAAAAGAACCTCTGCCATTAACAGAAGCCCCTGAGAAGTGGTGGTGGAATATGCTCGTGCTCCGGTAGCCGATGCACCCAATATTACCGAGGCGGCGCCGAATTCGGATTCCACGTTGATGAACTCCGACTTAAGCTCCCCATCCGCGACCATCTGGGATAAGTTCTCCACAATGTGAGTTTGAGGAGTTATAGGATAGGCGGAGATGACATGCGGACGACATATCTTCACCGCTTGTGCAACTGCCATAGATCCTTCAATCACCTTTTTCATCATCTCACCTCCAGAACCATTTCTATATCCTTTACCGGACATTCCTCAGCACATATTCCGCATCCTTTGCAGAAATCCATGTCCGCCCAGTATTTTTTATCCTCGCCGAAAATCACCCCATCCGGGCAGACCATCACACATATGCGGCAATCATTACATTTGTCATGTTTAAAGACCGGTTTTTTCACTCTCCAACTTCCGGTTTTGTACTCCTTACTTGAACCCGGCTTAACAACTATACCTTCAGGCTTGGGCACCTTTTCCTCCTTTTCCGCCAGAGGCGGATCTGTTTATGGCAGACATCATCTCATATGCTTTCTGAATGGCCAAAGCGTTTTTTTCTCCCACCTCACCGGGAAATCTCTCCTTTACGCTCTTGACTATCGCCTCCACCGAGATCAAACCGGTTATTCCCGAAAAGGCGCCCATCAGAGTCGTATTCTGAACGGCCCTCCCGATGATCTCCAAAGCGATCCTGGTGGCGGGGATGGTTCTGACCTCCGCTGCGGTTTTAAGCGCCAACTCCTCAGGCGATTTCTCGGTATCCACCAAAACCATTCCATCCGGCTTCAGTCCGGCCAGCACATCGATAGCACCGATGAGGGTATTGTCCTGGATGATCAGATAATCCGGTTCGTAGATCTGACTTCTACTTGTGACTTTGTGATCAGCAATGCGCACGAATGATTGAACCGGCGCTCCCATCCGCTCGCTGCCGAAGGATGGAAATGCCTGGGCATATTTGCCATCCTCAAAGGCCGCTACGGCCAGAAGCTCAGCTGCGGTCACCACTCCCTGGCCTCCCCGACCATGTATCCTGATTTCCTTTAACATATTCCTCCTTTGTTGCAGAATTAAGAAAGTGTCGGAATCCTTTTTCAAAAGCTCTCTTCTGTTGCCAGATCAGGTTCATCCTGACTTCGTCCTGCACTTGTCGTGAGACACAGCGTCGAAGGAGAAGGGTCAGTCCGAGGGAAAGGATCTGACGGCTCACTAAGTACGCTACCAGACTTAGTGAAAAATTTCACAACTTACATAATCTACGGACAATTTGATATTTTAGTTTTAAATTTCTTTGATTTTATCCGCCACCGGTAAATCAGGACTTGGGCAAGGTGATCTTCTTCTGTGCCTGGTATTTCCCTTTTTTGTCTTTGTACGACACCTCACAGATCTCATCCGCCTCCAAAAAGATTATCTGAGCGATCCCTTCGTTGGCATATATCTTTGCAGGGAGCGGAGTGGTATTCGAAATCTCCAGGGTGGCGTAACCTTCCCATTCCGGCTCAAAGGGGGTGACGTTCACGATGATACCGCAACGGGCATAAGTCGACTTTCCCAAACAGATGGTCAGTATATTTCGAGGAATCCTGAAATATTCGACGGTGCGGGCCAGAATGAAGGAATTGGGGGGAATGAGGCAGAATTTCCCTTTTGTGTCCACCAATGATCTTTGGTCAAATTTCTTGGGGTCCACTAAGGTGGTTTTAATATTAGTGAAGACCTTGAACTCATCTGCCAACCGGATATCGTACCCGTATGAGGAGAGCCCGTAGGAGATAATACCTTTCTTCATTTGCCTGTCCGAGAATGGCACGATCATCTGATGCTTCTTCGCCATTCTTCTGATCCACTTGTCGGATTTTATCGGCATGTCTTAGTAAATTTAGAATTAAAAATGCAAAATGAAAAATCGCAAAGCAAAATTCAAAATTGCAGAATAATAGACGGAAGATAGTCTTAGTGACTGAAGGTTATGAGTCTGATCTTGATCTTTGAATTTTCTCCTGATATCTCAACTGCCAACTGAGACCCGATATTCAGACACTATTCTCTTGACCTTGCTGCTCTTCGGGGATGTTATCATCCCCGAATTTTCCCCTGTGGATGATAACATCCACAGGGAGCATTGAGTTTGTCACGGTCCCTAATAATGCAGAAGATCATTGTTTCCTGCGAATATAAATGCCTCCTGATTTCTTGGTTTTATGGTTTTCTCTGAAAGATTAACATCCCATTTTGCTGTTTTACTTGTCCCATTTACTCTATATCCAACTCCTGCTTCATATAGTGAATCTTTGACTTGGAAAGCATACCAGCCCTCAAATTCAATGAAGTCGCCCTGTGCCTTAGCTATTTCAAGATATCCAGTCGTTAACTGCAAAACATCCCCTTTAGTTCCATGAATTTTGCATCTCTTGACTATCTCAACAACTTCGTCATCTTTTCCTGCCCAATGGTCTGGCTTCTCTCTTGTTCCTGTTTTGCCTTGGCGTTCTTTCGATCCAAGAATCAGAAAAAGTCCTAATGCTACGCAAACAAAAACAATAAATGTTACAAGCATTAGCGCTGCTTTAGAACGTTCCGTCATAATTTTATGTTGTGTCAGGATCTCAGTCCTGACACGCTTTTTTTATTGCGGGATAATGAACTTTGACAGTTTTGGCTTATTTAAGTGATAGATTTTGTTTTGAATTTTGATCTGTAATTTTGCTTTTTGCTCTTTGAATTTTGAACTTTATACGCTGTATTCCGACATTATTCTTTTGATCTTCTCAGTTAATTTTATCGCATCTTCGAATTTTCTCTGCCACATGTTGCGACCGAAGATCAATCCGGTTACGCCTGCTTCCATGCTGGCCTTCACCTTGTCCAATAGGTCTTCATCTGAAATCCTGCTTCCTCCTGAGACCAAAACCAGCGTTCTGCCTGCAGATCTCACTACCCTCTCCAAACCTTCCTGTGCTGTGAACTTCATCTGATCGTATGGCTTGGGCAAGTCCTTAGCTTCTTGTTCATCGAATTCCGGCAGGTTGAGTTTGACCAGATCCGCCCCCAATTCACAGGCTACCCGGGCAGCGTAATCGACCGCATACAAGCTGTCTCTTCCTCCCTTGGCCTCTATGGCTTGGCCCCGTGGATAAGCCCACATGATCAAGGGCATACCAAATCTGTCGCAATCCTCCCTTATCCCGAAGAACTGTTCCATGTCCTCCCCCTGGGCCGGTGATCCGACGTATAGGGTGTATCCTACTGCATCCGCGCCTAGCCTGACCGCATCCTCGACCGAGGCGGTCTGCGGGGAGAAGGCATATTCATCCGAAGGAATGTTGGTTTTGCCATTCAATTTTAGGATCAAAGGGACCTCGCCGGAAAAATCCTTCATATACTTCTGAGCCAATCCGATGTGAAAGACGATGCCGGAATACCCACCCTCTTTGGCCAGTTTCAATTGAAAGAGGGGATCGACCGAATCGGGATTAGGAAAGAAATCCACCGGACCATGCTCCAAACCCTGATCGATGGGCAGAAACAAAAGCCTTCCGTTGGCAGGACCATATCTGTACAGGAGTCGGTGCAACCTGGTTTTCTTTCCCACGCTCAAATCCAAATCTCTTGGAGATACTCTCTGTCTCACTTTATCTTTCTCCTCTGGAATCCAAGGTCAAAACACTGAATCCCTTCCTGATTTTCCGTCTGCGTACAACGCGCAGAAACAACTGCTCCGAGTGCCGGGGAATGATTACCGCTTTACTTGATCAAATCAGCCAACGTGGTCTGGGTTAGAATGCTCATAGTATAATCCTGAGCCTTTTTCCAGACTTTTAGTAGCCTGCATTTTTCGCTCTTGTCGCAGTCCTTCGAGTTGCCCAAGCATATGACAAAGTGGATAGGCCCGTGAATGCTTTCCAAAAGCTCTTTCATCGTGATCCTATTGGCTGGTCTGGCTAAGGAGAATCCTCCTCCTGCACCACGATGAGATCTGACTAAACCGGTTCGGGCCAAAGTCTGAAAGATTTTGGCCAGGAATTTCTCCGGGAGATTCTCCGCCTCGCAGATCTCTGATACGGATACTATCTTACCCTGGGGTTGCTTGGCCAGATACATCATCCCGAACAGCCCGTAACTGCAAGCTTTGCTGAGCTCCATAAAGTCACCCTCATAAAAGAAGGATCAACGCTGTTTCTTTCACAAATATAACAACATGACCTCGACTGTGTCAACGAAAATAAGAGAAGATTTGCCGCGCTTTTCACGAATTCACCCAGATAACATTCCTCCGGTTTTTCTGATGGATCAAGGTCTTTGAGACCATCTTGTGCCTGCTTACCTTTTAGGTAAGACCCCATCCCACTTTCTCAAAAAATGCAAAAGAAGTCTGGCTCCGAATCCGGTGGCGCCCTTTGGCACATAAGGCCTTTCCTTTTCTGAAAAGTCGACTCCGGCAATGTCCACATGCACCCAAGGATGATCTCCCACAAAATTCTTGAGAAAACGAGCCGCTATGATCGCCCCCCCTGGTTTGCCTCCCACGTTTCTGATGTCCGCCAGATCGCTTCGGATGAACTCCTGATAGTCATCCCACAAGGGAAGCTCCCAGACCCGCTCTCCAGCTTTCTGGCCGGCCTGGATCATTTTGACCTTAAGATCATCATGGTTTCCAAATACGCCGGCACATATGGTTCCCAGAGCGATCTTGATGGCGCCAGTCAAAGTAGCTATGTCCAGAACGGCGTCGGGCTTAAAGCTCTTGGCGTAGGACAAAGCATCAGCCAGTATCAGGCGTCCCTCTGCATCCGTATTCAATATCTCTACCGTCTTTCCGGAATGTGATGTAATGATATCGCCGATTTTCAAAGCCGAACCGGAGGGAAGATTCTCAGCCGCGGGGATTATCCCGATCAGGTTCAAGGGAAGTCTTAACTTGGCTGAAGCCGCCAGCACAGACATCACCACCGCCCCTCCGGTCATATCTGTCTTCATTTCTTGCATCAGCTCGGTGGTCTTCAGAGACAAGCCTCCGGCGTCAAACGTGATCCCCTTTCCCACCAGAGCCAAAGTGTCAGGTTTTTTTTGTCCGGGCAGACGTCCGGCGAAACGATACTCCAGAACGATGAGCTTGGGAGGTTGGCTGCTGCCTGATGACACAGCAGTAAACAGGTCCATCTTCAGTTTTCTGATTTGGGGCAAAGAGAGAATCTTGCATCGCAAGTCATTTTCTCTAGCCAGCTTTTTCGCTTCCAAAGATAGACGAGTGGGGGTCAAAAAGTTGGCAGGATGATTGGCTAAATCGCGGGCCAAATTGGTCGCCTGTGCGAAAACTTCCCCTGAAGCTGCCCCGTTTTCAATCGCTACGATTCTATCTGCATTCTCCTCCACTATGGTGAAGCCCTCCAAACTCTGCTTCTCCTTTTTGGTCTTATATCGATCCATCTGATAGTGGGAAAGGAGTATTCCCTCCACCATGGCTTGCGAGACCTCCACGGGATTAATTCCCTTTTGGTTGGCCGGAAATACCGCACTGGAGAAGCTTTTGATTCGCAGTTCCTTTGCCTTTCGGCATGCAGAGGCAGAAGCCTGACGAATCCTATCCAGGTAAATGCCGACCTGGCCAGGTGAACCGAATTCCTCTCTTTTGCCCAATCCCGCCAAGATGATCCTCGGGGTCGGGAACTTGCCCTGCGGATAGACGATCGCTGTTTCACCTAATCTGCCAGCAAAGTCTTTGTTTCTTAATAAGCGGCTGATCATTCCAGAGAGTCGATCGTCTATCGCTTTGACCAAGCCGGAGAGTCTCTTTTCATCCTCAAAATGACTCAAAATGATGGCTTGATCCTTAACTCGATCGATCCTTCCTTTCTTCACTTTCACCTTCATAAAAGGCTCCTTAGGTTTTTACGTGTGACTCTTGCCTGAATCGAACTATAGTCAAAAAAACTCGACTTTGCAAGCAGAAAATGACCCGTCATTCACGTTCCACACTTTCTGGTCAGAGCGGGGCTGACGTGATTGATAAAGACCGATTGGTCTGTTGTCGACAAAAATAGTAGAGTCTCGTTCACAGTGACAGAGGACTTAATCTTGGTTTTTTCCGAGGAGGTATTTGTGAACACTAATCATCCAGATTTTCCGTGCCGGCAGGAAGGTGATCCGAATCGCCCGAGGTATCCTTCATCAGAGGTGGGGGCAGAGGGTTCAAATCGCCAGACGGACTCAAAACCACAGTCCAAAAAAGAGACTATCCAGAAAGATCATCCTTCGAAGAGAAGCGAGATTGACCTCTCCCGTGAATCCCAAAGGATGGATTTAGGGGGAGTCAGGGTAAAGGGCAAGCCAGAGGACGAAAAGGAAGTCATCTTGGTTCAGAGTCCCGCGGAAGCGACTCTTGAGGCGGAGGCAAAGCCTGTGGAAAAATCTCCACCCAAAGAGGAATCAAAAGCCGTTTCACCCAAGAAGCGGAAACTAAGCCCCCGAAAGGCAAATGCGGGAAAATCCAGTAAGGTGAGTCTTGGCGTCAAAGGCAAGTCCAAAGGAGGCCGAGCTCCAAGAAGGACCAGCCCCCGTATTTCCAGACCTGCTCCGAAGCAGGTGATTGTGAGCAAAGGGGTCGCATATCTGGAGGGGAACATGATCAGGATGGTTGGGGGAACAAAACCCCAGCCGGGAGACCAGGTCAAAATAGGAGAAAAGGAATTCATACTGAAAGCCGGGGAGAAGAAGAGGAAATTCCCCTATTTGTTCATCTTTGTTCTGATAGCGATTGCCATGCTTATTTCCTCACAACTGCTGAAAGGGAGAAGTTCGGGCAAGCTCATTGGAGTTGTCCTTCAGGAAGAAAGCAGGACGCTTTTGTCTGATGCGGAAGTCCGCATCAAGGAGCTGGGAAAGGAGGTCAAATCCAATAGCCTGGGTTTTTTCTTCTTTGATGAGGTGCCTTCGGGTTCTTACACTCTGCAAACCACTCTGAGTGGACACCAGCCCATTGAGGATAAAGTCACCATCACCAAGAAGCAGTCAACCACCATAACGGTGTTGCTCCCGGCAAGAGGTCTTGCCCAGCTATCCGATGGATACTCTGGGGAAACCATTTCCACAGCCGGAACTTCTCCGGGGACCAAAGGCCAGGGCAGGTTTGGAGCCATAAGGATAGAGTCCAATGTCTTAGACCCGGTCGTTGTGGTGGATGATTGGAAGTTGGGAACGGGAAACAAAGTCTATCAGGGTATATACATTGGGAAGCATACCGTCCGGGTCACCAAAGAAGGATATCAGGACTTCATCCAGCAGGTCAAGGTCGAGAGTGGAGAGACAACCGACTTGAAGATGAATCTATCCGAAGCAGAGAAAGACATGACCGTTCCTCAGACCTCAGAGGATTGGATGGCTCTGGCCCAAAGCCAGGCGGATTCTAACGATCTCTCAACTGCGGCCAACTCTTACAGCCAGGCGTTAGCTCTGGATCCCGAATCTGCGGAGGCATTCCTGGGAAGAGGGTTGGTTTACATTCAACTTAATGAGGGGCCAAAGGCTGCCGAGGATTTGGGCGAAGCGGCTGAGCGTTTTACCGAGCAAGGGGACTACAACAAAGCCATCATCTGCTATAGCAACCTGCTGGGGCTCAATGACCAGGATCTGGAGTCTTTTCACAACCGGGGGCTTTGTCGTCTCAAACTGGGCCAGTACCAGAGAAGTATCTCAGATTTCGAAAGGACGATTGAGCTGGACAAAGATTTTTTCTCAGGTTACCTGAGCCTGGGGAAAGTGTATCATAAGTTGGGAGATTACGAACTCTCCGTTAAGTATTACAAGAAGGCAAAAAAACTCGATCCGGCCAGTCCCCAGGTGTACGTGGGATTGGCTAAGGCTTATTTGGCCAAAGGGAAAAAATCCTCTGCCAAGAAAAATCGAAAGAAATTCGAGGAGCTCTCGACCTATATGGATCGAGAGCGGATGAAGCAAGATACTGAATGGAGAGAGTTACTGAAGGCAATAGGAGAGAAGGCTGATTGAGAATCCTGACTGGGGTCGCAAGACGAGGATTTCGTCTTTTCAACCCGACCGTTTACCTGCCTTAAGTTGTTTGGAGAGTTTGCCTGCAACGGTATCGATCGCATGTTTGACCTGATCTAAATGGAATGGTTTGGACAGGAGAAACTCCACTTCATTTTTCTTCCAGTCTTCATCACTAAGCTGCGCTCCCCATCCGGTGATGATTATGATCGGCGTTTCCGGTTTTCTTTGCTTTATGTGTTTACTCAACGTCCAACCCGACATTCCCGGCATTCCCAGATCGGTGATCACCAGGTCAAAATCCTGCTCGGAGAAGAGCTCCAGAGCTTCCTTCCCATCTTTTGCCAAAACCGGTTGATATCCTTCGAAGTCGAGGAAATCCTCGAGCATTTCCCTGATATTCTGGCTATCGTCCACTACCAGTATCTTGAATTTGTACTCCGAGGATTTGGCAGGCGCGTCTTTTCCATAAGGGACCGGTTCTGCGGGGGCGGAAACCCCATCTTTATTTTCGGTACCACCTTGAGTCCCGATCTTGGTTCTCTGAGCGTTTTCCAAATCGAGGGTCTCTGCGTCTAATCCTGCTTGATGCTGAGGTTTGCTGTTTTCAAGCATATCTGACCGTTCTCTCCTTTTTGGAAACCCGCTTGTTTAGGCCAGCGTAACTTCGGTCTTTCCATCACATTCTTTGTCTGCCCTCTCCGGCGTGTGCGGTTCGCCTTTGCATTTGGGCAGCCTTATGGTGAAGTTGCTACCCTGGCCCGGCGAGCTTTCGATCTCGATTTGTCCGTCGTGCCTGGATACGATGTTATAAACCAAGCTCATTCCCAAACCGGTTCCCTTACTTCCCTTGGTGGTGAAGAAGGGTTCGAATACTCTGTCTTTGACCTCCTGGGTCATCCCTATCCCCGTATCCGTCAGCTTCACACAAGCAAATCTCTGATCCTCTTCTGTCTTCAGGCTCAGCGTGCCACCTTCTGGCATGGCGTCCACCGCGTTAATGACAAGGTTGGTCACCACCTCCCGAAGCTCGGTGGCGTCCCCTAACACTCTTTCGACATCCTGCAAGTTTTTCTTCACGTCTATCCGGATTTCAGGACGGATGGCCGGGTTTTGCCAGCAGGTTCTGGCCATTTCCAGGGAGTCCTCCACCACCTGGTTTAAGTCCACCGGGGAAAGGAGCGTGTCTTTTTTGGCCTTGGTGAATTTCTGTATTCGTGACAGGATTTTGGTGCCATCGCTGGCCGACTCCTCGATCAACCTCAGGCTTCTGAGCAAATCTTCCGGTGTTTTCGGCCCTGGTCTTTCCACTTTTTTCAAGGTTAATTGAGCTCTGCCCAAGATGGAGGTTAAGATGTTGTTGAAATCATGAACCACCCCGCTTGCCATCTCCCCCACAGCCCTGAGCTTTTCGGTTTGAATCAGTCGATCCTGAGCTCTTTTCAGACTTTCATAAGCACTTTCCAGATCGGAAAATAGTCGAGCATTCTTTATGGCTACGGAAAGATGACCACCTATTGATCTCACCAATTCTGTCTTTTCGCCTTCAAAAGCAAAAGGCTCCTTGCTCTGCAGATTGAGCACGGCGATGACATCCTGTTCATTCAAGATGGGAATTGCCAGATAGGATCTTATCCCCTCGGAAAACATCGAGCTGTCCGCGGACCTCAGGGAATCCTCCAAACTCAGATCGGCGACGTAGTGGAGTCTCTTGCTTTTAACCACCTCATGCATGCTGGTCTCCTCAGCCGGGATCAGTTTTCCTCTGCTGGTGACGGTTCGATTCTGAGAGCAGGCCAACTCCAATTCGAAACAGTGTTGTTGGGGTCGCCAAAAAGCCAAGCTTAGTTTGTCGTAATCCAGCACCTTTCTTAGTTCCTCAGAGACTATTTTGAAGATGTTTTCCAGATCCAGGGCGGAACTGATGGCCCGATTTATCTGGTCAGTCAAAGCCAGCCGGTGCGCCTTCTTCTTGGTCTCCTGGTACAGCTTCACATTGTTCATGGCGGTGGTCAAAAAATCCGCCAGAGTCTCCAGAACCGCCACGTCTCTGTCATCGAAGGCCCCGGTCCTGAAACTCTCGACATTCAAGACCCCCAGCACCTCCTCTCCGCTCTTCAGGGGGACACAAAGCACGGATTTCGTCCTTTGGATGGTGGGAACATACCGAGGTTCTCTGGTCACGTCATTGGACAAGAACGTTTTCTTCGACTTTGCGGCCCATCCTGCCATCCCCGTGCCCAGTTTCAGTCTGAACCCCTGTGGGACCGGATCACCGTCTTCATCAAAAGAAATCTTCAGAACTAGATCCCCCGAGGGCATATCCATCAAAAACAAAGAGACATGATTATACTTGAAATTGATCCGTATGCTTTCAACCACCCTCTCCAGAAGTCTGTCCAGATCCAGGGTGGAAACTGCTCTTCGCCCCACGTCGTTGATCAGCGCCAACTGCAGAGATCTCTTCTTTTCCTCCTGAAAGAGACGGGAGTTCTCGATGGTGATGGCGATCTGCGAAGCCAACTGTGACAATATGCGGACGTCTTTCTGGGTGAAGGCAAAAAGACGATCTGATTCTGCATCCAAAACCCCAATCACCCGATCTTTCAACTTCAGAGGAACCGACACCTCCGATTTGCACTCATCTATTCCCTTTATATACCTCGGCTCCTTGGACACATCTCCCACCACCAGGGGCTGACCCCAATGGGCCACCCATCCGGCAATTCCCTGCTCTCCAATCCCTAATCTTAAGTTCCTCACCAAACCGTCAGGGAAACCTCGACTGGCCTTGACGTAAAGCTCGTTGGTCTTCTCGTCCACCAGCAGAATAGCACAATTGAGATAACCGAAGGAGCCCACGATAACCCGCAATATTTCATCCAGGAGTTGATCCAAGTCCAAGATGGTGGAAAGGCTTTGCCCCACGTTATAGATGGTGTAGATTTCATTCACCCTCTGCTTCAGATATTCATGTAACTGGGCATTCTCGATGGCAACTGCGGTCTGGGAAGTGATGGATTGGCACAAATTCAGTTTTTCCAAATCCAGCCTGTGTTCGCCGGATATGCCTAACCCGGCAATCCCCAAAATCCTTTGCCCCACACGGAGGGGCATCAAGATCAGCTCTTCGGCGGCATCCGCAAAGAAGAACTCCTTTTTTCCTTCTGGGGTTTGATCCTCTCTCATTATTTTCGCCATCTTGCCCGTTTCAAGCACTTCTCTATGATGAGGGGCAACCTCTAAGGTCAGATTCGCTTTTTTCTCAGCAGAATCAAACCCCTTGTGAGCAGAATAGACTGCTTCTACCTTCAAGTTTCTTCTATCCTCATCCAAAAGTGCTATATAACTCAGCTTCGCCTCGGTGATCTCAGCCATCCGCTGGCCCAGAACTTCCAGCACCTGGTTCAGATTCAGACTTGAAGATACCGCGTAGGAGATATTCAAAAGCAAGGAAAGATCCTTGGCTTTCTTGGCCCAGCTGGAGAGCAAATTCATGTTGTCAATGGCCATTCCCACCTGTTGACCGACAGCCGACATGAATTCGTTCTCCTCCAGGCTGAAATCTTTTTGGCTGAAGCTGCCCAATGCGACCATTCCGAAAATCTCGCCTTTGGCAGCAAAGGGAACGGCTAATAAGGATTTCACTTTCTCGCGTTTCAACCTGTTATCCCGAGGTGAGCACTCTTTTTCCACGTCAGGGATGAAGAGTACCTGGTCTTGTGCGGCTGCTTCCCCGAAGATCCCTTCACCTAACTTGATCTGATCAAGTTCGGGGATTCTGTCCACCTCTATCCCCCTCCACGCTTTCACCCCCAGACTCTTTTTCTCCTCATCCAAAAGATACATTATCCCCCAATCGAAATCGGTCACCCCCAAGATCGTCTCCAACACGTCGTCAAACATACGGTCCATGGCCTGAGGCTGATTCACCGCAGCGGCTATAACATTTAAAGCCAGAAGCCTTCGATGCAGGTCTCTGATCTTCTCTTCTCTCCCTTTGAGTTCTTGGGCCAAAAGTTCCAGGGATCTTCCCAATCGATCATAATCGTTTGAGCCCTGATTGTGTGTAATCTGTGATCCGTCTTTCCGGTCGCAGAGGGTCTCCGCCTTTTTGACCAGCCCGTGAAGGGGAGAGAGGATCCTCCTGATCAAAAAGAGCACAACGGATGTGACCAAGACCAAACAGATTAGCGCGAAAAGGAACTCCGGCCTGCGGGGATATTGGGAAACCAAAAACTGCCAGCCAAACCTGTAGAAGAGGAACATACCTGCGCAGAGCAAAACGGCTGACAGGATCGTAGTTTGCGTAAGGGGACGCCTTTTCGGAGAAGTATTAGATAACATCATGCTGTCGTGATTACCCCATTGAGATTTTCAACCAGTCGGGTCCGAGATTCGTCCTGGTTTCTCGGCACACCAGGAGGTTTCCGGGAATTGACGTGATCCTCAGCCAACGTCGTCCGGCTTCGGTCCTTTCGGCCTCCAGAGAGAGACAATTGTGGATGTTCTCTTCAGCCTGTATCGGCAAATCTCCTTTGGACCCAGAAATTATGTGGCCACCGGACTTCCTTGCAGTTTGTCGGAACTTAGGTTTTGCTGTGAATCGACCGAATCTAAGAAACCTTCCAATACCTTCTGGATTCTATCTGCTCCCTTTTCAATGTTTCGGATATACTTGAAGTTCTCTGGACTTATGTTGCATTCTTTCAATCTCAGAAGTTCCGCTGAGCCGATAATGGTGGTTAGCGGATTGCTCACCTCAAATTTCAAATCTGACCAGGACGTAGGAAGACGCTTTTGGCCTTCCAACCGATCCTTCATTCCTTCAAATCGCTTAAGTTCCCCTCTCATCCGTTCATTTGAGCGCACCAGAAGTCCTTCTTTCAGAGCCAAGGAGAGCTGGCTGGAGACGTGTCTGACAAAGGTTGTCTCCTGCTGGGTGATGGGTTGTCGCTCGAAGTTTCGCATCTCCCCCAAGGAGACCACCCCTATCGCCTCCCCGTCAAGGGTCAAGGGAACCAAGAGTGCGGATTTAATCCTTTCATCCAGAATAAGCTTTGCCTCCTTCACCGGCATCAGGCTTTCCGGGTCGTCTTGATTGATCAGCATGGGTCTCTTAGCTTCCAGGGTCAGACGGTGCCAGGGCAGATCCTCCAAAGAGAATTTCTCCATTTCTCTTAAATTCACTCCTTCCGTCCTGATTTGATGCAGCGCATGGGTGATCAGATGATCCCTCCCTCTGTTTAGAAGGCTGATTCGGGCAAAGCTTTTTGGCAGCTCGGTGGTCAAGCTTGTGGCCACCTTATCCAGGAAGGCCTTAATGTCCTCATCTTGAGCCAACTTCCCAGCGTAGTCGGAAAGCAGCGAGGAGAGGTGCTCTTCGACTTTTAGCCTCTCTAAAAGCCTCTTTTCCTGGATGATAAGGGCAAGCTGCTGGCTCAATGGTCTTAGCCATTTCACGTCGTTGGGTGAGTAGAAGCCTGGCCTTTGATGGCCTAAGCTCAAAGCCCCGCAGATTGATTTGCCAAACCACAAAGGAAGGATGAGGCTGGATCTGATTCCGCACGCCTTGAGCAGTCCGTCATCTGTCAAGTTCTTATCTGTTGCGAAGGAGCTGGACGAACGGATATCCTCCTCGATGAAGGCCTCCCCTGACTTCACCACCTTCCCCACGGCGGTATCAGCCGTGGGGATGCTGGTTCTCTTGTCCAGAAGGACCCCACCTGATGTTCCCTTGGAGATGCGCTTCATGTTCTGCCCCGATCTATCCGTAAGGGCTAAAGAGATATAGTCAAAACCAATTATCTTCTCCAGTTCCGCGGCAACCCGGGGGAAGGCCTCCTCCAAAGAGTCGTCCTCTTGAGCCACGTTAGAGACGGTCTCTACACAAGAGATGTAGTCTCTCCTTTTCTTGTTTCTCTCTGAAGTTAATATCTGTTTTGCCGCCAGCCCCAGACTTTCGCCCAAACTGGTCAGGAATTGAATCTCCTGGTAGGCAAAGCGATCAGGTTTCGAATCATAAATCCCCAAAAGCCCCAGTATCTTTCCACAGAACTTGATGGGAACGCAAGCAAAGGAACGTACGTTGTCCTCTGGGAAAAAGAGAGTGCCATATTCAGGCAAGCTGGTAACATCGGAGGTGCTGGTAACCTCCTTAGACCTAGCCACCTCCTGATATAATGGATTGGTGGAATAGAGGTCGTAGAGGTGGGCTAAGTTCTTTGCGGTTATCCCCCAATGGGTCACCAAGATCATCTCTGAGGAGCGGAAAGTGGGCTTGAAGATGACCCCCATTTTGTATCGCATCACGTTCATCACACAAGGAAGAGAGTGTTTGAAGATGGCGTCCAACTCTTTGTGGTGATTGAGGATAGATAGGACGGCCTTGGTACAGATCAGCTGCCTGAGACGCGACGCGGCAGTTTTTCTGACCTCGGAGAAAGCAGATGACCATTTCAGGAAGCCTAACAGCACTAGTCCAGTTCCAGCAATGTAGCCAGAGATTTCTGCTATCGACACGAGCGCGTGTAATTTGGGCATAGTTAGATTAGGGTTCTCATAGAAACCGTGAACAAGTCTCGTCCCCCCAGCCAACAGGAGAAGGAATCCACCCAATGCCAGTATCCTCCAGCTTTGGGGGCACTGTTCGAAGTATTTATTCTTGGATTTCACAATCAAAAGCGAGAAGGCAAGGAAGATCAAAGGAGGCAGCACTTGCATTATGATTCTATACATCTTTTGGCCCTCCTAAAGAGAGATTGAGGTTATGGTTCGACTTCGCTCACCATGAATGGTTCGATTTCACTCAGCATGAATGATTCGACTTCGCTCGGCATGAATGGTTTGACTGTGCCCATCAGGAACGGTTCGGCTGGGATCACCATCGGTGCTCCGAGTGCGCCCCCTCACCACGAAAGGATGGATAAGAAAACTTTTGCAGAAGAAAGACTTTTCGATTCTTTCGGATAGCTTCGAGAGCATCATCATTACGAGACCGTCAGGCGGAAGAAAAAGGCATACGGTTTCTCAAAAAATCAGATGGAGAGATAAATCAGCCTGTGACTTCCTATGAAATCATCACACTTCTATTATCGACCGAAAACGTTTAACTTTTAGCTGGCCAGCAGTGGTCAACTCAGAGACGGCGGGTTTGAAGTATAAAGAAGATAAAAACTCAGCGTAAGACTTTTTCTCTAACAGGGGGCTAAGACAGAACTATACGCACGAATACCCGCGCCAGCATGGGCGTCCGGGAGATGGGTGGGTTTACCATAAGTCGTATCTTTTGATTCTTTCCCTCAAGGTATTTCTGGAGATACCCAGGATTTGCGAAGCCCTTACCTGATTATGGTTGCAATATTTCAGAGTGAGAAAGATCAAGGACTTCTCCAAAGCTGAGAGGAGACGGTCATAGATCTTGCCTTTGGAATTCACCAAAATCTCATCGTATATGGGACTTAGAACCTGATCAAACATCAGGTCATAGCTCTTTTCCCCAACGGAGCATCCTTGCCGTGTTTTGTCATAACCGGCTCTTGCCTTTTCCGGGCTCTCCGACGAACCCGAAATTTTGGTGACTCCCTTCGAATCGATTTGTTTTTTCCCTCCCGGTGTTGCGGTGTGAACCTTGTGGCTAACACCCGTGGACAAAACTTCCTTCACCATAAATGAGATCCTTTCCGGCTGAATGGGTCTTTTTACTGCTCCGTAAACCTCCTCTTTTATCGTGGGGACGGTGGTTTGGTCGGATGAATTGCCAGTAATGGCTATGATGGGAGTATTTGCATTCGACTCTCTGAAATCCCTTAAAACATCAATTACCCAGCGGTGGGGTGAACTCAAATCCATGACGGCCAAATCGGGTCTTGAGTTTATCATGGAGGATTTGGCATTCTTGGGATCATGAGAAAAAATGAGCGTGTGCTCTTGTGGGTCGAAATACTTACGAAGATCCTCGCACGTTCTTAGATCTTTGCCCACCACCAAAATCTTCTTCATGGCTCCGTTGCCCCCTTTGGATGACGAAGGCTCGTCTTGGAAGGTCAGATTTTTCTAAAGGTTATATCGGCAGAAAAGAGGTGATCTGAAGCAAAAGGCATTCGTTTTGCAAAGCACTGGCTTCTGCTATTTAAAAAAGACAGACGGAAATTCCGCAGAATTCTGCAGTCCGGGGACCTGGGGGCCTGTTGAGCCGCAAAAAAAAATCCCGGTTGGCGAAAAGCGCCAACCGGAATCGAAAGGATGCATGTTCCTTCCCTGTGTCATTCAGGCAGCGTGACCATCAAATCTTAAGCCGGCGGATTCTTGGAGCTCAGCCCGGATCAGGCTTCTTTGACCGCCTGGAGAAATTCCTCAAGCGGTATGGCCACCAGATTCTCCGGTGCCACCTTTCCTTTCATGGCCGTCTTGAAGAGAACCTTGAGGGCCGATTTCTGATCGGGAAATTCAGTGATGTAAATGAAATCGTATCTTCCCAGAAGGGCGTAAGCGTTTATGATCTTTCCGCCAGCCTGGCGTATCTCCTTCTGCGCCTCTTCCATGTACTGCTGACTTTCCTTGAGTCCCTTAGTCCCTTCAGCGGTTGATCTGAAAAGAGTGACATATATAGGCATGTTTTTCACCTCCTTTGATCCGTGAAAGATTGGCCGTGGGGGAACACCCAAAAGCTTTTTTGCTCGGCTGGGAGCCCTTTAAGTGAACCCTCACCAGTGACCTGGCTGTTTTTCGGTTCAGGCCAGGGGTACCCTGAGCCAACAGGGGAGTTTACTCTTCGATTATCCCTTCTACCAGCCTTAAGGCCGCTTGCTTTCCTCTTTCGCCGACCTCCATTTTCGGCCCCACGCAGGAGGGACATCCATCAGAACATCCACAGCTTTCTATGATCTCTTGACAGGCTTTGAAGACGTCCCTGGACAGCTTAAATATCTTCTCGGAAAAACCGACGCCGCCGGGATAGTTGTCATAAACATAGACGGTGGGTCTTTCAGAGAATGGCGATTTTACCTGGGGAAAGGTCCTTATGTCTTTAGGATCACACATAACCCACAGCGGAACCACGTTGCGCAGTATATTGGCTAAGGCTCTCAAGCCTCCGCCTAAGTCTTCTTGGGAGAGGCCGATTCTCGAGGAAATCATTTCCGGAAACTCAAACCAGAACGAGGTGGTGTGCATCTCCTGTTCGGGAAGATTAATCTCTCCAAAACCAACATTTTCATGCGTGCGGAATTTTATCTTCTTATAGTTGGTGGTTAAGGTAGTCACTGAGACCTCGCCCCAAACCTGGTTTCCCGAAGGGCCTTCCTTTTTCTGGCTTTCCTCCAAAACCTTTATGTCAGTTTTCGTTATAGCGTCGGTGTAATAATCCACCTCTACCTCTTTAGCGTAAGCCCTCTTTCCCTCCCAGTCCAGCTCCTCGATTTGATATTGGTCCGCGCCATGCAGGTAGACCGCATCTTCGTACAAAAACATGGGGGCGCTGAAATAATCCATCTCACCGATGACTTTATTTCGGTCGGTGGAATCCAGGATTACGAAATTCTCCGGAGAGGCGCTTCTTAAGCTCACCTTTTCCGCCGGGTAGATTTCAGCGGTCCAATGCCATTTTCCGTTTACGTGATGCAGAACATTGTTTTCCTCCAGGTGAGCCAATATCTTTTCTGTGGCGTCGACTCCGAATTTCTCTTGATCGGAAAAAGGAAGCTCAAAGGCGGCACACTTGATATGGCTGATCAAAATGATCAAATTATTGGGATCGACGATGCCGCTCTCCGGCGATTGACTGAAGAAATAGTCGGGATGGTTGATTATGAACTGATCCAGAGGCGAGCTGTTGGCCACCAGAATTGCCACGGAGACGTCCGTTCTCCGCCCCGCCCTCCCTGACTGCTGCCAGGTGGAAGCGATGTTTCCCGGATATCCTGCCATCAGGCAAACGTCCAATTGTCCGATGTCAATCCCCAATTCCAGGGCATTGGTGGAGACCACACCTTTGATCTTCCCATCTCTTAAACCCCTTTCGATCTCTCTTCTCTGAAGCGGAAGGTAACCGCCGCGATAACCCCTCAGGGAATCAGGGGACTTTTTTGCCTTTTTCATGACCTCGGATAGGTAGGTCAGCAATATCTCCACTCTCAACCTGGATCTGGCAAAGACGATGGTCTGAACGTCATTCTCTAAGAATCTGGCCGCCAACCTTTGTGCCTCGTTGACATAAGATCTCCGTATTCCCAGTTCCTTATTTATCACCGGAGGATTATAAAGGATGAAATGTTTTTGGCCGGAAGGTGCTCCATTGTTATCTATCAAGATCATCTCTTCCTCCACGATCCTTTGGGTGAGCTCCTGGGGGTTGGCGATAGTGGCGGAACAGCAAATGAATTGGGGATCGGATCCATAGAATCGGCACACCCTTTTCAGCCTTCTTATCACGTTGGCCAGGTGACTGCCGAAGACTCCCCGATAGTGATGGATTTCGTCGATTACCACAAACTTCAAATTCTCGAAAAGCTTGATCCAGCGGGTGTGGTGCGGCAGGATCCCGGCGTGAAGCATATCCGGATTGGTCACCACCACCTGACCTGCGGTGCGGATGGCGACTCTTGCGGAACGGGGAGTGTCCCCGTCGAAGGTATACGTCTTTATGTCGGAGTCCAGATCGGTTATCAATTGATGGAGCTCCGCCACTTGATCCTGGGACAGAGCCTTGGTGGGGAAAAGATACAGCGCCCGACTTTCAGGCTTTTCCAGAATTCTGTTGACTACCGGAAGATTATAACATAGGGTCTTGCCGGAGGCAGTGGGGGTGACGATCACCACGTTTTTGCCGGAAGAGATTTTTTCTATGGCTGAAGCCTGGTGAGAATATAGTCTTCTCACTCCCCTTTTCTCTAATACGGCTTTGATCCTGGTGTCGATCCCTTCCGGAAACTCAGCCCAGGTGGCTTCTCTTGGGGCGATTACCTCCCAATGGGAGATACAAGCTCTAATGTACCTGTCCGTTTTGAACTGATCTAAAATCTGTAGGAGATTCATCCTCGAACCCTTGTCTTTCGCTTTTGATCTAAACTACCATCACCAGGCTTGATTTGTCAAGAGCAAAAACGCGGAGGCAGGTTTTTGCCATCGTTTTTGATCTTAAGCAGCCATCCCAGATTTGCAGGAATTCTCTAATGTCACCCGGAAACGTGCCGATCTAACGAATGTTCGGTCTTGGCACAGGCGTATGATAGTGTTTCTTCAACTTAAGAACCCTTTAACCTTAGACCAAAGGGGGCATCATGTTAGCTTGGTGCGCGATTTTATTCATTTTGGGGATTCTGGCATTTTTGGATGCCATGCTGAGCCCGCCTTACGGTGACGTTTTCAGAAAAGTGAACTCTCTGCTGTTCATGTTGATTTCTTTGGGCATGCTGATCAGGCTGAGGATGGAGAAATCGCAGCGCAAGGGGAAAAGTCCAGCGCACGAAACCGAGAGCCTGAAGAAGGAAAAGACGCCGGTGGGGGTGGAGAACTAGAGAATTCAGTCCGAAGACAAGTCTTTACCTACGCTAATCCATCATGTTTTTCGTCAGCTCGATCCATTTCGCAACTGAGCTGTGGCAAATAAGAAGACAGCCCCGCCTGTGGTGAGGCTGTCTTGTTCACAGATACCTATCTCCCAGCCCCTGTCCCACGCTTGGGCAAAGGTCTAACGGCTGCATTGATGAATGCACTGAGAAGGTGCCCACTTTCATGACCGAGTATTGACCGAAGAGCTGGAAATCAGATGGATTATTAGGCCGCATGGAGTGGGAGCTTGGGACAGCCGGTTTTTGGCGAATCTGCAAAATTTCTCTTGCTTTTCCCGGACAAACTCGTATATTTGTAGGGGTGTATGGTGGGGGAATAATGGCGACAAAGAAAACGAGAGCAGATTCATCCATTTGTCAGAAGGAGGTTTTTGATAATCTTTTTGAGGTTCTCGGTCGCGACCTGAAACGAAATGAAAGATTGGCGCCTTATACCACCTTCGATATAGGAGGAGAGGCCGAGTTCTTCTGCGAGGCAATAAGCCCGGAGGATCTAATCAGGGCCATCCAGGCGGCGAAAGAGGCATGCATCCCGGTTTTTGTTTTAGGGGGCGGGAGCAACGTTTTGGTGAGCGATTCCGGATTCAAAGGATTGGTGATAAGAAATCGGTGCGACAAGATATTTCCCAACGATGAAAAGATTGCCTGTCAGTCGGGAGCATGGTTGGGTGATTTAGTCGGTTTGAGTTGTGAGAATTCGCTTTCCGGGATGGAGTTTGCGGTAGGGATTCCGGGCACAGTAGGAGGAGCGGTATATGGAAATGCCGGAGCTCTTGGAAAGGCAGTGGGCGACCTTCTGACCGAGGCAGTTATTCTGACACCCCGAGGAAGCATAGAAAGGGTTGAAAAAGGGTATTTTGAATTCGGATACAGAGAGAGTAGGCTGAGAAAGACTAAGGACACACTGCTCTCCGCGACTTTCGAGTTGAACCAGGGAGAGAGAGAAAAGATAGAAGGAGAACTCAAGAAGAATTTGGAGGAGCGAAGAAAAAGGCTTCCGCAAAAGGAGAAATCGGCGGGGTGCTTTTTCAGAAATGTGGTCGATAACGGAAGAAAAGTTTCAGCAGGATTCCTGCTGGAACAGATAGGCGCGAAGAACATGCACCAGGGAGATGCGGCTGTCTTCGAAAAACACGCCAATATCCTGATAAACTCAGGAAAGGCGAAGGCGAAGGACGTAAGAAGGCTGGCCGATCGCCTGAATAGAAGGGTAAAGAAGGAGTTTGGCATAGACTTGGAAGAAGAAGTGGTATATTTATCTTGAGATTTTAGCCGAGAATAGGAAAGGAGGTATTATCGAAAATATTTAAGAATTTTATGGTTTGAACCAGCAAAAGGAGTTTTCTTCCTGATGCGTCGTTTCAAGCAAAAGCATAAGACCGCCAAGTGTATCTTCTCTCTCTTGGGAGTGGCGGTTTTGTTTTTATTGATCTGCAGCCTCTGCGGTGAGGTCGGGGCTGTGGGCCTCAAAGTAGAACTTCTTCAGAAAGACCGGGACTTGGTTCGGTTCGGACAACCCCAAGATGAAACCGGACTCTCCATTGCCTCAGATTCGCTTCCCTTGTTGCAAAACAAGCTAAGACTAACTAGAAAAGTCTCCATAGATTACGATCAGGGGTTGGTCAACGTGAGCGAGACCCTGGGGAAATACCAGATAAGCAAACCCATCTTCTTGACCCTCTCAAACTATACCTCCTCCAGGAACTTGCTTAACACTGAGGAGAGTTGGCGCAAGAATTTGAACACTTATTTCAGTGGAGCGGCGGATGAGTCGGGGGGGCTTTTTGAGTGGGAAATCCCGGTCAAGTTTCCCAAAGTGGTTTCCAGGATCATCGGAGAGGGGGGACCAGGCCTGAAGGTGTCGGGACATAGAAAGATTAGCTTTTCGGGGAGAAGTACCTGGGAGGAAGGGGTGGTAAGTACGGCCACCTCCCGCCAGTCCAAATTCCCCTCGCTGAACATGGAGCAGGAATCCAAGTTCACCATCACCGGCACCATAGGCAGCAAAATCTCGGTCAGGGTCGATCAGGACAGCAGAAGACATACCGATCTGGAAAACACCCTGCAGCTCAGATACACCGGCGAAGAGGATGAGATCGTTCAGAGCATAGAGGCGGGTAATACCAACCTATCCGTGCGCAGCGGTCTGATAGGATATGGCGAGAAAGTTCAGGGGCTTTTTGGAATCAAAACCACTGCCAAGCTCGGAGGTTGGGACCTGACCATGATTACCAGTCAGGAAAAAGGCTCCACCCAGAGGGCCGAGTTCAAAGCCGGCGCGGTGACCAACGAGCAGAAAATACGAGACTACGACTATCTACAGCGGGTTTTCTACCAGTTGGGACAAGATAAAGATATGAATGACGGAGGACACACGCATTCGATCCCTTATGAGGATGAATTTTTCGGGGGCGATTCCATCATTGACATAAAGCTATTCAAAAACAGTCAGGCCATAACCAACCAGAATCTCTCTTCCTTTGGGATAGCCTATGTCGATCCCGAGAAGAGAGACTCAGACACCGTCGTCTTATACAATGAGAAGCCCCTCTTTAGAAGATTCGAGGAGATTGACGCGGACGACTATTTTGTAAACCGGACCCAATACTGGATACAGCTTTACCAACCTTTAGGGGACGAATATATTCTGGCGGCATATTATAAGGTTCTTCGTTCAGATGGTGTAACAGTGGATACGGTCGGATATATCAAGGATTCCTGCTCTACCACTGACGACGACACCTGTATGCTGCTTAAGCTGATCAGACCGGATACGCCCAGACCCGAAGATTTCACCTGGGAGTATGAGTGGAAAAACGTCTATTCCCTGAGAGGTACGAACATTGATAAGGAAGGCTTCGAGTTGGACATATACAAAGGTTTCTTAAATGCGGAGAATATCCAACAGGACAAAAACACCCAGGATAGCACCTTGTACTTGAGGTTATTCGGGTTAGATTCACTGGACCTTGCCGGGAATCCTCAACCGGACGGGGTGGTGGACTACAGACAGATAGACTTCGGCCTGGGATACTTGATCTTTCCCGAAAGATATCCCTTCGCTGCTGATGCTCTTAAGGAGAGAGTGAATTCGATCTATGGTTCGAGCAACGATGTAGAGCGTAGGCAGGAGAGCACATACTACATATACGTTAAATCCGCCAGCCGGAAGTCAGAGTATTTCTTAGGCCGTTCCCCCATCATCGAGGGATCGGAGGTGGTGACCCTCAATGGCAGATCGTTAACCAAAGGGCAGGACTACAACATAGTTTATGAGACCGGGGAGATAACGTTCCTTACTCAAGAAGCTTTGAGCCCCACGGCCAACCTGAGCGTGGATTTTGAATATGCGCCCCTGCTTATGATCGAAAAGAAAAGCATGTTTGGAATGCAGGGAGAATACAGCCTGGGCAATCTTAAATTTGGCACCATAGGCATATACAAAAGCGAGAAGACCGCAGAGGAAAGACCCCGGGTGGGGCAGGAGCCGGTCAGGAATTTCGTTTGGGGCAGCAATCTCGAATATAATTCCACGTCCGCGCCTTTTATTACACGAATGATCAACGCTCTTCCCCTGGTGAAGACCGATGTCGCCTCATCGTTTAGCTTCAAGGGACAAATGGCCCAGAGCGTCCCCAACCCCAACACCAAGAATAAAGCTTTCATAGACGATTTTGAGGGGTCTTTGGAGTACACCGACTTGAGCATCCGCAGGGGAGTTTGGACTTTGTCCAGCCCGCCCGAAGGCAAAGAGGATGACGCCAGATGCAGGATGTGGTGGTACAATCCGTACGATCGCGTTCTGATAACCGATATCTGGCCCAACAAGGAGGTGCAGAGGACTGAAGACAGAACCAATGTCCTAAACCTTCAGATCTTCCCGGATGAGCCCCACCGTCCCGCCAATTCCCTCTTCGATTCTACCGAGGAGGGTTCCCGATGGAACGGAGTAATGCGGGCCTTCTTTGCGGGGGCCTATGACCAGACCAGAACCAAGTTCCTGGAGATCTGGCTGAAGGGCGAAAAGGGGGTTTTGAATATAGACTTGGGTCAGATCAGCGAGGACATAGACGCAGACCGAGTATTGGACACAGAAGATAAAGAGATAAACGGGCAGAGGGATGGGATTCTGGAGGAAACGGAGGACACAGGATTAGATGGTCTCTTTGATCGGGATGAGCCCGGTTATAGCGGAACGTTAACCGACCCGGCCGGAGACAACTGGAGTTATTCTGATGATGAAGACAAGAGGTACGCATATGACCATATCAACGGTACTCAGGGGAACCGGAACGATCCGGACCGGCTTGGGCGTCTGGATACCGAGGATATAAATTCGAATAGTGTTCTGGATGTCACAGACAACTGCTATCGATACTCCATTGACTTGAGTGATCGCAAGAGTAAATTCTTGGCGGATCCGGAAGATACTGAGGGCTGGAGACTTTACCGCATCCCTTTGAAGGAGACAGGCAATTACACTGAAGTGGGAAACCCGGATTGGTTGGATATCAGATTCGCCAGAGTGTGGTTTTCCTCTTCCGGCCCAGCCACGGTACAGATTGCCTCCATTCAAATGGTGGGGAACAGGTGGCAGAATCTGGGCATTTCCAATCTTGACACCCTGCAAAGGGCTTTACCCATAGGCCAGCCTTCGCCAGAGGAAGGGGAGTTTGATGTCTTTGTGATCAATACCCACGAAAACTCGGATTATAGGTCTCCCCCCGGAGTGGCCGGAATTCGAGACAGGCAGAGCGGAGTGACGGAAAAAGAACAATCCCTGGTTTTGAAGTATGCAAATCTGAAACCCATGCACCAAGGTTCGGCTTACCGTTTCCTCTATAATCCGGAGGATTATACCAATTATCGATACTTAAAGATGTTCGTGCATGGTGATTTGGCCAGTGATTCAGCCAACGTGGAATTTTTCTTGAGGTTGGGCTCGGATTCCGCAAACGTTTATGAATATCGTCTCGAGGTGATCTCTGGCTGGGAAGGAAACGAGGTGATGATTGATTTTGAGAAGATCACTGCCTTGAAAGCTTATGCTTTGAACAACCGTCCCGCCGGTTCCCGTGAAACCATAGAGGTCGAAGAGGATCACTACAGGATAAGGGGCGAACCCAGTCTTTCCAGAATACGATGGCTTTCCGTGGGAGTGGTGAACGCCGATTCGCTCGGGTCCGAAGCCGTCACCGGCGAGATCTGGGTGGACGAGCTGAGGCTCACCGATGTAAGGAAAGAAAAAGGATTAGCCGGAGATTTCACCATCAACGCCAAGCTGGCAGATTTGTGTAATGTGAACTTCACCTTCAAGAAACAGGACAGCGAGTATCGCAATCTGACCACGAAAAAAGAGGGTTCTAACTCGTCCATGAATTACCAAATGAACGTCAGCGGTTTTCAGCTCCATAAGCTTTTGCCTTATTCTTTTGGCTACTCCCTTCCCCTCTCATTCAGGTATTCCCGAAGCCTCACTCTACCCAAATGGAAGACCGGCTCGGATATAATACTTCCAAAGGAGCTCAGGGAGAAAGAGAAAACGGAGACGATCGGCAAAAGCATCGATTTCTCCCCTTCGTTCACCAAACCGACTGAGAATTGGCTGTTGGGTTTGACCCTCAAGAGAATTACGACGCGTTTTTCCTACAGCACCTCCCATAATACAAGCCTTAATAAACCATTGAGCAAAGCTAACTCGTATACCGCGGGGGGCGGCTACAATCTTTCAGGCATGAAGGAGCTTTCCTTTGCACCTTTGGGATGGGCCAAGACATCCCTTCTCCCCAAATCTCTTACCCAGGCCAAGTTATCCTTATTGCCCACCGGCCTCAACTTTAATGGCACGGTCACAAGAACCAAGGCCCGCTCAGTTGACAATGTGGGAAACGTGACGGAAACCTTCATCCGTGATTTCAATGGAGGTATGAACCTTCAAGCCAGGCCGGTGACAGGCATACCTGTAACCTACATCATGTCCACTTCCCGCGATATCAGTGATCCGCAGACCATCAAATTTTCCTTTAGCCCGAAGAAGACCAGATTGGGAATAGAAAGAAGTTTCAGCGAAACCTTTAAGGTAAGCTACAAGCCTCAATGGTTCAAGTTTTTAACCACCAATCTCTCATTCGATTCAAAATACAGTGAGAATTCTGATCGCACAGACTCATACAATCAAGCAGGAACCAGAAGGATCACCAACGACAATACCCGACGAGCTGACATCACCCTGAAGTGGCAAGAGTTGTTCAGGAGCGGAGGGAAAAAAGGCGAAAAGAAGGGAATTACCTTGAATCCGCTTAAGCTCCTGGCGAAGTTGACTCAAAGAATTGATCCGGTAGGCATGAAATATCAAACCACCCGAAAATTCACCCGCAGTGGGCTTTTGTCACGACCGTCAGTGGCCTATCGTTGGGGCTTTACCGATGAGCTCAAAGTTGAGAGGACCGGCATCGCCAATTCGCGAGATCGAGTCACCATCACCGATAGCTACAATGCGAGCAGCGGAATAGGTATTCTGAGAACGAAAGTCAAATTTGCGTACGCCAAGACCATCGGGAGGACCATAGCCTCCACCGGCGATACCAAGAACACCAGCACCACATTTCCCGATTTCAGTTTCGGCTGGGGGGATTTGGGAAAGATCTGGCCGTTGAAAAAAATGGTCCACGGTCTTTCGTATAAGTTCGGCTACAGAAAAAAACAGGACCTAAGCGAGAAGCAGGAAACCGGGGAACTGGTCAGCGAGAAAACCTCAGAAAGCTCCTCTCATTTGGTCACCGTCTCCCGCAACTGGAGAGGCGGAGCCAAAACGGCCCTGAACTATAAGAAAGACCTCGGCACAGACCAAAGCTTGCAGGGAGTGGGGAGTAACCGGAACTCCACCAAGAAAGATAAAAGCTCTGTTTCCTTAAATAACAGCTATTCCTTCAGCGCTCCCCACGGGATCAAAGTTCCGTTTTTGAGAAAGATAAAGTTCAAAAGCACGCTCAGCTTGTCGCTGAACATTGCCGTCACGGGCAACAAGCAAGAGAGATCGGTCGGCGGGCAGGGATACAACATCATTCAGGATAAAAGCCAGCTATCCGTGACTCTCGCCTCGGGATACAGTTTCTCCAAACAGGTGACGGGAGGGTTCAACGGCAAGTGGATCGATTCGGACGACAAAAAGACGAAAAGGAAAACACACACCAGAGAACTGGGAATTTGGCTGACGCTAAAATTCTAAATTCTGCTCCAATTGATGCACCCAGGTCGAAATTCATGTCACCTTGAGAGCCTGTTGAGAGCAGGAATCCGCGGGGAGAGTAAAAGCTTTTTCTTTCGGATGAATCCTTGCTTTTCTGGGAGTCTAATGACAGGTCAGACCAGAGATAAAAAAAAGGTCCGTACAGATGATGTTTCACATCCTAAAAGCTAACAGTGTGAAGCTGGGGATTCTTTTCCTTGTGGGGTTGCTCTATGGCTGTGGCTTGGGTTCACCACCCGAGTTCGACGGCAAGGAAGCTCTCGGTTACCTGACCGACCAATGTGACCTGGGCCCCAGAAATCCTGGATCTGAGGGACACCAAAGATGCAAAGAATATTTGCTTGACATGCTCGGGCGATACAGTAACTTAGTAAAAATACAAGAGTTTGTTTATCAGGATACCAGTCAAGATACGAAGTTGGAATTGACCAATATCATAGCTTCTTTTTATCCCGATAAAAGACAAAGGGTGCTTCTTTGCGCACATTGGGACACTCGACCTTTTGCAGACAGGGATCCAGATTCTTCTTTGAGGGAAGAACCGATTTTGGGTGCCAATGATGGAGCCTCCGGGGTGGCGGTCCTTCTGGAGATAGCCAGAATTGTTTCGCAGAAAAGACCGAAATGGGGGGTGGACATTGTCCTATTTGACGGTGAGGACTATGGTTCGGAAGGCGAATTGGAAAAATTCTGTCTGGGCTCCAAGTATTTCGCCAAAAACAGAGGCGAGTATAAACCACAGTTGGGCATTCTTTTGGACATGATCGGCGACAAGGACCTAGACGTCTACAAGGAAGGACATTCCGTCAGATATGCCAAAGAGATAGTGGATTTGGTTTGGGGTACGGCCCGGAGGCTTAAAATCGAGTGTTTTCGTGACTCCACCAAGTACTTCATGTATGACGACCACATTCCCCTTTTGGGGGCACGTATCCCTTGCATCGACCTAATCGACTTCGATTATCCTTACTGGCACACTACTCAGGATACCCCGGACAAATGCAGCCCGGAGAGCTTGCAGAAAATCGGAGAAGTTCTGATCGGAGTTCTCTATCAGTGAGCCCAGCTTTCGAAACGGAATTCTCCTATGCGCCTTTTTAGCTTCACGCCCCAAGAGATAAGGGCTTTGCTTTTTCTTCTGGCAGCCCTGCTTATCGGAAGCGGGATAACCATCTATAAAAGGCAATACCTTGATTTTGCTCCGGAGTTGGTCTTCAACCGATCTTCCTCGAACTCCCTTGAGGAGAAAAGGCAATCTGGTGAGGCTTCCAAGGATACTTCGTATCGAGTCTCCGAGGGTTCTTTAGCCTCCCCTATTCAAGACCTTGGCGCACAGGGGCCCGGCCCACAAAGTGAAAACCAGTCTCAGGCCTCAGAATTCGGGATTTCTTCGGCACAGCAAAGTCCTTCGAAGAGGAAAATCGACCTCAATTCCGCCTCGGCTTCTGAACTGGAGCTTTTGCCACACATCGGTCCAGTGTTGAGCCAAAGAATCGTCGATTACAGGAAGTCAAACGGTAAGTTCCAGAGGATTGAGGATTTGATGAACGTCTCCGGCATCGGCCCCAAGACTTTCGAGAAGATAGAAGACTTCATAACGGTTAAGTGAAGTCATTTCTCCTGCGGAGATTTCCGTGCGAATAATCTCTGGTGAACATAAGGGGCGCATTCTAGGCTCTGTCAAGAAAACAGGGATCAGGCCCAGCTCCGATAAGGTGAAGGGGTCGATCTTCAACGTGCTGAAGGATGACGTCGAGGGAAAGAGAGTACTGGATTTGTTTGCTGGATCTGGCAATTTGGGTATTGAGGCTTTGTCTCGGGGGGCTACATTCGTCACTTTTGTGGATTCATCTTCTCAGAGCATCAAAACGATCAAAGAGAATTTGGAGAGTCTGAACTTGAGCAAAAGATCGAAGATTCTGCGCAAGGATTGTCTGGAGGCTCTGCCAAACCTTAAAGAGAAATTCGGGATCATCTTCGCTGATCCTCCCTATCAAAAAGGTTTTGCCCAAAAGGTGATAGACTTGGTAGTCAAACACAGTCTTCTGGATAAGAATGGAATATTGGTCCTGGAGCATCATAAGAAGGAGACTTTCGAATGCCCTGAAGAAAGGCTACTCTGCCTAAAGGCAAAAAGGTTCGGAGACACTATGGTTTCGTTCTTCCTGAGACAGGATTGATCTGAGAACATTGAGTTCTGGATCTCTTGCAGAAAGGTGGTCATGATTTTTGATTAAGAAAGAGAATTATGGTAACTTGATAAGGTTAGCATGATGAAACCGTGGTCAACCGAAACCTTGCCCTTTATGTCCTTTCACGACGAATCCCTTTCCCTAGAATGGAGAGGGGGAGATAGGGATTGAGCCAGAGAAAGCATAAAAATCTTGACCCCGATCGAAGAAAACCGGCCAAACCTAGGTCGACTGTCTTTTAAACTCAAGGAGATTTTATGAAAATTGCTGTATATCCGGGGAGTTTCGATCCCGTAACTAACGGTCATCTGGATTTGATCCAAAGAGGGCTTCAGCTCTTTGACCGGCTGGTGGTAGCCATCGCGGACAATCCCGACAAGAAGCCACTCTTTTCCGCCGAGGATAGACTGGAGATGGTTCGGTTCGGCGTTAAGGATCTAAAACAGGTGAAGGTGGTTCTTTTCACCGGTCTTTTGGCAAATCTGGCCAGGGAGGTCAAAGCTTCCGCCATTATCAGGGGAGTGAGGGCGGTGTCGGATTTTGAGTTCGAGTTTCAGTTGGCCTTGATGAACAGAAAGCTAACTCCCGAAACCGAGACCGTCTTTCTGATACCCTCGGAGAAATACACCTACCTAAGCTCCAATCTGATCAAGGACGTCGCTCGCTTTAATGGCGATATAAGCTGCTTCGTCCCTCAGATTGTGGAAAAGAGGCTCAAAGAAAAGTTCGGATTCTCCGAGTGAAGCCTCTCCCTGGTTGATGAAGTTTGCCGAAACTGTAGTTGCTCGATTTATCGAGCAAAATCATTGAATTCCGGATCCCTGGGATCTGATAACTTCGGCAAGTATGAATTCAACACAACTTCTTAAGGAATTTCCAGAGGCAGGTAGTAGTTTGGGAACCTTCTGCCGGAAGTCTTAATTCGCTCTCCAATTCTCCTTTTTCGTCAAAACACTGTCTCAAGTCTTAAGCCTCAGATTCCCAACCTCTAATCTCCAAGTCCCTTCTGCAAAGTCTCCACCGCCTTTTGCCCCTCTTTTTCCCGGATCACGCAGGCAATGGAGGTGGTGGAACTGGAGATGGCTTCCACATTTACAGCTGCCTGGGAGAGGAGAGAGAATATTTTGGCGGCGATGCCCGGAGTTCTGGACAAATTGGGATGGCTGACGGTGATTATAGCGATGTCCTGATCAACGGTTAAATCCTTAGCATCCAGCTCCTCTTTCATTTTTTTCAACTTAAGTATAGCTGGATTCAGGTGGTCCCTTCCCACCACCAGGGTGATATCTGCCTTCCCCTGCGGTGTGGGGGCGGAGGAGACGAGCTCAACGTTGATATCGTAAGACCATAGAGCCCCGAATATCTGAGCGCCGATTCCTGGACGATCAGGGGCGGAATTCAAAATGACCTTGGCAACATCGGTTCGGCTGATAACATGGAATTCTGACATGGAAGCCACTCCTTACGCTTGAAGATTGAATGCCATTTTGCATTGCCTTTTACACATAAATAAGACAGTTTCAAAACAAAGTCAATTGATTTTTTCGAGTTGCCTTTGCGTCATGGGACTTTTATGCCTGGGCAACGGTCCCAGGATAACATCAACAGGGGTGAAAGGTCAGGGATTGTTGAAAAAGTGTTTTTGGAGTGCGAAAGCTTGCTTTCGTGTTTTTCCGAGATCCAGGTTTTCTTATGTCGCAAATAGTTAGACTGTGAGAAAAACCGCCCAGATGGGCACTCCGGTTGGGGTTTTTCAACACGCCCGTGTGGTTTACCCCAAAGGCGGGGGAGAACTTCAGAAGCTGCGACGAGATGGGTTTTGCACACAAACTCAAACGTCGGTCGGAAAGAAACTTCATGAATTTCTATTGGCTGGCTTGACAGAGAAAGACTAATTGGGTAGATTTACGATGCTAATCGAGCAACATAGATTGAGCGTTTTGTTCAACGACCATTTGAGGGGCCATTTTGCCGGAGAAGAATCACAGATGTGATGTTCGGGGAATACTCAGATAAACAAACAGTTGAGTTCCCACCCAAAGCCCAGAAGCGTTGGCATAGGTCATCCGTAAATCTGTGAAAGCTGATGAACACAAAGGATAGGATTATGATAATGACGGAAATAAGGATCGACACGAAAGTGAAGCTCAACAATGGAGTGGAGATGCCCATCTTCGGATTGGGCACCTACCTGACCAGGAGAGGTAAAGAGACCCAGGAAGCCGTTGTTCACGCCTTGGAAGCTGGTTATAGGCACATCGACACCGCCAAAATCTATGGAAACGAGAAAGATGTTGGAGAAGGGATCCGGAAGAGCGGCATCCCGCGAGAAGATATCTTCATCACCACCAAACTATGGAATTCAGATCACGGCTACGATAGAACTGTGGCTGCTTGCGAAAGAAGCCTCAAAACCCTCGGCTTGTCTTACGTTGATCTGTATTTGATTCACTGGCCTGTGGAGGGTCTTCGAAATGATACATGGAAGGCTATGGAGAGGTTGCTGAACGAGGGAAAATGCCGGGCCATTGGCGTCAGCAATTACATGATCTGTCATTTAGAAGAGCTTCTGGACAATTCATCTACCATCCCTGCGGTTAATCAGGTCGAATTCCACCCGTATCTCTATCAAAAGGACCTTCTTGAGTTCTGTCAGTCTCACGATATTCAGCTGGAGTCATACAGCCCACTTACCAAAGGGGAAAAGCTGAACGATCCCAGACTGGTGGCTATTGCTTCCAAGTACTCCAAGAGTCCTGCTCAGGTGCTCATTCGCTGGGTGTTACAGCGAGGGATTGTGGTTATTCCAAAATCATCGAGAAAAGAGAGGATTTATGAAAACGCCGATGTTTTCGACTTTGAAATTTCGCGGGAAGATATGAAAGCTCTCGATTCTTTCAACCAAGACTTGCGCACAAGCTGGGACCCTTCCACGGCCCCATAGCATCAGTGTTCATCCGCAGCAAATGACCGAATGGAAGAGCCTCAGGTAAGGAAAATCGGCAGAATGAATTTGTGTTACTGTCAAAAGATATTGAGTGGGGAGGGCAGGAATGAAGAAGGGACATAAACCGATACTTGCAGTCATGTCGGTTGTCCTTCTTGTTTGTTTCTTGATAGCTGGCTGCAGCAAGAAATCAACCAAGCAGGATGAGCCGGAACTGGTGTCATATCAGATAATACGCGATTACGATTATCTGGAAAGGACCTTTTACCATCTGGGACAGGATGAATTGATGAATTATGGGGGGTATTCACATTCGATCCCTTACCAGAATGAGTTCTTTTGGGGCGATTCCGTGATTGAGATACGGCTTTTCAAAAACAACTTCTATATAAACGCCAACCCCGACTCGATTCCTTATCTTTTTGGCATAACCTATGTTGATCCTCATAATGAGGATACTCTCGTCACGTATCGCGAAAAGCCCCTGTTCAGAAGATTTGAGGAAATTGATCTGGACAGCTATTACGTGAACAGAACGCAGTACTGGATTCGACTTTACAAGAGTTTGCAAGAGAACGACATTTTGGCGGCGTACTATGTGATTGTTCGTTCAGATGGAAAAGTGGATACGGTGGGATATATGAAGGATTCCTGCACCGGTGCTGAAAGCGATACGTGCATGAAACTTAAGTTGATCAAACCGGCGGCGCCCAGGCCCGGTGATTTCACCTGGGAGTACGAGTGGAAAAACGTTTACTTCCTGCGCACCACATACATCAACAAGGAAGCGTTCAAACTCGATGTGTACAAGGGCTGGCCATATGTCGAAAGCCCACGTACGGACAAGAATCACCAGGACGGTACTCCTTACTTACGGATATTCGGGCTAGATCAACTGGATCGGAACGGAGACCCTCAACCGGATGGGCTGGCGGATCATAGCTGGATAGACTTCGTTTCCGGGTACTTGTTCTTCCCACAAAGATATCCTTTTTCTCCTCCGCCGGGTCTAAGCTACACCGGTGATCCGGCTGACACACTTGAGGAAAGGGTGGAACCGATCTACTACTCCGCTAGCCGGAGGGAGCGCAGAGAGGCCAGCAAGTATTACATCTATGTCGAAATGACTGGCGAGTAGTACATTCAACATTTAGCGGGGAAGAAGGAACCAGCAGAGCCTGGGGGGAGGGTATGGTGCCGGGCACCTCGATTTAACCCTGGCGGGAATTGTGCATGAGCTTCAGCAGATACGGTTTCTGTTTTTCGAATTCCTGCGCCTGTCTTTCTATTACCTGTTCCTCCTCACCGTCCTTGAACCCCGCTACCTCTTCGCAATAGGCCGTCACCCGACCGAAATAGAGAGGCGCCAGCATCTCAATCAACCGTCTTCTATTCCTTTCCCACTTGCTGTAAGTACAAAAAAACTCATAAAGAATCTTTGCCCACAAGGCGGGATGGAACCGAGTCTCCTTGCCCTTCTTGGCATCGTCCTTTATCTTTATCAGGTCAGAATAACACTGTGTACTCAAGTTCTTTTCGTAGAATCCCTGGAACTGCTCGACTCCTTGGGTGAATTCCGTTCTCAGTTTTTCCATAGAGACCGGCACCGGACGAAGGCTGATGCTGCTTTCAGATTTCCCCACGATCTCCAAGGGACGGCTCTCCTCATCGGTAGACCAACGATTTCTGTATTTGCAGGCGACGTAAAACAAGGTGCTTACCACCTGCAAGAACATGGCGCCCAAATCCGTGCTGGGGTCTTTGACTTGATGCACTTTGTTACCCAGGTTCGCCTGCACGATTTTCTCTTTTCGAACAATTGCGGCTGTGCTCATCCATATATCGATTCCGAAGCGAGTGACGTCGGTTTGCCATACGCTCCGTGCGGCTAGGGAAGCCGCCAGGTCGCCTGACAGCCCGAACTCCCCGCCTATCGGCTGCCTGAGACTGACCCCGTACAACGCTCGAATCATGGGATAAGCTATATGGTTGGTTATGGTGCCGTCATACTTGTGTCTTCTGTAGTATGGTGCTACGAATCCCGCTTTTCCATCCAGTATGGGTTGGGCCAAGAGTTTTACCCAATCGGGAGCGATGCTTTTCAAATCGGAGTCAACCACCACGCAGGCTTCTGCCCCTGTCATTTCACCTATTTCGAAGACTCCACGAAAGGCGGTTCCTTTTCCAGCAAGTCCCCGGTAAATGCTTACTATTCGGTTTATGCCTGCCGGCACGGGAGCAGACCAGGCGTTTTCTCTCGTGTCATCCAGTGAGCCACCATCGGAAACTACTACAAGACTTCTCTTGTCGGGGAAATGCTCTTTCAATCCCTCACCCATGGTGGAAACGATGTGCGCTATGGTATCCTCTTCGTTGTAACAGGGTATGCCCACAAGGATGTCAACTTTCTCAATCTTTTTCAACTCGTCCCTCACGGTCTCTCTTACTGCCGTATCGAATTTCATCTCCGCTGCTTCTCCTCCTTCGGTGTGGTGGATCTAAAAAGGAAATATCCCAGAAGAACGAAAAGGGCCAAGGAGAAGATGTCAGCAAAAGAGCCGAGCCAGGATGATCCCACTCCTTTCGGTTTTCCGACAAAGAAGGCATAAATGGCTATCCCCACTCCCAGAAGTCCTTCACCTGCTATCAAACCAGAACTTAAGAGAACGCCTTTTTCTCTCCTTTGGGTAAGCTGATTTTGGTCACGCGCGTATCTCTTTTCCACGAACTGGCGTATGCACCCACCTGCAAATATGGGTGTCATGGTGGACAACGGTAGATATAAACCAACGGCAAAGGGGAGTGATGGCAGGGAGAGGAGCTCAACTATGACCCCGAAGGCTACTCCGACGAAGACCAGATTCCACGGTATTTCCGCAGACAGGACACCCTCAATGACGGTTTTCATCAGGGTAGCCTGTGGAGCGGGCAAATCCGTAGAGCCAAATGAATAAGCTTTATCAAGGACAATTACAGCCGCACAAACCGCCAGCACCGAAGCGAAAGCGCCAATAAATTCTCCTATCTGTTGCCGGTTGGGGGTTGCCCCCACTAAGAATCCGGTCTTGAGGTCCTGCGATGTGTCTCCGGCTATGGAGGCAGCAACGCAAACCACCGTGCCAACGGTCAAAGCAGATACCATTCCCACGGTATCGGTCCAGCCCAAGAGGGAAAAGATCAGGCTGGTGCCCAACAGGGTCACGATGGTCATGCCGGAGGTGGGGTTTGAGGAGACCCCCACCAGCCCCACAATCCTGGATGAGACGGTGACAAAGAAGAAGGCAAATATGCCGATGCACAAAGTTCCGATCAGTCTTATGCTCAAAGTCTCTGCCGTTCCCAGTATGTGAGGAACAACGAGGATTGTCAGCAGAATAATCGCTACTCCGACTATCGTCACCAGAAGCGAAAGATCACGGTCGGTTCTCTCTTTTATCAGAACCTTTTTCTGCAAGGTGGACTTAACCTCCGAAAGCCCCAACCTGAACGAGGCTATCATGGTGGGAATTGATCTTATTATGGTGATTATGCCTCCGAAGGCGACCGCGCCTGCTCCGATGTATCTTATGTATCTGTTCCATATCTCGGAAGTGCTCATCTCTGCTATGGTTTTTACAGTCTCCGGAAAGAACGGTTTGTCGAATCCCTCTCCGAAGTGGGCGATGAGCGGAATCATTACCAGCCAGGAGATCATGCTGCCCGCCACCATGACTGAGGATATGCGGAATCCCAGAATATAACCCACTCCCAAAAGTGCAGGTGTAGCTTCGATTCCCAAAAGAGCTTTTTTCAATTTGGGTATGCCGATATAAATTCTGTCTTTCCAAAGATGAAGAAAGCCTATGAAAAATTTGTAGACAGCCCCCACCAGAAGCCCCCAAAAGACGTTGCGGGCCTGAGCCCCTCCGGCTTCGGCCGCTATCAGCACCTTGGCACACGCAGTTCCTTCAGGATAGGGAAGCTTTCGGTGTTCTTGTTTGATCAAGTATCTTCTCAAAGGGATCATGAAAAGAATCCCCAGAAGCCCGCCCAAGAGTGCCAGAGCCGCCATCTGCGCCAGGCTGGGAGCCAATCCCCACAGAAAAAGTGCGGGGATGGTGAATATGACCCCGGAAGCCAACGAAGAACTAGCAGACCCGACAGTCTGAGAGATGTTATTCTCAAGAATGGTGGATTTTCCCAAGAAGCCTTTTGTCAGCCGGAAGAAAGCAACGGTCATGACGGCCACAGGAATGGAGGTGCTCACCGTCAGCCCGGCCTTCAAACCGAGATAGGCGTTGGCGGCCCCGAACATTATTCCGAACAGTGCTCCCAGGACCACCGCCTTGACGGTGAACTCCGTCAGGCTCTCCTTTTTACCTATGTAAGGCTGATAATCCTCACCCGATACCTGGTCAGGATCTTTTGGGTCTGGCTGTTTTCCGGATTCGATCATAATATGCTTAAGCCAAAGTGAGCCTTAAGAAGCTATGTTGAGGGGAATCTATATAATCGATTCTGTTTTGTCAACCGAATCCGGTAGGGTTGGGCCAGATGAGTAGGCGAATTGGAGGAGAAAATCGAAAAGCCCCACCTCAGGCAGGGCCTTACTGATAACCGTTAACTGTAAACTGTCAACTGTTCTTGTCGGAGGTGGGGGAAAAAGCTTCTTGTGAGCCGGTACGGCGAAGGACATGAGTGAAGCACTAAGCGCGAGGAAAACCCGAAGCCAGTGCTGCTTTCTTTTCCCTGCGCCATCCTTTCACTTCTATTTCACGTTTGCAGGCAGAGGATTTATCCGGGTGTTCCTCAAAATAAATCAATTCTACCGGCAATCTGGTTTTCGTGTATTTTGCCCCCTCTCCGTTGTTATGTTCCTTTAGCCTTTCGCGCACGTTGTTCGTGATCCCACTATAGAAAGAACTGTCTCTGCACTTCAGAATATAGAAATACCAGGTCATCTTCAACGTGAGGGATTTCGTTATAAGCGTGGAGAACCCTTCGTCGCTTCGCTCCTCAAGGATAAGCCCTTCCTCCCTTCGGTCGTCAGGATAAGAACCTCTAACTCGCTTTGCTCATAAGAGGTTCTAAAAGCGGGGGGAAAAGTTTATCCTGAACGCAAGTGAAGGAAACCCCCGTCAGCAGTAAATCCTCACCTTTCTGTTTGTGTTAGATTCTACCCTTCGTCGCTTCGCTCCTCAGGGTTAACAACCTCTAACTCGCTCTGCTCGTAAGAGGTTCTAAGCCAGGGGGGAAAGGTTATCCTGAACGCAAGTGAAGGAAACCCCCGTCAGGAGTAAATCCTCACCTTTCTGTTTGTGTTAGATTCTACCCTTCGTCGCTTCGCTCCTCAGGGTTAACAACCTCTAACTCGCTTTGCTCATAAGAGGTTCTAAATGGAGGCGGGGGGAAAAGTTTATCCTGAACGCAAGTGAAGGAAACCCCCGTCCGGAGTAGATCCTCACCTTTCTGTTTGTGTTAGCTTCTACCCTTCGTCGCTGCACTCCTCAGGGTTAAAAACCTCTAACTCGCTCTGCTCGTAAGAGGTTCTAAATGGAGGCGGGGGGAATCGAACCCCCGTCCGAAAGCACAAGACAAAGACCTTCTACGTGCGTAGCTGATTTATTCTTTATTCGCGGAAGAAAACGCCAGCCAGCAGGCTTTTCCCTCCACTATCTCAGTTGAATCTCGCCCGATCTCCCTGAGAGAAAGATCAGGCCAGCTTGTTTTAGTCGACGCCTGTTTCCGGGCCAACAAGCAAATCCGGGACAGACGAGCTACCTTTTTTTAATTAGGCAGCCAGTGCGTATGAATAGTCTGCACTTAGATTTGTTTCCCAATGGATTAACGAGGGAACTGGGTACCTCGGCACGCTTATCTTCTCCCGCTACCTCCGTCGAAACCAAGTCGCCCCCGGGAAATTCGGTTAACAGTTCATGGTTCACAGTTCATAGTGAACCCAACATCTGATACGACAAAAAAATCGAAAAGGCAACGAAAATGTGTGCGCGAACCAGGCTGCTACTGATGATTTGAAGCTTCAGCAATTCCCCTCGTCGAAACATGACGAAAGCCCGAGAATTGTCTTATGTAAAATGTGCACTAGTCAGATTGGCGATCCCGGTGCATGTCTCTGAACCACTCTTTAAACAGCTTACTCGCCTCCTCGGTTTTTCCCTGTTCCCTGTAAACGAAAGACAGCTTCAGCTTCGCGTTTAGAGCACCGATCTCATCTCCGATTGCTTGAAGCTCATGTAACGCCTTTTTCCAACACGCAGCCGCATTATCCCATTTCTTTTGACCCCGAAAAATCCAGCCGAGTTCTTGACAGGTACGTGCGGTGCCACGAGAATCAGCAATCTTCTCCATGATCCTTATAGCGCTCGAATAGTAGTGAATCGTTCTGTCCAATTCGTCTAACACCTCATGCATCCTACCCAGACTAGTGAGAGTCCTTGCTATCGCAGCCTGATCGCCAGTCTTTTTGAATATCCTCAAGGCTCGCCTATAGAACTTGATAGCTTTGTACTGCTCAAAGGCATGAAAGTCTCCCAGATTAGAGTAAGTCTGAGCCATCCCGCGCTCATCACCAATTCTCTCTTTAATCTTTAAACTCTTCTCGAAAAACTCCAGCGCTTTGTCTCGCTCCTGTAAGGTGTCACAAGCCAGCCCCAAGTTGTTAAAAACGGCAGCTTGAGCTCGCTCATCTGCCGCGTGTTCCGCGCACGTCAGCGCCTCTTCCCACATCTTGTGAGCTTCTTTCCAGCGCGGTCGAAACCAACGTGACCTGAGGTCGGTGCAGAAGCAGTTTCCAATGACCAGCAGTAGCGCCGATTTTTCGCTTCCCGTCACCTGCAGCCCAAGGCATTTTTTAAAGCATTCGAGTGCCCCAGCGTCATCATGGTTTGCCATAAGAGCGAGACCCTTTCCGAAGAGGTCTTTCTTTTTCTCATCTTTGGTTTTAGGAAGGCCATTGAAATAAAAACCGACCTCGAACATTGCCGTCTTGATTCTTCCGATATCTCGTTGCAGTTTCAGGTTCATGCCCTCCTCCATAGTCCGGGAACTGATTTGCCCGTCAATTCAGCAAACCGCTGATTTACGTAAGCTGGCCCGATGAATCAAGCACCTACATCTCCCGCAGGCCAAAGCTCATTTGAGTCAGGTGACCTGCGGCTACCAACCGTTAGAGATTCTTCGCCCTTCGGGCTCAGAATGACACAGAGTCAGGAGGTCGCAGAAATGCGACCGGTACACAAACAACATCCGCTTACTCTGTTTCCTCCGTTGACTTCAATGGTGACCATTCGCCGATGTGTTCGGTGTAGACTTTGCATTTGCCGGAGGAGGTCCATTTTTCGTTGGAGTTGTATCCCCACTCCAAGTATTCTGACCCGCCGCCGCCTGTGGTGGTGATCAGGTAGCGATTCCTCAAATTGCCAATCGCGCTTGCCTGCTGTGCCGGCTCTTCGTAGTCTCCGCCCGAAGGATCGACCGGTATCCAGCCGTAATTGGGAAGATATATCTCCACCCAGCGGTGAAATACCTCGTCGGCTGAAGCATCGTCTCCTCTTATGGCCACAGACCCAACGTATCTGGCAGGGATTCCGGCGGCGCGGCACATGGAAATGTAAACGAAGCTGTATTCAGAGCACGAACCGGTTCCTCTTGCGAGCACCGTAGGAGCAATGTTCCATCCGCCGGCCAACTCGTATTGGATGTGATCGATCACATAGTTGAAAATCTTCCGGGCAATCCAGTAGGGGTTAGTCTCGTTCCCTAACGCATTACCGACAGATTTTTGGATAAACGGATCGTTGATCGAGAATTTGCTGTCGTCGGCCAGGTATTTCTCCTTTATCGAGTTAGGAATATCATCCAAACTTCCCACCTTTTCCGGAAAGATATAATATCTTGTGCTGAAGATTTTTGCTTTCACCTTCATTCCCACGGAAACGAATTCTGTGCTTTTCAGATCCTGAAAATTGTAGTGGGCTACTTTTTGACCCCATTTGTCAGTCAGGAATTCAGAGGGTGGAGCGGTATATTCGATCTCCGATATGAGTTCCTGGTTGTCCCGATTTTCGGGCACAGCTATATAAATGTCCAAATCCTCAATCGTGCCCGGTCCGTAGTTTCTGAATTGATGGGTATACTCCAGAACCTCTTCTTTTTCATCCGTCCGGGAAAATTTCTGATCATCGAAGATTTTTATCTGATAGATTTGATCAGTCTGATAATCCACATTCCATAAATTCTTGCCGTCCCACGCCAGGCCACGCGCGTAAGGAGCGGGTGCGTCGAAAAACAGGATCACGTCACCTCTTTCCGGCGTGATCATGTAGATCATGTTGCTGATTCTATCGGAGACCCACAGATATCTCCCGTCATAGGTTAGACCGCAAGGGTATCTAGAGGGAGCAGGGATGGACATAATTGTGGTTCCATCTTCGGTACTGATTTGATTAATTTCGTTCTTTGCATCGTCGACAATCCAGAGATATTTCCCATCCCAGGCCAGTCCCTCTGGCCTGTCACAGGGAGCCCATAACGTCTTAACCGCAGTCCCAGTCTTGGGATCGATTTGATAGATAAAATAGTCCTCCTCCGATGCATCCAGGTTCCACAGGAACTTTCCATCCCAGGTCAAACCCAGTGGTCGGTATCCGGGAGAGGGCAGAGAATCTATTAAGCTCCCATCTTTGGGATCGATCTTGTAGATCATGTCCGTTTTGCGATCGCAATTCCAAAGATACTTGCCATCAAAGGTTAAACCGGTAGGGCATGAACCAGGAGATGCAAATTGATTCTCAATATCGCCTGTGACGCCAAAGGCGTTGATCGAGAATGCGCAAAGAGAGAGAAAGAGAATGGTTGCCGTAAACCCGTTAAGCTTCTTCATTGTACGTTCCTCCTTTCGGGGATGAGGACAGGGACAAGCCCTGTCCCTACGATTGACTTGTTTCCTGGATGAAGAATGGTTCAATCTTTGAAATAGTAGATTCTCCAGGCATTGTCCTTCTTGTAGAGCTTGGTTCTGGTATAGAGCATCAATCCGGTCTTCTGATCGACGAAGGTAACCTCCACCAAGGCCTCGTCCCCCTCAGTCTCCTCCTTGTTCACCACGATCATCTTGTTTTGCCATTTCAGGCGGGTGGCGCCACTTCCCAAAAGTTTGCTCCTGAGCTGCTCTTTGACTTCAGGGAACGCGTCCGCCCTCTGTTCGGGTGGGAGGTCTTTCAGCTTCTCTTGAGTGAACTTGTCCAGGTCGAGGTATTTTTCAATGGTAGTGGTATCGTCCTTATTGACTGCCTCCATGAAATCCATAACCACAACTCTGGGGCTGGGACTTCTGCCGCAGTAACAGGCTGAAAGGAATACCAGAAGCAAGAAGAGGGTCGGAATTTTCCTGGCCATTTTCCTCCTTTGTGTTAAGACAGCTTTGTTTTTTTCTCAACCTAAAACGGAATCTGTAGAAAAAGATACCGGCAGGGAATGAATTGTCAACAGGATTTTTGTATCCGTCTGCAGCCAGCGAAGAGAAAAGACTCCACTTGTCATGCCGAGTCAAGCAACGGATCCTTCTTATGAGATTCTTCGTCCCGCCGGAGGCGGGATTGGTCAATCACGAGGAGCCCGCAAGAGGTATGAAATGCATGCTTCACACCACAGGCGGGAGAAGACCGACAACCAGCGCAGTGATCTACGATGAGAAGGTTGGCGCGAATGCTCCTAATAAAAACAGCCGCTTGTCAACACGACCAGCAGCCAATGTATTCAAGAAGAACAGATGTATTCAGTGTCTCTTAGGTGATGATCCCCATCTCGATTCTGTTCTGCCATTCTTCTATTTTCCGGGAATATTCCGTCATAAGCGCTTCAGCCCTAGCTGGATCCTTGGCTTCGGCATATATGTGAAATGTGGCTTTTCTTCGATCGGGCATCACCAAAACCCAGGAATCCTCGTTTATAACCCTTACTCCGTCCACCAGTTCTCGATTGAGGTTTTCGGTGTATTTGGAAAGCTGCCTCATTACCTGTCCCTTTCTTGCCCAGGAACAGGGGACCGCTCGTTTCAGCATAATAAACTTGTCCCACTTACTTCTCAGGATTCCCAGGCTTCTTCCGTTTCTGGCCAGAAGCTCCAATATCTTGGCCACGTCAAACATGGCATCCGCCCCCAACTGAAATCCGGGAAAGATGAACCCTCCCCTGGTTCCCCCGACGAAATCGACCCCCAGGTCGGACAGGGCATCCATCATGGCCAGATGGTCATTTCTGACCCGGATCACCCTCACCCCGTACTCTTGGGCAATCTCCTCCACTCCCATGGAGGCAACCACCGGCACGGCGATTTTCTGGGCTTGGGTGCATCTTAAAAACAGGGATGTCACGATCAAAAGCAGAAGATCGGAGTTTATGATCTCACCCTGTTCATCCACCACCGAGAGTTTCTCTGCCCCCGGGTCAAAAAGAAAACCAATGTTCGCATTCAAAGACTTGACGATAGAGGAAAGCTGCCGGATGGACTGCTCACGTTTTTCGCCGGTCCGATAGAGCTTCTTGGGATCGAGGTAGGCGTTCAGGGAGATCACCTCACATCCCAGGGAGCCAATGATGGAAGGGAAAACCTCACAGGCCAACCCGCTGGAGTAGTCCAATACCACCTTGAAATTGGCTTCCTTTATCTTTTCCGTGTCAATGGCTTTCAGGAAACCTTCGCGGTAAGACTCGATCACCCTCTGGGGGAAATCCAGTTGTCCCGTTTCCTCGGGGGCCGCTCTTCTAAAATCTTCCCTGAAGAAGAGTCTTTCGACTGCTTTGGTCTTATGAATAGGAAGGTCCTGTCCGTCTCCGTCAAAGAAAATGACGTCAATCTGTCTTTCGTCAAGAGGCGAGCGCCTGACATGTATGCCCCCGTGTTCTCTTCCGAATTTCAATTCATATCTGACCAAGGGAATGGGAAGGGTCCTTAAATCATGAACGTTTACCCCTGCGGAGAGAAGCCCGCAGATTAGGGCCCGATGGATCATGCGGGAGGATTTGTCGGTATCCCGGCTGGTGAGCACTACCCCTCCCTTGCCCACCAAGGCACCGAAGGCTGCTCCCAATTTGACGGCGAACTCGGGAGTAAGCTCCAGATTGCCGATTCCGGTCACCTTGGCATCGGTGAAGAGTTCTCGATTCCATTTTTCCCCCCAGACCAAACTGGAAGAAAGGATGGAGCCCTCCTCCACCTCCTTGCCGGGCCAGACCTTCACATTGGTTTTGATCTTGGCCCCTCCTCCGATGCGGCAGTTTTCTGAGACGAGGGAATTCTCGAATAGAACCACCTCATCTTCGATTTTCGTATTATTGGCTACAATGGCTTCGGTCACTATGCTTCTCTTTCCAACTGTGGAGTCCTTCCATATGATGGATCGGTCCAGATTAACCTCCTCACCGATCTGGACGTTTTTTCCTATCACGGAATTATATATGTATGAGCCGGAACCAATCTTTGCATCGTTTCCGATGATAACAGTTCCCTTGAACCCAACCTTCTCGCCCACCTTAACGTTCTTCCCAACCCAGATATTGGCAGTCTCTCTGCGCAGCAGATTCCCCTCTATTTCCACCGTCACGTTCCCGTCTAAGATGTCTTGATGAGCCAGGAAGTATTCCTCCAGATTGCCGACGTCCCGCCAGTAGTCTGAAGCCACGTATCCGTATAGTTTTTTGTCTTTCTCCAACATGCCGGGGAAGAGATTCTTGCTGAAATCGAACTCCTCATGATAAGGAACGTCCTGTAGCACTTCAGGCTCAAGAATATAGATGCCGGTGTTGACGGTATCGCTGAAAACCTCCCCCCAGGTGGGCTTTTCCAGGAATCTGGAGATTCTTCCGTCCTCTTTGGTTATCACCACCCCATAGGACAGGGGATTCTCCATGCGGGTAAGCACCATGGTGGCCGAAGCTTTGTTTTTCATATGAAAATCGATGGCGCTTTCCAAATCCAGATCGGTCAGAACGTCCGCGGAAATGATCAAAAACCTCTCTTTTAGGAGATGCTCTGCATTCTTCACGCTTCCTGCGGTTCCGTAATCCTCCTGTGCCTGAACGTATTCGATCTTCACCCCGAATTTCGAGCCATCCCCAAAATAGCTTTTTATCTCCTCCGGCTGGAAATAGAGCACGGCCACGATATCTGTGAGGCCGTGTTTTCTCAGGAGGTTAATGATATGCTCCATCATAGGTTTATTTGCCATGTAGACCATGGGTTTGGGGAGGCTGCAGGAAAGTGGTCTTAAGCGGGTGCCAAATCCGCCTGCCATGATTACCGTCTTCATGTCCTTTTCCTTCTATACATCACCTGGCTGGCCGGAAAGAACCAGATACGACCACACAAAATCAAAAATGAAAAAAGGAAAATTAAAAATCACAATTCAAAGCTCAAAATTAGGTTTCTCTTTTGCCTCTAAGGGCAGTTGTGTTTTTCAGATTACTTTTGGTGAGATTCCCCAGAAGTCTCCTCTGAAAAATTGAAATCACGTCCCCGAAATCCCTGAATTCAAAATACTCTATCTTCTCTTTTTCGCAAAATGCTTTCAGATCGTTCTTGGCGAAGACGAAATCTGCCTCTCCAATGGCGCACTTATCCGAGAGCCCGTCGCCTATATATACGACCTTTTGATTTGGTCCTCTTAAATTCTCTAAATGATATTTCTTGCAGTTACCGCAATTCCCGCATCCTTTGTCGTAGTAAGGGAACTCCGGCACCAGCCTCTTGTCTTGGAATCGTACGGTATTGGAATAGAAGGGTATGTCCTGCAATCGGTACTTCCTTAAGATCAGTTCGATATAGTAGTCGAGGCCGTCGCTTACAATCACTGTTCTTACCTTGTCCCTTTTACAAAGATCGACAAAATCCGAAAAATGTTCATCGATTTTCTGGGACAAGGCGAAATTCTTCAACTCCTTTTCTGTGATCTCAATCAATTCGCATTCCTTCTCCAGGCACTCCCTGGAGCTGATTCTCCCTTTCAGCCATTCCGAAACGATTTTCTTGCTCTTTCCTTTCGAAAAGCTATTGAACAAATGGGCGCCGACGTCTTTCTGGGTGACGGTCCCATCAAAATCCACCAGAACCAGTATGTTCCCACTTCTTGAGTCCATTGCTAGAATCAAATCAAAATGGAGATGATATTGGCCAGGAGGATGATCAAAACTCCCGACGCTATCAAGAGATATTTGTAATCCTTTTCCAAAAAGAAGGAGAGACCGGCGGTGATCACCCTCAATAAGGGTGTAAGCATCATCACCAGAATTCCCAGGTTTAAAAGGGTTAGGGGACTCCTATCTTTCAAGTGAGAGAAAAAGCCAGAGAAAGACAGAGGTTTCGATTGTAATCGCGCCGTGGACGTTTGGTCGGAAAGCAGAAGCGCGAACAGACCGGCAAGGAGCAATACGGCAGCAGCATAAGAGCCGACCAGAAGGACGTTGCCCACCCAAACGTCTATTTTATCTTTTTTGTTATTCATCCATTCTAGAATAGAAAACCAAGGTTAAGTCCTTTCAGCAACATCTCAAGGGACAAGTATAGAAGTACTATTATGAAAGCTCTTTTCATATATTCCGTCTTTATGAGGTGAAGCATTCTCGATCCTATCAGGGCTCCCAGGAAAACTCCGATCATGGTCGATCCGGAGACTAAAAGATCCACCTCTCCACGCGCGAAGTAGACGAAGGCCCCGGCAGTGGCCGTCACCCCGATCATGAAATTGCTGGTGGCAGCGGCTACCTTCAAAGGAACTCCCATCAGAAGATACATGGTGGGGACCTTGATCACTCCGCCTCCCACCCCCAAAAGCCCGGAGATATTGCCGGCAAAAAACGAAGCCCCCATGCCCAAAGGTAAATTGTTGACTTGATAATCTTCTGGATTCGACGAATCTGCTTCAAGGTTTTTCTCCGCCCTCTTGCGAGTCATGGAAAAGGCGATGTAAGCCAACAGTAGAGAAAAAAGGATGGCTAAAACCTCTGGCTTGATGATTCCTGCCACCAATCCACCTACAATTGCTCCGATTGTGGTTGCCAGCTCCAGGGTCATTCCCAATCTGATGTCGGCCATGTGCTTTTTGACGTACAAGCTTGCGGCTCCACTGGAGGTGGCGATAACGCAGATTAGGGACGTTCCCACGGCCTCCTTCATGGGAATCCCGAAGACCAGAGTCAACATGGGGATGATCAAGACTCCGCCGCCTAATCCCAGAAGCGACCCGAATAGCCCCGCAATCAATCCCCCTATTGCCATAAAAGAGTACTCTGCCAATTTTTATCTCTCAATGATTGTTAGTCTTCGTGGCCCAAAAGGTCTAACTCATTTGTCCGTAAGTGAAGAGCAGAAACAGAAAGCTGAGATTGCTTCGTCGCCACGCCTTTGGCGGGACTCCTCGCAAAGAGGTGATCTCTTCTGTGTCATTGCGAGCCGAAGGCGAAGCAATCTCGTCTCCTCATTGGGTGGACGGCGGAAATTCTGCGCAGGCTAAAGCCTGCGGCTCTCTTGTCTGCAAGCCGACTGCATGTTTAAAGAGGCAAAGCTGAAGCTTTGCACTCCAGAATCATTTCATTGACAATAAACTATCGTATTCTTCCCTATCCGAGAGGATCTGGATTGCCTTCTTGATGCCGGGATGATATTCAAACCACACCCCCTCATATTTCGCGCTCTGTCCGTAAAGTTTGATCAGGATATCTTCCTTTACTCTCCACTTCAGGTAATCCTCAGATCCTCTTAGATCATTCTCCTTCCGAGCCTTCAAGAACTTCTCCATATCCGCCAGAACTCGTTGCAGGTTTCCATCCGCGTCCTCGGAAGCCGTATCCAATCTTCCTTCTTCTTTTATTGTCTCTTTTAGTCTGTCCAGCTCGATTTCACAGGCGGTCTGATAGCTGAAATTCTTGGTTTTGAGGAATTCCTTGAACTCTGCGAACATGGCCTGGTCTACCTCGAAATTCTTTGGGAGTTCGGGATGAGTGGCGGTATAATGCACGGCAAAGTCAAAGAAGGCAAGTTTTGCCAAAAGGTTATACTCCAAAGGGGAGAGTCTGCCGGAGGAGACTGACACATCCGGCACGATTCCCCCTCCTCCGTAAACCACTCGTCCTCCCTTGGTAAAGAATTCCTCCTTTTCGGATTCAGATTCCTTCTGAATGCTATCTGAAGGGAGACTCTCTTCTGGCTCGCCGGAGAGGTTCTCCGAGAGCTCGGGCTTCTGGATACATCTTCCGCTGGGGATATAGTATTTTGCGGTGGTGAGTTTCAGAGCGGCACCATCTTTGATTTTCATTATGCTCTGCACCAGTCCCTTGCCGAAGGTGGTGCTTCCCACGATCACTCCTCGATCCCAATCCTGAATCGCTCCGGCCACGATCTCCGAGCCGGAAGCTGATCCCTCATCCACCAGAACGACCAGAGGAACGTCCGTGGTCAGCGGTTTGCCTGACGAAAAGAACTCCCGGTTCTGGCTTGATGCCCTCCCCTTGGTCTCCACCACCAGTTTGTCTTCATCCAGAAAGGCGCTTGTCACCTCAATGGCCTGGGTGAGAAGTCCACCCGGATTTCCTCTCAAATCAAGTATCAAACCCCTTATTCCCCTATCCAGAAGCTCGCTCACCGCATCTTTCAGCTCGTAAGATGAGGTTTCGGAAAATCTGTTCAGCCTGACGTAGCCGATGTTATTCGAGGTCGTACCGTAATAGGGAACCGACTTTATCTCTATAACGTCCCTGACAATGGTGTATTCCATGGGCTCGGGGATTCCCTCTCTCTGGACGGTTATGCTGACCTTGGTGCCTTTCTTGCCTCTTAGTTTGGATACAGCCTCGTCGGCGGTGATGCCTTTGGTGGAGACTCCCTCTATTTCGATTATCCTGTCCCCGGCCTGTATCCCCATGCGGTCCGCCGGAGTGCCTTCCAACGGAGCGATCACCGTCAGCCAGCCATCCTTTATGGTGATCTCTATTCCCAATCCCTCAAACTGGCCATGGGTATCCTCCATGAGAGCGCTATACTTTTTTTCATCCAGGTACTCGGAGTAGGGGTCAAGGCTGGAAAGCATACCTTCGATTCCGGCCGCAATCAGGCTCTGGGAGTTGACCTCCTCCACATATTGCGAGTTTACCACGCTTGCGATTTCTCCGAAATCCTTCAGGCTGGCATACAGATTGTCGCTTAGGGCATAAACCAGCCCCGCGATCAAAAGCGCTGCCACAACCACGCCTAAGAAGAGAGTCGATTTTCTTAATTCAAGATATCCTTTGAGCATTGTTAACCTCCGTTCTTAATACAGATTTTCGTACCAATGCTTCGCAAATCTTTTGTTCGGACAGGGGTTGCACCCCTGTCCGTAATGGGGGCTGGGGTTCAACCCCGGCCCCAACAGCGAAGGTCGCATAAATGCGACCGGTACAGGTTCATTACCCTATGCGTTACCCTCGCTTATCCACGGGCAGGGTCTGTTTTGATCTTTTTGACCGAGCCGTCCTTCGACACTGAGCTCAGGATGAAGTGTGAAGGCTCGGCTACGCGTAGCGGAGGTTTCATACCTCCGCAAATCCGTTTAATCCGCTCAATCCGTTGACCAGCCTCCCTACAAATTCTCTCCGCCTTAGGCGGATCTGCCTATGGCAGACAAATGCCTCCTTACTCTCTCTATGCTCGGTCTATCTCCGATCTTTTCAAATATTTTCAAAATCTCTTCAAAGATTTTCTTTGCCTCGTCCTTTTTTCCCTGCGTCTTGTACAAAACGGCTATGTTTCCTTTTGTCTGAGCCATCCCATGCTCATCACCTATTTTTTCATATATCTTTATACTCTTATTATAAAACCCAATTGCCTTATCCCATTCGCCTTTGTCCTGATAAACCAGGCCCAGATTATTATGAGTCTGAGCCATCCCATGCTCATCACCAATCTTTTCTTTGATCTTTAAGCTCTTATTATAAAACTCAATGGCCTTACCCCGTTCGCCCTTGGCCCGATAAACTGTGCCCAGATTATTAAAAGTCTGAGCCATCCCATACTCATCACCAATCTTTTCTAATCCCTTCAAGGTTTTGTTATAAAACTCAATGGCCTTATCCCATTCGCCTTTGGTCTGACAAAGCGCGGCCAGATTATTAAAAGTGTATGCCATCCCATGCTCGTCACCGATCTTTTCCTTAATCTTCAGACTCTTATCACAAGATTCAATGGCCCTATCCAATTGTCCTTTAGCCCAATACACTTCGCCGAGATTATTGAGAGCAGAAGCTATCCCACGCTGATCACCAATCTTTTCTAGCGCTTCCAGCGCCCTATCGTAAAACTCAATGGATTTGTCCCATTCGCCTTTGGTCTGACAAAGCGCGGCCAGATTATTAAAAGTGTATGCCATCCCATGCTCATCACCAATCTTTTCTTTGATCTTTAAGCTCTTATTATAAAACTCAATGGCCTTATCCCATTCGCCTTTGTCCTTATAAACCAAGGCCAGATTGTTAAAAGTAGAAGCCATCCCATGTTCATCACCAATCTTTTCATCTATCTTCAAACTCTTATTATGAAACCCAATGGCCTTATCCCATTCGCCTTTGTCCTTATAAACCACGCCCAAGTTTCCCAAGGCGGCGACTTGCCCCTGTTGGTCCTTCGCTTGTTCTGCGGCTTCGAGAGACTCTTTCCATCTGCTCAGCGCCTGATCCCATTTACTTCGTGCATAGAAGCAGTTCCCCATTAAGTTCAATAATGCGGATTTTGCACTTGCACCTGACTCCAAGGTTAAGCATTCTCTGAATGAATCGATAGCCTGTTCATACTTATACTCCGCCATTAAAGACATTCCCTTCTCGAACAGAGCTTTCTTCTTTTTGTCTTTGGTTTCAGGAAGACCATCGAGGTACAGGGTGACCTGTTCCAGTTTCGCCCTTATTTTAACGAGGTCTTTTTGAAGTTCAAAAGGAACCTTTGGTTTTATCGCTTTGATGCCAAAATAGACGCCAACCGCAATTGTCACTATTATTCCGATTATTCCGATGATTATTGCTAAATCCATTTATGCTTTTTCCTTGTTCCTGATGTGTTCAGTTGGAGTGCGGAAGCTTGCTTCCGCAGCATTAGCAAGCTAATGCACTCCAGACAAGAGATACAATCGTAGGGGTTCGATTTATCGAACCCGTGCCCGAGGCTCCCAAAAGCTATCTCTTGTTGGTAACGGACACTCTGTCCGTTACCACAAAGCGTCACGAACTTTGTTCGGACAGGGGTTGTACCCCTGTCCGTAATGGGGGCTGGGGTTGAACCCCAGCCCCAACAGGATCATTTCAAAATGCTATCGATCTCTGCCCTGACCTTCCGCCAGGTTTTCTCCTGGTCCTTTCTGCCGTCGATTATTTTTATTCGTTTCTTGTTCTTTTGGGCAATCTTCAGATAGCCATCTCTTATTCTTTGGTGAAATTCAAATTTCTCTTTTTCCAGCCGGTCTCCACCCTTGTTCTTCTTCTCTCTCGCTTTTCTTTTCAGAGAGATTTCGACCGGCACATCCAGAAGGATGGTAAAGTCAGGAGAAAGGCCGGATGATGCCACCTGATTCAGATTCTTTATCATGTTTTTGTTCAGTCCCCGCCCATATCCCTGGTAGGCCAAGGTGGAATCCGAATATCGGTCGCAGATCACGATCTTTTTCTGCTTCAAGTTGGGCAGGATGATCCTTTCGGTCAATTGAGCTCTGCTGGCCAGGTACAAGAGAAGCTCGGTCGTGTGGGTCATCTCTCTGTTCTTCTCGCTTAAGAGGATCTTCCTGATTTTCTCCGATATTGTCTCTCCGCCAGGCTCTCTAATCAAGACCACGTCGTGCCCTTTTCGTTTTAGATAGTTTGCCAGCTTTTTAGCCTGGGTGGTCTTTCCGCAGAAATCGATGCCTTCGAATGTTATGAAAAGTCGGTCCATATTTGAATAGTTGCATGAAAAAGGTTCACCTAAAGGTGAACACTCCGGCTTCTCCCCAAGAATGAATCCACTCGCGACAGCCTTTCAGAGGCCGAAATCCATGAAAATGATCAAAACAAAGAGGTGGCGTTTCTTAAGACCACCGACATGGACGGTCGTCCGGCCACCTCTCTTGCGAGTTCTTCCAATTGGCGAAAACGTCGACTTTTATTTTCTACCTGATCTTTTGCGTTTTGGAGCAGGGCCCTTTTTCTCCTTCATGCTGTACTTGGCGATGAACTCCTCCGTCAAAACGCGGGCTTGTTCATCTGTATATTGCTTGGGCGGAGATTTCATGAAGTAAGACGACGGAGCCTCCAGAGCGCCGCTCAGCTTATGATTCATGGCCAGCTTGCAGCACCTCACCGCATCTATCACCACGCCGGCGGAGTTGGGGGAGTCCCAAACCTCCAGCTTGAGCTCGACGTTTAAGGGAACGTCCCCAAAGGTTCTCCCTTCCATCCGGATGTGAGCCCATTTCCTGTCGGTAAGCCAAGCGACATAATCGGACGGTCCGATGTGCACGTTGTCCGCGCCCAGATCGTAATCCAGCTGGGAGGTAACCGCATTGGTCTTGGATATTCTCTTGGATTCCAAGCGGGCGCGCTCCAACATATTGAGAAAGTCGGTGTTTCCTCCCACGTTGAGCTGGCTGGTCCTCTCCAGCTTCACCCCTCTTTCCCGGAAAAGCCGGGTGAGGATCCGGTGAACGATGGTAGCGCCCACCTGGGACTTTATGTCGTCCCCTATCACCGGCAAGCCTCCATCGACAAAGCGCTTCTGCCAATACTTCTCCCGGGCAATGAAGACCGGGATGCAGTTCACGAACCCGCAACCGGCATCCAGAACCTGCTCCACATACCACTTGGTCGCCTCCTCACTTCCCACCGGCAGGTAATTCACCACGACGTCGGTTTTGGTCTGTTTAAGAATCTTAACAATGTCGGCAGTGGGCCCCGGCGCCTTTTGGATTATCTTGGAGAGATATTCTCCCAAACCATCATGGGTCATGCCGCGGTGAACCGGAACGCCCGATCGTAGGACGGAGGAAAACTTATACGTATTGTTGGGATAGGTGAAAACCGCTTCACTGAGATCCTTTCCCACCTTGTTTTTGTCGATGTCGAAAGCCGCGGAGAATTCTATGTCCTTTATGTGATAGCCGCCCAAGTTAACGTGCATCAACCCGGGGACAAAGTCGTTATCTTTGGCGTTTTTATAATACTGAACTCCCTGCACGAAAGAGGAGGCGCAATTGCCTACCCCAATGATTGCCACTCTAACTTTGTCCATATCCTCTCCTTTGTTCTCAGTTGTTTTCTGTGACGCTTTGTGTTTAAAGTCTATCGTTTGTCGGTTTGGGTTTCGGTTACGTATCGTTTCTCGTGTATCGGTTTCGCCTATTCTATTTTGTCCGATAAACGACGGACGATGACTTTTTAGACGATGCCTAACCGAAACCGTAACCTTCTCGAACCAAACTCAAAAGATCTGATTGTTGTTTAGTTTTCAAAGCACTATGATAAGTTCTTCAGTTTGTTTCGAATAAAGAATATTCTCTGTACCACGGTGATATTGGCGAAAATGGTAATAAACCAGAGGGTCAGAATGAGAAATATGTAGTTGGTCTTGGGAATTGAGCCCAAGAGCGATCCAATAGCCAAATAAGTCACCCTTTCGGGCCTTTGCATCAGTCCGATTTTGCAGTCTATGCCCAGACCTTCTGCCCGGGCACGGGTGTAGCTTACCATGAAAGAGCCGGTTATGGCGAAAATTATCAGATACACAATATAGGTTTGCTTATCGTGAAAGAACATGGCTATTCCCAAGAACATCAGAACTTCGGAGTATCTGTCGATGGTGGAATCCATCAAGGCTCCGAATTTCGTGATCGTTTTGGTGTCGCGTGCCAGTCTGCCATCCAACACGTCGCACATCCCAGCTAGGATCACTACCAAGCCAGCGTAAAAAAAAAGCCCCAGCCTGAAAAAATTGAAGGCCAAGATGCTGAGAAAAAGCCCGGCAAAGGTGATGACATGGGGATGAACCCTCAGATTTATTAAGAGTCTGGCGATTGGCTCGATGACGACCAAGAATCCGTTGACTACGTGCTTGTTTAACAGCTTCGACTCCTGCATCATGCTCTATCCGGTTGTCGTTCTCAGTTAATTGTATCCTACCTGCCTGTCTGGCAAGTCCATTTCGTTTGGCAATATAATATTAAGTTGACCTTGCCAAGTCAAGCGAAAAATCCCTTCGGGAAATTTCCGTTCTGTAGCTGATTGTTGATCCGTCCCGGCTTGCGCTGATATATCTGTTCAATATGTTGGCAACCGGTCCAAACCTTGTAACTTTTGAAACTGTCCAACGAGAAGCATAATGTGTCACAGGGCTGAGAAGCTATGGTTTTCAGATACATCAATTCCCATTATTACATTTCTCTTGCACTGTGCTTCTCTATTTTCTTCTTCCAGGGTTGGCTCACGCAGATACTGCGTTCATAACCCCTTACTCCAGAATCTTCTGCCTCCTCTCATCAGTCACAGGCATCCATCATGTGTGGCTGAAAGCTCACAAAAAATTCTTCTTCACTTGCCCTTTGGAATACCATTATACGTTGTGTTCACGATCTACAAACTCCTTGATGATTTCAAGGACTTCTTCGCCAATCCTAACAAGATTTTCTTTGCTACTAGCCCCGAGATGCGGAGTAAGGAGAGTGTTGGGTGCTTTTAGGATTGGATAATCTTTAGGGGGAGGATCTTTTGGCCAAACGTCATTTGCATATGCTGCAACCTTAGAACTTTTAAGGGCCTCTGCCAAGTCTACAGCATTAACACACTCTGCGCGGCTCGTGTTGATAATGACAACTCCATCCTTCATACATTTAATAATGTCAGCATTGATGATAGCTTTAGTTTCTTTGCTTAACGGAAGGTGAATGGAAATGTAATCTGCATCTTTCACAGCCTCTTTCAGAGTGGGCTTAACATCAGCATACTCACTGGTTTTTTTTGATTCACGACAAGCAACCACATTCATACCGAAGGCCTTACATCGAATGGCCAATTCCTTGGCTGTATTGCCCATTCCTACGAGACAAACAGTTTTTCCATAAAGCTCTCTTCTCACCAATTTCTCTTTCAGCCAATGCCCTTCCTTCATACTATTGTGTGCCTCTACTATATGATTGGAAATTGCAAGCATCATGCAGAATGCCAACTCCGCGACCGCTATTCCTGAAGCTTTCGGGGTGTTTTTGACTACGATGTTCTTGGTATTAGAATACTCCATATCAATATTATCAAGACCCACACCGCCCCGAACAATTAGTTGTAGATTTTTGGCTCTATCAATAAATTTTCTATGACACTTAGTCTTGCTACGGATCAAAATCACATCCGCTTCGGATAATCGACTCTCATCAAATGTCACATCACCATACTCTTTAAGTCTTTCAGGAACTAATGGATCAAAATTGTCAAGAATTAGAACCAACATCTCACGTCTCCTTAAAGATTTTCGAGATTTCTGAGTCAATAATCATCTCTCCCTTTTCTGTCCTGATCACTTTTGCTTTTGCACCATTAAATAGTTTGTCAAAATGTCTCACATACTGCATGAATAATTCGCTGGTTTTTCCTTCATCATCTTTTTCATGCACCTGAAAGTGTATGCTATCTTTCCCTCTTTCATGGGAGACTAACGGAGAATAAATGACCTTTGAATCTGCCAAAAATAAGCAGCAAGTTGGGTACTTATCGTAAAGTCTCCATTCAACATATTTTGCTTCCTTTTTTGATTCTTCTTTTTCTGTTTCTTCATTTCTGTCTAAGAAAGTGTCCAAGACATCCTTTCCAGAGATTCTAATTCTTGGTATCACAGCAGCATGTTTTTTAGACTCCTTGCTTCTTAACTCAGCACTCTTATACCTAGGATCTAGACCCAAAATCTTGATCTCAACACCATCTAACCATTTTTGTTTTATTATATTTATAAGTCTAGTTTCTAAGTCTGTCAAGGAGTAGTAATGTGTGATCGATATCCATATTCTTTCTCTTGCAGATCTAATAAGCCTTTCAAGTCCCTCTCTATGAAGAGTGATATTTTCAATCCCAAATCTATTAAGGGGATCGTCAAGCCTACATTTTTCGCAGACTTTCTGCTTAAAGTTTTCAATAGCATCATCGAACTGCCCTTCAATTTCTCTTTTCACATACTCAAGGAACTTCTTTTTTATCAACAGATCCAATAGCATGCCAATGAGACAAGCAGGTATTAATCCTATAGAGAGAATATTTAGCTTCTTGAGTACAGGATTTGTAGTTGATATAGTAAGTACAAATCCAATTACGCTTACCCCTAAAATTGAAACAGTGTACAAAAGGACTTTATCTTCGAAAATCTCTCTCAATAATTCTGATATTCTGTTTTTATTATTGCCTTTATTCATCTTGTTCCCCTTTTGCTCAAAATATGATCAAAATCCCTCACTTCCCTGGCCTGACCCGACACAATAAAACATCCTGCGGCACGCACCCGATAGTAAGCTTTGCCAATGAATAATTTCTAATAGGGCTGACCCTATAATTTTTTTGCTCCCTCAATAACCAACACCAACTCCCCCTTAACTTTACTTTTTTGAAAATATTTCTTAATCTCTTCAGGGGTGCCTCTTTTTATCTCCTCGAACTTTTTGGTCAGCTCCCTGGCCACCACCATTTTTCTTTCTCCCAGGATCTCGGATATGTCCTGGAGAGTTTTGAGGAGCCGATGCGGCGATTCATAGAAGATTATAGTTCTTTTTTCTTGGCGTAGTTCTTCGAGTCTTTTTCTTCTTTTTCCGGATTTGGCAGGCAGAAACCCCTCGAAGGCAAATCTATCCGTCGGCAGGCCCGAAACCACCAGCGCCGAAAGTAAGGCGGATGCGCCTGGAATAGGAACAACCTTGATCTTCTCCTGAAGGCCCAGTTTCACTAACAAGTAGCAGGGATCGGAGACTCCCGGTGTACCGGCATCTGAAGTCACCGCCACAGATCTACCGGATTTCAATTCTTCAATCAAAGCTGGTGCTTTTTTCTCTTTGTTGAAATCATGATATGACTCCAGCCTGTTCTTGATTCCGTAATGCTTGAGAAGCAGTCCCGTACGTCGGGTGTCTTCAGCCGCAACAATATCCACCTCTTTCAGCACTTTTAACGCTCTTAAGGTAATATCTTCCAGATTGCCGATGGGAGTGCTGACTACATATAAGACGCCGGGTTCAACCGAAGGATTTTCGTAGTTTTCAGATTTGCTCATGCAAGAAAAAGTCTTAAAGAGATTTGAAGAATCAGGTTCAGAGAGGTTAGATTTGATTGCCAAGCCGCCAGAGTCTCGGTCTTGAGCTTGACGATTAGATATTTATAAAACACAGGAGTTCTTCGATCTACCTAAAGGTGGACACTGCAATTATGTTGTAAACTAATGCCTGTGAATAATAAACCTGGCCGGTTTTTGGTCTGAGACGCCTCTGGTTTGACATCCGGGGCTCACATGAGACGGTCTTCCCACATGCTGAATTTTGCTCCGAGCTTCTGATCTTCAAGATAGATGCCAGCCAGCCTGCTTTGGACCCGACCCTGATCATCTCATTTTATGCAATTCTTGCCAAGACTGCTTTTCAAAGCGGTCTTGCGGTTTCTGCTGTTATCTCTGAATGTTTCTAAAAAGAAGGGCACGACTGTTGAGAATAATCTTTTGGGTCGACCATAAAACGAAAGGTGTGCCCTCCAGAAAAGCTTCTTCAACTCCTTGGAGGAGAGCTTATCCAGCTTGATCACCGGATCGCCTCCCCAGAACTTCTTCCAGTTCGAAGTCATCAATCTGTTCTTCACCTTCTCATACAGAACCGTACCGGGATACGGCGTCAAGATGCCGAACTGGATGTAACGGGGGTTCAGTCGATTGGCGAACTTGATGGTCTGTTTTATCATCTTTTTGGTTTCATTCAAAGCCCCGATGACGAAGCTCGCCCACACGGTGATCTTGTATTTTCTTAGTATCTCCATGGCTTTAAATGCGCTGTCCACGTTGAGGTCTTTTCCGTAGCTGTCCAAGACCTCCTGGCATCCGCTTTCGAAGCCGATGAAGACTTGTTTCAGCCCTGCGCGAGCCATTAATTCAACCAGTTTCTCGTTCTTAACCACGGTGTCCACCCGCGAGAATGCCCACCAATAGAGGTCCCAGTTGTTTCTGAGGACGTTTTCGCAGAATGTTACCGTCCTCCTTGGCTTCAAGGTGAAATGGTCGTCAAAAAACGCGACCGCCCGGTAACCATACTTTTCGTACAAAAGCTCTATTTCCTCCATCACGTTCTCGATCGAGCGGGTGCGCCATTTCCTTCCGAAAAACTGGGAGGCCGCACAGAAATCGCAGTTGAAGGGACATCCTCGAGACGTCAAGGCGGCGGCCATAAACCGATCTTTTAAGGTGACGGTGTATTTTTGTAGGGGCAAAAGATCCCGGGCGGGGAAGGGAATTGAATCCAGATCCTGAATGAGAGGGCGGGATGGAGTGCGAACCAGTTCTCCGTCCGACAAGAAGGAAATCCCCTCCACTTGGTGGAAGGAATTGCCCTCTTCAACATGTTTGACTAAATCCAGCATAGTGTGTTCGCCTTCTCCTCTGACCACAAAGTCAAACAGACCAGTGGACAGAGCTTCGGAATCGAAGAAGGTGACATGCTGGCCACCTGCCACCACCACACTTTTTTGTTTTTTGGCGGCCTGGGCGATTTTCAAGGAGATTGGGTATCTCATGGTGTCAACAGAGATTCCCACTAAGTCAAAGTCAGAGTAGGGTAAGGTTCGATAATCTTTTGATTCCACATTCAGATCGATTATCTTGACTTGATGATGGGCCTGCTTCAAAACCGCAGCAATATAAGCTAAGCCCAGGGGAGGCGTTTTCAGTCTGAGTACGTAATAAATGCTTCCTGCCGGGGGATTGATCAGAAGAATCTTCATTTTAGTAATCTATTGGTCGAATTCAGAATTTCCAATTCAGAGAATACTGTTTCACCGTGGATTATTTCATTCTTATCTTGTCATACGGTATTTTTGGAACTTCAGGCATCTTCCTTTTGAATTCGTTCTTGCCGATCATGTTTTTGATTTTTTCGATAAAACTTTTCCGGTAACCCAGCTTCATAAGCTTTTGGGTAGTGTACTTCCTGTCCACCAGATAATAGAGGAATCGGTCCACCCTTTCATAGGTGACCCCCAGTTCGCCCTCGTCGGTCTGGCCCTTCCACAAATCAGCGCTGGGGGCTTTATCTATTATTCTCTGCGGAACGCCAAGCTCCTTTGCCAGAAGGCGCACCTGAGTTTTGTAAAGATCGCCTATAGGATTGAAAGCGCAGGCGGCATCCCCATGCAGGGTGCAATATCCCAAAAGAGATTCGGTCTTGTTTCCGGTGCCGATCACCAAAGCATTCTCTTTCGAAGAGAAGTCATAAAGGATCGCCATTCTCTCCCGGGCGAACTTGTTTCCTTTTCGCACCCGGTTCTTGTCCGGATAGCGCTTGTAATATGCGTCTATCATGGGACTTATGTCGATGACCCTGCTTTTTATCCCTAAAATTCTTGCGATTTTTCTTGCATCCCTTACGCTCTCCGGATTGCTCTCCTTAGAGGGTAGAATGAGTGCCAGGACGTTTTTCTTTCCCAGGGCCTGACAGGCCAAATATGCCACCACGGCAGAATCCAAGCCCCCGGAAAGACCCAAGACCACCTTCTTGAAGCCTGATTTGCGGCAAAAATTACGGATGAAATCTAAGAGAGTTTTCTCTAGCTTCTTTGTGTCTATGTCCAGATAGCTCATGGGCAACTTTTCCGATGTAAGAGCGTTAGAATAATACAGTAGCTCGCTGCTTTTTGCAACAGAAAATTAAAAAAATTAGAAGTTGACAAATTTCTGTAAGGGATTTATTATTCAACCAGATGATTTCTTTAAAAAGTCAGAAAGTTCAAAGGTTAAAAGGTTGGGTAATGAACCGCGAATGATGGAAAATCGAAGCTCTTGGAGGTGAATATGCGGGGCGTGAACAAGGTTATCTTGATAGGAAATTTGGGGAGAGATCCTGAGTTGCGTTATCTCCCCAGCGGACAAGCTGTTGCGAAGTTTTCTCTCGCTACCGGCTCAAGATGGAAAGACAAGAGTGGACAACTGCAGGAGAGAACTGATTGGCACAACATCGTTGCTTTTGGAAGACAGGGGGAAGTCTGCAATGAATATCTCAAAAAGGGCAGCCCGATCTACGTAGAGGGAAGAATCCAGACCAGGTCATGGGACGACAAGGACGGCAACAAGAAATATATGACGGAAATAGTTGCCCAGTCGGTTAATATGTTAGGTAGAAAGGGAGAGCCTGAAGAGGAGGTTCCTGAAGAGGTGGGCGAGACCAAAAGCGAAGACGAGGACCTTCCGTTCTGAGTTTTTCCGATTAAGGAGCTTCTCAGTTTAATCAAAATCCTGTGTCGCAGAGTTCCGGCTTTCAGTCTGCGCTCCCTTTACTCTTGACTAATCCATCTAAGCTAAGGGTTGGGATTGCGGGGGCCCGTTTGCGAGAAAAAGCCGAGGCAGCAGAACTGCTCAATTTAAAATCGTGCTTTGAGATGTGATCGAAATTCGCCCTCATGTCATACCGTGCCACATCCGTCCTTGCTGTTTTTCTTCTTTTAATAATTAACTTAACAATATATCTTTCCACGCTTTCACCCACAGTTCAATTCATCGATTCCGGGGAATTGGCAGTGGTTTGCGCCGAATTGGGAGTTGCCCATGCCACCGGCTACCCGATTTACACCATCCTGGGACGAATATTTGCCTTGCTGCCCGTGAGAGACCTAATCTTCAGGGTCAATCTCATGTCGCTTCTCTTCGTCTGTGTGGGCAATCTGATTCTGTTCTTTGTCATATTGAAGGCGGTCGAGCCGTCCTCTGAAAAAGAGAAGAGGGAAGACGTCCAGGGATCTTATCTTAGGACGTGGGCCGCGTTTCTGGCGTGTCTGATATTCTCTTTTACTCCCACACTGTGGTCCCAGGCCACCTCCAACGAGGTATACTCCTTGAATGTCCTCTTTTTTAGCCTGATCATAATTCTGGTTCTTTTCTGGCACAGTAGCGCAGGGAAGCTCAAGAGTGAAAGAATCTACTTTGTCCTGGTATTTCTCTACGGCCTAAGCTTCGGCAACCACATGTCCACCATATTGCTCTTCCCGGCTCTGGTTTTCTTTGTGATAGCCACACGGGGGTGGTCATTTTTTGATTCTCGGAGAATAGTCTTATCCGTTCTCATTTTCATGCTGGGGCTTTCCATATACATTTATCTTCCGGTTCGTTCCTCTCAGAATCCTCTTATGGACTGGGGCAACCCGGAAACTTGGTCCACCTTCAAAAGACATGTGACCGGCTGGCAGTATCAGGTGTGGATGTTTTCGGAATCGGCTGACCAGCTGTTTGGCAATCTCGAAGGTTTTGTCAAGTTATTCTTTCACCAATTTCCATTCTATCTGTTACCTCTGACCCTTCTGGGCATCTGGGAGCTTTTCTCCAAAGAGCGAAAAATCCTTTACTTTCTTATGATCCTGTTTTTCGCCAACGTATTTTACGGAATAAACTACAGTATTCCCGACATAGACCCCTATTTCTTATGGTCCTTTCTGGTCAATTCAATCCTGGTGGGGGCCGGACTGTACTTCTTGTTTCGAATAATACACAAACTGAAAATCAGTACGGCCATATCTTATGGCATAGTTCTCTGCTTCATCTTTCTACCTTTTGTCATTCTGAAGAAGAATTATCATGAGGCAGATAGAAGCAAGAGTTATTTTGCCTATGATTTCGCGTCCAACCTTATGCGGTCGGTCAAGAAGGATGCGGTTATGCTCACCGACGTCTGGGATCACTACTCACCCTGGCTATATCTGAAACACGTTGAATTGAAAAGACCGGATGTGGTTTATCTGGATAAGGAGCTTTGCCGAAGAACCTGGTATTTTGATTACATCAAGACGAATTATCCCGATCTTTTCAGCGCTTCGCAGGAAGAGATTAAGAGGTTCTTGCAAAGGGTTTATCCCTTTGAGAATCAGCTCTCCTTTGATCCTTATGTGATCGAGGACGCATATCTCAGCATGCTGAACAGTTTCTTGGTGAAGAATTCTGGGCAAAGACCCATATATGATGATCTGCTGGTTGACACCAAGGTAGGGGAAATGTTCGTCAAGATACCGGAAGGGCTGGTCTTCGCCGCAAAGGACAGCGCGAGATACTATGCCTTCGATTTCCCGGATTTTCAGCTTCGAGGAATAACGGATGAGAGGATTTACAAAGACGATCGCACCATAAATGTTTTGAAGCAATATCCTCTTATGATCGATACCCGGATCAAATATCTGAGCTATTTCAATAAGGAAAGCGAAGCTTCGAAGCTGAAAGATAAATATCTGGAGTATTTGACTAAGCCGATTCGCTGAGAATAATAACGGCCCGTCTATCGAGGAAGAAGACCAATAGAAAGCAGAGTAGAGGCTCTTTCAGAAGCGCCACGCAGAGAGCCCTTTGAGCCATCGGGAGGCGCACAGGGTAGAAGAATCTTGTTGCACTTGCCACTGAGGAATATTATACTGAGAAATGAGTGCGAAGCTTATAAAGTCTTAAGCTTTGGACTCTTTGCTCTAAATGGTTGACCGAGTTTGCCGGAGAGATGTCCGAGTGGTCTAAGGAGCACGCCTGGAGAGCGTGTAGGGTTGAAAAGCCCTCCTGGGTTCGAATCCCAGTCTCTCCGCCATTGTCAATAGACAATGGCCCTGAGCCTGTCGAAGGGCTGCTCAACTAAAACGGCGGCGTAGAGAGAATGGTTGATTGCTGGGTTCCCTTCGGCTCGTCCTTCGGACTCGTTCAGGACCTGACGGCGAATCCCAGTTTCTCCACTATGCACCATGCGGTTCATGGCTCCGCTTTCTGTCCCCACCGCTGATCAATGCATATGAGTCAGGAACTCCGTGCTCCTGATATTATTCTGCGCGATCTTCAAACAGTGCTGTATTTCCGTGCCGATGGCGGGAATAGCCTCGGTGAATGTGAGGCAGCCAGGGCTTCCCGCAGCCGGATGAACTTAGAATCTGATAGACCGTATTTTCCTGTTGCGATCGGATCGATAATTGGTTAACTACTATTTTGCGTCTGCCAGCTGTTGATTTACTCAAGGAGAAAATCCTGTGAAACCTCTGAATGAATTGACACGTCTGCAGACAATTCGCAGATTCAGGAGTTTGGCCGAAGTGGCATTGGCTGCCTACGGGCTGAGAGACGTACGCTTCGAGTTCTTGACGGTCGCCGGGAACGTCCTTTTCCGCGTTTTCGAATTGGCGCCAGAGCCTGCCGGAGCAGAAGACTATCCATTCAAAGAGGGGCAGTACCTTCTACGGATTCATGATCGCGGCGAGCAAGCGACCGACGCGATTAGACTGGAGATGGAATGGCTCAGCGCAATACGCAGGGATTTCGAACTGGCAGTGCCCGAGCCCGTTCCAGCCCTGGATGGCAGCTTGCTAGTAAAGGTTTCAGCCCCAAGGATACCGGAAAAACGTGCTTGCACACTGCTCCGCTGGTTGAAGGGGCGGCGTGTCACCAAGAGTATTCGACCCTGCCACTTCCAGGCACAGGGTAAGGAGATGGCGAAATTGCACAGTCATGCTTCGAAGTGGTCCGCCCCGATAGGTCTGACTAAGCGCCGCTTCGATTATGACGGTCTGTTTAACGACGACGTCGGGGCCGGTCTCCCCAATAGCGCAGCGTGGTTGCTGTTGCCCCATCGTTACCGACGGTCCTTTGAGGTAGTATCCCGAAAGGTGAAGCAGGTCATGGATGATTGGGGTACGGATCCCGATATTTACGGATTGATACATGGCGATTGCGGGGTGGATGCGAATGTGTTGTTCTGGAAAGGCCAGGCTCAGTTTATCGACTTCGATGGTTCCGGTTTTGGCTATTATCTCTATGACCTAGCCCTTGCTTTGGAGCATTGCTGGGAAGATAAAGCATATCCTCACTATCTGGATGCTTTGCTAAAGGGGTATACCGAGATCCGTTCACTTGAGCCTGAGCAATTGAAACACATGGATTTATTCAGGGCGGCCTTCTATGTGTCTATGGGACTGTGGACCATTGCAATGGACGAAACTTGCCCGAATTCTCCACGTAAGCTTTACCGGCATAAGAGGTGGCTGGAACATGGTCTGAGATTCGCAAAAACCCACATCGAGGGTTGCTGATGTAGCAACAATCGGAGACTGTTGTTTTCCTCAAGGCAATTGCAAAATGGCAGTGCCTTGTGAGTAGGGAGGAACACATGACGAATCGATTACTCCTGGTTTTTATCAACCTGTCGGTAATCTTAGCAGGAGGATGTAACACTATGAACCACAAACAGAATATCGCCGCGGAAAAGGCCCAAATAAGCAAGGTTATCCACAACAGTATCGGCTGGGCAGCGACCAAAGACAAGGAATTGGTCTTCAGCTGTTTTGCTCAAGATCCGGAGTTATTCTGGTATTCCCCCAGAGACGACGGTACGATTCACGGTTACCAAGCCTTTGTCGAGATGACAGAAGGCTTTTTCATGGAGGATGATTTCAAGGCGGTTGGCTATGAGATAAAAAGTCTTGAAATAAACCTTTCCCGGTCAGGAGATGTGGCATGGTATCACGCGCGTCTTGACGATTACAACGAATGGAAGGGTCAACCCGCAAATTGGGAAGACGTCCGCTGGACAGGTGTATTAGAGAAGCGCGACGGTCGCTGGGTAATCGTGCAGATGCACTTCTCCGACGCAGGCGACTAAAGACGCTGCGGAAGAGGCATAAATTGACGCGGCGAGCTCTCCATCTTGCCTTGAGATTCAATTAGACTCGCTCATGGTCACCTGAGGCAGGCATACACCGGAGGGTAATGATAAGGTGGCACATTATGAAACTGACTATGCGAAGATATCAGACCGAGGAAGATTACTGGAGAATTCGTGAGTTCTTGCGAGAAGTGTTTCGAGCCAATGGCCGTCGAGAACTGTGCTGGCAGACTTACCGTTTCGACTATTGGCGCTGGCATGGTGTTGAAAACATGGGACATGGCAAACTGGAAACGGATTTGTTCCTCTGGGAAAAACCCGATGGGCAGATAGGAGCAGTCCTTAATCGGGAGAACCCCGGCAGCGTATTTCTTCAGGTACATCCGGATTACCGCACGCCGTACCTGGAGGAGGAGATGTTGGCAGTGGCTGAGGGGAATTTGTTCACGGTGACGTCCAACGGCAGGAAGACACTACGGGTATGGGTTCTGGAACATGACCATCTTCGGCAGGATATCGTATCAAAGCGAAATTACGCAGAAAGCGCTCATGCAGATTATCAACGACGCCGAGACATGTCGATGCCGATCCCTGACGTACCAGTTGCAGAAGGTTACACCGTGAGGTCTCTTGGGGGTGTGGAGGAACATCCAGCACGCAGCCTAATCTCGTGGCAGCCCTTCCATCCCGATGAATCTGACGATGCTTATAAAGGCTCGCGATGGTACGACAATATTCAGCGCTGCCCGCTTTACCGTCGTGATCTCGATATCGTAGCCGTAGCACCAGACGGGGAACTTGCTGCATTCTGCACTATCTGGTTTGACGACGTAAATCGCACCGGCGCATTCGAACCGGTGGGCACGGCGCCGACACATCAGCGGCGCGGTCTGGCTAGAGCATTAATGAATGAGGGATTGCGTCGGCTGGAGCGACTGGGGGCAACCCTGGCGTTCGTTGGCTCGTGGAACGAGGCGACTCACGCTTTATATTCGTCAGTGGGGTTCACGGAGTATGACCTTCTGAAGGCGTGGGTCAAAGATCTATAAACCACCCAACGCGCTGTCCGAGGCCGCAGCGCAGGAGGAGTGGGTTGCGCTCCGGCCTAGGTGACCAAAGATAATAAGGTCCTGAGTACAGCATTCCTGACCTGTACACCTGAGTGTGACAGGGCAGTTAAGATTTGTGAAAGCATACTATGAGCACATCTCTTTTCAATCTACGACCGGGGCTCACACTGGGTCGCAATTATTACGTGGTGGAGTTTCTTGGAAGCGGTTGGGAGGGAGAGGTGTATAAAGTTGAGGAGCGCCGGACAGGCATTCTCCGAGCGGCCAAAATCTTCTACGACCACAGCAGGCTCAAGCCGACCCAGCTAAAGCGCTACACTCGCAAACTGGACAAGCTCCGGGTGTGCCCGATAATCACCCAGTATCATCATCGAGACATGGCCCGAGTCGGTGGCAGGCAGGTTGAGATTCTCGTTTCTGATTTCGCTGAAGGAGTATTGCTGTCCACGTACCTGGGCCAACAGCCAGGGAAACGCCTTATTCCCTTTGAGGCGCTCCACCTAATCCGCTCGCTGGCGCTTGGGGTCGAACAGATTCATTTCTTAGGTGAGTATCACGGCGACATCCATACGGATAACATCCTTGTATCGAAAAGAGGCCTGGGGTTTGAGGTCCATCTGATAGACTTCTTGGACCTAGGCAGGTCGACGCGCGAGAAAATCCAGATTGACGTATTCGACCTGATTGGAGTTCTTTACGAGTCGGTGGGCGGAGCTGCAGGTTACAGGCGGTGTGGCCGGGAAATTCGAGGGCTGGTAATGGGACGGAAACACAGCCTCATCTCGAAGAAGTTCAAAACAGCCGGGCAACTCCGACTGGCCTTAGAGAATCTTAAATGGTGAATCGATTCCAACTATCCTGCCGCTTCACACAGATTGACTGCACTTGTTGCCTTCTTTATTTAACAAGCAAGTCAGGTGCCTTGGCCCCCGACCCACATAGCTTCTTCAAAACGAAGCAGCTGCGGCGACGATGAAAGAAGTCCCCGCCTGAGCACGGAGCCTTCTTAGGAGCGTGTCCGGGAACGCAACTGCTCGATTTGCGAAGCATCTTGACGACATCGAGCTAAAGAATACCCAAGCACCGCCTTTGTCCCGCCTCCGGCGGGATAAAAGGGGTATAAATTGGGCAACTACATTCAATACCGCCAGCTATGTAGCGATCGGAAATATGACTTCAGCATTTCTCGGACAGACTCCTGGCAGGGAGTGTCCAACATTTTCCGCCTGGGCTCTGCGGAAGAAAAGCCGTTTTGTTACTTCTGGGTCTTGAACTCTCTCCCTACCCGATTCTTCGCAGCCTTCTCTCAGTTATAGACCCAGATTCGGACTCTGACCTGACCGACCTGGTTATCATTTTGAAGGCGGTGCACTTTGATTCGGGAAGTAGTCAAACCGTACCAGTAAGCGCCTTTATACTTGTCGTCCTTCTCGTATCCTCCATAGAATACATTATGGCGATCTCCGTTCAATTCGAACCAGAGGTCAACAAAGTAGTTTTCCAGGTTACCACCGAGATTATGGGTAAATGTGAGCGTCTGCCCTTGGTTAATCAGCGCATATCCGCTGTCATAGTTTGGTTTGGGAAA
>CAZPOP010000012.1:0-90632 GCA_964588305.1 uncultured Ignavibacteria bacterium
GAAGAAAAGGTCGATCTGATGCATGAAGCAAAGGAAGACCTCCCCCTGGGAGATGGCGTTCCAGATGTCTCCTCCGGAGAAGGCCTGCTCCCACATTCCCGGATGATACAGATTATTCCGGATGAAGAACGATTCCCACTGGAGACAGTCGATCACCGGGTCTGTGGTCATGGACAAAACGTCCTCTTTGTTTCCTCCCAGTTGATAGATACGGGTTATCAGCTCATTAACCGTGCCCGCGTATCTTTTCCCCCGATGAGCCATACGAGGTAGTCTCAAGCCCTGGTAAGAGTGATTTGCCCAGAAGTGGGCGAGAACCGCAAGATCATAATAGTCCCATTCCTGCGGATCCGATTCCAACCGGTATCCTTCGGGCAGACCGTAGCCGTTTACGTTTTTCAAAAGAAGGTTGATTTCCTCTCGATCCTTCTCCCAGTTATCCAGAGCATCCTGAACCTTGGATTTCAAGAAGAACAGAAGATAGGTTTCCAGCTTACGCGGAATATAGTAGATTTTGTCATCTACGATCTCTGCCTCTAAAGCTTCCGGCAAATACTCCCTCATATCTTTTTCTAACTGGGTAGGACCTATTATCTCCTTCAGAGGAATCACATAGTCCTCGCTGGCCAAAGGATACACCATCTCCATGGCGGTTTTGACCAGGCCGATGGTCTTCTTTCCGCTTTTTATCTCCAAATCTATCATCTCTCTAACATCTTCCACCTGATCGAAGGTTACCACATTTATCTTGACCTGGTTTTCGGTCTCAAACTCCTTCATCTTCTCCCGGAACCATAAGTCCTGAATGTCCATCATGCGAATCAAAACAGTCATCTCAGGTTTTTCGGGCTTCTCGGCACAAGAGAAGATCAAAAGGCAAATTCCTAAAAGAGAGAAGAGGTTGATTCTGAGGGTCATCTTTTGCTCCATGTAAGTAAACACATTTGCAGCAAAGCCTTTGCGTTCTTCTGACAAGTCACCCGTAGCTTGGCATCAAGGCGTGAGGTCAGATTGTCCTGCTTCCTGGTTTTACCAGAGGCTCGCCTGATTTGCAGAGCGGACACTCTTCGGGCGGATAGTTTTTCACCTCGGTCACAGCTAATGGCTTCAGGGGATAGCCAAAATCCACCTTTCCTCCGGATCTGTCCAGAAGGACTCCGATTCCCACGACGTCTCCATCATGTCTTCTAACCAAGTCGATCACCTCATTGATGGACTTTCCGGTGGTTAAGATATCATCCACGATCAGAACTCTCTCGCCCTTCTTCAGATTGAATCCCCTCTTTAAGACCCGCCCCTCCCCTTCTGTTTCTGCGAAGATGGAGCGGGTTTTCAAATTCTTGGCCACTTCATAAGCTATTATGATCCCTCCCGTTGTGGGACCTACCACCACCTCAATCTTGTCATCCTTGAACAAAGACGCAAGCTTTTGGCACAAAATCTCCACATACTCGGGATGCTGCAACACCTGAAACTTCTCGAAATATAGATCCGAATGAAGCCCGGAGCTTAAGAGAAAGTGACCTTTTAGAAGCGCTTCTGCTTTTTCGAATATCTCAAAAATCTCCTGCTGGTCTGCCATGAAATCTCTCCTCTTGAGCAGTTAAGACTGCAAAGCGAAAAACTGAAACACATCAATCTTTTGCGGATTTCTCGGATGAATCAAATTTCGGGTCTTGACTCGTGGTCTTCAATCTTGATCTTTCATTCTTGAACCTCCAAGCCATAAAGGCTCGGCTACTCCACGTGCTTCTTATATTGAAAAAGCATGAACAGGTTAGTCAACTAAAATCGCCTGTGCCACCGCATATTCCTTGATGTGGGACATGCTGATCAAAATTTTCTTCTCTCCAATTCTGTCTTTAATCCTTTTTCCCAAGGTCACACTCGGACGCCCGTTTTTATCATTGACGATTTCCATGCTGGTCCATCTTATTCCCTGGGAGAGTCCTGTTCCGATGGCCTTGAGTATCGCCTCCTTGGCCGCAAACCGGGCGGCAAGGGATTGTTCGGGTGAGCTTTTGCCTTTGCAATAGGCGATTTCGCTGGGGGTGAAGACACGATGAAGAAAACGATCTCCCCATCTTTCCACTAATCTCTTGACTCTCTTGACTTCTACGATGTCAATGCCCGAGGAATCGACCATGCATCTGGCTCCGAAAATGTTCCCAGAATTCTAAAAAAACACTTGCTTTCTGCTGTTTTGATTGTAATATATATATGTGTGGAAAGGGCGCATTTGAAAAACCTTTAACAATCAACTGATGAAGGTTGCTCCCGAATGTTGAGCGTACGCGGTGACCCGAAAGGGTAGCGAAAGCGAAATACAGGAGGCGGCTGTGAAAACCCTTTAACGTTGAATGTCGAGAGAGTTTTCTTCAAATTGCATGCCCTTTCCACGCAGTCCCTTTCACCTTCGGTGAAGGGGACTTTTTTTCGCTGTTATCTTTTGGGCGAGCGACCTTCTGCCAATCTTCGGTACATGTTGTAGAATCCGATTTCCTCGAGGGAGTGACTTATTTTCGCGGTCAAATCTCTAACACCAAGGGATTGGGTTTGGCTGGATGAATTCATAAAGAGATATATCCACTTAATCAGAGCAAAGGTGAGGTCATCGTTTATGACCCCTTCCCCTCCCTTCATCAGGGAGATGGTTGCGTTGTTGTCCACATAGAAGCCTGCCACGAAGGGAAATTCCCTGACTACCCTTTCTTTGCTTTTCCGCAGATTCTGCGAAACCCAGAAACTGCCCTGAGTCTTCGCCAAACTTTTTGCCACCAAATTGACAGCCTCAATTAACAGCCCCAGGGCCTTTTTGTCAACCACAAAACGGGTTCGTTGGGAGGGCTGATTCCACGTGGGGCTTGCCTGGATTTTCACCGGCTCGTAGGCTCTGGTGGCCAGTTTTCTCTCTATGGCCTGAAGGGCCCATTTAAGCACGAAACCTAAGACGGAGAAATTCAGCTCGGCTCTTCCGAAAATGAGGATCACACTATGTTCTAAGTTGTAGACCAATCCAATTCCATGCTCGAATTTCAAATCCAGACGGCTTCGCTCACTCATGTTTTCCGACAATCTCAGAAGCTTTGTTCCCACATTTCTGATCGACGCCGAGGAAAAGCTGGCAGGCAGGAGCTGATAAGATTGCAGGGTCTCTTTGTCCAGAGCCACCACGCCACTTACTCCCGGAACCGACTTTATGTCACCTAGTATTCTTTGCATCAGGTTGGCATCCCACAGAAGTTGCAGCCGTTTGGTTCATTAACAGAAAGCCTGATAAATCAGGCAACCACAACAATCATATTCGTGCCGCCTTCCGGCGCGAACTCACCCAAATTCTCAAAAGCCCAAAAAAGGTCACAGACCCGTTCAGACAGCGGATTTGACTTTGTGAACCAGCTGTTTGACGTCGGTATCCGGATTGACCCTGACGGAAAGAAAGTCGTCTTTGATCGGGATGAATACCATTTTCATCTGCTCGCTTTCCAACAGCCCTCCCGAAAGATTTCCTACCTTTGAGACCGATGAAAGAAACGAAACCAGATCTTTAGTGCATAGCGAGAGATCCATCATGGCCTGGTCTTTTTTGTCCTGGGCATCTGGACCGATGATCTGGTCTTCTTTCGAAAATAGCACGCATCCAGTCACTCCTTCGCTTGCCGAAATCACTTTCCTGACCTTTGAGATCACCTCTTCGTTTTCTTTTTCTCCGGTGGTGGCAATCTTTTCCGTTTTCTCGTCCGATGAGACGGGTCTCTTTCCCTTGTGTTCTATGTCCTTTATGACGTCTCGGTGCTGCTTTCTCAAGAATCTCTCAATCTCGTCTCTATCCTCTTCGGATTTAGGGAGATTATCCCAGACGTTTTCCACCTTTTGCACCACCTCCCCATTAAGAGATATGCTGGTGGTGATCCGGGGCTTGGGCCTTTGCGCAAATTCAGTCTGTACGCAGAATTTCTTCTCCCCGGAACTGGCCTCACCGGATATGCCCGCTGGACTTATCATGACACTCCTTTCCCTCAGACACAACAAGGATAAGTCTCCTTATCCTTGCTCCGCCCCCTTACATATATATTATCGATCGAATCTAAGCGAATGTTTATCTTAAAGAGAATTATCTTCTGGGAGCTGAAGCCTCAAAAGAACAGGTCAGAGATATCTTCTTGTCAGCAACATGGATCATCGCGAGAAGATTCTTCTAACTGAAAGGGAACTCTCGGGAAAGACTGACGTTGGTTCGCGAGATGGAAGAGGGGTGTATCAAGATAAGCACAAACGCAAATCCCAAAGATTGAGCTTGGACTTACGAATCCGTCCCAGGCAGATCTTGGGCTCTAGTTGTGACTGAGAGACAAGAGTTGTTGTAGACAGAGTTTCGCAGACGGAAGTGTAGGCGTTCCCTGTGCGGATTGCTTGCGGAAAGAGCGTTAAGGTCGTTAGGAAAAGAGCAGTCAAAGTATGGACGGAATAGATTTAAAGTTTGTTTCCGAGATACCGAAAAAGCAATTACAGGGGGCATGAAATCTTGGCAACAGCGGTGCGCTCGGTCTATTAATCTGTGACTCTGATTATTGTGTAAATATATTTTTTAGCTTCCAAGTGCAGAAATTTGGGCCGTGTGCAATCCTCACATTTCCTGTGATAGGGGGGCCAAATGTACAATCCTCTGGCCGATCACATAGTGCAGCACTATGTCTGGGAAATTGGAAAACTCGCAGCGATGGGCATCGTCGGTCTAAATTTGGTGTCTACAGTAGCAGTTATTGAATTTCAATCAAAAGGTATGGATGCTGAAGAAGCAGAGAAGATGTACAGGGATCGTTTCTTGCATGAACCTCACGGACTTGACAAACAAGAATCACGGATGAAAAAATACTTAAGAACAGTTGATCGACTTGCTTTTTATGGATGTAAACCGGGAAGGTTCTTGGGTTATAAGGTGTTCGAAGCTTACAAAAAAACCAGGCAAGGAAAGTCATCAAATTAACTACATTCTTTATTTCACGTTTTTTATGGAAATCTTCGAAACAAAGAAAATGATGAGAACCATCGCAACCATAAACAGAGTCAAGTAAGCGAGGCTCCGTAAGCCTTGTAGAAAATCCTGCGCGAGTAATACTTTTTCGGTCAAACCCCTTGTCACACCAATCATGCCAAATACAACGACAATTAGTATTACTACAAAATTCACAAAGCCTTTTACGCCCCACTTGCCCAAATATTCCCTTAGAATTATTTCTAATACCGACCGGAATAAGCCTGAAGTTGTTTTGTCCACTATTCTGTTTTCCTTTTCCCCAACAAGGAAACCAAAGCAGTCAATGTTAATCCTATAGAAGCGAGTATGATGGCCCCCAATAACTGGTTGAAGTACCAAGCAACTTCTGAGGTTTTAGGAAGAGAGAACAACCAATATGATAAAACCGCGACTATAAGACCACCTACTAAAGTAATGAGATTAATCTTCGGTGACGCAGGCCTAAGCACTATCCTCTCTTCTATTCTAGGGATTTCACGCGGTGAAAGTCCTTTTCCTATTAGCATTGCTATTGGTTCGAAATACACTGTAATGGATTCTGCGACTAGATCAAGACCTGCTTGGTATTTCACCAATCCCTCAATCAGTTCCTCGGACGGCTTTTGGGATCCTTTCTTCTTCATGGTTAAACCTCGTATGTACGCTCAATTCAATCCCTGATACAATCGTTCATTTCTTTGTACTGTCTTGCTGTTTGGCCTCAAAAATCTCTTTCACAAATCCATTCACAATATTATCCATAAAATAATTCAGAGCTGTTTCCTTAAAGAACTCGGAAAGCATCTCCGTGTCTTTCACTTCCATTTCTTTCTCTATCCGACTATCAAAAGTAATTTCTGCTTGATAGCCATTTTCAGTGCTTTCGGCTTTACCCGCTCTAACAATCAGATGGCGGGTGTAATCTTCTTGCTTGAACCTCAATTCAAAAGATAGTCGATGAATGTCTCTTTCTTCGATCGTAGAAGTGGAGATTTTTTCCGCCAGCCGGAAATAATTGCTCTCTAAGACCTGAATGGCATCTATCTCTTTTCTCAAAAAGAAATTGCTACAGAACATCATCCCAAGAAAGGATACATTGTTCTTCTCGAGAAAATTTAATAAAGATACAAAAATGTCGGGGACTTCTCTCTCAAAGAAGTCAAAAGATGTTGCTGATGTTACTTCTGCCTGTATTCTGCTATTGTCTGCCACAAAACCTGCCGTGACTTCTTTATCAAGCCTTTTATAACAAACGATATCTCCCTCCCTAGTTATCTCAATTGTATACTCATATTTTTTTCCACTCTTTTCGCTTAGCTTTTTTAACTGCTCGCGAAGGTGGTCCATCAAGTCTCCGCGTACTTGATCAAACGTAAATAGCTCCTCATGACCTACCGCACATCTTATTCGAGGCTTGATGTCCTTTAAGTCCATTTCTCCTTTTTCTTCCTTTCTGAAAGAATCTAGTCTTAATTTACACGGGGACCCAAATCTTGTCAAGAAAAATTTAAGCAATCTTCCCGCCCATGGTGTAAGGTGCTTGTATACTCTTTCACGCAGATAGGGTCAACTCAGTTCCCTGCGATTCAAAATAAAGTAGCAGAAGAGACAATTGATCGTCTCTGTGAGTCCTTAGAGCTTAAGGTGACAATCCGCGGTAATTTGATTATTCTCCAGTTCCAACAAGAGAATGATTAGCGTCAACTGCTCTCTTCATTAAGGAGCGGAAGCTAAATTCTGCAAGATTCCCTTGCGTGAGCTATGGTGGCATCTTGTTTCAAAAAGGACGGAAAGTGGAAGTTATGGGTTGACTTTTGAGAAAAATTCTGTTATATGTATGAATAGAATTGTTAACAGATCAGGTGAATTGAAGATCTAGATACAAGATGTTCTGAACATGAGGTGCTGATAAACCAACTATTTCTGGGGAGGTTTTTGCTATGACAGCTGAAGAGAAGAGGCCTTTAATCGATAGGATTAGATCACAAGATGCCGAGATAGGTGTGATCGGACTGGGTTATGTTGGAGTACCACTGGCAATTAAGCTCGCAGAAAAGGGATTCTTGGTCAAAGGGATCGAAAAAGAACCTGCGGTAGTTGATACTTTGCAGAGAGGTAAGTCCCTTTGGCCTGACGTATCAGATGAGGAGATTGCCGATCAGTTGATGAAGAAGAACTTCTTGCTTGTTAGAGTTCAGGAGGAATATCAGAATACTGAGGCCGTTTTACGCCAGCAAATAGCCGATTGTGACGTTTACATAATTTGCGTCCCCACACCATTGAAGCACTCCAGCCACTGTGATCCAGACATACAATTTATAAATAAAGCTACCAAAATCGTTGAGGATTCAATTCAGATCAGTGAAGATAAGGACAAGTTAGTAATCGTTGAGAGTACAACTTATCCCGGATGTACCGAAGAAGTTATCTTGCCTCGATTGAAATCTGCCCTATCAACGCATTCAACTAAGGTAAACTTAGCTTACTCGCCAGAGAGAACAAACCCGGGAGGAAAGTTGCCTTTTTGGGAGATCCCGAAGATCGTTGGTGGTCTGGACGAAACCAGTTTTGAACTAGCGTCGGAGCTCTATAAGCCGCTCTTCAAGGATAGAATCAAAAAGGTCAGCTTCATCAGGATTGCAGAAACCGTGAAGTGTGCGGAGAACGCCTACCGTTTCATAAGTATCTCTTTTGCCAATAGACTGGCTAAGTTGTCAAGACATTCAGGAGTTGATATCTGGAATATCATAGCAATCATGAATAAGAGAACGTTATGGAACTTCTTGCCAGAAGAAATTCTCAAAAGGAACAAGCTAACTGAGACTGAATTGTTTAAAGAGATTCTCAGGCATGACAGCTTTGATAGCGAAATTCTCTCCCAGGAAGCTACCTCTATAAATACCCTTGCCGAAAAATGTGTTGACGAAATTCGCGGGGAAAAACGTGATAAAGCTGATCAGCACCTCATAGCTGAAATAGTGACTCGGTCTTTCTGCCAGTTGAGCATACTTTTTCTCCATCAACTTGCTGAATTCTGTAATCTGAATTCGATGAAAATGAGCATAAGTGAAGTCATAAGCGCAATACTTACAAAAAGGTTTGGACTGGATTTATGTTTTCCTGGACCGGGTGTGGGCGGACATTGCATTCCTATTGATCCTCTCTATTTATATTGGAAAGCCAGGGAAGAGAGAATTAGTATACCACTTATTTGGGAGGCTTTTCAGATAGATGAAGAAATGCCAGATGAAATTGTTGGAATGGTCAAGCAAGCTTTACATGCCCAAGGTAGAAAGCTAGGCGAGTCAAACATTCTTATGTTGGGTGTCACTTACAAGGAGAATGTTCCCGACATTCGTGAATCAAAAGCTCTCGAAATTTTGAAATCCCTGCTATCTAAAAATGTCAACTTATATTACTGCGATCCAGTTTTTACAAGGCGCCGGTTGAAATTATTCCCGGATAAGGATCAATGGATGGATCGAGAACTCTATCTGGGGATAAAGAGTCGAGCTACGGTAGATACGTCCGAAGCAACCATAAGATTTTATTTGAAAGGGATAAACATGGTGGAGTGTGCCGAAATGGTGAAAAAAGACAAGATTGACTGTGTGGTAATCTTTGCAAATCATAGTGAGTTCTCAGAGAATCGCATATACGAAGCTATAATCTCAAATAAAAAGGTACCGGTCATTGACACCAGAAATGTAGTGGAGAAAGAACTCGGCTATAGGCCTGAAAATGTCTTCGTGCTTGGCAGGATGTAGTTCTTGACAGAATTGCTTTAGCGACGAGGGCACCTTTCTGGAGGTAACGCTGGCAAGACAAGGGCAACGATCCCTCGGTTCTCAGATACGGCGTGGTAGTTCTTTTCAGAATTATTTCAGTTGGTCTTCAATAAACTCTCGCTTCCTCTTCTGCGCCAGATCAAATAATGACATAAGTGCTGCAATTCTCAACTCCAAATAGGTTGATCTAAACTTGTATCCGGAAACGAAGCTGCCTCCGGCTGGATCTACAAAGAGGCTTCCATTTCCCCTAAATTCGATTTTCCCCTCTTTCCTGATGATGTAAGGGTAGTCTGGGTCAACGTTTTTAAAAGCTTCGCACAGATAGGCATATAATATCTTTTGCGCGAAACGGAAGGCGCCATATTCTGAATTGAGCTCTTCGAGGTCCAAAATCAATGACTCTCCGCAAGACAGACTTCTTCTCAGTTGGTCGATATCTTGTTTGTGTGTAGCAGGTAGCTTGAACTCATCACTGATTCTAACCCCCAAATCCAGTTTTGTTAACTTTTCTGCCAAAGCATATTCCACCTTCTCGAAAAACGGATGGCTTTTCTCAATCATCATTTCGCTTTCGTGATAGACCTTATCCCACAGTGGCCTTCCAGATGCACTGCTCTGGTTGAGCATTACCTCTATGAATGGTTCAAATCCCTTTGCAATCTGGAGTTTATCTCTACACTTATTTATGGCTCTTAGGGCATTTGTGTGGCTACGCAGGTCCCTTACAAAAGTGGGAGAGGTTGCAAGCAGGTATCTTACAGCATGAGCTTCAAATTCGCTCTGAACCAAATCGCTACCACCAAGCATCTGCTTCCATTGGTGAAACCTTGACCAATAGAATTTAGCGAAGAGTTCCCAGTCGCCTAAGAAACCAAAACGAAAACAAAGCATCGCACAAAAGATCTCTTCAGCCGAATGTGCATATCGCTTTTCAGACGGCAAGTCTTCTTTGATGTCATGCCAGTCTGTCATCACAAGGTAGTGTCCGACCTCGTGATATGCTGCAGCCAATTCCATAGGCTCAAATAGAAGATGATAGTTGAAAAAGATGGGGCATCCGATAAAGTTAGGTGAAGTGCAGACACGCGGTGAGGACCCAACAATTACGAGGCTACTTCTCATTTCCTTTTTATCAAGCAAGTCAAGCAACGTGTTCGAGAAACCGCTTACTGCCGACACTATCTGATGTATGGACCCACGGAATTCAAAGGCGAAGTCATTCACCTCGTTCGTTGCATAGCTTTGAAGATATCTGTTCGAGAAAGCCCCCTTGAAAGCCTCGACACAGGTCTGCAACCCGCGGACGAACTCAGGGAGAGATATTTCTCTCCCGTGTTGCCTGAGGACAATACCGCCACCATAATTTTCGACCTCTGCCAGGAGCCTTGCCATCCTATTGACTAGTGGACAAAGGTCTGCAAATGCATCTATCACCTGAAAATTTCTTATACACATGTCAAATGTCGAAAAGATGCGGTCGATCTCAAAAACCAGATTCTTGGGAATCCCGATTGATCTGACTTTTGCTCTGGCATCCTTAACTAGCTTCGCCCAATCCGGGTTTGGAGTGGCCAGCGGCCTAAAGCCGTAAATGTGATCAGTATGGACAGCTGGAATGGATAGCGATGGTGAGAGAACCCAAGAGGTTCTCGTTTTGAAGACATGGGGTTTTTTCTGTGGTTCTTCAAGCACCTTAGCTTCAAGATCTACTATCCTCTTGATGCAATCCGCTACATTCCCAGGTTTACGGTTTAGCCCATCCGCACACCTGAGTGGCATATAATCTTGTTTTCCAATCAAGACTGCTAGCTCGCTGTTACCTAGCGCATCTTCTGCTTGTTCATGAACTTTTGACAAGTGCCCAGGTCTACAGCATAAATTGGTGATACACGCAGTCAAGGATTCTTCTGACAAGTTGCTGAGGTGATTGACAGCGAGATCAAATTTCTCTTTGACTTCGTTTTCTGACTCCTCCTGCTTCGGGGCGTATTTTGCATATAGTCCATCGAAAATCTCGAAATTAAAACCGAAAGTCGTGTAGCTTGTGGCAAAGACGTGGCTCTTCAAAATGTCGCCCGGTCCCTCGCTCTTAAGCAAAATCTTAGCAAAAGAACTCTGCTTAATTTTATTTATGGTGTCGTCAAAGGCCTTATCCTCAAACATCGAACAAAGGTCCCTCTCGCGAAGATCGAGTATTGTGTCAGCTATTTCCGTAACGCTTCGGGAAAAGACCAGCAAAAGGATCTCGCTCCATGCCTGAGAGTGTAAAATAAGGTTGACGCTGTTATTAGATCTCAATTCAAGCTTGTCCAGGCGCTTTCTACAGGCATAAAGCAGAGCCTCCACAAGTTCGAAACCGAGGATAGAAGTCCACAAAGGGCTAATCTTTAGCTGAGAGATAGCTAACAGAGGGAATCTTTGGCGAAAATCCGTCCGAAGAATTTCTAGTTCACGCCCACTCTGAGATTCAAACCCCTCGCCCACGGGTAGCATTCCAACAAAGAACTGTTGAGCGTGCTGGCGAGGGACAAGAGATAGCTTGTGTATCAGCTCAAAATCATCAATCAGGCAAAGTCCTGCGATATCGAATTCACCCAGAGCCAAATAAAGCCTAGGCTGGTACAATGATGCGAATTGTTTTTCATCGTTAGTGGGCGGTCTTCCATTTTTACACTCGAAATGACGGCAGGTTATATTTTCTAACTTTGACAAATAATCCTCAAAGCTTCCATCTAACTTCGAAGCAAATTCTCTTTCCTGGCCTGGGTCTACAGAAAAGAGCGAGAATAACATAACCGGTGCATGTTGCCCAATTTTAGACACGCGCATCGCAGTTGCAGAATTGACGTTTCGCCTCTCCATATTTCCTCCTTTAGCTTAGTCTCTAACATATCTGATAAGTAGACGCAATCATTCCTGCCTTGCCCCACATCAATACAGCCTGGACTCACCGATCCCTTTGAGACTAAATTCAGGTTGACCAAGAACTTTATTCAATCTTAACAAGACTTGTACTACTTGTCAAGAAGTTTTTGGGGCATTCGTGAGGGGAGCGTCAGCTAATGGGATTCAAATCTGAGGAGGGTTAATCGTTTGAATACCTGCGTAGAAGTCCTGAGAATTGTCTTCCTAGCATTTCGAAAACCCACACAGTCTGCAGACCAAGCATCCGGAATCGTGCTCCAGTTTTCCGCCGCAGTCCGGACAATACTCCAGGTACAGATCCTGATGATGATTCTTCCCCTTGTTTTTGCCAAAATGCTTGTTTAAGACCTTGGCGATGGCATCCGGGATGGACATCACCAGCCCGCCCTCCTGATAGATAGGGGAGGCGCCGCCGATTCCGATCAGCTGCTCGATGGTCTTCTCCACGCTTATCCCGCTGCGAAGCGCCAGGGAGATCAACCTGCAGATGGCTTCGGTGTCGGCCATGGTGGAATATCCGGATTTTCCTATCTGGGCAAAGACCTCGAAGGGCTTTCCGTTCAAGGTGTTGATGGTCACGTAGAGATTGCCGTATCCGGTCTTGATCTTGTCGGTGATGCCGGAAAGGGTTGCCGGCCTATCCATGGGAGCGATCTTCTCTTCCTCTTTTTCTTCGTCTTTCTTGGTAGATAAGACCTGTGCCTCTCTGGATCCGTCCCTGTAGATGGTCACCCCCTTGCAGCTCGATTCGTATGCCAATCTATATGCAGTCTCAACGTCGGCCACCGTGGCCTGGTTGGGGAGATTTATGGTCTTGGAAACCGCGTTATCCGTGTATTTCTGGAAAGCAGCCTGCATGCGCACGTGCCATTCCGGTGCTATGTCGTGAGATACCACAAAGGTCTTCTTGACATCCTCGGGAATCTCGTCAAAATCCTGAATGGATCCCTTCTGAGCGATTCTTTCCATCAGCTCGTCGCTGAAAAAGCCTCTTTCCTTGGCCTCTTTCTGGAAGTATGGATTTACCTCCACCAGTCTGGTGTTGTCCATCACCGTGCGTATATATGAGATGGCAAAGAGCGGCTCGATCCCGGAGGAACAGCCGGCTATGATGCTGATGGTCCCTGCCGGAGCGATGGTGGTGACGGTGGAGTTGCGCATGGGAGTGTTTTTGTCGTAATAGATGCTCTTCTCCCAGGTGGGGAAATTACCCCTGGCCTTGCCCAACTCTGAGGAAGTCTGGTGGCCCGTCTCCCGGATGAAGCTCATCACCTCTTCAGCTAAGCTTACCGCCTCCTTCGAGTTATATGGAATCCTTAGCTGCACCAACATGTCCGCCCAACCCATAATCCCCAATCCTATCTTCCGGTTGGCTGTGGTGTTCTGTTTTATTTCCGGCAGGGGATGGTTATTTGCGTCTATCACGTCATCTAAGAAATGGGCCGCTTTTCTAACGGTATTTTCGAGCTTGTCCCAATCGATCTCCATGGTCAGATGGTCAGGCGCCTTCTGCTTGGCACTGACTTTTAGCATCCTGGCTAAGTTAATGGAACCCAGATTGCAGCTTTCATAGGGCAGGAGGGGCTGCTCCCCGCAGGGGTTGGTGGACTCGTATAGCCCGACTTTGGTGATGGGATTTCCGTCGTTCATCTTGTCTAAGAACATCATCCCCGGCTCGCCGGTTCTCCAGGCGTGTTCCACTATCAAGTCGAAGACCTCTTTGGCCTTGTGCTGAACCGGCTTGCCGTCTAGGTTGTATTTCCTTCCGGTGCGGGGATCGATCAAATCATAGTAGTCGTCCTTTTCCATGGCCTTCATGAAGGTGTCCGTGACGGCCACGGAGACGTTGAAATTGGTGAGCTCTCTTAAATCGTCCTTGGAGCAGATGAATTCCAAGACGTCCGGATGATCCACCCTTAGAATTCCCATATTAGCACCCCTTCGGGTGCCGCCCTGCTTGACCGCTTCGGTGGCGGCATTGATGACCTTCATAAAGGATATGGGGCCTGAAGCCACGCCACTGGTGGAAGCAACCGGCGAATTCTTGGGTCTTAATCTTGAAAACGAGAATCCGGTTCCGCCTCCGCTTTTGTGGATCAGAGCGGTGTCCTTCACCGCGGTGAAGATGGACTCCATGGTATCTTCGATGGGTATGACAAAGCAGGCGGAGAGCTGACCCAAGGGTCTGCCCGCATTCATCAAAGTCGGAGAGTTGGGCATGAATTCCAACTTGGCCATCATCTCATAGAATTCTTCGGTGGTTTTCTGTATCTCGGATTCGGTGGCTCCGTAATCTTTGTCCGCAGAAGATATGACCTCGGCCACCCTCCAGAAAAGCTCCTCGGGTGTTTCTATGACCTTGCCGTTTTTGTCCTTCTTGAGATACCTTCTCTCCAAGACCTTCATGCAATTGCCTGTCAGTTCTACCTTTGTCTTTCTGCTGATCGTTTTTTCAGTCACTTTTCCCCTCCTCCTAATCAATAAGTCTCATCTGTCTCAGAGTCTCATGGAGAGCCCTTTGTGGAGTTGAGGCGTCAGCCTTTTATAAAATCCTGACGGATTAACTCCTTTTTGGTTTTGTAGCTCAACCATCCCGAAGGACCTGTCCTCAAGATTGACTCCTAAGGATGGTTGACAACTTTTTTTGTCTATCAATCCTTGGAACATGCTTGCCCCATAACGCAAGAGAATTTTAAAAATTGTAGCCGCAGACTTCAGTCTGCGAGAATTGGATATCGATTTTTTCAGCGCAATCTGAAGATTGCGGCTACCACATACACTCCTGTTCCATTTCACGCTTACAATCTAGACCATGAGAGATTCCCATACTTGCGCCATCCAGCAAGGAGGCTACTCTGTCCGCAACCTCCGACAAGTTTCGAAGATTGATATGTCGCAAGCTAGTAACTGATGGATTCCCATCCTTATCCACTGGGTATCGGAACGCTATCGAAAACGGGTCTTTCTCTGAGAACTGCGTGATGCACTCTTCTACCGCATCTAAATCTTCGGCTGGCCCTCCAGGCCAGGCTCGTTCCAAGATTTTCCTAGCTGGTTTCCACAGCTCACCTACCTTATGATGCCTTGGAAACTCTTCGGGGATGCTAAAAAGAAGATTGCCATCCTTAATGAGCTTTTTGAGACGCAGTTCAATATACTGCCGGTACAAGAATACTATGGGAAATACCAAATAGTCTTGGCCTGATCGAGCTTTTTTGACATGTTCAACTAATAGATCAGCTGCTTGCTTGTAACCATCTACATACATGTTCCATTGGTCATGTTCGTAATTGAGACAAGCATTGTTCCACCAATCAGCATCTCCTTTAAATAATCGATCTCCTTTTCTTGGCCAAGGAATCGAACTCTCCGACATCTTTTTTCCTTTCCTCAAGAGATATGCCCCTCTCTTTACCTATCTCAAAATCCCAGAGCACCCGCAGAGTCATTCTAACCCCGCCTTTTATGGTGAGCGAAGTCGAACCATTGGCGGGGGAAGAATCTAAGAGACCCTTCGCCTCGCTCAGGGTGACACTCTTTGGTTTTCTTTGTCTAGTGTCTCCTATAGGCCACCATCTTCTCTTCATCTATCTCAGAATCGCAGAACACAATGGGGTTTTTTCACAAATCTCATTTTTTAGGCAAAGAGAGACGCCGTCGAAATAAAAACCTTTCAAAAACCAACTATTGTAATTTGTTTAACTACAACAGGTTTGGCGGTTCGGCAAGCTCACCGTCCTGTCTTCGACCCTGAAGCTTCCTTCGACACTGAGTCTTCCCTCGACCCTGAAGTCTCGGGACCGAAGGGCAGGACGAAGTGCAGACCCGAAGGGAGCAAAGCCGAAGGAGGGAAAATCTGATTCCTCCCCTCATGAATCAAAATCTTCCCATATCCTATGTTAAAAGCCCAGCCTTAATTTGTCAAGGAAAAAATGCTGTTCTGTGCAAAAAAAACGCAATATATTGGGCTTCAACCATATATAAGACGCAAAATGTTGTGAATTGGTTTGGGGAAATCTGCCGGACGGCAATACCTCACCCCCTTGGTCCCCCTCTCCACATTGTGGAGAGGGGGAGACCGGGAGAGAGGTGAAAACGCTAGATGAATTCTCCCTTCGCGATCATTACAACTTTTCCGCCGACGAAGACGTCTATCTCATTCTTCTTGTCTTCTGCTCTTAAGAGGAGGAGAGAAGGTCTTCCTATTTCGTAACCCTGTTCAACACGGATGTCTATTCGATCCTTTCCGAAATAGCGGTGTTTGACCAGATACCCGGCCAGGCAGCCGTTTGCTGATCCCGTAGCCGGATCCTCGGGCACGCCATAGTAATCAGCAAAGACGCGAACGTTGAGTTGATTCTGTTTGTCGTAAGTCTCCGGACAAAAGATGAGTATGGCTTTGGCTTCGGTGTCTTTGATCAACTCGAAATATTTGTCTTTGTCGATTCTTGCCTGCTTCACCGCATTCAGAGTCCTCAGTGGAACCATGATGAAGGGCGTTCCCGTGGAGACCTCCTGGATGGGTGATCTGTCGTCTATTGCACTTCGATCCAGGCATAGAATCTCTGAAGTCTTCTCCAGACCGAAAATCCGCCCAAATTCGGGAGCTTTTTGCTTCATCCACATGATGTCTACTTCCTTGCCGCTGTATTTGAAATCCACCGGAATCTGCCCGACCTTAAGATTAAGGACCACCTGCTCAACAGGCTCTTTGATGATCTCCTGCTGTATCACATAGGCGGTCCCCAAAGTGGGATGACCAGCAAATGGAATCTCATATTCCGGCGTGAAAATGCGAACGTCATAACCCCCGTCTCGTTTCTCTTCGGATACAATAAACGTCGTTTCGGAAAAGTGCATTTCCTTGGCAAACTCCTGCATTTCAGTATCAGATAATCCCTTCGTGTCTCTGAAGACTGCGAGTTGGTTGCCTGCATACTTTCGTTCAGCAAAAACATCCACTATATAGAAGGTGCGCTCCGTCATTTTGATTTCCTCCGTTAGAGTGTCCTCGACCAGAAGTCTCAGATCACCTTCCCGTCGACTGTTCCCGCCGGTGTGTTAACCTGGGTTGATTCGCTTTGGCCAAGAAAAGACGGCGGCAAGGTGCAGTCCATCTCTAAAGAATGTCCGCCTTGATCATATTAGTGGTGCCGGGTACGCCCACCGGTATGCCTGCCACCATCACCACCCTGTCCCCCGGCTTAGCCAGGCCGGATTTGAGCACGGCGCTCTTTGCCTCAGCAATCATCTTGTCGGTGTTTTGGGCCTCTGCGATCTGAATCGGATAGGTGCCCCAAAGGAGCATGGCTTGAAGCAGCGTGTTTTCGTACGGGCTTGCCACTATGATGGTGGCCTGGGGTCGATATTTCGCCACCAGCCTGGCGGTTTGACCTGATCTGGTGCAGCAGATTATCGCCTGCGCGCCGATTCCCAGAGCAGTGTGGCAGGCGGCGTGAGCGATGGCGTCTTCGACATCGGTTGTGATTATGGTTCGTTTGCTTCTGAACTGCTCCGGGTAGTCGATGCTCTGTTCGGTTGCGAAGGCCACGTCAGCCATGGTTCTGGCCGCCTTCACCGGATATCTGCCGGCTGCGGTTTCGCCGGAGAGCATCACAGCATCGGTGCCGTCGAAGATTGCGTTGGCGACGTCGGCGACCTCAGCTCTTGTGGGTCGAGGACTTGACATCATCGACTCCAACATCTGGGTGGCAGTTATCACCGGTTTTCCGGCAAGATTTGCCCTTTTTATAACATCCTTTTGCACCAGCGGCACCTGCTGGATGGGTATCTCCAGTCCCAGGTCCCCTCTGGCTATCATGATGCCGTCAGCTTCATCCAGTATTCTGTCAAGATCGTCCAAAGCTTCGCGTTTTTCGAGCTTGACTACCACCGGGATTTCCGAGCCGTTTTGTTTGATTATCGATTTGAGGTTTCGAATCTCGTCGGCGCTCCTGACAAAGGACTGCGCCACCCAGTCGACTTGTTGTTCTATTCCAAAAATCAAGTCCTCTATATCCTTCTGAGTTGGTACCGGCTTTTTGAATGAGACCCCCGGGGCGTTGATTCCTTGATTTGAGCGAAGCTCCCCCCCGACTACGACTTCACATTTGATTTGGTCTTCGGTGGTGGAGACAACGCTCAGTTCCAGCTCTCCGTCAGCCAAGAGTATCCGATCACCGGGTTTAAGAGCTTCCACTAAGTCGGGGGCGTTGATCCAGACCGAAGTCTCATCTCCCACCACCTCTTGGGTGGTGAGTACAAACTTGGCATGTGGCACCAGTTGGATGAGCCCTTGGGCCAGCTTACCGATCCTCATTTTGGGTCCTGACAGGTCCTGTAAAATCGGTACTGTGCCCCCCAATTGCTTAGAGACAGTTCTCAGATGGTTCATGACTGCGGCGTGATCCTGGTGTGAGCCGTGCGAGAAGTTCAGACGAGCGACATTCATTCCCGCTTCTATCAGCGCCTGAAGAGCTGCGGCTGAGCTGCTGGCAGGGCCGATGGTGCATACTATCTTGGTACGCCTGTTTTTCATCATCAGTGACTCTCCCTTGAGTTGTATGCAGTCACTTCTGTTGGAACAGAGACTTCAGAGCGTCGAGACGACCATATACAATGAGTTTATCTCCCTCCCTTACCGTCTCCTCTGCTTTGGGAGTAGGAATCCAATTCTTGTCCCTTTCTATGCCCAATACCAATATCCCCTGCTTAGTCAATTCACATTGGGAGAGAGAGGTCCCGACGATGGAAGAATCTTCCTTTATCGTGGCTCGCACCAGGCCAAAGCCTTCGACCAGGTGAAGGAGATCCTCGGATGCCTCTTCCTCTAGTAAAGGCCGGGATTTTGTGAGCTTTTCCTCTACATAGCTTTCCCATCTTCTTATGAATCCCTTGTGCGTTGCGATCTTGTAAATCACAAAGATCCCTGCAGCAAGAATCACAACGTTAATGGGCACCTGAAAACCCTTGCTGCTGGCAAGGGAGGAGGTGCCGGTGACTATGACCGTGACGATTCCTGCATTGCCCAGTATCATGAGCCAACTGACAATCCGCCGCCTCTTGGGATGAGTAACCATAAATTCCGCCTCCCTGGTGGTGAATCCCGTGCCGCTGAATGCCGAGAGTGCCTGAAACCTCGCCCTCTTCTCATCCATCCCGGTCATCATCAAGGCGATGGCGGCTGCTCTTACTATGAGAAAAGAGAAGAATACCACCAGCAGAGTTGGCAAGAGAAAATAGATTCCGCCCATAGTCATTACCTCCTAACAGTAAACCATTTTCCTCTTCAGAAAGAACATTAGACTCGCGGCATCGGACAAAACTAAAACGCTTGTCCCATGTTGAAATACAGTTTGGCCTGTGGTTCTCCCTCTTTGGGTCCCAGATTGATCCCGTAATCAAGACGCGCGATTCCGATGGGTGTATTTGCGCGAAGGCCAAGTCCAGCGCAGGTTCGAAGGTCGCCGAAATGGAAGTCCTCCGGTTTCGTCCACACATTTCCGACGTCAGCGAAGAATGCCAAGCCTATCATCTTATAGAGAGACTGGCGAATCTCCAATAGGTTCCACGCAACCTTCAGTCTTCCGCCGATCGGATCTCGCTCTTTGTCCAGGGGGCCGACCAACTGATAGCCAAATCCCCTAAGGGAATTGGGCCCACCGGCGTAGAAGCGTTCGTTTAAGGGGATGTCCTTGGAGGTGCCGAAGAAGTCCATCCATCCAATCTCCAGCGCAGTAGCAACAATTGTCGAGGGCTTCCAGGGATAGAAATATTTGAATCGTCCGATAGATCTCACGAAGGTATCGGTGCCTCTCAAAAACGATCCCGCCAGCTCGTTGTTCCATTCCAGATAAGTACCATGTTTTGAGTTGAACAGATTATCCCGCGTATCGTGGATTAGGGACAGCATGAGGCTTCGGACGTTGGTCTTCAGCTCCGTTGGAATTGGACTGACCTGGACGTTGCTGAGTTTTGCGTCCTCGTATCGATAAGTCAGGGAGGCCGTGGAACGCTTTCCAAACGTTCTTCCGACAACCAGCCTCCCACCTTTTCGGGTGAGATCATAGCCTGGTTCCTCCAGATATTCGAGCAAAAGATTGACATCGGTGCGCCAGCGAAAACCGAAAGTCCAGGGTTCGGTAAATGAAGCCTCTATGCCGCGCCCGACAAAGCTTATTTTTGTGGTCAGTCCGGCCTTAAGGGCAGTTCCCGCCAAATTGGTGTTAAAGACCTCAACTCTTGTGCGGGCCCTTTCCACAGATCCGTATCCCACGGCAAGGTTAAACTCGAGAGACTCGTTTTCTTGTAATTGGACCAGGACATCCTTTGTGGTGGAATCGCCATTTGCCGGAGGCTGGGGACGAATGAAGACACTTTGGAACAATCCGGTCAGATATAATCTTCGTTGAGACTCCAGGAGGCGGGAGTAGTTGATCACTTCTCCCCGGCGGAAAAGCAGTTCTCGCCTTACTACCCTGGGTCTGGTTTTTTTCGACCCTTCAAGATGAATTTCGCCAATGGTGAATTGAGTTTTTTCCTGAATGCCGAAATCAATTAGGGCCCGATGAGTCTCCGAGTTGATGCGAATGTCCGGCTTGACCTCGGCCTCCAGGTAACCTTTATTAGCATAGAGGCTCAGAATGGATAACGAGGCATCCTGAATTTTCATCCTCTTGAAAGGCTCTCCCGCTTTAATCCCGATTTTCCGCAGAAGCAAGCTATCGGCAAACACAACGTTGCCAAACACGGCTACACCTTCCACCCGCGTCAGTTCACCCTCGGAGATCCGGATGTAGACGTGAACCACCCATTCAGTTGAATCGATATTTACCAGCGTATCTGTGATCTCTGCGTCCAAGTAGCCGTTCTGCTGGTAGAACAACGTGACATTTTCAAGATCATCGTGGAAAATCTGAGGATAATAGTGGGAACGGGACAAAAATCTGGAGGGACGGGTAAGCATGACTTTTTTCAAATCCTGATAGCTAAACGCCTGATTACCTTCGAAAGTGACGGACCTCACTTTGAGCTTCTTGGGTGCCTCCTTGCTCAAGGCAGGAGATCCCAGAAGAAACGATAAAAAGACAAACACAAAAACAGACTTCAGGTGATTCATTTGTATCTCAATCGGTATTTCAAATTCATGCCCGCACGGCCTTGTTGATCGGTCTCGCCTTCCAGCGAGAAATGCTTGGAGAGCCAATAGTCTAAGCGGAAACGGTTCTCATTGGAGTGGCCAACGGTAGTGGTATAGGTGATCTCCATTCGAGATGAGATTTTCTTGGAAGCAAGCAACTGTGGCCCCCAGGATCGGTCGAAGCTGAACAGATTTCCCTCAATGGTAAACTGATCCAGCCCCAACAGACCACCCACCTTTTGGGAAGTATAGCCTGCAACCCTCTGACTGGAAATGGACTGTGCTCGTTCTTTCAGGACGGCCGAGATTGAAGCATCCTTGCCTTCCGCATCCTTGCCAGACAACTGATCGCGGGTGGCACCAAGGGTAAGCAGGGAGACGATGTTAGATTTGTCCAAGGGGGGCTCCGATGCGAGCTCCACCACCACCTCGTCCAACGGACCGGTGATGGCAAGAGTGATAACGTAAGGCGTCGGCTCGGTGGCTTGATAACTTGTGACTGTGGTTTGCGCTTTGAAATCGATAATCGGGTTTAAACGATCAGGATCGATGAAATCCACTACTCCTTGTTTGATTTTGAACTTGCGATCGATATACAGCACGTATCCTTCTTCCACACTAACACGTCCGGTCAGGTTGGGCTGCTCCGGAGAACCTACAACACCTAACTCCGTGTGCAAGCGCAGCCGAGCCAGGTTGTTATCCACCCAGATATTTTCGCTTTCTCGCAAACGAACGTTCAGTCGGGTTTGCTGCAGGAAAGGGGGCAGTTCCTGTTTTGGCCTTTCCACGGCTTGTGCCAAGGGCAAAATGGACTGCGGCCTGAAATTTGCGAGCACGCGCGTTTCGTCCAGAACGATGTCTCCATCCAATAGATAGTAGTTGTTCTGATTCTTGTAGCTCAACTGGGCAGACCTGACGGTAAGGATTATCTCTTTGGGACGATTGATCCTTACGTTGTTTATGCTAGCCTGTAGGTTCGCACTCTCCAGTTCTCCCCGGTCGTGCGTTAGATTGCCGGAGAAGAGAATGGTTCCTTCGTTCATTCGCATGAAGAAGGAGTCGACCTTAACTTCCTTTTGATTGAAATCCAGCCTGATAGTACCTTCACTGAAAGGAGCGTCAAGCCATGATGGCTGAGCCATGAGTTCACTGATTTCTAAATGACCGTCCAGCTGCGGATCTGTGGTCAAACCACTCAGGGTCAATTCTGTGTTCAGCGCTCCGGAGAGCTGCGTGAAGTCCGGGAAGAACGGCTGCAAGAGTGAAAGATCCATCTGTTTAATTCGGGCAGCCATCTCTACTGAATCCTGCGAGACGATTCCATTTGCAGTTATGACGCCAAAATTCGATATGGCCAGATCCATTTGCAGGTCGAACCGCTGCCACTGGAAAGCCGTAATGCGCCCCTGCAGATGAAAAGGGGTTTCCCGAATTATACCATCCACCTTTTGAATACTTAGAGTGGAATCTTCTAAGGAAAGAGCGACATTGATGTGCTGGATTGCCGGCGCATTCGGACCAGTTTCAACCATGCCATCTTGGACCGCCAGGGTGCCGACCGGATGGGGATTGGCCAGGGTACCGTCCCAGCTCAAATCATACGAACCACGACCGGCAAGACTTATTTCCGGAGCCAAGAGGGGGCCAATCAGCCGAAGGTCAAAATCACTCCCCTGAACTCGACCCTGCAACAGGCTATTATCTGAGATGAAATAGCCGCCGGTCTCGCTTCTCTCCAATCCTACGATTGCCCTGGCCGAGGAATAATGATCCTTGTCAAATAACTCCAGACGTTCCAGTTGAAATCGATCGTCACCTAAGATGCAGTGCCCTGTTAGAGAGTCTATCTGGACCAATTGAAAACGAGGCTTCCTGAGGTGAAAATCAATTCCGGCATGAGGCTTGTCCAGATTTCCCGAGAAATCCAGACCGAACTCGAGCGATCCACCGACATCCAGTGTCTCTGGAAACAGAGACCGCATCTTCTCAAGTTCGAGCTTCTCTCCATTTACTTGCAGGGACAACTGGTTTGCCTCAGTCAAAGCAAAGGTCGCTGTTATCTTTCCGGCCCGACGAGCATCGACTAAGCTGTCAATATCTGCTGGGAAATCCAATATCTTATCTCCCAGATGGTGACTATCGGGCGAGATGTGGAGAAAATCTATCCGGCCTGTTCCGCTGGCAGAGGCCATGTGAAATTCTGCAGATACTTGAATCAGAAGCGAATCGCGGCGCAACTGCAGTGGTGAGATATCTATCCTTCCCCCATCCAAAACGATTTTCAGCAATCCTTCATCCAAGCGGATATCACCGAAGCTGGGTTTTATCAGGTTAACGGTGACGTCACCGCTAAGGCTGTCTGATGGACCGCTGGCGTACCCGCGATATGTGATCCCTCCTCCGATACTGGAGAGATGGAAAGGCGGTTGAAGCGTATCGATAGGATCCAGATTTCCGCTAAAACCAAGCTTGCCCAGGTAAGCTCGTCCACCTCGATAGGCGAAGGTGGCCACCAGGCTGTCCATGGGAAAATTCTGGTATGCTATATCTTTTGCTTTTATCTCGGCTTCAATCTCGGGCGAATCCAGACTTCCTCCAACAACCCCCTGCACCCGAAGATCACCGGTTAACTCGGACAAATCGGCTAATCCGGCCAGAGGCCCAATCTGCGGTATGTTAGCGGAGAACTCTCCCTGCAGGCGCTGGTCGCTCAATTTTACTTTGCCAAAGATTTCGGAGTCCTGTTGATGGAAGCGGAAGTGAGCCAAACCCTTTTGAAAAGACAACTCAGCAGACACATCGGGCAGCGACTTGGAATAATACCTTATTTGGCCTAATTGCGCTTTCGCCGAAATGTCCCACTCCTTGGGATCCTGGGACTCGCCCGAAGCGGAAAGTTGAGCCCGAACTTTACCCTGATATGGTGAGGCTTCCTGATATAGATATTGCCACACCTTTGCCAGATCAACCGCTTCCGCCGACAGGGAGAGTCGGTAATCTGGAGGATCGTTGGTAGAGAATTCACCCTGAGCAGAAACTGTCCCTCCGAAGACTTGCAGGCTCAACTGAGTTAACCTGACCGAATCGGGTTCGAGTTCTGCGTGCACCAAGATATCACGAACCTGAGTTTGAGAGATGTCCAGTACCGGAAAACTAACCCGGACATCCAGCTTGGGGTGTTCCGTGGTTCCGTGTGCGTGCACAGCCAAATTCAGATCACCATTTATCGGGGGTCTCATGTCGGAAAAATGCTCGCGGGCAGCTTGTACCAGGCGACCGGGATTTCCCTTGAGAGAGAAATCAGCCCGGATGGAAGTCGAATCATACAGAGGGAAAGCTGCCCCGCTTCCCGTGAGCTGCAGGTCCGAAACGTGCACAGAAACTGAGTCGAGACGCAGCTCCTGTGTGCTGATAAGGCCTTGGAGCGCCAGCTGTGTGGCTGCGATTGGAAAGCCCTGGTATTCTGCTGTGGTTGAGTCCACTGAAACACGATAGTGATAGCTTTCCTGCGCCTTGGCCTCGACGACTAGAGTCAGCCCGCTGATAGAGACAGACATCTGAGGAGTAGATTCGTCAACATACTTGATCCTCCCGTTGCCCAGTTTCAATTCCCTAAATGGTAACGGAAGGGGTATGAGTACAGAATCCGTCGTACTGCCGGTTTTCTCGGCTGAATCCAACAAGGGGAGGTTGTAGGATCCGGAACTGTCCTTTTTGAGGCTAAGGATCAACCCGTCAATATTCAGAGAATCAGCTGAAAGCCCCCGGAAGAGCAGATCCATCAGCGAATAGCGGGCTCTGGCGTAAGGCAGGCTGAGAAAGGAAACCGTATCGCCGGCGTGCACGCGGAAGATTTCAACATCTTGTATCTGGAGGCGGGAGAGGAGATTGGTTTCCAGTTTCCCGATCTGCACCTCCTGCCCCAGCAAATCCCGCAGCTTTGACTCAGCTATTCCTTTGATGATCTTCTCACCAGGCGAGAGGGTGAGCACAAATAGCAGGAGCACAATGGCTGCACAGACAGACAGCATTACCGCTGCCAGCCAACGGACTATCCGCTTCCCTGCCGGCCTTTTATCTTTCATGCTGATCCCCAAAAAAGTGAGCCCGACCGCCGATTTGTGGTAACGAAAGGGTTGACGCCCTTTTTACTTATTCTTACGCTCCCTGCCGCCAATGGTGGCAGCAATGTATCCAATAACAATGCCAATGAGCAGTACTACCGCCAAAAGAATGATACGGGACATACTCATTTCCCAAAAGAGAAATCGCAGGGTTACCACTTGGGTATTCTGCAGGAGAACTATCAAGAACAAGACAAAAATGATCAAAATAATGACCGCTTTCGGTTTCATTGGAAACCTCCCCAATCGATTCAGGTTTCGAGTTTGGCCTTCCGGCTTGCCGAATGGCGCCGACCAATCGTCAAACCGACGCCCTTTAAGCTATGCGGTATTCGCGGGGCTTCGGAGATGATCATCTTTCCGCAGCCCCATTATCCATACTTCACTGTTTCTTCGTAATCACGACGGTGTTGATGCTGTTCCCCTCCATGCTTTTGACTTTGATTTCAAGTTTTGGCAACCTGATAACCTCTCCTTCCTTCGGTATTCTGCCAGTCTTATCCAATATGTAGCTGGAGATGCTATAGGGTGCATTTTCTTCAGGTAGATTCAGTTTGCACTTCTCGTTAATTTCATCGATATCCGCCCTCCCTTGCACCAGATAGGACCGTGGTGATATCCTCTTTATCATCGGCCCGGTCTTTTCGGTTTCATCGATTATCTCGCCGACTATCTCCTCTAACACGTCCTCCAAGGTGACAAGTCCTACGTTGGTGCCGAACTGGTTTACCACAATGGCGATGTGCTGTTTTTTGCGCTGAAAGAATTTCAGCAGGGAATCAAGCTTCTTTGATTCAGGCACAAATAAGATAGGCCTAATGATACTTCCTACCACTTCCTTCTCCTTGCCCAGCATTGCTTCCTGAACGTCCATGACGTGTACAAACCCTCTGATGTGATCAAGGTTTTCTTTGTATGCCAGCAGCCGGGCATAGCCCTTGGAATGGAACACGTTGGCAATCTCTTTGATCTTGCTGTCGACTGAAACCGCCACCATTTTGTTCCGGGGAGTCATCACGTCTTTTGTTTCCAGATCATCCAGCTTGAAGATCCGGTGTATCATCCTTCTCTCGGCTTCCTTGATCTGGCCAGCTTTTTCAGCGACGGAAACAAAGGTGTGGATTTCATCTTCCGTTACCAGAGGTTTGGGCTTTTGACCTGAAATGCTGGTCAGCGCGTTGGTTAAAGCTTCGAACAGAAAAATGACGGGTGAGAGAATTGTTTGCAGAAGCAATAAAGGCTTCCCTACCAAAAGAGCGATCTGTTCGTTATATTTTGTCGCTAAAGTTTTGGGTGTGATCTCGCCAAAGATCAATATGATCAGAGTCATTATGCCCGTGGTTATGCTTACAGCATAGCTTTTTGAGATCTCGTACAGTATGGAGGTGGCCAGGGCGGACGCTCCGACGTTCGCGACATTGTTGCCAATAAGTATGGTTATCAATAACCTCTGCGGTTTGTTTTTCAGTTTTTCTACCGTTTTAGCGCCCTTGACATTTTTCCTGACCAGATGCTTGGCTCGCAGCCGGCTGACTGAGAAGAGGGCAATCTCAACGCCGGAGAAAAAGGCTGACAAAAGAATCAGTATGACCAGGGTTATGATCTTGGTTTGTGGTACCATAATTCTTCTTTCTGTTCAGACTATTTTGAGTGGCTCCGCCGGATGGTCTGTAGCGACTTTAAAGACCAGTCTTCAGTCTCCCCACCTGGCGCGAAAGCCCCTTGCATCGACATGTACAAAGGGCCCGTGCTTTTCTGTTTTTTTGTACCTTCCCAATCCACCCATGAAGATCACATACCACGGTTTCCCGTACATGTCGTCAATAATGTCGTAAATGACACCGGCATCCTTATAATCTATCTTGCCGTCGCGGTTGAGATCATCCATCATGCCATCTTTGGGGTCCTCGTCGATAAAGATATCCGCAGCGCCTCCGTACACGTGGCGGCTGTATTTCACGTTTCCGATTTTGTTGTTGTAGTAAGGGGTCCGGTATCCGCTCAAGATACTAAACGTGTCACAGCGGTGACCTTTCTGGTTCACCTTTTCCAGAATCAGCTCCAGCTTCAGAAGCAGCCGTTCCCTCAACACAATATATTTCGGATAATCGCCTTCTTGCTTGCATAGGAAGTGCTTTAGTTTGAAATGCGGGGACACAAGAGTCTCCTGGTTTTCTTTTGTGACCTCGATGAAACCCACTGGTGGTTTATAGGTGGGCAATTGTCTATATGGAATGGTGGGATATTTGCCGATTCGATAGCCACCGAGATATTCCCCTTTCAACCGGTGGTACGGAACCATGACAAAAACATTTAAGGTTATGGAATCTGCGGGTTGCTGGCGGATTATTTTGAGAGGATAGAATCCCGTCTGCTGTGGGGCCTGCCACCGCCACTTGTTGGCCCCGATCGGAATGGTATTACCCGCCGATGCATGCAGCACATATTGGCCTCCCTTGTCCGTATCTTGCACTTCAACTTCGAGCGAATCCTGGGGAACCACGTATACGCCAATTACTCGGTAGGGCGAGACCTCCTCTTTGAATTTGACCGAGAACCCGGCCTTCTCGCGGGAGAAGCCCGAAGCTGATACGGCGATTAGGCTTTGACAGCAAGAAATAGACACCGCCAGTACCGCTATTTGTAAATTGAGTGTGAATAATCGAGTGTAAAAGCCTGCACTCATTTCGAAACCTCCCATTCCGTTTAGAAAGACAGGGGCGGTTCTTCCCGAAGGGCTTCGTCCAGTAATCTGTCACGTCCATAGATATCGTTGCGGAACCGTATCGATCCATCCTCATCTGCCCATGCGGTCCAGTAAAGCAGGTGTATCGGCATTGGCTCGGCCAACCGCACTGTCTGTTCTACGCGTTTGTCGATTGCGGCAAGGATGGCTGCCCGTGTCCATTTTGGATCACCTGCCAACAGATATTCTGCAAGCTCAATTGGCTTTTCGATTCGGATGCAGCCGGAACTGAAAGTCCGGACAGTTTTGGCGAAGAGCTCTCGAGACGGCGTATCGTGCAGGTAAACATCGAACTTGTTTGGAAACATGAACTTCACCCGCCCCAGCGCATTCTTAGGTCCGGGCTCCTGACGTAACCTGTAGCCGAAGTTTTTACCGGTAACCTTCGACCAATCGACGCTGGCGGGGTCTACTTCCTTGGTCTCTGCACCCCAGCCTTGAAAGACCCTTATGTTTTCTTTGGCCAAATAGTCAGAATCCTTGCGGATCAGCGGCAGTTTGTCCTGGATGGCGAGTTTTGGTGGAACGTGCCAGTAGGGGCTGAGCACCAGATAGGTCATCTTGTCGCTGAATACGGGAGTGCGGCGATAGTCCCTACCCACCACCACCCGCATGGTCATAACCGGCACTCCGTTTTCGATCACATCCAATTCGAAATTGGCGATATTGACAAGAACATGGCGTTGCCCGAGATTCTGAGGAAGCCAGCGCCAGCGCTCCATATTTATCTCTATCTGACGAATGCGTTCCTCTGCTGGAACGTTCAGGGCGGACAGGGTGGCCGGACCGACAATTCCGTCAACATCCAATCCGTGTCTATGCTGGAATCTGCGCAGTGCCACCCCCAAGGTATCATCAAATAGATCCGTGTTGCTATCGGGTGGCTGGTCAAGATCACCGCTGGCCATGAGCCGCTTGCGCAACGCCACAACGCGTTCATCGCGATCCCCTTTTTGCATTTTGGGGCCATCGGGAACGGTTAGCCAATGGCCCTTGGCCGCCATATCCCGATAACGTGCCAGAGCCTGCTTCAATCTGGCATAGCCCGGCTGAGGCGGAAGCAGGCTGTCTAAGGTCTCGTCAATGGTACCGGAGTCAAGTGCGGTCTGAAGAACAGAGGCCAGATCAGCTTGCCGGCGGTTGGCCAGCCATTCTGCATCAATGGTCTCCGGGTTGATACGGCCCACCAGCAGGTGAGAACCATAGACCAAGAAAGCATCCGTGAGCAATATGTCAAGGTCTACCAGCCTTCGGGGATTAAGCGGGATTTTGTTTGCTTGATTCTTGCGCACCTGCTCCAGGGTAGGCTCAATTTTGGCCAGATGATAGTCGGCAGGCCTCAACCCTTCCCCTTCGGCCTGACTGATGGCTTTTAGGAGAGCATCCGCCTGCGGCAGGGGACCGTCCTCTCCGCTCCAGGCGGGCCGGTACATCCGACGTTCATAGAAAAGGGGAAGTGCTATGGAAGCATGGACGACTTCTTCTCCAACAACAATCTTCGGAGGAACTCCTGCCATCTCGATCCGGCTTCGCAGAAGTTCCCTCACCTGATCGGACGAGGTCTGGGCCGTTGCGGTTTGAAGCGAAGCAAACACAATAGCCCCTAAGAACGCAATCGCAATATCTGAACGCACAACGGAACCAGGCATGACAACCTTCCTGCGCTATTTTTTAAAGCCATTTCTTTCTCCTGAAATAGAATAGCATGACGCCTGCCACGCCAATCATGACCAACCAAAAAGCCTTGGGATAGAACCAGTGCCATTTGAGCTCCGGCATGTACTCGAAATTCATGCCGTAGATCCCCGCCACGAAGGTCAAAGGAATGAATATGGTAGCTATTATGGTCAAAACCTTCATCACCTGATTCATCCTGTTGCTGATGCTGGAAAGATAGATATCAAGCATTCCTGAAAGCATGTCCCGGAATGTTTCTATGGTGTCAATCACCTGAATGGTGTGGTCGTAAACGTCTCTGAGATATATCCCCGTGGAGTCCTTGATCAGCTTTGATTCTCCCCTTTCCAGCCGACTGACCACCTCCCTTAGGGGCCAGACCGACTTGCGCAAAAATATCATTTCTCTTTTTAAGTTGTGCATTGTTTGCAGGGTTTCTGGCCTCGGATTGCTGACTAACTCCTCCTCCATGCCCTCTATCTTTTCGCCCAGTTTTTCCAGAACCATGAAGTAGTTGTCAACGATGGCATCCATTAAGGCATGAGCCAGGTAGTCAGCTCCCATTTTTCTGATCCGGCCCTTTGCGTTTCTGATTCTTTCCCTTATGGGGTCGAAGATATCTCCCGCCCTCTCCTGAAACGAAATAACGAAGTTTGGGCCGAGAATTATGCTGATCTGCTCCGCTCTCACTTCTTCCTGGTCCTCATCGAAGCAGAGCATTTTCAAAACGACAAATATGTAATCATCAAAGTCCTCTGTTTTCGGGCGCTGGTCGGTATTCAGAATGTCTTCCAAGACAAGCGGATGAAGGCCAAAGTGCTTTCCAATCTTTTCCATGACCTCAATGTCGTGAAGCCCGTCTATGTTGACCCATGTCACAGTGGGCAGGTCCTTGAAAGGAAAGCATTCCTCGATGGTTTTTGCTTCCTTTTCCTGAAGCCGTATTTCATCATAGTCAATGATTGTGATTCTGACCTTTTCGATCTTTTTCTTCCCGATGTGAACCAAAGTCCCTGGAGAAAGCCCGATCTTTTTTGACACCCTCTTAACGAATCTCGGTACCATAAGTCACCTCCTTCCAGCTAGCACCACAAACAATATTCTCGCCTACGGGAACCGTGTTACGGTTCCGGCTCATCACAAGATGAGTTTTCACATCACCCGGTTTGCCATCTGTGGCTGACCAGTTGGACCTGCTCAATGGAGTTCACCGTTTTACCGAATCAGTACAATTCAACATGATCTGAGCATCTAAGCCGACTCATCCTAAGTTGGCGCAACGCCTGGCTCAGAGAAACTTCCGAACTTTTTTCCATAAGGAATCAATCAGCAACCTTCAAAACACTAATTGCATTGGTGAAGAGCGTGGAATTGGGAATTAGGATCTTTTTGTTCTCGGCCTCAAGGGTTGTATATCGGAGGTCGATATGGGTCACGATTCCCTCGAAGGTTGCCACGGAAATCCGGTCGTTGGCCTCGAAAGGGCGATAGACTAAGATGAGCGCGCCGGCAAGAACATTAGAGAGAATGTCCCGGAGCGCAAAGCCTAAGGCGAAGCCGGTAAGTCCTAAGCCAGCTACCAAAGCCGTGACATTGATACCCATCTTGCCCAGTGCCATTACCGCCCCCAAAGCTATCAAGACTCCCTTAACCAACTGTGCCACCAGAGCGAAAGCTTCTTTCTTGCTGGAGACAAGTCTCGCACCGACGCCTCGAATTATCATCTTTATGATAATGCTTATAAACCAAAAAGACAAAAAGATAAGAAGCCCGACTCCGGCTTTAGGCACAAAAATCTCTATTTGAGTCATCAGGTTGTGCAACTCGCTTAATACTTGTCCCATTTCTTACCCCGTCAAATGAGGTCCATTTCTTGCATTGATACGTCCTAACACAAATCCCCTCTTAAGCTCCTGATTCCCTCCTCTTGTCGGTCACGTTGACATCGAATGCCGGTGTTCCAACAAGGCTGATGTCTGTAGACGTGGATGCTATGGCGATACGACCTTCGGTCTTGCCTAACTCCTCAATAATCCGAGTAAAGATCCTATCTTTGGTGCTCCGGCGTTTTTTGTAGTCAATAACGTAGCGCAGAGTGAATTCCATCCAGTTGTCATTGGCCATCATGGTGACCATGGGTTCCACGCTTTCGTCTTCTATCTTATACTTCTTGACCATCTCCTTCCACGTCTCTTTGGCATAAGCCACATAGTCACCCACGACCTCATGGGCGACTCGTCCGAGAATTTCTCTGGTCAGTTGCTGGTCGCTTCCAAACTTTACCGGAACGGAAATTTCATCCCAAAGAAAAGGAAAGTCAGCAGAATAATTGAACACCGGTTCCTTGAACACGAAATTGTTGGCCACGCGCACGATGCGCCCGCTGTATTGATCCCCCATCACCCATTCGCCACATTCCATCAAGGTGGTCCGCAGGATGCCGATGTCGATCACGTCCCCCTTTATTCCAGCCAACTGGATACGGTCTCCGGTCTTGTAGAAATGGGCAAAGGAAACCGCTACCCAACCAGCGATGCTGGTAATTACCTCCTGCAGGGCGAACGCCACCCCGGCACCGGCGATGCCAAGGGCAACGTGCAGCCCCCCCAGCCGATCGCTGAAGACACTTGCCAGAAACATAATGCCCAGCCCATATCCGATGAAGGCGAGAAATTTGCGGGCGCGGTAGCGGGTGTCGGGATCCTTGATGTAGCGGGAAAGAGAACGCTGAGAGAAGCGAACAACGACGCTGATAATCAGGATGCCGACTAAGGCGGCAATAATTCTCCCCACAGTGGGATGGAAAAGCCAATTCTTAAGGAAGTCTTCCATTCTTGAGCCTCCAACTTTAAAGCGTTGATCTCATCATCCCAAGTATCATCGCTTTGTACACACGCCAACATGCTGGAAGCGAAAAGCCAAGTCAGGGGTGTCGCGCACATCGGAACCCGTAGCTCTTACACAAATCTCAGCCTCGTTGCGATAATACAATTACAAACATAAGTATCAACAACAAAAAAGTCCAGATGGCAATCGCTTCTCGCGTGGCCTTTTTGGCCCGGTCGGCTTCCCACCATGTTAGGGGACGAATTCCCCTGGCCAGAAAGGTTACCACTCCTGCCAGGTTGATGCATATCAGGTTTGTGAGCAGAAGCAGCATTGCTCCGAATGCCATCTCCCACCGTCCCGCTCCCACCAGCATGCCCAATGTGACCAAGGGAGGAAGCAGCGCCACTGCTACCATTACGCCGATGAGGGCGCTCAGCGCACCCGTGGTGAGCGAGAGCGCGGCCGCACTTCCTGCGGCCAAGGCAATGACGATGTCTCCCAAACCCACCGTTGTCCTGGAAACGATCTGGGGGATGGTCAAGTTGACCTTAATGACCAAGCCCACGAGGATCGACAGAGAAAGAGCCGCCACCACTCCAACCACATTGGTCTTCATGGCCCCACGTGCCAGCTCGATATCCCCCAGGGTGGTGGCAAGAGAGAGGGCTACATTGGGATTGAGCAAAGGTGCTATGACCATAGCGCCTATTATGATGACCACATTGTCGCGCAGTAGTCCGATCGCCGCCACTACAGACGAAAGAAGAACCAGAACGATAAAGACCCATGAAAGCTTGGCGCCCCCTTGAATATCCGCATATAGTTCTTCTCGGCTGATTCCTGCTCTCTTCTTCTCCACCTTTTCCTTAGGTTGGGGTTCCTTGTTCTTGGCGGGTGCCTCCTCCGGCTGGGGTCTGGGTATGGATGCTTCCACCGGAAGAAGAATTATCCTGAAGCCTTCTGATTCCAGTAATGAAAAATGCTTCTCCAGAAGGTCGAGGATCGGCCCGGTTTCTTCCGACGGTACAAGGAGTCTTGCGAGGGTCTTGCCTCCCGACAATTGCTGCTGCCAGCTATCGACTATCTTGCGGTCTTTGAGAAGGTTCTGGAGCTGATCCTTCTGGTTCGAAGGAAAAAATACTTCTATCAGTCGTAGAGCCATTTTACCCGTATCCTAATATAAGTGTCGCCGTCCGCCCGCATGCAAACCTGGGACGGAAAACAATAATGCATCACAGCAAGGCGACACGTCGAAACCAGCCGCATTTTGATAGAGACGAAGAGATTTTCCGTCATTGTTCCCCTGCTTTTATTTCCTATTCTTAATAGTGCGCCTTGTCCCGGTCAGTGGTTGGAATTCTTATGTTTTCAACGTTTTTCTTCAGGAACAAGAATCCTTAAGTCAAAACAGGTTCCTTTTGATGTCTTCTTAATGAATGTGCACGTCATAATCCGCACCCGCCAAAAAAGTCTTGACAGGGTCTGTTTGATTATGTATATATAAATAACCGAAACATTACAAAATGTCAAGGTAAAGACTTGGGCTATGTGTTGGTCGGGTGGGGCAGCTATTACCAAATTCTAAGCAAAGGAGGTGAGAAATATGCCAAAGGTGAAGAAACGGTCGGGTAAGGAAGAGGAGTTTGACAGGAAAAAGATGGAGCGATCGATGAAAGCAGCTGGGGCTACCGAGGACGCCGCTAGAAAGGTAGCGGATGGGATCAAGCACCGTGAAGGCATGGCTACTTCAGAGGTACGCAGTCATGTTATCACCGAGCTCAAACGCCACGAGCCAGATGCAGCCAGGCGCTACGAGACACATCGGAAATGAGCTGCTCAAAGTTCTCAGGTGATCTCCAAAACAGGTAGGTTCCTGCAAGACGACTTCTCCTGAAAACAGCTGCAGGCTCCGGCGGTGCACCTGCTGGAGCCTGCAAGCCAATTATCGAGAGATTCCGCCCTAAAATCCTCAGGCCCCGGTGTCATCATACCGCCTGTCGGGCTCCCATCGGTTCAACTGGGTCACCACGCTTTTGGTCGTTCTAAGACGAGATCCGACCGCGGGACCCCATGTTTCTGCTGCTGCGGGTGCGATCTCGATCAACTATGAGGTATTCGTCAATGCGATTATCGGTTTGTTGATAGTCGCCTCTGCAATCTTTCTGGTTATCTCCAGTGTCAGCGTTAGCCGTCAAGGCAACGCGTTGTATCTGTTGCACCTCAGAGTTGAACAGATCTGGGACCTCAGGATTTCTGGCGCGTAAACTGTTACGACGATTGTCCTGGTGGCGGAAGTATTGTTCCTGAAGTGAAGATAATGCCGTTTCTATCTCCCTTCTTTTGCCGTCCCATTGTGTTAATCAGCAGCGGATTGCTTCATCAGTACCTGCATGGGTGCTGCTTCCCCTTGTTTGCCTTGGCCCATGAACAGGGTGAGGTGGGGGAAAGGAATTTCGATATTCCTCTCATCAAACTTCTTCTTAAGCCGCCGATTGAATTCCCGCGCCACGCCCCACTGTTTGATGGCCTTGGTCTTGTACCGCGCCTTTATGATAATGGCAGAGTCGGCAAATTGGTCCAACCCAAATATCTCCAGAGGCTCCAGAATGTCTTCGGAGCAGCTGGAGTCTTTGCGCAACTCCTCGTCCACCTCTCTTATGATCTTCATCACCTGGTCAACATCCTCGCGGTAGGCCACCCCGATGTCGAATACGTAGCGAGAGTAATCCTTGGTCATGTTGGTGACCACGTCGATATTCCCATTCGGAATGTAATGCACGTTTGCTGAGAAATCACGGAGGATGGTCATTTTCAGGTTCACCTTTTCCACTAGCCCGCCTTTGCCAGCAATCTGCACCACGTCGCCAACCCGGATCTGATCCTCCAGCAGAATGAAAAACCCGTTGATTACGTCTTTCACTAGATTTTGAGCGCCAAAGCCCACAGCCAATCCGACGATTCCGGCCGCCGCAAGTATGGGGCCAATTTCTACTCCCAGTTGTCCTAAGATGGTCATGAGAGCTACGACGAGGATTACCACGGTCAGCAGATGGCGAATGACCGAGCTGAGAGTGGATGCCCGCTTCTTGGATTCCTCATCCACTTTCTGCCTGCTGAAGGCTACCTGCAATCGGTTGGCCAACACCTTGACACCTTTGATGACAATCAGAGTTATAATGGCAATCAAGACGATTCTCAATCCGGTGGAGACAAACCAATCCCCGATTGCCTTTAGAATAACGGCGAGATCCATATTAACCTCCTTCTTTGTTCAGCAATATCGCAAAAGGTTAAATCCTGTTTCATCTCTGCTCATGGAAATCGAAGTCCCGCCCGGCCCTGTTTTCTTTACTATGTTTTACTCAAGAACAAAGTCTGCGTGGGATAAGCGAATTCAATCCCGCGCTTTCCGAACTCTTCATTGAGGGCAAGGTTGATCTCCTGTTGAATGTCCATGTACTTGTTGTAGTCGCGGCTCTCCACGTAGTAAACCACCTCGAAGATCAGGCTGAAATCTCCATAGGAGGAGAAGTGCGCCCGGTCGAAAGTCGTACCAGCAACACTTTCTATAACGTTTCTGATTAGGGCCGGTATCTCTTTTAAGTGCTGAAGGCTGGTCTGATAGGTGACCCCCAGTTGGAAGACCACCCTGCGCCTGTCCATCCTTTTATAGTTGCGCAGGCGGGAATCAGTCAGGTCGGTGTTGGAAAAGACCAGTTGTTCTCCACCCAGGCTGCGGACCCGAGTAGTTTTGATGCCAACGTATTCGACGGTTCCCAAATAATCGCCAACGATGACAAAATCGCCGATCTCAAAGGGCCGATCAAAGACGATAGCCAGATAGCTGAAAAGGTCTTTCAAAATTGCCTGGGCTGCCAGCGCCGCTGCTATACCGCCAATGCCCAATCCTGCAATTACAGTGGAAATCTTAAAACCCAAATTATCTAAAAGGAAGGTAATACCGATGCCCCAGACGATTACCTTTATTACGGTAATTATACCTTTGATGCCGCGTACCTTGGCTTCATCCTTTTCTTTCTTTAACCAGTAGATCTCAAGTGCGTACCTGATTATTGTCACCAAAAAGCGAATACTAATGAGAGTCAAGAGGACCACGCCCAAAACATCGATGATTTTGCTTAAGCTAGGGTTCAAAGTCAAACTGCGCGTGGCCAGATAGAAGACGCCAAAATAGAGCAAGGGAAGGAAGGCTTTTTCAAAAATGCGTATCAAGAAATCATCTATGGTGGTAGCAGTTTTCTTGGCCCACGCTCTGAGACGACCTAGAACAATACTCTTGATGATTCGGACAACAAGAATGCCGCCGGCAAGAGTTGCAAGGAAGATGAGATAATCCAATACGCAGTTTTGCAAAAATGATGTCTCCAAAAAGTCTTTTAGCATGCCAATCCTCCTCTATTGAAGGCTAATTGCGGATGGCCATATGGCAACGCAATTTTGCTTCTGGTCCTTTCCCGGACGGTACCAGATTCTTTAACCATCTATCTTAACGTGTGGTTAGTCAATTGGCCTGAAGGATGCCTGGTAGCTCGTTTTGCCAGCGTTCAGCGAGCCGTATAGCCTCCGTCTATGACCAATTCGCTTCCAGTGACAAACTTGGACTCATCGGATGCCAGGTAAACAACGCCGTAGGCAATATCCTCCGGCTGGCCCACATGCCCTATGGGATGTAGGCTATCCAATTGTTTCCTTCCTTCTTCGACATCGCCCTGAGATTTTAAGTAATTCTCCACCATGGGCGTCCAGATGAAACCGGGATGAACGGAGTTGACCCTGATTTTGTCTTTGGCATAAAGGAAAGCATCCGTCTTGGTCATTATCCTCACCGCACCTTTGGATGCGTGATACGGCGGTACGTCACCCGAACTTACGATTCCGTATATGGAAGACAGATTGATTATGCTTCCGCTCCCGGCCTTCTTCAGATAAGGAATCACATGTTTGGTGCAGAAAAAGACACCCTTCACGTTGACCGCCATGACTTCGTCCCACTCTTCCTCTGTCAGCTCGTGTGTTGGCTTGCTTACTCCGGCTATTCCCGCATTGTTAACCAGAACGTCAATCTTGCCGAATTTCTTGTGGACTTCGCCGAAGACCTTTTCCACCTCCTTTTCATCCGAAACATCAAGGTGCCAAAACTCAGCCAGACCACCACTTTGTTGGATCTGTTTGGCAAGTACCTGTCCTTCCTTGTACAGAACGTCGGTCACAGCAACCTTGGCCCCCTCTTTTGCCAGAAGGAAGCTGGACGCCTTACCGATCCCCAAGGCGCCTCCTGTGACCACTGCCACCTTGCCTTTTACCCTTTCCATTTTCTCCTCCCGATAAGGTTTAGTTCAAGCCTTACAGATTAACCAATACCTGAAGACTGGTCAACAACTACGTTGGATTTGTTAGGCCCTTCACAGGATGCTTGATTTACATCCGGCTCACCTTATATCTCTTCCCCTTCGTCAGATGGGAACCAGGTAGTTTTTTCGGTTCTGATAACCGTGCTGTAAGAATGAAGCATACCATAGTTAGAGCAATGGACTGAATACCAGGTGATGTCAGGGTTACGGGACAGTTCATCCTTTATTTCGTCAGTCAGAACCACGCTGGATTTCTTTTCCGAGTGAACCTTCTGAATGATAAAGGCTTGGTCCTCTTCGGTTGAAAAGGAGTAGACCGGTGCCAAAGCATGTTTGTCCACAAGCTCAACGAGATCCTCCGGATAAATTTCTTTCTGCGATTCTACCTCAACGACCACTATGCTCAACTGACCAAACAGTCCTCCTGGTTTTTCAGGGCCAGACCCGGGATATGTAGTAATAACCGGAATTTCCATTTTGAAGATGACCTTTGGTTTGTCCACGACGTAAGACGCTTTTGCGGAATAAGTGCATAGGTATCTCACAAGACACTTCTCTTTGGACACCGGCGTCAGCTTTTCAATGAAAAAGGGATAATCAAAGTCAATCTTAACTGCTTTGGCTTCCAGCTCCTTAAGATAATCCATAATATTCACCCGGAGTGTTTTCGTTCCTATTCTGTCTCGATGTTGATGGATGATCCGGATGAATTTGTCAATCCATCGCGCTTCGAATTCTTGGATTATTCGCGCGGACACAGAAATGTTTGCGATGGTAGACTGGCCACGAGGATAAGCCTTGGATGCTACCTCCATAGGAAAAGGCAAGTTTCTCATGCCCACATCAATAAGAAATCTCCTTTCTTCTGCCATTTTCATTCCTCCTCTCTCCTTTATGCCATCACTGGGTTTCGTTGGGTTCGTGGCAGGATACTTGGCTACCATCCTTAAGAATGAAGCATACCGGAATTACAGCAAGAAGTGGGAACCCATATTATCGCTCTATTTACCCCTGTATTCTTGCACGGATTCACGATGTTTCATCATTAAGCCCCAGCCGATATCCATGTGGCTAATGATTCCGACGACTTCATCATTTTGAACAACGGGCAACTGTTTCACGTGATAGGCGTTCATCAGAGCCGCTGCTTTAGTCGCATACGTATCCGGAGTTACCGTTTTGACATCTTTTGTCATGATCTGCTTTACCTGCACATTTAAGATGTCATTGAAACGATCTTCTATCAATTCTGGATTAGTGAAGTATTGCTCGTTTTCCATGAGTTCTTGCTCGCTTGGCAAAAATCTGCGGCAGAGATCGCTGTATGTTAGGGTGCCTACGAGCTTATTCTCGTTTTTCAGCACCAAAATATCGTTCAAATGGAAACGGAGCATCAGCTCCAGAACCTCACGGAATGTAGTTTTAGGGTCAACTTTCAGAGCTCGATGGTTCATTAATTCGTGTACTTTCATGGTTTGCTCCTTTTTTTGTATCAATTATCGTAATCCCATGTTCAGCCATTCTCAGAAGCTCAAGCAGCCATATCTCTTAATCAGAGTCAGGGAAGTCATGCTTCCACCTTAGTCAGCATGAGGTCAACCAGCCGGAACGGTGGTTGGCTACTCTTCTTATCAAGCTCACCTCACTCCTTAATCTGTGCAAAAGTCAGAAAAAAGTCAAAGCAATCTTGGAGGGTGAGGCCAGTATATCTGCTGCTATGAATTCATTCGTTTCTGACTCGTACCGGCAAATCAACAAGTATGTCTCCGGTTAGTCTTTGAAATGAAAATCGGTTTGTGGCTTGTCCCTGGCAGTTCGCTCCATCAAGTCAGACTCTATCGAGTTCAAGGATCTTCACTACTTTTTGATTTTGCAAATGAGAAAATCCTTCTCTGGCGACCAGAATAGACAAATCCTCCCCTTTCGACCTCGTCAACTAATTCTTTCTCCGGGCCTCTGGTCTTCTCGAATGACAGTATGCCTTCAGGCCTCAGAATACGACGTATTTCAGATATTACATTTTCCAATCCACCGGCAATGTAGCCAAGGCCAAAAAGGAAGGCAATGTCAATGCTCCGGTCGGGCAGTCCGGTGTCAGCGGCATTCGCAAGAATAGGAGCCACGTTTTTTATTCTCTCTCTTTTGATTTTCTTTTGGACTCTTTTTATACCCAGCGGATGTACGTCTACAGCGTAGATGACGCCCTTCTGTCCCACCATTTTTGCGGCGGGAATGGTGAAGAAACCCGGACCACATCCGACCTCCAGTACCTTTTGGCTTGGCTTCAGTCCGGCTGCCTCCAAAAGTTTGTACGGATTTCTGAAAATCGGCAGAAGCGGATTGTCATGCATCAAGCATATTATCCAGAAAGCAAACTTGGAGTGATGATATTTTTTCTCGGCTTTGTGGTTCATCTTGTCTCCTGAGATTCATCCAACTGAACCCTTTCTCCATATAAGACCAGGTGTCTTGAGAATCCTTTGGTGGTGGGTTCCTTACATAACCTTAAAAGCATCTGGGTCACCTTAGGGAAGTACTTCTCATCCCAGCTTCGGGATTTTAGGATTTCCTCTGGGATAGAGAGCAATTCAAACATTCCGCAGACGGCGTAGATCTCGAGAACCCTAATTCCATGTTTTTTGAAGAACTGTTTTGCCTCTCCGACGCTCGCAACCAGATGTTTGCTTTCATCGTGCTGGATATAACTCGGTTTCGAGTTTAGCAAAGCCAAAGCCGAATCGGGCTCTTGGCGAAACTTGCTGATTGCAGCGCCGCATTTATTGACCAGAAATATTGAAATCTTCCCGCCTCTTTTCGTCACTCTAATCAGCTCTTTTGCGGCCTGGATGGTCCCGTCCCAGCAGATCACAAAATCGAAACTCTCGTCGGGAAAACCGAGACTGCAGACGTCACATTCGGAAATCTCCACTTTGTCACGGAGCCCTTCTCTTTTCAATTTGTTCCTGGCCACATCCAGCATCGCTGGAGAGATATCACATAAGGTGACCGAATATCCCATCTTTGCCAGAGGAAGGGTTATCCGTCCGGTGCCGCCTGCAGCATCCAAGATTTTTGCATCTTCGTTTCCGGGTAGATGTCCTTTCAAAAGCTCCCAGTCCACGTAATGTTCCACCGCGCCCTTAAAATTCTGGTAATATTCGTCATACCCTTTGGCATGTTCGTCCCATTTCTTTTTTATGCTTTCAATTGCTTTGGATTCATCCTCCGGCATCTTATTCCTCCCAGGTATCCGGATGATTTATCACATCAGAACTCCAGTTATCCCTTATCACTGACAACCAACCTACAACCCTTCAGCAAACCAATTGATCTTTCTTGAATCCACAGCTCTATGCGGGGATGGCATTCTGGTGGCAACCGGCATCCCCGCAAGCCTTGTTGGGCAGAGTGCCAAAGGCTTTTGCTCAAAGAGCCCATCCGGTAGGTCACGTCAATCGCCTGGACTTTTTCGAAACCTATAAAGCATCTACCGTTACGAATTCGTTCGTGTGTTTTTTATTCACGCCTCCCCAATCGACAAGTGAACATCCGGTAGGCACATCCTGTCCGAGTCGATAGTACTTACCTTCTGCAGGATATTGCCGTTTCGTCTGACGGCAGTCCTAAAACTAAAACAAGGTTCTCTTTTTATATTCAGCGTATGCCTGGCCGAATTTCTTCTCCAGGTCTTGTTCTTCCATATACTTCCAGACGAGTATCAACGGTACCCAGATTATGGCAGAAATCAAAGTCAAAAGACTTCTTGCGGCTAGCGGAAGACCGATATGCATGAGGATCATGCCCACATACATGGGATTTCTGAACTTATAATATATGCCGTGGGTAACAAGATGGTGAATTTCCTCGAAGCCCTTTTTCGTTTTGGCGGAGACTATGATAATCGCCAGCCCTGCCAGCCCCACCAATAGACCCAGCGGAAGTGCCACATAATTGGACATACTTATCTCGACCGGATCGGAAAAAATCATGAAACCCCATGCTACGTACCCGACAAGAATCATGGTTTCCAAAATAGCGTGCGCCGGTTTTGATTTGGCAAACCGGTACCCTTTGTGTTGAAAGACGTGGAGTACGGTATGATAAACATAGCCAGCCAAACACAGCAGAAATGCGATAAGAAATATTGTGTTCATGGTCTGAGCCTCTTTTTTTAGAAGAAATCAAACCCCGCATTCTTGAAAGCGCCGATCAGAGTCTCGTTCAGCTTGATCATCTCATCAGATGGATATCTGAGAGTGAAGAGAAACTGGGCATTGTTTTTTATGTTCAGTTTCTTCATCTGTTTTCTGATCGATTCGATATCGGCCCATTCCGGCTTTTGCTGCTTCTCTGCTTCCACAGCTTCCACATACGTGCGGTGCAGGTAGTTCTCCAAAGTATCCTCGAAATTGCCATATTTGTCTTCAAAGTTCTTTTTGATCTCATCATCAGTCAATTCTTTGTACTTCTCCCTATGCGCGATGACGTCGCGCTTCAATTTGGGAACGTTCTTCGGAACGGTCTTGGGATACCCGATGGATAAGACCATCATGGGAAGAACATATTCAGGTATGGCGAAATGCTTCCTGGCCCTGTCTATCACATCCAGGATCGTGCCTATGTAAACCGATCCGAGTCCGTGGCCTTGGGCTAAGATTACGACGTTCTGGGCAGCGCACATAAGATCGGCGTAAGCAATCAGGAATTGCAAAAACGCCTTCTCCCCTTTGAAATCAGTTTCAAACATAGATGCCCATCTTTTGATCCTGAGGAAATCTACGCAGAAGATCATGGAGAGGGGAGCATTTCTTACCCACGGTTGCTCTCCAACCATTCTCGCCAGTTCTTTCCGTGCCTCAGCTTTCTGTACCAGGATGACCGAGATGGGCTGAATGTTTCCCCCGGAGGGAGCATTGTTTACGGCATCAAGGAGTTCTTCAACTATATGCTCCGGGATTTTTTGGTCCTTGAAGTTTCTGACCGATCTTCGCTTCATTATTAGATCATATAAGTTCATGGAGAGCCTCCGTGGTCGGCGGACATGCCTTATCTAGTGGGTTTATTATGCGAGGCACCCGAGGTCATTCGTCCCCCGCCACCTTCAGGACGACATTCGCCAAGCCTGACACGCTGTCCAATTCTGCATCAGGAACCTCAAACGGTATCCTGGGCTGCTGATTCTTGTGGAGACCCAGGCGAATCAAGATGGTTCTCATACCCAGCAGTTTTGCCGGAATGACGTCCTTGTCTATTCTGTCTCCCACCATAATACACGACTGAGGGTGACCACCGCACGCTTTCACGATCTGCTCATAGAATCGTGGGTCCGGCTTGGTGGTGGAAAAGTCGTCCTGGGTTAAGCGATGGGTGAAGCAGTCCAGAATGGATTGTTCTTCCAAAAGCTCAAGCAACTCCTGACCGTATTGGCCGGCAATTCCAACTTCAAAACTCTGGCAGATTGCCCTGAGCTCGGTTTCGAATTCTGAATTCAGCTTGAGCGGTGGTTTCCGCTTTTGCCATTGGTCGAAATACGACGCGTACAACTGATCGAACAGAGATCGGTTGCCTCTTACCCATTTCCAAAACACATACTGATATACACTCGGGCAAAAGCAGTTGACTGCTTCCTCGACGTCTGCGTAATACATGTCGATAGAATATCCGGGGATAATGGTGTTTAAGACCTCCACTGCGATCTGGGCTCGAACTTCTTCGTGCTCGGATTCATCGAGAATGACCCCGCCAGCGTCTAGTAAAACGGTCGTTATCTTCATCTTACCCTTTACGTCAGCATTATTGTCGGGCAGCCCTCCGCCTTTGGCGGGGACAGCCCGACCTACGTCATTCCGACCGAAGCGAAGCATCTCAGAGACCCTTCGCTTCGGTCAGGGTGACAAGCCTGCCGGACACGCCCGGCGCACAAGACTTGGCCTCAGTTTATCTCAGAACGTAGTCTCTTTGCTACGTTTAAGACATTGCTTCCCAGAATCTCTGCTTGCGTTAAACGATTCTCTTGTTTTAGAATGTCTCCCGGTTCGGATGCTACTGCGGTAACTCCATTCAGTTCCCCCGGAATGCAGATGACGCCGCAAGAAAGCATCCAGTTGTAGACGGCGTTTATGGTGATGGTTTGTCCGCCGCAGGTTCCGGCCCCCACTGCGATGGCTCCTCCAGCTTTGCCCTCCAATGGCCTTTCTTCTCGAACAGCATAATGTCTGTCCAGCACGGCTAACAACTGCGCAGCAATATTCCTCGAATAAACCGGGCTGGAAACGATTATGGCATCACACCAGCGGAAGGCGTCATAGATGGGGTGCATGTCATCTTCGATTACGCACCTGCCTTGCTTTTTGCATTCTTCACATCCGCAGCAAGGCTGTACGGTCATCTCGCTTAGGCGAAAATGCTTTATTCCCCATCCCTGCTTTTCGAACGGGCGCAAAGCATATTGCAGAAGAATTTCACTATTGCCATTCTTTCTGGGCGTGCCAGATATGCCAAGAACTTTCATCATCAGCACCTCAAGTTGCAGCCAACAATTTCATATCAGAACCTCGTTTCCGGTTAGCTCGCTGCACTTAAGTCACACCAGCAATTGATACAAGTGCATCCAACAACCCACAATTCTTGCACCCTTCAACTCCGTGAGGCGCCTCTGGCAGCTCGGAAATCTCCCGCACCCGCTTCAGTAAAACCGGAATATTGTCCGGCTTGAGCTCTATGGGAAGCAGTCTGCCGGAGAAGTTCATGGAGAAGCCATCATCAAGTATAAAGGAATCGACCTCGTCGACTGAAATGCCGGTTTGAGGCTCGTAGTATATGAGGCCAAGACCGGTTACAGGTTTAAAGCCTACTCTTTCTCCAATATATGCATAAGTATTGAGCTGCACTTCATACATGGGAAGGAGCTTATCCTGAGTGCCGGTGAACCTGGAGGTTTTGTAATCAACGATGAAATATGAGCCGTCCCCTTTGGAAAGTATCTCGTCCGGGACACCGGTCAGCAAGATGTTTGTCTTCGGCTCGATAACGGAGAATTTGGTGAAGTGAGGCACCTTCATGGGTTTTCCCAGAGAGCCGAAGCCGCCAAACCAGCCCGGGACCCGTTCGTGCTGCTCGTAATGCATGTTGGTTATCTTTTTGGTATATGAGTCGATTGACGAGAAGATGCCGGGGAAAATCTGAAAAGGTAGTTTGTGGCTGCAGCGCAACTTTATCCAGAAGCACCTGGGACAAAAATTGGGCAGTGCAAGCTCGCCTAAGTTCTTTGCCGATATTCTTACAGATTCACTTCGTTCATTATGAGTCTGTTCCATCGTGACATCTCCTCGATTCTTGCAGTTCAGTATCCCGAAGGCTTAACAACTCTCATTTTGGAGTTACGGCGTCCCGCCGAAGGCGGGATAAAATCCTTACGGATTAACTCCTTTTTTAGCTTTGTAGGTCAACCACCCCCAAGGTTATGTGACAACTCATTTTGCCAGCCGATCCTTTGAATATTCTGCCCTATGTCGCTGAAAACCAACCCTCTCTTTTCATTACCTCCATCGAAGCCCTGTTGCTGGGGCCGTCCCCTCTGGCTACCGTTACACCGACCTTTTCCCCGACCACACTGGATATCTGCGCAACGTTTTTATGTGTAAATCCCGGGCACAGGAGAATCGAGTGAATGCCCTCGTCTTTGACAAGTTTTTTGCAGACTTCAACTGCCTGATTTTGATCCTTGACCACCACTACAAAGAGTTTGAACCTGGGCGTTTCAATTATGCACCTGTGCTTCTCTGGATCTGCGTCAGGAGCATGGGCTAAGAAGGCTGCCTTAAATGCCATATTTGTCGTCTCCTATTCTGGTTTTTGTGTCGATAGGCCGGTTGATTCCTGTTAATCACTTCATACCCGGACCTCGTTTCCTTTCTGCTTCTCTTCCGCAGGTCAACCATGCCGAAAGGTTTGCTCGATCTATTTTTTAAAGGCTGCCAGTATGTCAGCGGTATCGTAGTAGTGCTTGAGCTTGGTGATCTTCCCGTCTCGCACAGTTAAAACCATCACCCAATCGTGCTCGTAGTTTTTGCCAGTGGAGTTCACGGTACCTCGATTCTTTCCCTCGACAATTACCCGGTCATCTTGGGCGGTGAATTGCAGAGCTTCCAAACGTTCGGGCTGCACTGCTTCGAAGAGCTCCTTGAAAAAGGTTGCTACCTGTTCACGGCCGTGACGCGGTCTGGTCCATAAGATCTCCCTCGATACGGCGCGGGTAACCGGTGACTGCCAATATACATCTTCTGCCAGAGTGTCCAAAACGGCCGGCAGGTTGCGCTGGTCAAAGCCTGCAAACATTTGCTGCACTATCTGTACGTTTTCTTGTTCCTTCGTCATTATACCCCCTGCTTCTGCGAGCTAAGTTTTCCAAATGAACCACCCCAAAGGATAGTCTTGTGGGTCTGGTCGCGTCCAAACCGACGCCTATCCGGGCGAGCTACCCGACACCCACAGCATTGTCGGGCATTCGACGGGAACCTGAGGGGCTCTACTTCAAGGCCATACCACAAAACGGGCAGTATTTCCAGCCAACTTCCTTAAACTGCCTGGAACACTTGGGGCACAGCTTCGCCTTCTTGAGTTTAACGGTTATGCCTTCTATCTTGTCACTTCCCAGCCAGCCGCTTTCGCGCTCGCTTCCCCAGTTTCCGTGTGAGCAGTCCACATAGATATCGTCATAGACTGCCCCATCACGAAATGTTATCTTCGCTTTCCGGATGCCCGTGGGAATGTTGGCGCTTTTCATGGTCGTCTTCTCTGAAGCAGTGAAACCAATGAAGTCCATGCTTGAAATCCCTGCAAGCTGCAGCTTGGACAGGTTTGCCGTGGCGCCTTTCATATCCTTGAGGTCTTTGGAGTAGGGTAAAATGTCTTCCTTCGATTCGCTGGCTAATACCCTGAGCCTGCTGTAGGCAGTCTTGGTGCCGTCCTTGAACAGGATTTCTCCGGTGTAGTCCCCTTGCCCCGCCCATGACGGGATCAGAGGCACCAAGATCAACAATATGGTAACGAGAAATGATCTCATCACCTCCTCCTTTCTAGTGGGTAATGGTAGATAACTGGTTTTCATCCGAGCTTTGATTCCTCTCTGTCCGTATGAAAAAACTGCGGCCGCAGACTTTGGTCTGCTTGAATGCTTTCCAGCGCCCAAATGGGCGGCTACAAATGTAACAGCGTTTTGTAGGTCAACCATCCTGAAGGTCTTGTCCGGATTATTCACTGCCAAGGATGGTTGACAACTGTTTTTGTCTTCAGTGTTTATGTAATTCGGTGATCTTTTGAATAATACTTTCAAGAGTTGGGATTCGATGATTCTTCTCGTAAACCAGTTCTATAAAGCGGGACGCTCCTTCAATATTTTTGCAGGCACGTGCCAGATCATCATATCCCAGTTCCGATGCAACTTGTTTTCGAATAGTTTGGAAGGCTTCAGCACCCAATTCTTCCTTTAACGTTCCTTCAAGGTCTTCTTTCAATACAGCCCAAGTTCCATGAACCTGAGTAACCGGGAAATCCTCGATCGGTGCGCCCGCTAACCGGAGGTATCTATGATTGCGGTTTTTCGCTTCATTTTCCTTTTTGGCTTTGCCAGCGAGATGGGAATCCGCATCAAAAACGAAGTAAGTGGAAATCGAAAGTCCTCGAAAGATCACCACAGGCCGATCCAGATTGTTCTTTCCGCCGGCTGGAGCGACCACTATTCCAAGCTGAGACCAATCTTTCTCCATGATCTCTTGAAGCTTCCACAATGTGCAGACATCCGATGGGCCTTCGACCACAACAACCACGTCCGCAAAAAAACCCTCATTGACAATAGTGTTCATAACTGACGTTGCTCGGGCTCTAAAACTGTCTCTGGTGAAATCAGATGGATTCGCCGTGCATATTTTGGCTAATTCCGCAGCTGCCTTGTCGAGAGAGAAAGAGGTGACAACACTGTGCGGCACAGTTGTGTCTGGCGACGGCTCTTTTCTAAGAACTCGAATCTGGTCAAAGCGCTGCAGGTCCACGAAATACGGAGAATGGGTCGTGTAGATGATTTGGTTGCTGGACGCGAGGCCTTCTCCCCCATTCTGGGAAAGTCGAAGCAACAGATTTGCCAAGTAACGGCACCTTGAAGGGTGGAGATACAACTCAGGTTCCTCGAGGGCGAGAATGAGATCAGGGCTTTGGATGGATTCCAGTTCTTCGCTAACCGATTCGCTTACGTCTTCTTCGGCCGATCCCGGGGACGGGGACTCAAGTGGAACCGTCATCGCCAAATGTTGCAGTAAGGTTACAATTAGCGCTCGTTGCAGGCCGTGACCTTTTCGGGTTATTTCACCCTCAAACGTATCCTCTATAAGGGTTGCCTTGGCTTCGGGAACAGGAAGTTGCGGAGGCTTCACCTCATCCCAGTTCAATCGTAACTGTGAGCCGGGAGCAAACTTTTCAAGCGTCTGAGAAATCGAAATGCCAAGCTCCGGTAACTCAGTGAGATTGTCAGAGCTAAAAAGACTCCTCACTCTTTCCTCAAATTCCTCTTTGAACGTCTTTATGTCCTTCCGAGAGTTGATCTTTCTCAATACGATCATGTCCAATATCTGGTAGATAGCTCCCTTCTTAGCGCTTGCCTCATCTGAGGCCTCGCGAACTGCCGGCACCAAAACGAACTTCGTGAACTTGTCCAGTTTGCCTCCGCCGATATTTCTGGGGCCGAAAAACTGTGCTTCGCGCTCGATTGGTTCCATAAGTTGTGGATTAGTAGCTTCATATTGCCTCATCAGCTCTTCAACTGCATCTGCACTTCGCGGGTTTCCGGCCAGACTCGGAAGCTCGCCACGATCGACTAGTTTTTTGTACGCTTGGACCTGATCTCTTCTTCCGGAGATCGACCGTATGTCAGCAAACTGCGGAATTTGCATGGCAGCGCCATAATAGCCCTGAGAAATGCGACCGTTTTCGCTTGAAATTCGTTTCGTGACCATTAATGTATCGTCTCGAATGAACGACTTAAATTCTCTTTTTTCATCGTCTCGCAGATTACCATACGCTATCCGGATTTCGATGGGCGAACGCATGTCGCGCTCGAAGAAATCTTCGTCTGTTACCGGGGCTGCAATATCGTAAAAAGTCTCTATGGCATGAAGAAAGCAAGATTTGCCAGCACCGTTCCGGCCTACAATCACGGTAAGATTATCACATTGGATCCTTGCTTCTCGGATTGAGCGAAAATTCCTGACCTCAACACTCCTTACTATCATTTTACTCCACCTCCCCCTCTTTAACCCCAGAGTGCCACGTAGGCATCTTCCTATTCGTGGCCATCGCGGCTTTTAGGGCGCTTCCCGGAGCCCTTGCCTGACCACTCTCTATCTCTGCCGACCATCGGCTGCGGGTATTGAAAAGTAGACGGTTGGGAATATCTCGTGATTGAACGGGTTATATTCTCTTCTCGGGGAGAACGCTTCCTCCTTTATCATCGCGTGAGCAAATGAACTAACCCTCGGATTCTTCCAACCTGTCGGTTCGCCACTCCTGCTATGTCCCCTGATCTGGTATAAGTGAAACAGCCGTTTGCCTGTGACGGAAAGGTAAACCATGTATGGCTCCACTAGATGGGTGCCCCCGGTTTTGCTTACCAGTTCGCAAAGTTTCAGATCCTTCGCTGCTCCTATGAAGGTTTTTTCTACATCCATTCGTCCCTCCTTTTCACCGCTTATTAGATTTTTGTCAAGCAGTCCTTGCGGACATGCTTGACCTACACGCTACCCGACACCCACCTTGTCGGGCAGGCTTCCCTTCGACAAGCTCAGGGCAAAGCCGCCAGCCCGACCTACTGTTATACTCCCTGTGTGCTTGAGGTGCGTGGGGTGAGTAGGTTGTATAACCAGGCGAAGATCGCACCACCAATAAGCCCATCCACAAATGCCCAAAGCAATCCTATAATGCTGCCTAACGGGCTAATACAATAGCCAAGATAGACGCGACCGATAAAGGTAGGCTCACCGGTGGCTCCGCCAAAGACAATAATCCACCAGGTGATTACAAAAAGCCCGAGTCCCCAGATTATTGCACAGGTAAGCGCAAAAGCTTTTACGTTTAGTTTCATACCGGACATCTCCTATTTAGTTTTTTTGGTGTCGGGCAGTATAGTGTCGGGCACCCTGCGGGAGCCCGACCTACCGCTCTTCCTCTTTCTTGAAAGCTACCTTATTCTCTTCATCTATCTCAAAATCCCAGAACACCCCCGTTGTCATTCTGACCCCGCCTTTGGTCTTCGACCCTGAGGGCTCAGACCCGAAGGGCGGGGGAAGAATCTTAGAGACCCTTCGCTTCGCTCAGGGTGACACCCTCGTTCTCCGTTCGCTCATGGTGGCATTCTTATTCGTCCTTCCTGTAAGCTACCTTATTCTTTTCATCTATGTGGAAATCCCAGAATACGATGGGTGCCTGTTCTTTCATGATCTTCAATATCCCCAGGCAAACCTGCCTTATCTCCCAGTGCGCTCTTTCCACGCAGCGGATTTCGAATATGTGTCGCAGCTCCCGGAAATTGGCAGAGATCACGATCTCGGAGGTGGTGGCGTTGGGGAGGATGTAGCGGGAATCCTCTTTGGGAATGTCAGCCTTGACCATCTCCTGATATAATGAGAAGGTTTCCTGCGCCAGCTTCTTGAATCTATCCTCAAATTCAGTATTCTGTATGGTGGGCGGGACCACGTATTCAAACTCTTTGGTCTTTCCATATTCCACATATCTCTGGCTTTCCTGAGAAGGGGACATGATCCTGTGCCGGACCAACTCGTGGGTGAAAACGCGCGAGCCGCCCTTTATCCTGAAGGTGGCAAGGGCATGCTCCAAAACAGAATGATGCCCTTTTCTTATCACCTTTTTTATCAATTCCTCGGTGGAGGCGGGAGGATGGTATCGGTTGAAACTTAAATAACAGGTTCGGCATGCCCTCTCAATCACATCCTGGGCATTGGGAGTGATGGACATCAACTCTACTTTTCCGCTGTAGGCGCCTGTCCCGCCTTTGGCGGGAGATCTGATTTCAGACAATTGGTTTCTCCTTCAATGGTTGAAAAACTCCCTTTTCCAGGGAGGTCTTGTAAAGGTACAGGGCTTGCCTTGAACCATGCGGCTCAGGTTCTTTCCCTGTCCAGACAACGGACAGCCATGAAGGCTGTCCCTACGATGATTTTGGTAGTCCGCCCGGGAGCGGTTCGAGAATTCCAATTTCTGAACCCCCTCGGTTTTCAGAAACTTAGCCCAACTAATTCCAGTGCCGATCAGGTTCGCTTCTTCAGAAGTCCTTCATGGTTCACTCCCGGACGGGTTTTTCAATCCAGACGGAACTTCACCACATGTGGGTTTTCAGCTTTTTGACCTAAGACAGATACACCGCCTTTTGAATAGTTACGCTCTAAGAAGCAACTACTGCAATTTGCTGGACTACAACAGGTTGGGGGACGGCATCATTTCCGTAAGCGTAGCCTGGAACCATCCCAAATAGCACTTTAACGAAAAAAAAGCTGTTTGTCAAGGAAAAAAACGACAGTCTCTGCAAAAAAATCACTATATATAGTGACACACTCCAATAGGAAACCCAAAGTATTGTGAATTGGCCGGCGGAATTGGCAAGAGATAAGTGTGGCTGCCTCTCCCTTCTGTTTTCCCCTCTCCATTGTATAAGGGTGTGTCACAATCATATTTTGACTTTGTAGCCGCCCATATGGGCGTAAGCTGTTGGAATTTAACAAACGGTTTTCGCAGACTTAAGCTCACCTGAGTCAAATGATCTGCGGCTACAAAAAACCGAATTATGACACAGTCTCTGTATCAGGAAGGGGGATATGCGGCGTGGAGTTTCAAGTACTCTTACCTCAGGGTGAACCGCGCAGTGCACCCCAAGCGCAGAAATCCCAGAAAATCCTTTACAACACGAGACGGATATTTTACATTTGGCCTGAAAAAGGAGCCGTACATGGAGAAAGTGATCGTAATGAACAGCGATAAGATAGGACAGGGAGATGAGAAGTTGGGAAGGCGTCTGGTTGCCAGCTTCCTGAGAACCCTTGTCGCCGCCGATAGAAAACCAAAAATGTTGGTCCTCTACAATTCCGGAGTGAAGCTGGCTGCCAAAGGCTCGCCCGTCCTGGAGACCCTGCAGAGCCTGGAGAATCTGAGGGTGGAGATCATATGCTGTGGAACCTGTGTGAATTTCTATGGGTTGACCGATCTGATCGGTGCGGGGAGAGTGACCAATATGCCGGAGATCGTCCGAGTGCTGACCGAATCCGAGAGTGTCGTCACTCTGTAAGAGCCTTAGAATATGTCCAAGAGGGATTTTTTCAACAGAGAGGCAGCGTCCTGGGACGAGCAATATAGAAGTGATCATCGCTCTCAAATCCAAAACTTAGTTGACAGATTTGATCTTGAAGAAGGCAAGACGGTTCTGGACGTTGGGTGTGGCACAGGAATTCTGTTCCCCTATCTTGCGGAGAGATTGAGACAAAAGGGTTTGATCCTGGCTCTGGATTTCTCCTGGAACATGATCTTGGGAGCCAAGAGGGGCTGCGTTCATTCCGAAAGGGAGAAGCCCGGCATCCATTTTATCAATGCCTCAGTGGAAGCTCTTCCGTTAAAAGATCAGACCATTGATTATGTCACCTGCCTTGACACCTTTGCCCATGTCTGCGATCAGAAAAAGGCAGTGTATGAGATGGGCAGAGGACTTAAACAGGACGGCCAACTTTTTATTGCTCATTCCTTGGGAAAAAAGGAGCTGGCAGAGCGCCACAGATCGGTAGGAGGCGAGGTCGAACATGACACACTTCCCGAAGACCATAAGATGCGGGAAATGATGAAGAATGCTGGGTTGAAGGAGGTAGAGATCATCGACCTGCCCGATTTGTATCTGGCGAGCGGAAGAAAGCAGATGATAGAAGAGAAAATGTAGAGGAAACCTTCTTTTGTCCCGAGCCTGGGGAAGTAAGGTTTCCACAAAACGGAAGGCTGAAGCTCGGTTGCCCGTACCGATGCGCGGGAAGTCGACCGACCTTCCCCAAAGTCTAAGGTCAAAGGTAAAGCTAAAGCTTTACACTCCAGGAGAGGCTTAAGGTAAAACTAAAGCTTTACACTCCGGGAGAGGTTTGAGGTAAAGCTGAAGCTTTACACTCCAAGAGAGTTAGAATGATCAGATTTTCTGCCAGACAGATTACCTTAACCGCCCTTTTTATTACCTTAGGGGTCGTTTTTCCCATTGTCTTTCATCAGTTCGCCCTGGCAGGCAGGGTGTTTCTGCCCATGCACATACCGGTCATCTTAGCGGGGATTCTTGTCGGTCCTTTGGGTGGGTTGATAGTGGGGCTGGTGTGTCCTACTTTGAGTTTCTTTCTGACCGGCATGCCCCCTCCTTATGCGGTTCCCCTGATGAGCCTGGAATTGCCCATCTACGGGCTTTCCATCGGGATACTGATAAGATGGATTAGATTGCCGATTCTCTCTCTTTTGATCTCCATGATATTGGGCAGGGTGGCTTTCGGCCTGGGGTTATTCATCCTGGGGCAGTTTCTCTCCTTGCCATATGGACTTGAGGCATTCGTCAAGGTGTCGGTCATAGCCGGACTTCCCGGGATAGCCATCCAGCTCGTCCTGATCCCTCTCTTGATGGAGGCAATTCAGCTAACCAAAAAGTAGCAGGTATCGCCGCATTCATTCTCTTCTTCATTTAGAAAGAAACCTCAGCCCCTTTGGTTTCGTGCTCTGCAGTCTCTTTTCGGTACCCCTGAGCCCCCCTTGGTCAAGTCTTTCTCTCCGGTTGCCGATTTTAATTATTAAGCCATCCCTTCTTCAGGGGCCAAAATGGATACGTCTGAGAAAGAGCTCACAAAGATTTGCAGGCGAGACCGGGTGATAAGGATTTTGATGCTCATATTGCTTGGAGCGTTGGGCACAATCCTGCTTTCAGTCTACTTTCTGGACTCCGATCTCCGAGGGCTTTATGAGAAGCATATGAACGTGCGCGTCCTCAGTTTTCTGCTTTTGGGACTCATCGCCTTCTCTTTCCTTTTTATGGGTTATCAACTGGTTAAGGAGAAGGTTGCCAGGAAGCTTCAGAGGGATATCGTGGAACAAAGAATCGCCTCGGAGGTCTTAACCCGGCGTCTGAGGGACCTTCAGACAGTGCTTGATCTCACCAGCCTGGTCAAGTCCGAGATGTTTCTCTCGACCATACTGGACGTCATCTCGGGCAAAGCTCTGGAAACCTTAGATGGAGATCAATCTTCGCTTTTCCTTTATGATCCGCAGGTGAGCAAATTGCGCTGCGTCTCCATGAGAGGCGGAGAAGACGAGCGGGTTAGTAAGGCACTTGTGGAGGTGGGGAAAGGCATTGCGGGTTGGGTAGTGAAACATGGTGAGGCCCTACTTCTGGACGAAGACTTAAATGAGACCCAATTTCGGGATTTCGTGAAGAAGGACAAGAGAATTAAGGCAAGTTTATGTATTCCCTTAATGGTCAGAAACCAGCCCCGGGGCGTTTTGAACATCACCGTATTTGACAAGAATAAAAAATTCACCGAATCTGATCTGAAGCTCGCTTTTATATTTGCCGAGAATGCGGCCATCGCCATCGACAAGGCGGGGCTTTACGAGAAACTGAAAAAGCAGACCAAGACCTTAAAAAGTGCCATCAGCGAATTGAAGTCTACTCAGGATCAAGCCGGTGGGCGGGAAAGGCTGAGAGCATTGGGCAACCTGGCCAGTGGGATGTCACATGATTTCAGCAACGTCTTAACCGCCATTCTCAACAGGATTCGGTTGCTTTCAAGGAAGGTAGAAGAAGAGACGATCCCGGAAGATTCCAAGGAGATTCTGCTGCAGGGTCTGAGCACCGTAGAACAAGCGGCAGGCAGTGGGGCAGAGGCGGTGAAGCACGTCCAGGAGTCTGCCCGAACTTACGAATGGGTCTCACAAAAGGATTTTGAGGGGCTGCAAGTAAATACGATTGTGCTGGAAGCGGTGGGGATCACCAGAGCCAAATGGAAAGATGAAGCAGAGTCTAAGGGGATTCACATAGTACTGGAGACCGACCTGGGCAAGCTCTCAAATCCGGTGGGTGATCACTCGAACATAAGGGAGGTCCTGACCAGTATGATATTCAACTCCGTCGATGCCCTGCCACAAGGGGGCAAGATAAGAATCGTCACCAGGATGCATGATCACAAGGCGGAGATAAAGGTAATTGATAACGGTCTGGGGATGAATGAGGAGACAAAGAGCCGAGTCTTTCAACCTTTCTTCACTACCAAGAGCGAGAAGGCAGATGGCATGGCTTTGAGCCTCGCGCACGGCATCATCTCCCGACATAACGGCCGGATGGCGGTGGAAAGCAAGCCCGGGCAGGGGACCAGCTTCACCATCACCCTTCCCATTCCGGCAGGAGGGGAGACCCAGATCGAAAAGAAGACGAAGGTCAGCAGTTCGGTAACCTAGCAAATTCGGCAGCATAAAATCGACAGTGTAAGGAACATTGGGGAACCGCTCGGTTCTTGTTTCGTTCAGGAATTATTCAAACTCATTTTGCGAAGGAGACGCAAGGGTGAAATCTGAAGCCCCACCCTCAGGGAGGACGAACTCCGCCGGGGCCTCTCTTTCACCGAATTCAATCACGAAGACGCACTTGGGGACACCAAGGGAGTACCGGAGAACTTCCCTCTTGAGCCGCAGGTCTATCCTTTATCAAGTTTTGCTATTTCGTACCGATTTAAACAATATACTGACTTCACCCTACCCTATGCCGTTGGGACAGTAGAGAAAGGGGACGCAAGAATGGACACATTCCAAGGAGAGATGAAAAGAATTCAAAGCCGAGATTGGCAGCTTTGGAGCTTGATGATTTTTCTGTTTCTGATTTTCACCAGCTTCATCGTGCTGATCGTCTTTTACTCTGACCTGCAGGAAATCTATGCGGAGCGGATTGACGCCTACATGTTTAATTTTCTGCTGGTGGGATTTGTGTCTCTCTCTCTCTTGTTCCTTGGATATGTGGTGATAAAGGAGATTTCGATAAAGAGGCTACAAAGGGACCTGGTCGGAGAGAAGATTGCCGCCCAGGTGTTGGGGAAGCGTTTGAGCGAACTTGCCGCCTTGTTCGAGCTGAGCAATCTGGTCAACTCTCAACTGGAGCTTTCCGCCATACTGGATATCATATCCAGCAAGGCTCTAAGATCCCTGGGCGGAGATCAATCGTCTCTTTTCCTTTATGACCCCGCCAGGAACAAACTTCGCTGTGCCTCGGTTTGGGGTCCCGATGCCGAATTGGTCAAGAATGCCGAAATCGAGATTGGAAAAAGCGTTGCCGGATGGGTGATGCAGCACGGAAAATCATTACACTTAGGTGAAGACTTAGACGCGTACCACTTTTCCGATTTCGTGGAAAAGCAAAGAAAGATCACCTCAAGCTTGTGCGTTCCCTTGATGGTTAAAAAGAAGCCCAAGGGGGTTCTGAACGTCAACTTGACGAGCGAGGATAGGAAATTCACGGAAAACGATTTGAAGCTGGTTTCGATATTTGCTGAAAACGCCGCCATCGCCATCGAGAAGGCGGAACTCTATGAGGAACTGAGGAAGAAAACCGAGACACTGGAGCAGACCATTCAGGAGTTGAAGAGCACCCAGGAACAGTTGATTCAGTCGGAGAAACTGAGGGCTCTGGGTGATCTGGCCTCAGGCGTGGCGCACGATTTCAACAATATTCTGGCGGTAATCCTGGGCAGGACCCAGCTCCTCTTGCGTAGAGTTAAGGATGAGGATCTTTTGAAATGGCTTAAGGTGATCGAGCAGTTGGCAAATGACGGGGCCAAGACGGTGGAGCGAATGCAGAAGTTCACCAGAATGCAAAGAGCCGGTCTGGAAACCGGTTTTCAGGAGTTGGACATAAACAAGATGGTGCATGATGTTGTGGAGATAACCAGGCCGAAGTGGAAAGATGAGGCCGAACTCAAAAGCATCAAGATTGAGGTTGAAACGGACCTGGGAAGACTGTCCCAGCCTATAGGAAATGCATCCGAGATCAAAGAGGTGATGACCAACCTGGTGTTCAACTCCGTCGAGGCTCTGCCCGAAGGAGGGAAAATCGTCATCAAGAGCAGGATGCGAGGAGATGACGTTCAAGTTTCGGTGAGTGACAGCGGGATAGGCATGATCGAAGAGGTGAGGAGAAAAGTATTCGAGCCGTTTTTCACCACCAAGAAAGACAAGAGGAAGGGGTTGGGCTTAAGCGTAGCTTACGGCGTAATCGCCAGGCATAACGGAGAGATAACCGTAGACAGCCAACTCGGAGAAGGCACCACCTTCACCATCAGACTTCCAGCCAAGCAGGAGAAATTAGAACAAGTTGAGGTTCGGTAAATTCGGACTAGAACAGGCTTTCAGACAAGAGAATGTCTGTCCTTTCGTCGCCTAATGGATCCAACAGCATCCAGGGGCGTCCCCACCCAGAAAAACACGATTTATCAGAGCGGTGACATCGCCTGACTCGACCTCACAATTGTTGTTAGCGTCCGCTCTTTCTATTGGGTCGGGAGGAGGCGATTCGCCCAGATAGAGGTAGCCGATAAGTCGCACTATATCACCCTGGTCTACGATCCCGTTGGCATTGACGTCTCCGCAACGGCAGTCGAGCGATTCCGGGTAGACGCTGAAGGTCTCAATTGTACCAGCACTGCCTCCATACGGATCCCTCACCGTGACCGTGATTTGTTCAGGCTCGACCCCGGGTGAACGCTTGGTTGGGCCAGACGTAAGCGATTCAAGACCCTCTGCAGGTTCACCCGCTGTACTGGAAGAATACGGGGCCTGATAACAGATATGGTTCTCAAGTATCTCTATGTACTGGTACCAATCGTCATCATAAAAAAACCAGCCCTGGTCGCAGGTCCATTCGTACAGGATTGGATCGCCATCGGGATCGAAAGCCTCGACATCAACAATATAGCTGTAACTTCTCTTTATGCACTGGCCGCATCCATCACACCAGTTATTGGGATCATTTAGGAAGTTACAGCGAATGCCCCGGGTGATTATAGGATTGTGGGTGGTGATAGTGTCCACATATACATCCACACTTTTTTCCACGACCACAGTCGGATCGTAGATGGAGGAGGCGGTTACCTTGACCGTGTAAGTTTCACCGTGTGGATGAGAACCCACACCCCAGTCGCCACTCTGGGAACCCCAGTTCAGACTTCCGCGATCGTACGTGGTGCAGACTTCCGCTCCGAGATATACCTGTTCGGTCACGGTCTCCGCAAAGTCGGTCAGACGATATGTATACCAGATGAAGTTGCCCTCTCCCGTGTCCTCATTATAAGGCATGTAGGCGGCGGAGAGATTCAGAACGTCTGCGGCGATAACGAATCTTCTCACCCCGGTTTGATCTCCCCAGGACTCGCTGACGAAAACATCACCTATCCAGGTTAACGGAGTACACGGATTAGGGTAGGGACAATATCTTCCATGTGCGACCGTCAGCATGTTAGGATTATACAACTGTCCGTCTGCTGTTCCTTTCTGTCCCCAGATTCCTAAGAGCACCAAGCTATAGTCTCCATAAGCAGCGAATTTGTATACTTTGGCATTATGGCGATCCACCACGTAAAGCAAACCTTTGTTATCTACCTCCACTGAGGTTAGTTCAGCATCAACAGGAAACTGATAATCTGTTACCCAGAACATGTCCTCAGGTGCTATATAAAGCCGGACCAAGCGGTCATTTCCTTTGTCGGTGACGAAGAGATCATTAGTTTGCCATCCGGTCTCCGAATCCCTTCCAAAACAGACCGAAGTGGGGTAGATGAATTGACCTGGTCCTGAGCCATATCCGCCATAAGATCTATCGAACCCATAGTTATAAGGGGGTCCATGAAAGATTACTATCCGATGATTTCGATGATCCGCCACCGCTATATATGTCACATCCTGTGGAGGGTCAGTCCATTCTATGTCTTTTGCATCTACGTCAATGGGCCAATCGAAATCATGAGTGAGCGTAAAAGACCACAAGGGATCATCCCATCCCTTTTCATATCTATAGGTAATCACGCGATTGTTGAACATATCTGCAACGAAATAATAAGAGGTCAGGTTGCAGATGCCATGCGGTCCTGCAAACTGACCTAAACCCCTTCCATACTCACCAAAGTTAGCTAACATTTCATCTTGGTCAGATGCCACAATGTCATTCCCCATGAAATCGGCTATAAATAGAAATTCATAGGTGAACTCAGGACCTGCGGGTGTATATTGTATATCTGCGACAATCCCATAAGGAGTGCAAAAAATAGAGCCGTCGAACCATTCGTAGCTGGTTGTCATATTCATTCTTGGAATAGGGGTCTTATTGTAGTTATATAATATGGTTGGGACAAGCATGTGAGTAGAGGTGAAATCCTCCTCGTTGAGAGACAACAAAGGAGAAGTCCCAAAGACTCTAGCAAAAGCCCCATTTCCCCCTATTTCCTTGGATGCGTCTTCAATAAAACCGAAAACAGAGTTAGATTTTGCTAAAAACCAACTTGAACCTGCCTTAGAGAATTCTAAAACTTCTTTTTCTTCAATCTTGATCGAAGCCAAAGGAAATCCAATCTCACATTTCAGCCAAGCACTCTCCTCATCAACCTTTGTTTCAAGGCTGTGGATTGAAAAATCAGATGTGGCGGTCACTCGCCATCCAGTTTTTTTGTTCGTCTTAGTCACAAATTCTCTATTCCTAGCGAAATTGGAGAAAGAACGCTCCAATATTCCGGTCAAGTTGTTTTTATTAAATGAAGGATCATTCTCTGAATAATCGGGGGAAAGTATCCTAACAGCATCCGCTATGTTTTGTTCTCGTATTGCTTGCTCTAATGTATTTATTTGGAGGTTGATTTTGTCTTCCTCCGAAAGATCAGCTACGTGAATTCCCTTCTTCGTCAACTCCCTGGCGGACTCCCCTGCAAGAATGAAGGAAGTCAGGGAGAAGAAAATGACCAAAGAGAATATTGTTTTTTTCTTCATTTTAAGTCCCTCCTCTGAAACTAATCTTTTGGTATTGGTTCATCCACCCAGATTTTCCCTCTTCTCCATTTGTCCAATTTATTTTCCACATACATAGAAGCTTTAGTATTAGGATATTTTTTGATTATGTCCTCAAAAAATTTCTTCCTTGCACTGGCTTTGCCCGTCTTTGGAGTCACCGCAAATATAACAGATGCAACATAACCGCTATTGGGATATTTATCTATGAATTCCATTGCTTCTTCTGGATGGTAATCAAAGGTCGACACCAGTTCTAAAGCCGCGTCTCTATATACACTGTTTGGAAACTGCTCGATGAGCTTCCATAGCTTTTCTGCTTTTTTCTCTTTTAAAAGGTCGTAAGCTTTTTTCTCCTCTCCAGATGGTTTTTGCACCATGAAATTCACCTTATCTGAGTAAACTTGGAATCTTTCTTTCTGCCACTTCGGATCAGGATATAGCCTTAGTTCCGCCTGAAGAGTGTACTTGCCTTCTGGAACTCTTCTTTGATGAAGCGCCTGTCCGTGTTCGACGCCATAGGTGCAGATTGATCCTACAAGATCTACAAAATATACATCCCGTTGACCCGGATCCAAGGTTGGATAGCCTCCAATCATACCACGAAAGCACCAACCCTTCAGAGAATCGCCACTGGATGAAACTATATGGAAATGGAGATTACCATACATAGGGTTAATACTCGTTGCAAAAACTTTATCCTTGGTTGTATTTTCTACGGTTACCATCGCCCAAAGGGGTTCACTGACTAGATATTTCTCTTTATCCAAGACAATCCCGAGCTTTAATCCAACACTGTCGGTTGACTCCGCAAGGACTAAAGCAGGTGAAATTACAATAAATATGGAGATCGTAATTAAACATCCAATGCATTTATTCACGTGCTTCATTTTTCTCAGCTCCTTTCGAATTTACTTGTTTTGTTGTTGCAGAAAATATCTGCAATTGTCCGCTGAATTAGGATCACTACTCCAGCAGAAACCCATTGTGGTGAGAACTTCATTAGTAACATATTTGCTCCAAGTCATAATGCAGGGATAATTTGGGTAATGATATTGTGGATACTCATGTGGATGGGTTAATCCAGCTCTTTGATGCCCTAATTCGTGAATCGTCGTTGCCGTCACCAATCTGTGCTTCGTCCATTGGCCTCCGTAGTATTCCTCTGGAATATCACCAACAAAAGTGAACGACCACTTAGGAATAGGTGGGACGTTTGGAGCGCTCGACTTTGTACCACCCCATATTCTTTCATACGGTGGGAGACCAGCATTTACATCAAGCCCATCCACCGAAACTAAATAATATACTAAGCCAGAAGTCTTATGTGCATAGAAGAACGTGTCCAGTCGTGCGAACCTAAGTAAACCATCTGGCGTAAAAAAGTAGGGGTCATCTGGTAGAAAGGGCGGTTCTCCTTCAATGGTGAAAATGGTGATCTCGGTTCCTGCATCGTCGAAAGCGCCCTCTACGTTCCCGTATAGGTTCTCATAATCATCTAACCTGTAACCTTCCTGATAATCGTATTCCACCTTCATTTGCCAGGGTCCGCAAACTGCACTATCCTTTTTCTTCATGCTGCAATTCACCAATAGCGTAATACACAAAATCATCCCAATAGTAAATACGATCTTAAGAATTTTTTCTTTCATCGTCCCTCCCTGTATTAAATACTGTTCGAACGGGTTTGTTTAGAGCATAAATCCCGTAAAGAATCTGCTTTTATTCAAAAAGTGAAACCAGCAAGCCCCATGGAGACAATCACCATGCTACCATCCTCGGATTCTTCTGCTTTCTCCCATTTCAAATTGTCCCAATTGTAGGATGCCTCCATTAACAGGCCCAGATGGTCGGCGATCATTATGCTTGCCCCACTACCAAATTTGAACCTGGTGCCTGAGATTGTACGGTCATGAGTCCCGTAGTCGATAGTGTTTCTAACATAGTAAAATCCTAATGTTAAGTATGGATAAGCTTTACTATCTTTTCCCCCAAAGAAAAAGATCGCCTTTGGTCCTAAGCCCAGCGTGGAGAGTCCTGTGTTTCCTTGTTTGTTATGTAGCACCAAAAGGTCGCCACCAATACCGAAGTTACGCACTATACAATGAGCCAGACTGGGCATGACGAGAAGGGTAGTAGATGAGTTGCCTTCCTCATCTTCATACAGATCGCCTGAGGCATTGATGAAGCCAGCCGTGATGCCAAACATGTTGCTTCCTTTGTCAACAGCATAATCTCCCCCAAAACTGAGAGAATAAAACAAGCTAAAGAACAGCACAAAAAAGAGAATCTTTTTCATCTTTACCTCTCCTTTTGCCAAATAGAGTTTTGACATTTTTCTTCTTTCCAGGCAAAAACATGAATTTTTATTTTATCCTCCCCTCTTTGGGGTTGTGTCATACTGTCATTCTGACGCGTTAGCCGAAGAATCTCGATTTTCTTGCTTATTGCAATTATTGGATTCTTCGCTTCGTCCCGCACCAGATGGTGCAGGGCTTCGCTCAGAATGACAACTGTGTGTTTTCAAGGGTTGCGGCACACCCTCTTTCCGAAAAAGGTTATTGTTCATTTCCTATGAATCCAGCGCATAAAATCCCCACACAGACACGTCTTCGCCTCTGGAGTGCTGGCACGGGCGGACTTTGGGGGCGGAACTTCTTAATCGAATGATCGTCTTCACGCAAGAACCGAAGCCAGGCATAGCAAGACCTATCCTCATTCCCGCGTTGCTCCCGAAAGCACGGCGTCCCGCTGCCCTAATTGAATATATACGCTTTGGGGCAATCTGTCAAGCAGTTTTTCAAAAATATTAGGAGTCAATTAGGCGCCAGTCGCCGGGTTATGCAGCAACGGAATACGAATAATACCCAATAGGGCTTTGCATCTATATAGTCTGTCCCCTTCTGGGGGGCAGGCAAGGCTGGCGAGCACGAGAGAATATCGTAACCGTAAACGAGAGAAGAGATTCAATGGAACAGGACGTTCTGTCAGATCATGTGAGGATTGAAGTAAAGGGTAGGGGATTCTCCCTGTTTAGTGAACTGCTCTGCACGACTGAACCGAGCCAGTATCGATCTCCCGGAGCACATCAAGCGGGCAGGTCTTTGCTGCCTCGGTTTCGACACATCGCAAGTTAGACTGGCTCGAGTTTTTCTGCATAATCTTTTGCGTATACTCTCTTGAAGGCTTCCACCACCTGGGGGTCGAATTGGGTGCCCGAGCATCTTTCCAATTCGTCCATGGCTTCCCAATGGGGCATGCCCTTGCGGTAGGGTCGGTCGGTGACCATGGCGTCGAAGCTGTCCGCCACACATATTATTCTCGCTCCTATGGGGACCTTGCTGGTCTTTTTGTCTTCCGACGATTTTCGCTCAACGAAAAACTCGTGATGAGCGTCAACTATGGGCATGGCGTCCTTGAGCACTCCCCCGACGGCGGAGAGGAGTTCTACCCCCTTGCGCGGATGAGAAGCTACGATCTCTTTTTCTTCTCCGGAGAGGGCGGCTGCCTTTTTGATCAGATCTGAGCTTATGTCGATTTTGCCTATGTCGTGCAGCAGAGCAGCAACTTTTATGTTCTCCACCTCGCTTCGAGGAAGGTCCATGGCGATGGCGATGCCGGTGGCATAATCTGCCACCCTCAAAGAATGGCTGCGGGTATATCGATCATAGGATTCAAGATACTTGGCCAGTATCTCCAGCACTCCGATGTAGGCATTCTTCAACTCCGAAATCTTCTTTTCCCTCTGCTCGTATAGTGTGCCCACCACGTAAGCCGCCAAAATCAAAAAACCACTCCACACCATAAGATCAGTCGCCAGAAGAAGAGAGCTTTTTTCGGTCAGGAAAATGTGTGGATTGTTGATGGCGGAAAACACTATCAGCGTTATACAGAAAAGGCTGGCGAGTATGGCCATTCTTCTGCCCATCACATACCCGGCGACCAAAACCGGAAGATAGTAGAAATTCAGGAAAGCCAACTTCTGCACGACGAGGAAGTTGACTACTATGATCACCAGCGCAATCGCCAAGACCAACGATTCCTCAAAGTGATTCATCACAAATGATTTGAGTTTCTCCATATGCCCCTCCGGTCATAAAGGAATAAATCTTAGGGTTTGTCGGACCTCATATAGTGGTCTGGTTGTTCTCAATGACGAACAGTAGTTTCAGTTTATTTTATCGGATGAATTTGGGAGAAATGAACAAGTGTGAAGACAATTTCGGGTGCTTCGGGAATCGGAATTCCCGAAGCGGATCGACATCGGTATTTCCTAAAGCCGATGCATCACAAGATTGATCAGGGTGGAGCTTTAGCTCCACCCCTACATGTTACATGTAAGTCTAGATTTTTTTCTTGCGTTCCTGCGAAAATGTTCGATATTAACAATGTAAGACATATTCGAAGATACGCTATTGACTATTGCCTGGTGAGTATTGACTGCCTTTATCGGAGGGCTATCCTAATTGGTAAGGAACCTGACTTGAAATCAGGCGGCCGTAAGGCCTTGCGGGTTCGAGTCCTGCGCCCTCCGCTGTGAACCATATGGTTCACGCCTCCGCTTCTTCTTTTGCTCGCCTCAACAATCCCCACAGATTTTCCTTGACTCGACTGGATTCGGAAGTAAATTGCAGATATTCAAACGCTTAATTGACTGCGAAGGCTTGTTTTGTGACAGAAAAGAATCTGCTGGGTCTCATTGGGGGATGCCAGGCCAACAGCAGAATTCTCAGAGAAGCTCTTCTTGTCAACTTCTCTAATCAAGGAAGGAGGGACAAATGTTCTTAGCCAAAGACAAAGCCGTTCGTCTGTTGCTGCTAATCCTTTTCTCTCTTTTGGTCTCGACTGCAACTTTTGCGCAAATATGCACCGGTCCGGTTTCTGGAGGAATCTCCGTCGATTATGATACCAGTGGGAACGTGTATGCAGTTAGGTGCTCGACCTGGCAAGGTGCAAATAATGCTTGCGTCTTAGTTTACAAATCCACCGATGGCGGAGCTAACTGGTCCTATCTGGCTGATTTTCATGTCGGCCCCACTGTCACTTTTTCTCATCCGGTGGTTTTGACCGGGAGCACCGGGGACAAGCTGTATTTATTCCTTTTGCGTTCAGATCAAAACGGAATGATTCAAATGCTTCGTTTTAGCCAAAGCGGAACACCAGAAGGAATTTATTACGTCAAAGCTGGCACGGATACCATCACCTACTTTTCAGCCTGTGTGGACTACGAAAATGGAGACCATCTTATGGTGGTTTAGCAGAAAGAAGAGATGGAAGATGATACGCCCGACCTTTACACCATTACGTCCACTGATTACGGGGAGACCTGGGACAATGAGGTATTGGTATACGCCTTTGGGTCTCATCCGGACATCGCTTACGGCAGGAATGGATATGTCTATCTGGTATTCGAATGGCCCGGAGGAGGAGACTATGATATCGGGTTTATCAGGAGCACGGATTATTGCTCTCCCGGCTCGTGGGTGGACTTGGAGGCTCTTACCGATGATTCATATGACGATACCTACCCCAAGGTGGCAGCGCTTCATACTCTGCCTGACAGCATACCTTACGTCTGGGTAGCATATAACGATGCCCCGGTTGGCGAATACACACCTATGAACTTAGGATATGCATATAGCTGCAATGGTGGGGAGTTCTGGTCCAAAAACCATATTCTGGATAGCTCCACCGCCTGGAATGAGATGGCGTGTGATCTGTGGACGGAACGGAACTCGGGTTATCCTTCTTCTTACGTAAATGTATGCTACTTTATGGGCGGACATTTTCCCCCCTTCTACCACGCGCACATTTTCTACGGACGGGTCAGTTCGACGAATCCGACTTACTGGGGATGGCTCCACGAGAAAGCCACCTGGCCGACTCAGTCCGAAGATGGCAGAGAAATATGCCAGGGCACCTATGCTCAAGGCAATTGTGCTATTATGTGGGCCGGCAAGGATCCGCCGGGTGACCCTTTCGGAGATGACTTCCAAAATCTTTACTTCACTACATGGAGCACAGACGTAGAGGAGGAGATAACAGAAGGAGAGGTGCGGGCGGAATTCTCTTTGTCGGCTAATTATCCCAATCCGTTTAACCCCACCACCGTGATCCACTACACCGTCGGCAGTCCACAGTCCTTCGACTTTGCTCAGGACAAGTCCGCCGTCCGCCGACCCGTCTACACCACCCTTAAAATCCATAATGTTCTGGGGCAGTTAGTGAGGACTCTGGTGAATGAGCCGCAGGAAGCTGGGACTTACGAGGTTAAATGGGATGGAAGGGATGAGAATGCAAATGAGGTTTCCAGCGGGATTTATTTCTATCGATTAGAAGCGGGAGATTTTGTCGAGGCAAGGAAGATGTTATTGCTCAAATAGATACTCAATAGCAGATTGGTATGAATAAGAAAAAGAGCGGAGAAGCGATTACCTCTCCGCTTTTTTCTTGGCTAGCTTGAAAAAACAACAACCAATTTTCTTGACTTCCTGATATTTACACATAGGAACAGGGCTCGTCCCTGTCCGGACAACAAGAAAGGACAGCCGCACTTCGTGCCTAGACTCAGTGCCGAGGCAAGGGCTTCCTACGATAATCTCCATGCGGGGCTAGGAAGCCCTTCCCTCGGACTGAATCCCTCGGGACGGAGTCAGGGTGAACCCCTTTCCTTCGACCCTGGGGTCTCAGGGCCGAATGGCAGGATGAACCGCGCCTACGCGCTATACGGCCTTTTACGAAAAAAAGGACAGCCACGAGGGCTGTCCCTACAATAATTTCTTCTTTTTCTCAGAGTCGTCGAAATAATACGCTCTTAGCCGTTAGCAGGACTCGAGGCGCTGTGCTTGTACAGATGCTCGATGTAGCCGATGTCCACCTTCTGAAACAAGCGGATTGGAGGAAAAGGAGAATAGAGCATGTCGATGTCTCTTTGCTGATGCCGGAACACCCTGCGCAGATCCGCCATAGAGCATTCCTCCAGTTTCTTGCCCAAATCGACCATGAGCAACAGAGGGACCCGGGCATTGGGCATGCCGTCCAAATATACCTGGCCGGGCAGAGACGTAGGAGCGTAAAGAGCGAAATCTGACCTGACAGGCTCTGATTTAAGGGATTCCTCCGATTTCAACTCGACATGGTAGTAACACTTCTCAGAGAGGATATCTTTCAGGCTGGTGACCCGATCCGTTACTTCATCCTCATAGATCAGTGCCAACTTTTTTACGTGCACGGTGGAGCGGTAGATATCCCGGAAAGTGAAGGCATGCGCGCGACATTCCTCTCGTATTGGCGTCTTATGCTTTTCACACATCTGCTCCAGGGCTAGGTTAAATGCGCCTGTTTTCTCACAGAGAGTCCCGGTGTTCGCCTTCTCTAAGCTCCTGATTTTCTCGAGGAGATCCTCACATTGCGGGCCAACAGGCGTTGACATCTCCGCGAGCGCCTCTGTCATCTTTGCCATACAGCCTAGATGGGAGGCAAGCTCCTCTCTAACGCGAGCAGGCATCTCTGAACCGGCACTTTCACCGGAGACTCCAGCCACTGAGGCAAAAATCGTGGGAAGCGGCCGCAGCAATTGAAAGGGCACGATGGATGCCCTGAGGGAAAAGAGGATTTGCTGGATCATCTTAATCTCCTTCCTTTGAACTGGAATATGCTTTCATTCTGTGTTTTCCCAGGTCTTCAGTCAGGAATCCTTCCACCCGGTAGTCCACAGTGGAATAACAACTTAGCAATTCAATTGACTGACAAAACAGGCTTATATGCCCTTTTTTTCCTTCAATTACAATATATCGGTTGACACATATGAATCAAAGTATTATTTTAAGGTAAATGCGTACAATGATTCATATTGATTGTTTGGCTTTCATATTGGTAAATGTTTGAGCACGGGGTTCACAGTTGGGAAACTTCAGGTACTAACGCATATTTTCGAGACTTTTCACCGCTAAGTGCTTTGGGTTCAAAGTCGTTTCAACCGAAAGTCTGGAGGAGAAGATGGAACTACAGACCTTGCGTGGCTTTTACTGGGCGGGGGTATATGGTAGTTTCTCGAAGGCAGGAAAAGCACTCAATATAGGGCAGTCAGCTATCAGTCACCAGATGCGATCGCTGGAGATGGAACTGGGGGTCAAGCTGTACGAGCGAGAGGGACGCGGCATCTCCCTGACCCCCGAAGGTAAAATCCTTATGGCTTATGCGGATATAATCCTGCAAACCCTGAATGACATAGAGGCTCACTTCGCCGATCTCTCCGGCTCGTCGGAGGGCACCGTCACCCTTGCCGCCTATCGTGCGATAATGCAATACAAGCTGCCTGCCATCGTTCAGAATTTCAAAAGGGAAAATCCGGAGATTCGCCTGGTGATTTTGCAGAAGCCCCTTGATTCTGAGGTGCTGGACATGGTCTCCTCGGGTGATATCGACTTCGGCATAACCTCTTCCTGGAACGACTTTGCAGATATGTCATTCTTCGAGATCTGGACATACGACACGTTCCTGTGCGTGCCAGTTGGTCATCGGCTGGCCGGAAGACGGACCGTCGCCTTGACAGAGATCGCCCGCGAGCCTTTGATATTGTATCAGCGGGAGAACTCAATTCGCCGGAGAATCGAAAAGGTGTTCAGGGAGAATAACCTGAGCTACAACATCGCCATAGAGACCGGCGGGGCCACCGTCATCCAACAGTACATCAAGGTTGGACAAGGGATCTCGATCGTTTCCGGGCTGGTGACAGAGGCTATAGAGGACGAATCATTGGCTTATATTCCGGTCACAGAGCATTTCGGCAAGCTCGGGTACGGGATAGCCATCAAGAAGCGCAAATATCTCTCCCTGCCAGTCAGGAAGTTTCTCCAGGAGATTGGATTGGGTGAAGCTTTGGCGGATCAGAATTGGAAGATCTGAGCGTCAGCTCGGAAAGCAAAGATCAGAGCATTGGATTCTTAAGAGGAAGGCTTAAGCAGGTAACCTGATAGAGAAGTCAGTTCATCGAGGAAAGTAACCACAGAACAAACATGGCACTATTATCGGCGGCTACCTTGAAAAAGTGGCTCAACTCCTCTTCGGCAGTGCTGGATCCGGAGCCGCCGGCTAAATCCGAACAGCTTCTGATTGCCAGAATGGGAACTCCATTTACATTCGCTACCTGAACCACAGCGGCTGATTCCATGTCCACAATCTGCGCGCTGAGTCTCTCCTGGAGCCACGTTCTTTTTTCCTTCTGATCGATAAAGGAGTTTCCACTGGCTCCAATTCCACCGATCTTCACCTGTGGAATCCTTTCGCCTATTGGCTTAAATTCCCCTCTTGCCTTCTGGGCCGAAATCTGGGCTGTTGCCAACAAGTTTTGATCGACCGGAAAGAACATGACATATCTTCTCTCAGTTTCGCCAGGCAGCATCACACCGACGGATTCCGGGGAAAAGCCATCTTTGTCGTAAATCCCATAGTCATGCGTGACCCACTCTTCCGGGATCACGACGTCTCCGATACGGTTGGCAGAGTCTATGCCTCCGCAGATTCCGGTGAAGATTATCTTTTCAGGAGAGTACTTGTCGATCAAAAGCTGCGTGATCATGGTGGCATTGGTCATTCCCACTCCGCTTTCCACCAGCACCACGTCTTTTCCTTGAAGCTTACCTGTCCAGAATATTCGCCCGGCCAAATTCAGACTGTCAGTCAACTCCATTTTGGTTCTCAGAAGTTTTCCCTCCTGACCAAAGGCGAAGAGTATGGCTATCTCTGGTCTCCGGCAGGTCTTCTGGCAGGAGAAAGAAAGGACGGATAAAAGAAAAGCAAGTGAGATGAGAAAAACCCGTCTCATGCGACGTCCAAAAGTCATTTTCCTAATTCTCTCGGTTCTGGTGTCACCCGCTTCCTGCTCTGACACCATTTTCGTATTCGAATCCATTATCAGATTAGCCTTCGTCCTAATTCTGGAAGAGGGGTTAGGCAAGTCTGTCATTCTCTAATCTGTTTATTCTGTTTTCAAAACCTTTGATTTTCTGGTCGAGGTGTTCCCTGTGATCTAAAATCTCCTTCAGGTCGCTTCTGACGAATTGCAAATCTCTTTTTATTGTCAAAAGGTCGTTTCTTATCTGGGCTGCAGGGTCCTCCTCATCCTGGAGAATTCTTTGGAGTTCGCCTATTCTGGATTCGGCACGGGAAACCGTGGCTTCGAAGCCTTCCAGGAATTCCCTGGTCTCCTGAATCTGGTCTCTCAACTCGGGAATCTCTTCCTTAGGACCTCTTTCTTGGCCTACCACGTCGGATAGGGATTTGGCAAGCTGGTTCAGATGGAGGTTGATTCTGTGAAGCTCCCTCTCCACCATCACTCCCAAAGCCTCAACCGCCTCGCCCACCTCTTCGATATCCTTTTTTTCCATTTGCATTTCTATCTTTCGAGGAAGCAGAAGTTACCCAAAAGATGAATTCGCTTTAAGTTCCTTTGGTCGTTTTTTGAGAGGACCATCTTATGATTGATCTGGCTTCCCGAAATCTGGCAAGATTGCTGGAAGCGCCCAAGATCACCGCCGCAATCTTTGTCCCATCCTCGTTTTCCACCAGGGTGCCCAGACACCATCCCGAGGCGCCGTTATATCCGGTCTTGCCGCATTTGACGTTCAACGAGCTTTGAAGAAGCCGGTTGGTATTGGCAATCTTGTGTGTTCTTGTCCTTTTCCTATAAAAAGAGGTGAGGTTGTACTCCTTCTTGCTGGTGATGGAGGCCACCACGCTGTCGGTCATGGCGAAAGAGAGCAGCCTGGCGTAATCTAAAGCCGTAGAGTGATTGCCCTCATCCAGACCGGTTGGCTCATAAAAACAGGTGTTTTCCAGGCCGATCTCTTCGGCCTTCCGGTTCATCCTGGCAACGAATTCTTCTGAGGGCAGACCAGAAACCCTTGCCAGGGTTTTGGTGGTTCGATTGTCAGAGCACATCAGGCTAGTATGGAGGAGATCTCTGAAGCTTAGGGTCTCTCCTACCGAAAAACGAGACCTTCCGGCGAATTTGGCATCGGACGAGGCAATGGCGGCGGTATCATCCAAATCGGGATTCTGCTCCAGAAAGACCAGAGCGGTCATGAGCTTGGTTAAGCTGGCGATAGGCAGTTGCTCTTCCATGTTTTTCTCAAAGAGGATGTCACCTTTTTCAATGTCCACGGCCAGCGCCGCTTTGGCTCCTATCCGGTGCAGCTTGTTCTGAAAGGCTGTCTTGGTGAAATGAAGCTCCTTTAGGGGAATCGCCTCCTCGGATTCGATCTCCGTCTCCTTCACCATCTCAACGTGGTCCGGAGGGACGAACAATTCACCCCAGGGAACGCTGGAGGTTAAGAACAGAACCGTAAAGGGAATCAGAAATTGCAGCCATCTTCTAAGCAAGTATTCCTCCTTTGTTTTTCCTCTGAGTCCGTCTTAAGCACTCATAACTCCGTTACACATTAATCTTATCGGCGAGCTGCCCTTTTCTACTTTAACAATCATAGCAGTTTTTGGTTCCCTTTAATTCTTTTGTTTTTTTATCACCTGAAATCTGACCTTACCACATTTGGGGCAAATCCACTTTCGCTGCTTGTGAAACGGCCTTTTCGACTCTCTCATTCTGGTTTTGCATTTGGGGCAGGTCATCGGTTCGAAACCTCTCGCTGTCCCGCTCTCCATTTCATGGAGAAGGGAGATAGGGGGTGAAGCAGTAAAGGAACTTTTTAATATCTGCAAGCCATGAAGGCTTGCCTACGCAGACTTAGGCTTCTTCAGAAAATCAAGGGCCTTGACCAGTTTTTCACATCCGAATCTTACCGGATCGGTGGTGGGCAGACCGGTTTCCGCCTCGACCTTATTAATCTCCTGTTTTGCCTCCTCTTCCGATGATTCCTGCGTGTTCAAACATATTCCTGTAACCTTGCAGGGTTTAACCGGTTTGGCCACATCCTCATGGAGCTTTATCAGCTCAGGCAATGGAGGAATCGAAATATCATAATTTTTTATTTGTTTTCTGCCGGGGTGGTGGCAAAGAATCATGGCGTCTGGCAAAGAGCCGTGAATCAAAGCTAAGGAGACCCCGGAGTACCCGGGATGAATGAGCGTGCCTTGACCCTCCACTAACAAGAGATCATGAGATTTCGACTTCTCTATGAGGAACTCCTCCAAAGCCCCGGACATGAAGTCTCCAATAATCGAATCGATCGGAACACCGCTGCCGGTGATCACCATTCCAGTCTGGCCGGTCGCAGCGAAGAAAGGATTCCAGTCCGAATTCTTCGCCTCCTTTGCCATCTCAATGGCAGCGATCATCTTTCCCACCTTGCAGTCCGTTCCCACGGTCAAGACGACCTTTGCCTTGATCAAGTTTGGATCTCCGAGGGCCACCTTATGGAATCGTTTGGCCTCCCTTAAGTCCCAAATTTTGGCTTTCTTAAGAAGCGCAATCATGGAGAGTTCCGGATCTTCATTGAGCATGTCATGAAGCCCGCTGATTACGTCCAGCCCATTCTCCAAAGCCTGCTTAACCTGATTTCTCCATTCGGCAGGTAGCTTTCCGCCTCGGGGAGCTATGCCGATCAAAAGGGCATTGGGACCGAATTTAAAAGATGTCTCCAAATCTTCAACTATCGGAATATCCCCTCCAAATCGTAAAATCTCCTGGACCGACTTTCCAGCCTTGGTCGAGTCAATGACCGCCACCACCTCTTCAGGTTTGTACCTGATCAGACCCGATGCGGTCTTGGCCTCCAGGTCCCCGAAGTAACCTTCGGATAAGATGACTATGCGTCTTTTCTTCTTTTGCATTATCTTTTACCTCACCCCCTATCTTCCCCCCTCCACACTTGTGGAGAGGGGGATTAAAGGGGGAGAACTCATTTAATAATATGCAAGAAGTCTCCTAACAAAAACTGCATTCTTCCGATCAAAAGAGAGATTCGGGACATGATGGTATACCCAAACGTGGCTCCAAAAAAGATCATCAAAAACCAGGTTCCCACCCTGGCCGTTGCGCCGAACCAACCCTTGTGTTCTTTGGAGAAGAAGAAATAAGCCAAGGTGGTGGCCACGGCAATGAATATGATAATTCCATCTACTGTGGCGAAGTCAATCATGGATGACTGCATCTGTGCCAGGATCTTCGCCTGCATGGTGGCAGGGATGGCAACGCCGGCACCTGCTCCGATGATTAGGGCAATGGAGATTCGAGAAAGCCAAACGTATTTGGGCAAAAACCTGGCGAACATAAATAGTCCCAAAATTCCAGGGACAATATAAATGAGTTTGCCCTCCTGGAAAATAGGATTTATCAGTTTAGGCGTTACCGTGGTGTTCAAAGCTATCACCAGGATGTAGCCCACCGAGATCCCCACCAAAAGATGCTCAGCAAATTTGTAGAAGGGATTATCCTTGTACAAGAATGAAAAGATGCACAGAGTTAAGAATGCGGCTATTAGAGTCCCTATTTGCATAATCAATCCTGTCCACCGTCCGCTGTCCTTCGACTTCGCTCAGGACAAGTCCACCGGACCCAATTTCTTGGGTTTTTGCTGTGGACTGTCGACAGCAGACCGCCGACTATTTCGTAAGTTTTCTTCTCAAGAAATAACTCGCATTTCCCAAAATCACCAAAAGAATTATCACCAGGTGGCTCACTGATTGGGCATCCATTCCCCTTTGTCCCATGCCCGGTTTTTGGATCAGAATCTCGTACTCGGCTGCGCCTTTGAGCCCGCCCAGAAGTCCTGTAATCTGGCCGGAAGCAAGAAATGGATAGAAGCTGGTTGCCATCACCGCAGTGACTGCCGCAGAAACCTTTTTGTGATAGCGGGAGACGGCATAGTCAACCCAATAGGCGGGCATATCACCATCCGCCACAGAGATTATCAAAGAAATATCCTGATAATTTCTTATCTCGTTTCCCGCAAGGCGGGATCCTTCGGACATCATCGGTATCTGCTCCAAAGGAATATTCTTGTAATCCCGCGGGAAAACCCTCTTGATATCCTCACCCATGCCTAATATGGCCGCCTGATATTGGGGGCGGAATCCCAAGAAGACGTAATCTTTGCCATACTCTTTGCCATATTCCTTTCCCACCTCTCTCAGAATTCCATCTCCGATAGCGGTCCCTTCAGCCAAAAGCGCCAAGCCTATCACCTTCAGATCCTTGGAAAAACAATGGCGCAGTATCGCCACCGCCATCGGCTTCACCTCGGGAAGAGAGGAGGCTTCATGGTCAAATGAGATGATCACCGCAGAGGCTGAATCCAACTGGTCAATCTCTTCATATACTTGCCTTACCTCTGATGTAACGGCGTTAGGTAGGCCAAGCTTGATCACCAGAGGAATTGCAACAGACAAGGCGATTAAGATGAATATCAGTTGTCGAGACATACTTTGTTTACTTTCGTTTTAGCAAAATCAGGGCGATGTCATCCGTCTGGGGTGCTCCTTTAAGCGACTCTTCCACCTGTTTGAGGATCAATTCAGCCATCTGATCGGTTGGCTTGTCGCGAATCCCGGTAAGATATCTCTTCAGGTTCTCCTCTCCCCAGGGCTCGATTTCCGGCAGCCCGGCTTCGGTCAACCCGTCGGTATAGAAGAGCACAAGGTCTTGGGGATTGAGAATGACCGCACCAGTCTGGAAGCTGGAGTCAGGCAGTATTCCCAAGATGGTTCCCCCCTGGGTGAGCTCCTCAACCTTACCATCCTGCCGCACGACCAGAGGAAAGTTATGACCTGCGTTCACATATCTGAATTCACCGGTCGAGTTGTTAAGAACACCATAGACGAAGGTGACAAAGAAATCTGGTGAGGTGTCCTTAAAGATGCTGTTATTGATCCGGCTGACCAGTTCTCCGGGAGGGCAGTCTTCTGCCAGAACATGCAGCGTTGCGTGGAGGTTGGCTGTGACCAAAGCGGCGGGCACGCCCTTACCTGACACGTCCGCGACGACTATGGCCACGCCCTTTTTCAGAGGAATAACGTCAAAGTAGTCTCCCCCGACCTCTCTGGCCGATCGGAAGAAAGTGGCCACGTCGAAGCCCTCGATTTGAACCCCTCCTTTGGGAAGAAAACCCGTCTGCACCTGGCGAGCTACCTGTAATTCCTTCTCCAAAAGTTCCTTCTCCCTTATCTTCTCATAGCTTTTCTCCAGTTCAGACTTGAGGTGCTCGTAAACCGTCATAAGGAGCGTCACCATCAAACCAATTCCTGCCGCTATCAGCAAGAAGGTGAGCAGCAGCCTGTTGGATAACCCGCGCATAATGCCCAACCTGACCATGAGGAAGAAGAAAAGCGTGGCGGCTCCCAACGCCACGACGAAGAAGGTCAGGACCTGGCTTATGGTGCTGAGTGGTTTGGGAAGCGACTCCAATCTCCTGGAGATCGGATCTCCTATGAGGGCGCAGGAGAATCCAATCATATTACCGATGATGGGACCAAAGATGGCTGATTCCACCACCAGCTCCCAGGAGAGCACTCTGGCAAAGAAGAGGCTTATTATGAAGAAGCTGGCAAAACCGGCCACGGTCGATACCAGAAAAACCTTGAAGTAAATTCTGACGCTTGATTTCCTCTTCATTTTCGATCCCTCGCAGACTCCTCAACTCAACTTGTAGGTACTGACCCGGTCAATCACTTGCCTCCCAGGTAGGTTCTCTCGATTCCCAGGATAATCCTCAACGAGGTTGAGATGGTTCCAAGTCCGATTCCGATATAGATTCCCCTTTTGGCCGCCATGCTGGGAACGCGCAGAATCCAGTTGGCTGTATCGGGAATCCAATGAGAAATCAAATCTCCTATGGGAACTCGACCCAACATCACGATGATGGCGGTCAAAAGAAGCAGGGTTGCTTCCCAGCTTCTGGCGCGGAATCCACGATATGCAGCTGAGGCCACAAAGAACGCCAGAAGGGAAAACATGGTGGCCTGCATGGGCGCTTGGAGGTTATTGAACATCCACAGAAAAGGAGTGTCCTCTCCGGTGCCTTTCCAGAATCCGAAGATGGCCATAAGGCCCAATCCTGCCAGAGCCACCAGATTGTATCCCCATCCTGCTTGAGCCCGAACAACTTTCTTTCCATTCAATCTGATGTAACTCGCCACTCCCACAAGCAAGGTGAAGACAAAAATAATCTGCATCCAATCCAAAACGTTCTGGTAGGCTGAAACGGACAGCTTGTGCGGAACAAAGAATTGCACCAGCATGAAGAAGCCGAAAACGAAGCAAATTATTATGGGAATTTGTCTTTGCATGTCAGAATAAATTGTAGGTCGAACAAAGTGAAGCCTGATCGACACCTACTCTCGAAATTACCAACGCGAGACAAGTCTCGCTACTCCGGAGTAGTAGAGCTCGCTCTGCGCCTGTTCGCCTTTATCCGATACTAAGGAAGTTTATGAGTTGCTCATAACCTAAAATTCCAACAATGCCTCCGATCAATATGAGAAGGACAATCAGAGCTTTTAGCCAATCCTGTCCTTTGATGCTTCCCAGGATTTGCCGATCCTTAGTCAGATAGCCGCTCGCCGCGAACAGCTCTTCTCCGATCAGGGTGTAATCGCAGGCCACTATGAAGAAAGAAAGCTGGATGGTGGAATCGGTTCCGGCTATTTGAACGGCACCGATCGAATTGCCGGTTTCGGCTAAGATCAGGGCCTCCGCCTCAAAGGTCCCGAAGAAAAGATTGGTGGCCGGCAGTTGGCGGGTCATGATGCCATCCACGGCGGCGGCATAGCCGAACTGGCTCTGGGTTACGAAGAATATGTTATCCGGATTATACGCTTCCGGATGCCCGGCCTTGGAATATCCCTCCTTTACCACCTCCTGAGCTGTGGTCATCACCACCGGATCGTAGTTGGGAAATATCAAAGGCGTCTTGAACTCTGCGGTCTTCTCCGCCACGCTTCCCAGAATATTCATGGAGGCCATGGTGGCAACCCGATCCATCTTGCCCAAACCGGAGGAATAAAGGATCGGTTTGCCCATTTCCGTGGCTCTGCCGATGGCTTCATCTATGGCCTTCAGTCCCGCAATGGGTCGAATGAAGAGATTTTTTCTGCCTTTCCCGTATAGGATGAAGCCGAGAATAAACAAAAAGGAGATCAGTACCGAAACCAGCACGTTGGTTTGTTTTGTATTGAACCACTGCCCCTTTGAGACCACCGGCCCTAAGATCGGTGAAATCAGAGTATCGTTCTCTGCGGTCCCTTTCAGGAAATAGAATTGCTCCGCCCCATCCTTCATGCCGGTGTCGATAAATTTCTCATCAGAAGAGCTAATCTTGCCCACCAGCCGAAAACCGTTCTCTTTTTCAGATGACCGCCAAACCTCATATTCGATCGAAGATGGTGAGCCAAGTGAAACCATTCCAGGAGTATCTTCCTCGGTTTTCTCGAAGATCAGGGTGATGCTTTGGCCCTTGTCATCAGGCGTATCAAGAAGTTTTACCTCGAGCGGAAATTGCGCGGCGAGAACAGGGGGAGCATCGACAAAAAGTACTGACAGAATAAGTATGAGAAGAATTTTTCGCATCATTCAACAGATAAAAGTCAATGTAAAGTAAAGAATGCGCCTTTGTTGTCAAGTTAAAAGTTTTTTCCTTATCCACCTTTTCTTATTGTCCGAAAGCCTCTGAAATGGACTGAGCTGCTAAGATTTTCCGTCATTCGGGCGAAGATTGACATAGAGAGGGTTTCTTGTTATATTCAACAAGGATCGTAAGTTGAGAAGGAGACCGCCATGACCAAGATCGACCAGAAAATATTCAAAGCATATGACATCAGGGGAACTTACCCCGACCAGGTGAATGAGGGAATTGCTTACAAAGTAGGAAGGGGTTTGGTTGAATATCTAAATGCCAAAAACGTCGCAGTGGGAAGAGACATGAGATTATCCTCTCCCGAGCTTCATGAGGGGCTGACCAGAGGAATAGCTGAGGGTGGTTGTGATGTGATCGACATAGGTTTAGTCTCCACCGATTGCCTCTATTTTGCAGTGGGCAAATTCGGCTACGATGCCGGGGTGATGATCACCGCCTCCCATAATCCGCCGGAATACAATGGGTTCAAGATGTGCAGAAAAGAGGCGGTTCCCTTGAGCGGAGAGGCGGGAATCGACCAGATAAAGGAATTGATCTTGAAGGATGCCTTTCCTCCTGCCAAGAAATTGGGAACCGTCGAAAAACGTGACATAGAGGAAGCCTATGTCCGACACCTCCTCTCATTCGTGGATAAGGACAAAATCAAACCCTTCAACGTGGTCATCGATGCTGGAAATGGTATGGCCGGCAAGATCGTTCCCAGACTCTTTTCCCACCTCGAGTGTGAGGTCATCCCCATGTTCTTTGAGCTGGACGGTTCCTTTCCCCATCATCTGGCCAGCCCGATTGAGCCGGAGAACATCGCCCCTCTGAGAGAACGAGTCTTGGCGGAGAAAGCAGACCTGGGGGCGGCCTTTGACGGAGATGCGGACAGGATGTTTCTGGTGGATGAGAAGGCGCAGCCTCTGGGCGGGGATATGGTAACCGCGCTGGTGGCCAAGAGTCTGTTGAAAAAGGAAAAGGGAGCAGCCATCTTATACAATCTCATCTGCTCCAAATCGGTTCCGCAGGTCATAGAGAGTTCCGGCGGCAAACCGATCCGCACCCGGGTAGGACACGCCCTGATCAAGCCTCTGATGAAAAAACACAACGCCATATTCGGGGGAGAGCATTCCGGACATTTCTACTTCAGAAACAACTGGTTTGCCGATTCGGGATTGATCGCCCTTTTGGTCTGTCTGGAGTTGATCTCGGAGGAGAACAAACCTCTTTCAGCCCTGGTCAAATCCATCGACCCCTATTTCCGTTCGGGCGAGATCAACAGCCGGGTGGAGGATATTCCCAAGAAGCTTGAGGAGATCGAGAGACGATATTCCTCCGGCAAAATCGATCACTTAGACGGAATCACCGTCGATTTTGGAGACTGGTGGTTTAACGTTAGGCCCTCCAATACAGAACCGCTTGTGAGGCTCAACCTAGAGGCCGACGCAAAAGAGAAATTAGAGGAAAAGAAAGACGAGCTTTTAAAGCTGATCCGAGCTTAGGAACCATCTGGCTCACGTAGAGGATCGGGAAGCTCGGCATTTTTGGGGGAACCAAGAAGGGGTGAAATTTTCCATTTGGATCGGTGGCGATGCTCAAGGAATGGGGGAAAAGTTCGATAATAAGAATAGTGTATCACTCCCGGGTGGCGGTTAACCGAAAGCCCTTTGGCACAGAGGTCAATTATGAGCCAGATGGCAAAAGTTTTGGTGGCGGATGACGACGACAGGATCCGCGACCTTCTTTTGGATACTCTTTCGGCCTTGGGTTATAAGACCGTTGGAGCAAAGGATGGGGAAGAGGCTTTGGCCCTTCTGGAGAAGGAGAAACCGGACGTGGTGATCTCCGACATCAGAATGCCCAAGCTGAACGGACTTTCGCTTTTGAGAAATATCAAGGACACAAATCCGAAGATTCCGGTCCTGATGATAACGGGATACAACTTCGCATATACCAGGGATCAGGCCACAGATAGCGGTGCGGACGGTTTCCTGGCCAAGCCATTCAGAATCAGTAAGATTGAGGATTTGATGCAATCCGTATTGGGCACCAAAGGCCATCCCGGGGAGGAAAGACCATACAAGCTCAAAAAGATTCTGGTGGTGGAAGACGATGAAATCCTGCGCAGTATGCTGACTGAGACCCTGAGCAGCTTGGATTACTTCCCCATTGGTGTGGAGAACGGCCAGATGGCTTTGAGCCAGATGAAGACTCAGGACTTCGATCTGATGATATCGGACATTCGCATGCCTGAGATGGACGGGATAACCCTGCTTAAGAACGTCAAGGAGACGTCTCCCCAACTTCCGGTGGTGCTGATAACCGGCTTCACCTCGGCCTATCCTCCGCAGAGAGCTTTGCAGGAGGGGGCGGACGGCTATTTGGCCAAGCCCTTCCGCATCGAGAAGATGGACGAGCTTTTGCGAGACCTTTTGCACGAAAAGGAGCGCTCTTCTTCCCAGCCTTCATAAGAACTTTCTTACCGGCAAAAGATTCTTATCATCGCGGTCACCTGCAAGATTTCTATTCTGTCCATTTGCGAATCTTCAAGTTTTGATCCGACATTACCACACTCTCTTTTTATTCTTGACAAGGCGAAGAGATTAGACTATGGTTGTTTAAAATAGATGTCCAGATTGAAGGAGTGAGAATGCCCATCACCACAAAAGATGTGGAATACGTGGCGAATTTGGCCAAGCTGGAGCTGTCCGAAGAGGAGAAGAAGAGATTTCAAAAGGAACTGGATAATATCATAACATACATCGATCAATTGAACGAACTGGACACCGAGAATGTGCCCATCACTTCCCATGTGGCTCTTTTGCAGAACGTGTTCAGGGAGGATAAGGTTTTGCCCTCACTCTCACCAGATCAGGCTCTGGCTAATGCTCCGGAAAAGAAGGATGGCTTTTTCAGAGTGCCCAGAGTTATTGGTTAGAAGGTTGGAAGGTTAGAAAGTCGAAAGGCTGGAAAGTCAGGTGCTGACGAAAGAGGATCGTCAGCATTTTTTTCTGTCTTCGCAATATAATAATGTCAGTAGTTTGCAAATAGGAAATGTCAGGTTATAATCGCCTCCTCAAGAGCAGGTGATAAGTTTATTAAGCCTGAGGATGAAAGAAGCACAAAGGTATAAGACGATTTGTGATATTGAAGAGGGTTATCTTAGGTAGGGTCAAAGAGGCTGGTTTGATTTTGGGATTGAGTGAGCGGCAGGTATATCGGATAAAGGAGCGGGTGAAGGGGGAAGGAGCCGGAGGGTTAATCCATAAGAGTAGAGGTAAGCGTACGCCGCGTTGGCTTACGGAGAAGATAAAGGATACGATCAAATCCTTTAACCGCGTTATCCAACAAAAGGAAACCCAGCTTGTAACCTTAAATTACTGACATTTTTAATTTGCAAGAGACCTCACATTCTTGATTTGCGTTGACGACTGTAATCAAATTCAGTTGACAACTGAGGCAAAATGAATTAAAATAAAAGCAGTCTGACGAAAATCTCTCAAGGTATGAACCGGATGGTTCATGCCAAGGCGGATGTTGTGCAGAGGGTCTTGATCAATCAGTATAAAAGGCAGGACGTCTTCCAATGCGGCCATAAAGCTCATTTCAAGTTCGACAAGAACGTGTCGGTCTTTCACGTTTTAAAGGAAAAGAGCTGTTATCCGGAAGGATGCATCTATTTTTTGTGGAAATGTAAACTGCTGAACAAAGGTCACAGCTGTCCCAAAGGATACCGGCACGTAGGAAGAAACTGCTTCTCCTGCAAAAGTTATTTTGAGGAGAAAGTATGCTATCAGCCGGAGATTTTGTTAAAGAGAGAAGAATTCGGCAGTTTTCAACGGGATTTGGAGGAATTCGAAGACTGGCTGCAGAGCGTCGTGGGGAAAAGGATTGAATTCTCGGGGACTGTGAATTCAGTCAAGCCGCATTTTAGAAAGAAAAGATTGGGATCAAAAGAGATTCTATCCTTTCCCGGCTTTCTCATCAGCTTCAAAGAAGGATACCTGGATCGGGTCTTTTTCAAGGATTATATTTTCCTGACGGTCAGCAGAAAAACTCAGGAGAATTTGAAATTCGCGAAAGGGGATAAGGTCGAGTTCGAAGCGATCCTGAGAACCGATAGCGGCCGAATCATCCTGGAGAAGATAAGACACGTGGAATTCTCGGAAAAGAAGAGTGAGGTTACCTGGAATTCCAGCCAGGCCGTTGTGGCAAAAAACACCGGCACCGAGCTTGATTGTCAACCGGAGAAGTGCTTGGCCTGTGAGAATGGATGCTTGTTGGATGTGGTGGAAAAGGATGGTGAGCGTTCAAAGACTGGTCGTCATCTATTCTGTTTGGCTGGCGTTACGGATCCGGAGGAATGCGTCTATCATTTGGCAAAAAAGATGAAACTGGTAAAAACGTAGTTGCTCAGTTTACGGTTCGACTTCGCTCACCGCCCTGAGCCCGTGCTTCGGCTTTGCTCAGCACCCTGAGTTCGTCGAAGGGCCGAAGGATCCAGCCCCGCCTTTGGGGCCCAATGAATTGGGCGACTACAAAGCATTTCAATTATGTCCAGCTTCCTCTCAGCAGAACTAATCGATCAGATCAGAGACGCCAACGACATAGTTGATCTGATCGCCGAATTCGTCCCCTTGAAAAAGAGGGGAAAAAACTACGTGGGTTTGTGTCCCTTCCACGCGGAGAAAGCTCCCTCATTCACCGTGACTCAGGACAAACAGATGTTTTATTGTTTCGGCTGTGGGGAGGGTGGAAATGTGATCAGTTTCCTGATGAAACACGAAAAGCTTGGTTTCTCCGACGCCATCAGACACTTAGCCAAAAGGGCAAACATCTCTTTGCCTACAAGATCGTTCGACAAAAAAAGAGCCGATCAACTGGACAAGTTGTATTACGCCAACCAGGTGGCCAGCGAGTATTTTCATAAGAATTTCTACAGGGAGGCTCCCGGAAAGAGGGCCAGACAGTATCTGAACAAAAGGGGGTTTGATCCCGAAATCCTAAAACAATTCTCCTTAGGCTATGCTCCCGATGATTGGGAAGGCTTGATGAAGTTTGCAAAAAACAAGGATGTTGATATGGAGGTGCTTAATCAGGCTGGTCTGGTGGTCCCTCGGGCAGAAAGCAAAGGATACTATGATAGGTTCAGAAACAGAATAGTCTTCCCCATATTCAATCTTTCCGGAAAAGTGGTCGGCTTTGGGGGGAGGGTATTGAATGAGAAAGATGAGCCCAAATACCTTAACTCGCCTGAGAGCCCTATTTATCAAAAAGGAAAGATCCTTTACGGATTAAACTTTTCCAAAGATGAAATCAGAAAGAATGCGAGCGCAGTCTTGGTGGAGGGATACGTCGATCTCTTGAGCTTGTATCAGGCTGGGATAAAAAATGTGGTAGCCTCATCCGGCACCGCCTTTACCGCAGATCAGGCCAGGCTTTTGTCTCGCTATGCAGAAGGAGTCTATCTCCTCTTCGATGCAGACACTGCCGGACAATCCGCCACCTTCCGAAGCGTGGATTTGCTCTTTTCGGAAGGCGTGGAGGTCTTTGTGGTCAGCTTGCCCAAGGGCGAGGATCCCGATTCGTTCGTCAAGAAATTCGGAGCTGAGGAGGTCGGCAAAAGAATCGAGCAAGCCCAGACTTTCATAGATTTCAAGAGAGGCTCCCTGCCCAAGGACTTTGAGGAGCTGTCTTTAAGAGAGCAGGAAAAAGTCATTTCCGATATTGCCGAGACCGCCGGGAAGATAACCGATGATGTCAGAAGAACCCTTTTCGTGAAAAAAGTTGCCCAGGTTTTCAAAATCGACGAGGCATCCATCTTCAAGTTGGTGGGAAAACGCACCACCAAAGGAACCTTCCTTTCCAAAAAGGAAGCACCGGTTTCGGTGGTAAGTGGACAAGAGAAAATTGAGATGGGAATTCTGAGGATTCTGATGGAAGACGGGAAACTGATTAAATCGACCAAGGGGAAACTGGAATTGGACGATTTTTCACTCCCGGAACACAAGGAGATTTTTCAGCTCCTGCATCCTGATCCAATGAGTTCGGGCGGGGGTTTAACCCCCGCCCGATCAGAGACTCCCAAGAGAACGGCTGAAGTCTCTCCTTCAGCCCTGCTGGACAAGACCGAGAATGAAAACACAAGGCAAGTTCTTTCCCGGATTGCCGCCATGGATTTAGGTACCGCCGAACTATCGATCCAGCTTGCCGACCACCTCAAGACCCTGAGTAACCTTAAGAAAGACAGGAAGATAAGAACGCTAAAGGAATCAATCAAAGAGGCCCTGCAGAACGGCGAAACCGAAAAAGCCAACCGTCTGACCAAGGAATTCGAGAGATTGAAAAAGGCCTGAAGCGACTATACGACGGAGGCTTGCTCTTGAAGACCCGACAGCGTCCCTGAAAACCACTAGTTCGGCACCTTCATGCTTGCCCGGGACAGGGCCCGGTCCCATGAGCGGTGATGGTCCGTCGCTTCCCCATCCTGAAGAATCGCTGAAATCCGAAGATTTTTCTTGACAAGAAGTGTAAAACTCATTAGTCTAAGATCACGGTGGGCATCAGTACGAAATCCTATAAGCGGAGCAATTCATGTGGTCGCCCGGCGAATTCTGCTTTACGTTAGCTTGGCAGAGACTAGATCCATTCCAACCAACACCTGAAAAATCAGACGATCTGGTACAGCCTTATTCTCTTAAGGACAGAACGAAGTGAGTGCTTAGTTGTCCAGAAACAGAGTTTCTTTTGCAATTAAAACAGCCAAACAAACGGAGGTGAAGGAAAATGAAAACTATCCCTGGTAAGCGAAGGCTGGTCACAAGCATAATGGTTCTGTTTGCTGCATGCTTTGCCGCGGCTGGCACCATTGCAGCTGATCCCGCGCTGGCGTCTCCTCCGAGCCGCCAGGCTGTTCCCATTAACATTTCTAACGATAGGGAAATCGTTGCTGCGCATTGTCAGATTGGAGTCGCTGTTGCACGTGCGGTTCGTCTCGCCAAAATCGAATTCGTTCCCGGCCTGTGGATGAGCGCATGGTTAAGGGAGTGGGAGATTTCGCCTGGTTGGACGGAAAAAGACATCTACTGCCACATAGGAAATCTTCCCACGCAAGCACCAGGCAATTTTGACGTTGCCATCATAGATGTGGGCTCTATTCTACTGAACGGCAGCGTTCCGGTCAGCCAAGGTACAGATCAGATACTGCCGGCATATCCAGGATTTGACGGCCAGGTTCTGCGGGTCGGCTTCGATAAACGTGAGGCCTTACTGGCGTTGAACTTAGAAGCGCTGGGGCCTTCTTCGGAATATGAGGAATATCGGGTTACAGTCAGGGGTCGGATGCGAGGGGAAGGACGCTGGTTTTACGGGTTCACGTTCATAAAGGTAGCGGGAGAGGAGCTGGCCAAGGCTCCGAACGCCACGCTAAAAGCACAACTTCAGACCCCGGATGCCTTTGGACTGTTTCAAAACCATCCTAATCCTTTCAATCCGGAAACCGAGATCAGCTACGATCTGCCCAATGATGCCTACGTGATCTTGACCGTTTTTAATGTTATAGGTCAAAAAGTGAAGACCTTGGTGGACGAATCTCAGAACGCGGGACACAAGAGCGTTCGTTGGGGTGGAAAAGATGACAACGGCAACAGAGTGTCAAGCGGCGTTTACTTCTATCGCATCCAAGCCGGCGAATACAGCCAGACAAAAAGGATGGTTCTGGTCAAATAGGAAACAGGACGAACTAAGATAAAAGGAGCCCTGCCTCTGGCGGGGCTCTTTTTTTGGAAGTTTCAGTATTTCGTTTCTTGACTACAGAAAAAGATCTAACCGGATAGACGGGTTTTCTGAGCCTGTCTCTAACGGCTCAGCGATTAATTGCGGGACCGGAAGATTCGGGCCCTCGGGTGGGGCTCCCGGCCAGCAATCGAAATCGCCCTTGGCCTTCAAAGGGTTACGCCCAGTCACGGTGGGGTTGGGCCCGCACCCGATCACATCGAGAGATTTGATTTGGAGTGAAAATTAACTGGCAAAAAAATCTTGACTTGAAAAGGCTTTTGGCGTACTATAGTGGATGAGTGATTATTGGGGCCCATAGCTCAGTTGGTTAGAGCAACTGACTCATAATCAGTGGGTCGCAGGTTCGAGTCCTGCTGGGCCCAGCTGTTAGCGGTTCAGGGTTGGTGGTCCATGGTTCATGGAAGTGAGCTTTCACCATGAACCGTGAACCATGAACTTGCGCGTGGCGCATGGGCGATTAGCTCAGTTGGTTAGAGCGTTCGGTTCACATCCGAAAGGTCACTGGTTCGAATCCAGTATTGCCCACCATATGGGGCTTACCGAAGATGCTTTGAGAGGGCTGAATGAGGTTTAGGCGCGAAAAAGGGGGAAGTAAAAAATCGTATAGGGTTCCTGTAAGGCTTCTGGAAAATCAAAAAGGAATCACGACTCAAAGTGCACAGAAAACCTGTGCACTTTTTTGTTTTTATGGCAGAAATGCATCACCCTGCTAGATAGGTTTATCCCGAGGAACCAAAGGAGAGAGTTGATGGAAAAAGACAAGGACATGGAGATGGTTTTGAAGCTCCAAGGAATAGATTATGAGTTAGGAGAACTGGAGAGATCCAAAGACTACCTGCCCGATATGATAAATAACTTGGAAAGCGAAATACGGGAGACTTCTGAAGCGTTAGAGAGTTCTGAGAAACAATTGACCGAGCAGACCATTCTTCATAACAAGCTGGATGTGGAGCTTGCCACACTGAACCAGGAATTGGCTAAATTGCAGAAGCAAATGCAGGTGATTAAGACCAACAAGGAATACGATGCCTTAACCAACGAGATTGTTAATCGAAAGCTGAGAATCTCCTCGACGGAAGAGGAAATATTAAAGATTCTGACCAACCTGGATGAACTAAAGGAGAAAATCAAGGAGTATAAGCAAAAACTGCAAGAGGTGGACAAGGATAATTCGGCTCAACTGGCCTATTTGAAAAAAGAGCTGGATTCCATAGAAGATAAGATAAAGGTAAAAAAAGGTGAGCGTAAGAATCTCACCGTGAGGATCGACAAAACGCTCTTATCCACATACGAGAGGGTAAGAAAGGGGAGGGGGGATCAGGTGGTGGTGGCGATCAGGAAGAGGGCTTGTACGGGATGCTATAAGGGCATCCCTCCCCAGACCATTCAGGAGATAAAAAAAGGGGAGCAGATATTCACCTGCGATAACTGTGGGAGGATTCTGATCTGGACCGAGGATTCTTCCTGAAGTCTTGGTTATCAGATTTGTTTTGGAGAAATGAAGGAGTGGCTCGGGCGCTCCGCCCAAGGGGGATTTGCCCGGCAACATCAAATGTGGTGCAAGTTTTTGTCTAATGGGCTGCAGGTTGCCTTAAGGTACAACAGGTCGCATGGCTCGACTTGCCATACAAAGATAGAGGCTTAAGTGAAAAAGATCGAAAAGGTGGGATTGACTTTCGACGACGTGCTTCTGGTGCCGCAGAAATCTGAGGTGCATCCAAAGGAGGTGGACGTTTCGACCTGGGTCACCAAGAATATCAGGCTGAACATACCCATTCTAGGTGCCGCCATGGACACGGTGACTGAATCTCGGCTCGCCATCGCCTTAGCCAGAGAAGGCGGAATCGGAGTGATCCACAAGAATATGACCGTCCGGAAACAGGCATCCGAGGTGGACAAGGTGAAAAGGTCGGAAAGCGGGATGATCGTGGATCCGGTTACCCTGCCTCCAGAGAAAATGATAGGTGAGGCTCTGGAAGTGATGAGGATATTCTCCATCTCCGGCGTCCCGGTCACCAAAAAAGGGAAACTTCTGGGGATCTTAACCAACAGGGATCTGAGGTTCCAGAAAGACTTAAGCAAGAAGATCGGCGAGGTGATGACCAAAAGAAAGCTGATCACTGTCCCCGAAGGCACCACTTTGGAACAAGCGCAGGAGATTTTGCACAAAAACAGGATCGAGAAACTTCTAGTGGTGGATAAGAAGAACAACCTGAAAGGGATGATCACGGTCAAAGACATAATGAAGAACATTCAGTATCCCAACTCCTGCAAGGATTCCCGAGGCCGGCTCAGAGTGGGAGCGGCAGTGGGAGTGGCAAAAGACCTGATGGCGCGGACCTCCGCCCTGGTTGAGGCGGGCGCCGATCTTCTGGTCATGGATTCTTCACACGGCCATTCCAAGGGAGTCATCGATGCTGTCGGCAAGATGAAAGGGAGGTTCCCCTCAGTTCCCTTGGTTGCAGGCAACGTGGCCACCAAACAGGGAACTCTGAATCTGATCGAAGCTGGGGTAGACTGCGTCAAGGTGGGAGTCGGTCCCGGTTCCATCTGTACCACCCGGGTGGTCATAGGAGCGGGGGTTCCACAGATAACCGCGATTCTGGATTGTGCCGAGGTTGCAAGAAAACGTAACGTCCCCATAATTGCGGACGGTGGAATAAGATACTCCGGCGACCTCACCAAAGCCTTGGCCGCGGGAGCGGATGTGGTGATGATCGGAAGTCTTTTTGCCGGAACCGAAGAAAGCCCTGGGGAAACCATACTCTATGAAGGAAGAACCTTTAAAGTATACCGGGGGATGGGCTCCATAGAAGCCATGAAGATGGGCGGCAAGGAGAGGTATTTTCAGGAACACCAACTCGAAGCCAAAAAGCTTGTGCCCGAAGGAATAGAGGGCCGGGTTCCCTACAAAGGGAATCTATCTGAGTCGGTATATCAGCTGATTGGTGGACTTAGAGCGGGCATGGGAATTTGCGGAGCCCGGAACATTAAGGAGCTTGCGGAAAAAGCGGAGTTTATCAGGGTCACCTATGCAGGTTTGCGGGAGAGCCATCCCCACGATGTGATCATAACCAAGGAGGCACCCAATTATCAGATAAGTCAGGATTTTCAATAATATAATTGAGGGGGCCATTCATGTGGAACATCCCGCCATAGGCGGGGAATCGCCCCTACTCTGGTTGGCAACGGACACCTTGTCCGGTTACCATAGATGGCTCTAGTGAAGGACTTGATCGCAATTTTGAGATTTGAAATCGTATTATTTGTTGGTATATTTGTTAATTTCAGAAAGAGGTTCAAAAGAATGAGTTAGATTTGCCAAAGCAGAATAGATGATCGCCCCGAGCCCCCATTTGGGGATCGAGGGGAGGAAAGTCCGAGCTCTCCAGGGCAGAGTGCCTCGTAACCCGAGGGCCCGAAAGGGACGGAAAGTGCCACAGAAAAAAGACCGGCCATTTGGCTAAGGGTGAAAAGGTGGTGTAAGAGACCACCCTTTTCCGTGGTAACACGGGGATGGGCAAACCCCACTCGAGAGCAAGACCGAATAAGGAAGGAGAGGCTGCCCGCCTCGTCCCGAACCTTTAGGTTGGGTAAAACTTCTGGGTAGGTCGCTTGAGGTGCCGAGCGATCGGCATCCCAGATTGATGATCATCGCCCTGAGCCCCCATTTGGGGATCGAAGGGAACAGAACTCGGCTTATTTTCCGCTTTGGCCATTTTTTTCCGAAAGTAAAGGACAGTCCCCTAAGATGGGCAGGTCTGGTTACACCCTACTGAGGCAGAAAATGCAGGCAAAATGGGAGCTTCTCCCCGAACCCGATCATCAGCAGGTAACAGATTTGGCTTCCCAGCTTTCTTTACCTCCCATCATAGCCAGGATATTGGCCAGTCGGGGTATGGATACAAAAGAAAAGGCTGAAAGATTTCTCAATCCCAGCTTAACAGATTTGTGTGATCCCTATCTCTTGCACGACATGGACAAAGGTGTGGACAGGGTGATTCGGGCCCTGAGGGAACAAGAGAAGGTTATGATCTTTGGGGACTATGACGTGGACGGAATAACTGCTACTTCTCTTTTGTTTCTGGTGCTGAACAAGCTGGGTGCAGGGGTATCATACTACTTGCCCAATCGCTTAGTCGAGGGGTACGGTCTCTCTGAAGAAGGGATCATGGAGGCGGGAAAGAGAGGGGTAAAACTCATCATCTCAGTAGATTGCGGAGTAACCGCAGTGCGCGAGGTGATATTTGCTAAGGAGAGGGGAATCGACACCATTATCACCGATCACCACGAACCGCAGGAAATTCTTCCCGAGGCAGTCGCCATCATAAATGCCAAGCAGAAACCTGCAAGATCTACAGGAGTGGCCCGGCAGGACTTGGCCTTCTCAGGTACGGACGATATGGTTCATACTGCGGGGCAGGAGGTTCAAGTGGGTGAATATCCGGGAGGTGAGCTCTCCGGAGTGGGTGTGGCTTTCAAATTCGCTCAGGCCATCTACCGGAGATTGGGGCAGGACGAGACCGAATTGGAAGATCATCTGGATTTGGTGGCTCTGGGGACGGCTGCCGATATCGTCCCTCTGGTTGTGGAAAACCGAATCTTAACCAAGTTCGGAATGAACCAGGTCGCCCGAACTACCAAGCCCGGCCTGAAGTCTTTGATATTCGTCTCGGGGATTTTGGGTCAGCAGATAGGAACCGGTCAGGTGGTCTTCATACTAGCTCCCCGGATAAATGCAGTGGGCAGGCTGGGAGATGCGGAACTGGCCATAAGACTCCTCACCACCAGGGACGAAGTCAAAGCATCCGAGATGGCCAGACTTTTGGATCAGGATAATCGAAAAAGAAAAAATATCGACGAGTCCACCCTCAAAGAAGCTCTGGAGATGATCGAACAGGAGGTCGACCTGAACCAAGATAAAGCCATCGTCTTAGCCTCTTCCGGCTGGCACCCAGGGGTCATAGGAATCGTCGCTTCCCGATTGGTGGAGAGATTTCATCGTCCCACCATCATGATCGCAGTTGATCAGGACGAAGGAAAGGGTTCTGCCAGAAGCATCCCCGGATTTCATCTGTACGAGGCATTGGGGGAATGCGACGAATTTCTGATCAGATACGGAGGACACAAATATGCCGCCGGACTTTCCATTTCAGAAAAAGAAGTCAGTCCCTTTCGGGAAAAATTCAAAAAGGTGTCGGGTGAACGACTGACGGATGATGATTTGCTGCCCAGGTTATTCATAGATGCGGAGTTGGAATTGGTTCAAATTAACAGTGATTTCGTAAAGCTGCTGGATCTTTTTGCTCCTTTTGGCCCTCAGAATCACCGGCCCGTCTTCCAAACCCGAGGTTTGAGTGTTTGGGGGGAGCCACACGTGGTGGGAAAGAATCATCTAAGGCTCCGTGTGAAAAAGGATAAGACCGTCTTCGACTGCATAGGCTTCGGGTTGGGGGACATGGCCAAACCTCTGTCCATGAAGGGAATCAAGCTCGATTTGGCTTATGTCGTGGAAACCAACTACTGGAACGACACATACAA
>CAZPOP010000012.1:90732-92838 GCA_964588305.1 uncultured Ignavibacteria bacterium
GGCGGGGCGCTTTTGGGTGATCGAATAAGGATGCAGGATCTGACCACTCAGGAGGGAGTGTTCATCCGGAGCATGGCCACCCGGGGCTCCTATGGCGGCCTGGCCACCTCCACCAAGGAGGTCAGTCTGGTTTTGGACGCCTTTGGCAAAGACTGGGTTCTTATAGAGACCGTCGGAGTGGGACAGGTGGAGTTGGACGTGGTGAACGCCTGCGACACCACCCTGGTGGTCTTCGTCCCCGAGTCGGGTGATTCCATCCAGGCCATGAAGGCAGGTCTGATGGAGATCGCGGACATCTTCGTGGTAAACAAATCCGATCGGGAAGGCGCCAGAAGAATGATCTCTGAATTGGACATGATTTTGGATATCCGCAGAAAAAAAGGGAAATGGGAGTATCCCATTGTCTCCACCGAGGCCATGAACAACAAGGGAATTGATCTTCTGTTCGCCAAGATTTCCGAACACAGAGATTTCATCACCGACAACGGAGTTTTGGAGCAACACAGGAAAAATCAGATCAAAGTTGATCTGAGAAAAATCATCGAGCTCAAGGTAAAAGAGCTGATAGACGAGAAAATTTTGAGCTCTTTTAACATAGAAGAAATTGCGGAAAAGGTTTACAAAGGCGAGGACGATCCATATTCAGCCGGAGAGAGAGTTTTAAACAAGATCAATCTTGACAAATGAAAGATATTGTAGTGGCGGAGCTTGCTCCGCTTCCTTTTCGCAGGAAGGTGTCTGAACACAGCTTATGGCGCTAGGAAAAGGCCAAAATCGAGTAGCTCAGGGTTTATCCATCGGCTCCCAGCCGTGAAGGCTTGGCTGCGAGTGATTCCCAGAGACTTTTTGGAATGAAAAGAAACGAGGTGATTCTATGCTGAGCCCGACCACAAAAAAGGAAATTGCCGATCAAAAGGAGAAATGGGAAAAGGAGAAGGAGAAAAGCAAACGTCCTTCGGATAGAAAGTTCATCAGCGTGTCGGGTGAGTCGGTCAAGGAGATGTATACTCCCTTGGACATTGAGGATCTCGATTATAACCGCGACTTGAGTTTTCCCGGCGAGTATCCTTACACCAGAGGAATCAGAAAAGACATGTACCGGGGGCGTTTGTGGACCATGCGGCAGTTTTCCGGGATGGGAACTCCACGACAAACCAACGAAAGATATCATTTTCTCCTGGACAGGGGACAAACCGGACTTTCGGTGGCGTTTGATCTTCCCACTTTGATGGGGTGGGATTCTGACCAACCCTTATCATTGGGGGAGGTCGGAATATGCGGGGTGGCGATCGATTCGCTCGAGGACATGGAGATGCTCTTTGACCGCATATCTTTAGACAAGATATCCACTTCCATGACCATCAACGCCCCGGCATCCATCCTTTTGGCCATGTATATCGCCGTGGGGGAAAAGCAGGGCGTGCCTTCGGAGAAGTTGACCGGTACCGTGCAAAATGACATTCTGAAAGAATACATCGCTCAGAAGGAATGGATTTTCCCGCCTGAGCCTCACATGAGACTGATCACCGACTTAATCGCCTTCTGTACCCAACACGTTCCCAAATGGAACACCATATCCATCTCCGGCTATCACATCAGGGAAGCTGGATCCACCGCAGTCCAGGAGTTGGCTTTTACCCTGGCGGACGGTTTTGCCTATGTGGAGGCAGGAATAAAGGCGGGATTGGACGTGGACGATTTCGCTCCCCGACTCTCCCATTTCTTCAATTCCCATCTGGACTTCTTCGAGGAGGTGGCCAAATATCGGGCGGCCCGAAGGATCTGGGCAAGACACATGAGGGAAAAATACAAGGCCAAAAAGCCGGGATCGTGGCTTTTGAGATTTCATACCCAGACCGCCGGCTGCAGCTTGACCGCCCAGCAGCCTGAGAACAACATCGTCCGCACCGCCTATGAAGCATTAGCTGCAGTTATGGGTGGGACCCAGAGTCTTCATACCAATTCCATGGACGAGACCTATGCTTTGCCCTCAGAGCATGCAGTTCAGATAGCTTTGAGAACCCAGCAGTTGATTGCCCATGAGACCGGCGTGGCCAATACCATAGATCCTTTGGCTGGCTCCTATTATGTCGAGGCCTTGACCAA
>CAZPOP010000012.1:92938-97351 GCA_964588305.1 uncultured Ignavibacteria bacterium
GCCCCGTCTACGGGAGGGAATGCAACTAATCCGTAGGTCGGGCACCTTGCCCGATCCTTGAGAGGAAAGACCATGGAACGAAAGATAAGGATACTCTTGGCCAAGCCCGGTCTGGATGGGCATGATCGAGGGATTAAGGTGATTGCCTCGGCCTTCCGGGATGCCGGATTCGAGGTGATCTATACCGGCCTGCGGCAGACTCCGGAGATGATCGTGGAAGCCGCCATTCAGGAGGATGTAGATGCCATCGGGATGAGCATTCTATCGGGCGCCCACATGACCCTGTTTCCCAGGGTACTTGAGCTCTTGAGAGAAAAGGGTGCCGATCATGTCCTCCTCTTCGGTGGAGGAATCGTCCCCAAGGAAGACATGGAGAAATTGGAGAAGGCGGGTGTGGGAAAACTTTTCACTCCCGGCACCATCACCACCGAAGCCATAGAATATGTGAAGAAAGCGGTCTCCGAGAGAAGAAAAGAGGAGAAGATTTTTTAGAAAATTCCCAACAGGTTGGTCAACGGATTAATCGGATATAGCGGATAAATTCATCTGTTCAATCCGTTCTCCCGCCAAAGGCGGGATCAGGATGAATCCGTTGACAACTTAATCCTTTTTCTTTCTTGCCTGCATTTTTCTGTTGTATTCAATCAAAAAATTCATAAATTATATAATCTGGAGTAGCGAGATGCGTATGCACTCATACGAGCTTGTCTCGCGTCATAAACCTAACCAAAAGGCGAAAAGAATTGCAAAAAACAAATGATAAACTTAAAACCAATTTACAGGAGGAGAAATGGCCTATAACATGGTTGAAAGCCAACAGGCAGTAAGGGATATGGCTAAGGAGTTTGGACAGAAGGAGATCGCCCCGGTTGCAGCAAAGTTAGATCGGAGAGAAGAAGAGTTTCCCTTAGATTTATTCAAGAAGATGGCAAAAGCCGGGTTTATGGCCTATCCTTTGGCCAAAGAGTATGGGGGGTTGGCAAAAAGCAAGATCGAATATGTAACCTTGATTGAGGAGATATCCTGGTTTGATGCCGCCTCCGCTCTCATAATGGCGGTGGACAACCTGGCTTCCTATCCCATTGAGACTTTTGGCTCTGAGGAACACAAGAAGAAGTATCTTCCTAAGATGGCTTCCGGTGAGATCATAGGAGCTTTCGGTTTAACCGAACCTAACGCCGGGTCAGACGCCGCAAACCAGCAGACCACAGCCAAGGTGGATGGCGACTCTTTTGTGATAAACGGGGAAAAAATTTTCATCATGCACGGAGATGTGGCAGATCTGGTGGTGTTATTCTGCAAAATCGTTGAGGAGGGCGAAAAAGATAAAGTTTCAGCTATACTTTTAGAGAAGGGGACTCCCGGATTCTCATCAGAGAAACTCAAATTTAAAATGGGGATGCGGACAGCAACCACCGGAAGGCTGAAGCTGGAAAACGTAAAGGTTCCCAGATCAAACCTTTTAGGCGAGGAGGGCAAAGGTTTCAAAATGGCTTTGAAAACCTTGGATGGTGCCAGAATCGGGGTAGCCGCTCAAGCCTTAGGACTGGCTCAAAGGGCTTTTGACGAATCAGTGAAGTATGCTAAGACCAGGGAGCAGTTCGGCGGTCCCATTGCCAAGCTTCAAGCCATACAATGGATGATTGCCGACATGAGCGCCAGATTGGAAGCTGCCCGACTCCTAACTTACAAGGCGGCGTTGATGGAGGATAAAGGAGAAAGAGTCACCCTGGCGGCAGCTCAGGCCAAGCTATTTGCCTCCGAGACCGCTAATTTTTGCGTGAATAAAGCCATGCAGATCCACGGAGGATACGGCTACATCGGAGAGTTTTCGGAAATAGAAAAGTTATACAGGGATCAAAGAGTTACAGAAATCTATGAAGGAACATCCGAAGTTCAAAGATTGGTGATTGCCGCCAATTATTTGAGATAAACAGTAGGTCGGGTTTCCTGCCGAAGGCAGGATACCCGACAATAAAATCTTCACAAACACCAAAAACGTTATCTGCCATTGTGGGCGGAAAAAAGATGAGGAGCTGGTGAAAAAGGTCCTAAAGGTTATCCTATGGATATTGGGTGCCAGTGGAGCTGTCGTGCTATACCAGAAACTTGACAAAGGATTTTCTGAGGCTATCGATACAGGCAATTGGGGATATGTTATAGCCTGGATAGTTTGTGCCTTGCTCGTTGTCGGTTGTTTCTGGCTAGCCAGCAAGCTTAAGTAAGAGAGGCAAGAAGTGCAGTATTACGGTCTGGAGGTCAAGCATGTCCAGAGGACTGCTTAACAGAAATAGCAGTCAACAGATTTTAGTTACCTGAAAACATCTGCAAAATCGAGGCAAAAGAAAGGAGGTGATCTAATGGGCGTATGTGATCTTTGCCATACGGAACTGCGCGCCGGAGAAGGCACAATAATACCACTTCGGGAAATGAAGAGAATTGCCCAGAGCGGTTTTGGACCGGCAAAAGCTGGGATATCTCTAGGAGGTGGGATATTAACAGTAGCCCATTTCGGTTATGCTTTCGGGTTAACGAAAAGGGAGACAGATCAGGCTTGGCGCAAAGGAGTCCTCGCTGATAAGACACCCTGGGTACTTTGTCCCAACTGTTGTGGGAAAATTCGTTCATTTATGAAAGGAGGGATGCGCCAAGTCATTGAAGTAAAAGGGGCAACCATTGAGGAAGCACGCCAGAAAATTAGAGATTCCATTCCACCCGACTCAAAAGTTATTTCTCTGCGCACGATCGATATTGGTAGTAAAAAAAGTATAAAGGAAACAGCACCTTCGGTGGAAGCCGCCATTGAGAAGGCCAAAAAGAAAATCCCCTCCGGAGCCCAGGTCATTTCAGAAAAAATCCATAAAGAGGCAACAATGGCTTCGATGACTGTTGAGGCATTCCAGAAAGCTGAAGCGAGAAAAGCCGCTAAGCGACAAATCCCCAGCAAGTCTTCTATTACCCGAGTAGTAGTCATCGAAAAAGGAAGGAAGGGTTTCCTTGGAATTGCTAGAACCCGCGATACATTTCAAATTCACTATAAGATTTTTGCCCAGGTAGAGTTGACATTTCGATCCCCTGCCCTGATTCGCGTTTCTTTTGAACCTAGAAAAATGCATGGGGCAAGAGCCGGACAAACGGTCAGGAAAATAAGTAAAGCAAATGCACTTAGAACTCCTGATGGTAACAAAATAGTACTCGTCGATGCTCCTGTTCGTGAATGTTATGAAGTAGCCATGGCTTTCTTTGGCAAAGCCAAGTGGGGTGAATGTGTATCTGAGCTTACAAAAGCCATCAAGATAGACCCAAACTTCAGCGAAGGCTACTTTTGGCGAGCGGCGGCGTACTTTATGATAGCTGTAGGTCAGGAGATAGATGGCGCTCCGTTAGACGAGATAGTTCCGAACTGTGAGAGGTCTATCGCCGATTATAGTAGGGCAATTGAATTGGATCCTTCAAACGCAAAGGCTTATATCAATCGGTCTGGGGTGTTCTGGAGTTTGGGAAGAGAAGATGAAGCTGAAAAAGATTTGATAAAGGCACGACAGATAGACCCTGATGGTATGCGAGGTCAAAAAGTAGTTATCTCAGAAGACATTCGAAAGCGTATCGATCAACTTGAAAAGTAGATCTCTTATGCTTCGCGAATAGCGATCCCGAAAGCAAATTGGCATCGGTATTTCATAATAATCATGTATCCAGTATGGTTCGTTTATTTTGATTGAGCTTCCATTGTGAATCAGAGATAAAATCGTATATTGAGAATAGACCGTTATGAAAAAAGAAACCTTATACCTTGATACCTCTGTTATCAGCGCTTATTATGATAAGAGAACAAAAGATCGACAGGAGGCAACCATCAGATTTTGGAAAGAGATTCTGCCTAATTATCAGGTATATATATCAGAGATCACGGTAGAGGAATTGGGGGATACTAAAGATGAAATATTAAGAAGGAATTTGAACAAACTCATCCAGCATTTGAAAGTATTAAAGATTAATCCAAAAATCAGAGAGTTAGCAAAAAACTATATAGAAAGAAAGGTGTTCTCAGAAAGATATATGGATGATGCTCTTCATGTTGCTGTAGCTTCTTTTTATGAAATATCTTATTTGGCTTCTTGGAACTTTGAACATTTAGTCAAGGTGAGGACGAGGAGATTAGTGAAGTTGGTCAATATGCTGGAGGGATTCAGAGAAGTTGAGATCGTCTCACCCCCGGAATTATGAGGAGGAAGTTATGGAGAAGATAGAGTATTTTGATTACCAGAAGGTCGCCAGAGAGACAAAGATACCCAACAGTATCTTAAAGGATATCAAAAGAGAGGTAAAAAAGGAGTTTCCTAACGACAAGATGATGTATGAGCTTCATGTATTAAGAGCGATAAAAAGTAGATACTGGCAAAAGACCCAAGC
>CAZPOP010000013.1:0-68664 GCA_964588305.1 uncultured Ignavibacteria bacterium
GCGCTGTCTCAACGAGGGACTCGGCGAAACTGTAGTAGCGGTGAAGATGCCGCTTTCCCGCATCGGGACGGAAAGACCCCGTGAACCTTTACTATAACTTGATATTGGGTTTTGGTACTGCATGTGTAGCATAGGTGGGAGACTATGAAGCTGGCCCGCTAGGGTCGGTGGAGTCACCGTTGAAATACCACCCTTGCTTTATCGGAATTCTAACCTTGACCCCTGAATCGGGGCCAGGGACAGTGTCAGGCGGGTAGTTTGACTGGGGCGGCCGCCTCCTAAAAGGTAACGGAGGCGTCCAAAGGTTCCCTCAAGCCGGATGGTAATCGGCTGTAGAGTACAAAGGCATAAGGGAGCTTGACTGCGAGACCTACAAGTCGAGCAGATGCGAAAGCAGGGCTTAGTGATCCGGCGGTTGTGTGTGGAAACGCCGTTGCTCAACGGATAAAAGGTACTCCGGGGATAACAGGCTTATCTCCTCCGAGAGTTCACATCGACGGGGAGGTTTGGCACCTCGATGTCGGCTCATCGCATCCTGGGGCTGGAGAAGGTCCCAAGGGTTTGGCTGTTCGCCAATTAAAGCGGTACGTGAGCTGGGTTTAGAACGTCGTGAGACAGTTCGGTCCCTATCTGATGCGGGCGTAGGATATTTGAGGGGAGCTGTTCCCAGTACGAGAGGACCGGAACGGACGAACCTCCAGTGTACCAGTTGTCTCGCCAGAGGCAGTGCTGGGTAGCTGCGTTCGGAAGGGATAAGCGCTGAAAGCATCTAAGCACGAAGCCCACCCCAAGACTAGATATCCCCCCCGATCCTTCGGGATCGGGGCTTAAGGCTCCTGGTAGATTACCAGGTTGATAGGTCGCAGGTGTAAGGCCAGTAATGGCTTCAGCCGAGCGATACTAATCAGCCGTGCGACTTGATCATTAAATTTATCTCTTGATCTCGAACCTAAGCAGACCTGATGCCTGTCTTTTTGGTTCCTCTATGAGGTTGTCCTGAAATTTTCTTTCAAGAAGATTTTCCGGCGGCCATAGCGAGAGGGAAACACCTGTTCCCATTCCGAACACAGAAGTTAAGCCTCTCAGCGTCGATGGTACTGCTTGGGCGACCTTGTGGGAGAGTAGAACGCTGCCGGGAATAAGAAATCTAGCCCTCTTTCAAAAGAGGGCTTTTCATTTATAGGGAAACTTGGGCTGTAGTTGCCCAATTCATTGGGCGGTTCAATTCGGGCAACCGTGTGGGAGTCCCGACCGGATTTTGTCGTTGACAATCGGTTCCGTCTCTTGATTTGTAGATCAACCATGCCCGCAGGGCTGCTTGAGATTTCTGTGCTGCGTCGACCAGGCTTCGCCATGCTCGACCTACAAATGCTTCTCTATGATTTGCCTGCGAGGTGTGATCGAAGGATCCTGCAAAAACAAACTTCTGCACTCCGTTCTCGTCTAGGCAATCCTTTTGGCGATCCAGCTTTTTCTTAAGAAAATCGCCTTTTCGGGGCAGAGTTCGTGGCAGCACATGCAGTTTATGCAGTTAGCATAGTCAAAATGGGGCTTTTTCTCTCCCTTTCGGATAGTATTGGTGGGGCAATTATCCACGCAGATATTGCAGTTGATGCAGTTGCCGTCCAAAATGGCTGGACGAACCCAGACTAATGGTTTGATCGGTGCGAGCAGGAAGTTGGGAATCAATTTTAAGAACCGGTTAGAAGGAAGGGTGAATTTCGGCACCGAAAGCTCGGTCAGCTTCTCCCCTAACATTTCTATTTCCGAGAAAGACTTTGCACCCAGTCCGTTTTTTTGAGCAGCGGAAGTAATCTCAATCTCCCCGTCCTTGTAGCCCATTATCTTTGCGGCTATCATGTCCAAAGCCACGGCATCGGTGCTGGCAAAAAGAAGTCCCAGATATTTTGGATTTCCGGCGGAAGGACCATCCCCCTCCATGCATACGACCGCGTCTACTACGCTCAAATGCGGCTTGGTCAAGGAACAGATGTCGGCAATCACCCTGGCGAAATCCCTGGGTTTGGGAGCCTCTTTATGGTATTCGCTTTTTCTGAAGCCGGGGATTGATCCGAACATGTTTTTCACTGCGCAGGTCATCAAAGTCAGCGTGTGCGTCTTGAGCTTGGGCAAGCTGATAACCACATCCGCATCGAGCACTGGCTTTGCAATGAAATATCTTTTGCCCTCATCCGTCTTCCTCTCATACACCCCACTGCTTTCAAAAGGAACCAACCTTGTGCCCGTCGCAGCCACTACCTCAGCCATCTTGGTGTTTTCCCAGACTCTTTTCACCCCGCGCTCAACACCCCCGGGGCTATCCCCTATGAGCACCGTCGCACCGATGTTTTGAACCTCCTCCACCACGGCTTGAACCAGCGCAGGATGAGTGGTTATGGCACGAGACGGGTCTTTGGCGGAAAGGAGATTAGGCTTGATTAAGACCCTCTGATCTTTTTTGACGAATTTCTCCAATCCCCCCAGGTGGGAAAAGGACTTCTTGACTGCTGCGCGGACATTGTCTAGAGTATAGTCGTGACACCTGACGATAGAGACTCTGCTTTTCACCTTCGGATTTCTTTTTTTCAGTGATTACTTTCGGATGGATTGTCGGGAGAAGTTGGAGTGAGAGTGACTTTGACCGTCTTGATTCTCTGTCCCTTTACTTTCTCCACCACGATTTTCAATCTCATCTGGTCCGATTCGTATTCGAGTGCTTTACCTTCCTCCGGCACACTTCCTACCAGATCGTATATAAAACCTCCCACCGTCTCAAACCCCTTCTCAGCAACATCGGTTCCCAATTCCTCATTTAAATCTTCGATGCTTACCCTGGCATCCACCCGGTAGGTGGCACCACCCAGCTTCTGGATAGGTGGAACTTCCATGTCATATTCGTCCTGGATTTCCCCCACTATTTCCTCTAAGATATCCTCCATGGTGACCAAACCTGCGGTTCCACCGTACTCATCCACTACTATGGCCATGTGGTTCTTGTCTCTTTTAAACTCTCTCAGGAGATCATCTATCTTCTTGGTTTCCGGGACAAAATGAGCCTTTCTGGCCAGCTGAGACAAATCGGCAATCTTCTTCGCCTGAGTTCCCTTTAAAAAAAGGTCTTTGACATAGATGATACCGGTAATGTTATCGATGTTTTCCTTGTAGATCGGAATCCGGGAATGTCCTCGCTTTTTCACTATCTCCCGTATCTGGTCTAAGGTGGAGTTCTCCTCCACACAGATCATGTCAGGACGGGGCAGCATGATCTCCTTGACCTCCGTATCTGCCAGCTCCACCACCCCGTGGATCATCTCCTTTTCCTCCTCCTCCAACTCCGCCTCGTTTGCTCCCATCGCCTCAGCTACAGCTTCCAACTGCTCTTCAGTCGTTTCTTCTTCGCCTCGATGCTTCATGCTTTCTGAACCGGGATAATGAAATAGACGGTTAAAATGCCTCAATAAAGGATGTACGATCTTATCGATGATTCTCATATTACCCTGTAGTCTTAGACCTTAAGGTTTTAGTATGAACCTGGGGGGTTGCACGTTCGACTAAGCCCTCCGAGTCAGATATGCCTCCTCCTTTTCCTTCATTATCTTCATCTGTGCTCTATTCTTATGGTCGTACCCTAAAAGATGCAGGAGTCCATGAACCACCAGGCGGGATGTCTCTTCCTTTAGGCTTATTCCATACTCGACCGCCTGCCTTTTGGCCTGGTCCAAGGAAACATAAATATCCCCCAGGCTGGGATAACCCACCGTCATATTCTCACCTTCATTCATGCCAAATGATAGCACGTCTGTGGTTTTTCTTCTCCTGGTGAATTTCCGATTTAATCTCTTCATAAAGTCATCGTCGACGAATATTACGTCCACGGATAAATCTGCTCCCTCCGATCGTAACACTCTTTTGATAGTGTCTTCGACTTGTCTTCTGTTAATCCTACGCACGGGATGAATGTTGTGGATGGTGGTTTCTCTCAATTTGGCTTTCGCAGAACGGATCATGCCGTTGTTTCCACTGGTTCCGGATATTCGACCCGGGGATGAAAGACGCTGATCAGGACGGGCAGGAAACTCTGCAGTATGGCGGACAGCTCTCTGAAGGTCAGGTTGGAATCAGCCAATTCGCCGGCTTGGAGTTTTGAATCTATGATCTTCTTGGTCAAACTCTTTATGCGAGAGGGCTTGGGGTCATCCAGGGTGCGGGAGGCAGCCTCCACCGCATCTGCCAACATCACGATGGCGGTCTCTTTGGAGTGGGGCCTGGGACCGGGATACCTGTATTCATCCATTGAATCCTGTGTGGCTCCCTGCTCCAAGGCCTTGTTGTAAAAGTAGCTCATCAGCGTGGTACCGTGGTGTTCCTGGATGAAGTCGATCACGCTCTTGGGAAGGTTAGCCTCCCGGGCCATCTCCACTCCTTCTTTGACGTGAGACTCCAAAATCAGGGCACTCATGGAAGGTACAAGTTTCTCATGCTTATTTCTCGATCCGGTTTGATTCTCCACGAAATATTCCGGCTTTTCCATCTTGCCGATATCGTGATAGTAGGCTCCCACCCGGGCCAAAAGCACGTTGGCTCCAATGGCTTTGGCTGCCGCCTCGGCTAAATTCGCCACGATTATGCTGTGATGATAGGTGCCGGGAGCTTCCAAAGCAAGTCGTTTGAGAAGGGGACGATTCAAATCGGAAAGCTCAAGCAAAGTGATATCGGTGCTGACATCGAAGATCGACTCAAAGATGGGCAAAAGGCCGATGGTTAGAATGGGCGAAATGAACCCGTTGAACAGTCCATACCCGCACAATGACAAAACTGCGCCGGGGGAGGAAAGCTTCAACGATTCAGCAAAATAAATAAAGACCACGTAGGCAAAGGATATGTAAAGCATGGGGCGATAGAACCTAAACCGGTGCGCGACCTCCTTGACACTGTAACATGCCAGGGTTCCCGCCACGATGCTGATAAAGGCCAGCTTGAAATCGAACAGGTTCACAACTCCCAAAAGCAGCCCTAAGACGAAGGTGGAGATCAGACCCACCTCCAGGTCCAGGAGAATGGTCAGAAGCATGGAAGCGATGGTGATCGGGATTAAGTATTCCGAAAGCTGCCACCTGAACAAAAGGAGATAGGCTATCACCATTTCCAGGATGAGAATGCTTGAGACCATCATAATCTTCGAGTTGTCGTAGAAGACGTCCCTTTTGATAAAGTATAGAAACAGAGCCAAAGCCAGAAGTATCGCCCCCACAAAAAAGATCCGACCCACAAGAGGAAACAGGAAATGCCAGGGATTAGATTTGACGCCAGCCTCGATTCTGGATTCTTCCAAGGAGGAGAGTTTCTCTATATCTTCCTGAGTAACTCGCTGCCCCTTCCCTACTATGGTCTCCCCCTTTAATACCAATCCTTTCTGGTTGGTGATCGATCTCAGCGCTTCTTCTTTTTGGGTCTCCATTCCATCTTGATCCAAGGTCAAATTGGGTACCAAAAAGCGGCTTCCCACCTCATATAACGCCTTTACCGTAAGCTGATCATTCTCGAATATCACCATGGCTAACGAGAGCAGCCTCTCTTTGGCTCGAGAAAGATCCAGAAGCTCATCTTTGGTCAGGATTCGGCCGAGCTTGGCCGAGTCTGGAGCGTTCTCGGATTCACTCGTGACCATAGCATCGTTACTCTCACCGAACGGCAGATCTTGAATGTCCTCGACTATTCCAACCTGATAAAGTTCCTGCAGGACATCAATCAGGTTGGAGCCAAATGGGTCCAGTTCCCTCTCCGTGCTCAACAGAAAGATTCCCTCCTCCTCCAGGTAGGGAAAGAGAAGACGAAAATCTCTTCTTCTCGACTCAGGAATCTGGTTGGACTCATTTACGCTGTCCACCTTAGCTAAAAACCGCTCCACCGAGGCTATCACCGAATCGCCTTTTTCTCTATCCAATTCCAGGATCACCGGAAGATTGGCTAAGACCAACCCTCTGTCCTCTTCCAATTCCTCGTTGCTTTTCAAAACAGGAAAGGTGAAGGGGGCGATGATCTCCTCGGCCGCCGTGCCTCCCACCGATGGAAGATCCAAAGATTGATAGATGGAGGAGAGGGGAAAAAGAAAGACTATCACACCAAGGGTAACCAGAGCCATAACTGCCCGGAGAACCTGGCTCCGTACCTTGTGACTTCTTCCGTTTTTTTCTGAATTGGACTTAAACGAAACAGACTTTTTAAAATCACGCATAAAATCTAATGATGAAAGGCCAATGAAGCATGGCGAGCCTCTTCGCTTTTCACTCCCTGTAGTTCATTCATCATTCCTTTCGATGCGAAATGTTCTGCTGATCCTCGTACTTTTGGTAGGCTTTGATGATCTCCTGAACCAACCGGTGTCTAACCACGTCTTTTTCCGTCAGATATATGAACTCGATTCCCTTCACCCCTTTTAGGATTTTCTGAATCTGAACCAATCCCGATGCTTTTTTGTTGTCTAAATCTATCTGAGTGATATCGCCGGTAATAACCGCCTTGGAGTTTACCCCTAATCTGGTCAAAAACATCTTCATCTGTGCCACGGTGGTGTTCTGTGCCTCATCCAAAATTACGAAGGAATTGTTCAAGGTCCTTCCTCTCATAAATGCCAAGGGAACTATCTCAATCACACCCATCTCCATCAGTTTGCGTATTTTCTCTGCCGACAACATGTCATGCAAAGCATCATAGACCGGCCTTAAATACGGATCCACTTTTGCCCGGATGTCACCGGGAAGGAACCCCAGGCTCTCCCCTGCTTCGACGGCCGGCCTCACCAAGATCACTCGTCCTACCCTCTTCTTCTTTAGGGCGGAGACCGCCATCGCCACGCCCAAATAGGTCTTTCCTGTGCCGGCGGGACCTATGGAGAAAACGATGTCATATCTTCCTATGGCATTAACGTAATTCTTCTGACCGACGGTTCGGGGCTTTATGCTTTCCTTGGCGGTAAGGGACGTGACTATGGAACCGACCTGCAGATCATTAAAGGGGCCTATGCCGTCCTGTTTCACCATGCTGATGGCGTATAAGACATATCTTTCCGAAAGCTCCTTGCTCTTTTGCAGATGGGAGATAAGATCCGCGAACAGGGCTTCCAGCAATCTTATCTCTTTCTCGTTTCCCTTCAGATTTATGGAGTCACCCCGGGCTACGATCTTGGCATCGAACTGGCTTTCGATCAGGCGCAGGAAAGAACTGCTCTGCCCGAAAAGCAGCCTCTGGTCAACATCCCCAATATTTATTTTTTTGCTTTTTATCAATACCTCTTTTTCTTACCTCTCGATTTAGATCTTTGCTGGTTTATGTTAAAGTTTTTATTGAAATGGCAATCTCTGAGAATTCAACATTGAGAAACCATCATCCTTGTGGGTCTCCTCTTGGTCTGCCTACTGAATACTGCTTACTGGAGACTGATTAGTGATCATCCTCCGCTCTCCTTATCCCTAATTCCCTCAATTGTCTATCGTCTACCTCCGAAGGTGCTGCGTCCATCAAAGACTGCGCACCCGTGGTCTTGGGAAAAGCGATCACGTCTCTTATGGAATCGGATCCGGTCATCAAAGCCACGATTCTATCCAGACCTGGCGCAATCCCGCCGTGCGGCGGAGCACCATATTCTAGCGCTCTCAAGAGAAAACCAAACATCTTCTCCGCCCTTTGGTCATCTATCCCCAAAACATTCAGTATCTTTTGCTGAAGCTCTCTTTTGTGATTCCGGATGCCGCCCGAGGCAATCTCCGTGCCGTTTAAAACCAGATCATACTGATGCGCTCTTATGTTTTTCCAAGGATGGTTTTCATCGTCCAGGGGGAGATCGGACTCAAATCCTGAATCCAGTTTTTCCATGTCCTCCTGGTAGGGCATGGTGACTATATTGTGCATGGCGTCGAATCGTTTCTCCTCGTGATTGTATTCAAAAAGAGGGAACTCGTATATCCACAGAAAATCCCACTTGCCCCGATCTGCCAGATTATACTTACGTCCAATCTCCAGTCTCAGTTTCCCCAAAGACTCCAGCACCACTCGAGGCTGATCTGCTATTACAAGGCCCATGTCGCCCTCTTCCAGATTGAGTTTTTGGACGATGGAGGATAATTCTTCCGGCTTTACGTATTTCTTGATCGGAGACTTAAAACCTTCGCTTAAATGGGCCAGGTAGATCAGCCCCTTGGCTCCCGATTTCTTGGCTGACTGCTCCAACTGATCTATCTCTTTTCGGGAGAGTTTTGCTCCTCCCTTGAAATTCATTCCGCAAACGACTCCCTGATTCTTGACGGTCTCGGAAAAGACCTTGAACTCAGATCCGCTGACAGACTCTGTCAACTCCTTTATCTCCATTCCAAATCGCGTGTCCGGCTTATCTGTTCCGAATCTCTCCATGGCGTCCTTGAATCTCAATCTTGGAAAGGGAATCGTGATCGCCACGCCTAACACTTCCTTGAACACGTAAACCATCATCCCTTCAACCACAGCAAAGACGTCATCTTCGGTGACAAAGGACATCTCCATGTCAATTTGAGTGTGCTCCGGCTGACGATCTGCCCTCAGGTCCTCGTCTCTCAAACATCGGGCTATCTGGAAATATCTATCGAACCCGGAAATCATCAGTATCTGTTTCAGGAGTTGGGGAGATTGAGGCAAAGCGTAGAATTTTCCCGGATTCACTCTGCTGGGAACGATGAAATCCCTGGCGCCTTCGGGGGTGCTTCTGATCAAAAGGGGCGTTTCTATATCATAAAACCCTTGTGAATCCAGGTAGTCTCTTAGCGCCTTGGTGACCTCTTGTCTTATTCTTATCTTCTCCTGAAGAGGAGAACGTCTCAAATCGAGATATCTATATTTTAGTCTCAATTCCTCATTAGCATTTGTCTCGTCTTCGATCTCAAAAGGCGGAGTTTTCGATTCATTCAGAACGGTCATCTTTTTTACTATGACCTCGATTTCGCCGGTGGGCATATCTTTGTTGGCCATTCCTTCGGGTCTTTCGTTTACCTCGCCTTCCACACTGATCACGTACTCGGCCCTAAGGTGCGCCGCTTCATTCATGGTTTTTTGATCGAGCAAGTCCGGTTTGAAGACCACCTGGGTCAACCCGTATCTATCTCTTAAATCTATGAAGAGTAAGCCCCCGTGATCTCTCCACCGGTGCACCCAGCCATTTAAGATAACCTTCTTCCCTGTATCCGATTTTCCTAATTCCCCGCAAGTGTGCGTTCGTTTAAGAGGTTCAAATCCCACAAGCTCTCCGATCTTTATATTAAAAGCTTTTCATTCATCGATGTAAACTCTTAGCAGTTTTTGACCAACTCTTTAGCAGTGTCCAAATATGCTCTTATAGCGTCTTCAATATTCTCCAAAGCCTCTCTTTCCGTTGCCCCTGCGACCAACAACCAGGCAAACCAGGATACCAAACAGCGTAGCCCTCTTCTGTTTTTTTAATGTTCACTTTGTTTTTCATAACTCACTCCAACTCTTCCCTACGAGCTTCAAGGGCAATCTACCGTTTAGACAGCCCTTTCTTATCTGTCTTCCCCATGATCTCTCCACCTATGGCCCCATACATTTGGAATAACCCTTTTCCCTACTTAAGACGCGAACCTCTGCGTTACATGTAAAACCCAGACGAAGGGCTGCAGGATAACCATAAAGAATTGTCAACCGCGTCAAAGGTGGGGTTGACCTACCATCTTAGGAGTGCGGAAGCTTGCTTCCGCAGCATCCCGCCAGAGGCGGGATGCACTCCTAAAATCACAGAATGTATCGGCTTAAATCCTCATCCTCGACTATATCCTTCAGAGTCTTCTGCACCATTTCCTTGGTGACCTTAACCTTTTTTACCTTCATATCCGGCACCCTGAACATGATCTCCTCTAACAGCGTGGTCATCACCGTGTGCAATCTTCTGGCTCCGATGTTTTCCGTTCTCTCGTTGACTAAGTTGGCGATTCCTGCAATTTCTTCGATAGCGTCTGCGGTAAAGGAGAGGTTCAACCCTTCGGTAGCCATCAGAGCTATATATTGCTTGATCAGGGCATTTTCTGGTTCCGTCAGGATGCGCACAAAGTCCTTGGCGGTCAGGCTGTCCAACTCCACTCTTATGGGAAACCTTCCCTGCATCTCTGGAATCAAATCGGAGGGCTTGGAAGCGTGAAAGGCGCCCGCCGCGATGAATAAAACATGGTCTGTCCTGACCATTCCGTATTTGGTCATCACGTTGGTCCCTTCGACAATAGGGAGAAGATCCCTTTGCACCCCCTCCCGGGAAACATCCGGCCCGTTTTTCACCTTTTCCCCTGCGACCTTATCTATTTCATCTATGAATATGATCCCGGAGTTTTCCACCCGCTCGATGGACTCGGAGATAACCTCTTCCATATCTATCAGTTTGCCTACCTCCTCCTGGGTCGAAATCCTCTGTGCCTCCGCCACCGTGACCTTCCTCTTTTTTGTCTTTTGGGGAAGCATACCGGAAAACATTTCCTGGAAGTTGACCCCCAACTCCTCAATGCCCTGCGGGGAGAAAACCTCGATTATGGGGAATCTGTCATTGGGCACGCTCATCTCGATCGTCCTTTTGTCCAGCTTGCCCTGCTTCAACTGCATCCTGAGCTTTTCTCTGGTTCTTTCCCATTTCTCCTCCTGATCCTCTTGGTCGAAGCCTGAGTTTTGCGATTCTCCGAAGGAACCGGTGGATGTGTGAAGCGATAAGGCAGGCTGAGGAACCTGCTTTCGCCTTTGAGGCTTGGGAGGCAATAAGAGATCCAGTACCTTCTCCTCCGCTAAGCTCCTCGCCTTTCGCTGCACTGCCCCAGCTTTTTCCCTTTTTACCATGTTGACTGCTAAATCGGTCAACTCCCTGACCATTGACTCCACATCTCTTCCCACGTATCCAACTTCCGTATACTTGGAGGCTTCCACCTTGATCAACGGAGCGTTGGCTAGATTGGCTAACCGACGGGCTATTTCGGTTTTTCCCACCCCTGTGGGACCGATCATGATGATGTTGTTGGGCATGATCTCCTCTTTCAGATCGCCGTCGACGTGCTGTCTTCTCCAGCGATTTCTCAAGGCGATGGCGACCGATTTCTTGGCTTGATCCTGCCCGATTATGTACTTGTCCAGCGCCTTAACGATCTCCTTTGGGGTCAGTTCCTTCCGCCAATTCTCTTTTCTGTTTTCCGGCCCCGAGGTCTTGTTCTTGCGCTTTGTGTCATTGCTCACTTCAGTGGAGCCGGGACTCTTACCTTCAGACATCTTTCAACTCCTTTGCAGTTTCACTCAATCAGAAACGTAACTCAACTCTTCCACCAATCTCCTTATACATCCAATATAATAAAAACCTACCGATTTTCAAATCATTTCAAGATTTTTCCCTGCGGGGCTGAGATGTGAGGCCGGAAGACTACCTCAGCAGCATTAAAGCTATGTTCTGGACTCCCACATGCTGTGGTATAGGATTGTAGTTGCCCAGTTTATTGGGCTCCGTTCCGTCAACATGAGTGGCAAATCGAACAGATAGGCTCCCGCGCATGTCTCTAATGCCGCCATCGGCGAAATCCACTCAGGATGCCCCTGAAGGCTGATCCGGAAGGCACAGACCTGTAGCCCCGCCTTAGATGGCTAACGGTCAAACAAAAAACAACCGGGCAATTAAAGCCCCTCAACTATTATCTGGTCGTTGGTGTAAACACAGATTGAGGAAGCTATCTCTATGGATTTTCTTACAATGGTCTTGGCATCCAGGTTCGCGTGAGCTACCAGAGCTCTGGCCGCCGCCAACGCGTACGGTCCGCCGGAGCCTATGGCAACGATGCCGTCATCCGGCTCGATTACGTCACCATTTCCAGATATGATCAGGGCATGCTCTTTGTCCAAGACCGACAAAAGCGCTTCCAACCTCCTGAGGTACTTATCCATCCTCCAGTCTTTGGCCAATTCCACCGCGGCTCGAGGAAGGTTCCCTCTGAATTCTTCAATCTTGGCTTCAAATCGCTCAAATAGGGTAAAAGCGTCGGCGGAGGTTCCGGCGAATCCCGCTAAGATATTGTTGTTATGTAACTTGCGAAGCTTGTTGGCGTTCTGTTTGACGATGGTCTCTTCCAGGCTTACCTGTCCATCTGCACCGATGGCTACCTCACCATTGTGTCTAAGTCCGATTATGGTGGTTGATCTTGTCATCCGGTTTTAAGATCTGAGGTTATATGCAAAGGTCTATCTGTTTACTGCTTACTGCTTTTCCGCTCTGGGATGCGCTTTTTTATAGATCTTCTTCAGTCTCTCTGTGGTCACGTGTGTATATACCTGAGTGGTGGAGAGGCTCTGATGGCCAAGAAGGTCTTTTACCGCAAGAAGATCTGCTCCCTCGTCCAGAAGATGAGTGGCAAAGGTGTGCCTCAAGGTGTGAGGACTGGTCTTCTGGTCCTCAGAGAATCGAGTAGCATATTTCTTAACTATCCTCCCAACACTTCGAGCAGAAAGCCGTTTACCTGATCGATTCAAGAAAATCGCCTCCTCATTTGTGTCAAGCTGGCTTTTGAATGCCGATCTGCGCAAGCTCAGGTAATTCTTCACCACCCCCAATGCCTCCCTCCCTACCGGGATAACTCTCTCTTTCCTCCCTTTGCCCAGAACCCTGACCACCTCTCCTTGAAAATCTATAGAAGACAAATCCAGATCAACCAGTTCCGACAGCCTCATTCCGGTACTGTAAAAAAGCTCTAAGATCGCCAGATCCCTAATGCCCCAAACGCTCTCCCTTGAGGGAGCCTTAAGCAAACCTTTCATCTGAGAAATAGTCAGGAATGTGGGCAGGCTTTTCTTCCTCTTGGGGCTGGAAAGAGAAGAGGCGGGATCGGAAGGAATCTTTCCTTTTCGCAGAAGATATCTGAAAAAAGACCTCAGAACGAAAACTTTGTGAGCAATGCTGGTTTCTTTTAGTCTCTTTCTTTTCAGGAAAACCAAGTAGTCCCTTAGAATTGACCGGTCGATCCGGCGAAGGGGATTCTGCTGCAATTTCCTTTCCCTTAAGAAATCGCCGAAGTCAGACAGGTCCCTTCCGTACGAGATGACTGTATTCTCTGAAAAATTCCTTTCCGCTTGAATATGCTGGATGAAACCTCTTACCTCTTTTTCAATATCTTTCATCAGAACCATTAAATGCTGCCTGCGGATTGCCTCAGGGATATGACTGATCAAACGGACGTAATGCCCTTTATCTGCTTGGTCAGTCGGCAGCTTTGACAGACTTCTCCGGCAAACCCTCTACCGACTCGGTCTTTTCGTATCCGCATTTGGCGCATTTCAAGTATTCGCCTTTGGATTTGTTTGCTTTTTGCACCAGGAATCTGGCGCCGCAGTTCGGACAGGTCTCCTTTACCGGCCTATCCCAGCTGGCGAATTTGCATTTAGGGTAATTGGAACAGCCAAAAAATATCCTCCCTCTCTTGGTCCTTCTTTCAATGATGAAACCATCACATCCCTCTTCGGGGCAATTCACCCCGATGGAAAAAGGTCGGGTGAACTTGCATTCCGGATATCTTGAGCAGGACAAAAATCGCCCGTATCGGCTGGTTTTGACCATCATGGGGGCACCGCAGGTATCACACTTCTGGTCGGAGACAAGCTCTTCATTCTCATCGGGCTCCAAGGATTTGGTGTTCTTACATTCCGGATATGCTGAACAAGCCAAAAATCTTCCATTCTTTCCCCACCTGACAATCATGGGGCTTCCGCATTTTTCACAGATCTCGTCGGTGGATTGCTGCGTCATGCGCTTAATCTTGCCTTCGTCATTCTCTACCTTGTCCAGATTTGATTTGAATGGGGAATAGAAGTCGTGCAGCACCTTCACCCAGTTCTCCTCTCCTTCCTCGATCTTGTCCAACTCCTCTTCCATATTGGCGGTGAAACCCACCTCGACTATATCCGTGAAGTTCTTAACTAAAATCTCATTGACCGTCTTTCCCAATTCCGTGGGAAAAAGCCTCTTCTTCTCCGACTCCACGTATTTCCTCTGTTTTATGGTGGTGACGATCTGAGCATAGGTGGAAGGACGACCTACCCCGTTCTCCTCCAGTTCCTTGATCAGGCTGGCCTCGGTGAACCTGGGGGGAGGTTTGGTGAAATGCTGCTTGGGAACAAGCTCCAAAAGACTCAAAGCCTGCCTTTCCTTCAAAGCCGGTAGCGTAAACTCCTCTTCCTTTTCCGAGTTCTCTTCTTTCACGTCCTTATATATTTTCAAAAATCCGTCAAAGGAAAGCTCCGAACTTGAAGCCCTGAACAGATACTTTCCCGCCTCGATCTCCACCGCAACGGAGTCAAATACCGCCTCGGCCATCTGCGAGGCGGTGAACCTGTTCCAGATGAGTTGATACAGCTTGAATTGATCCTTGGTCAGAAATTGCTTTAACTGGTCTGCGGTATAATCGACGTAAGTGGGACGTATAGCCTCGTGAGCTTCTTGAGCGGCCTTTTTGGCTTTATACTCCCTTGGCTTCGAAGGAAGATATTCTGAGCCAAACTTCTCCTCGATAAAATCTCTTGCGCCCTTTTTTGCGATCTGGGCAATCCGGGGAGAGTCAGTTCGCATATAGGTGATCAGACCCACGCTCCCCTTTTCCCCCAGATCTACGCCTTCGTAAAGCTGCTGGGCGACTCTCATGGTCTTTTGTGAAGAGAAATACAGTCTTCGAGCCGCATCCTGCTGGAGGGTGCTGGTGATATAAGGGGGATAGGGAAAGCGCTTTCGCTTCTCCTGGGTGATCTTGGTCACCAAAAATTTCTTATGCCTGATGTCTGCGATTATCTTCTCAGCATTTCCCCCTTCAGCAATTTCAAAAGCCTTTCCATCGATCTTGACCAGTTTAGCAGGGAAGGACTCCTTTCCCTCCGTTTCCAAAATGGCGGTGATGCTCCAGTATTCCTTGGGAAGGAAATCCTCGATTTGTTTTTCCCTTTCGCAGATCATCCGCAAAGCTACCGACTGTACTCTGCCGGCGCTTAATCCTCTGTATACGGTCTTCCACAGGATGGGAGAAATCTTGTATCCCACCAAGCGGTCCAGAATTCTGCGGGCTTGCTGGGCGTTCACCTTGTTCATGTCGATTTTACCTGCTTCCTTTATCCCGGCCAGTACCGCCTGCTTGGTGATCTCGTTGAACGATACTCGATAGATTTGGGGATTTACCTTCTCTATCTCTGTGGCTATATGCCAGGCAATGGCTTCGCCTTCCCGATCCGGATCCGGCGCAAGATATACCGCTTTAGCCTTACCGGCTTTGGTCTTCAGCTGGTCCAGAACCTTTTTCTTGCCTTTGATAATCTCGTAGCGGGGTGCGAAATCATCTTCTATTTTCACGCCCAGGTTTTTCTCCGGAAGATCCTTTACGTGCCCTACAGAAGCCTCCACCAGGTAGTTTTTTCCTAAGAACTTCTTCAGAGCCCTAGTCTTTGCAGGTGATTCTACGATTACCAAATCTTTCTCTTCCAAATGTTCTCCTTTCCGGAGAGTTTAATGTCAGGATGGCTAAACTTTACTTAAATCGGATCTAGGCTTCGCCTCCGGTCTCTCGAAGTCGATTCTCCCTTCCAACACGTCACTTAGTGCTTCATTGGTGACTTTCTCCTCTTTCTCCTCGCTCTCCTCTTCCTTTTCGCCCCTCTGCGCGGCCTCGGACTGAGCTTTCATCCTCTGCATATTTATCCTTCGGGCTTGCTTGGATACCAACAAGACGGCTTCATATCTATTCCTACAAATCTTCTCTAGTCTTTCGGTAATGTCCAATTCCATCAGTTCCTCCTTTTAAGACCTTCCCCCATTCAAGGGATAAATCCAAAGAACCTTTCATTACCCTGCAGTGAAATATCTAAACGTTGTCTTTTCGCCAAATCTTTGCGCAAATCAAGAAGTTTTTTTCTTGTGGCCGTTCTAATGAGTCATTCTTCACCGGAAGAACTCGCTTTCCTGAATGCTCTTATGGAAAGTTCGCCTTCTTGTTCCACTTCTTGAAATCAAACCGGGAAGACTTTTGTCTTTCCGCCTCGATGATCTTCTCCACCAGTCTTGCTGTCTCCCCTAACTCGTTGTTTATCACGACATAATCATACTTCGACCAAAACTTCACTTCCTTTAATGCGGTTTTCAATCTCCTTTTCACCTCGCCTATATCGTCCGTTCCTCTCCCCACGAGCCTTCTTTTCAATTCCTTCAGGGAAGGAGGCAACAGAAAGATCAAAACGCCCTCCGGATATTTTTTCTTAATTGCCATTCCTCCCTGCACGTCCAAAACGAACAAGGCCACCTTATCGTCTCTTTCTGCTTGATCGACGAACTTCTTTAGGGTTCCATAATATTCGCCGTGCACTTTGGCCCATTCCACAAACCCTCGCCGCCTTCTTATTTGGCTGAATTGACTCTCAGGCAGAAAAAAATAATCCTTACCCTCCCTTTCATTTTTCCTTTTCTTTCTGCTGGTGGCAGAGATAGAATATAGGTACTCTTTATGCTTCTTCAGTATCTTTCGACAGATGGTGGTCTTTCCTCCTCCGGAGGGAGAAGAGATAACCACTAAGGTTGCTTTTTTCATTATTTTAGAGTTCGAAATTCAAGGTTCGAGATTCGAAATTAATCTTGAATATCGACTTTTGAATCTTGAACCTTCAGCCGAAAAGCTATGGTCTCGCAGGCCAGAGCCGATAGTATCACGTGATCCGAGGAGGTCACCACCAGGCTTCTGGTTTTTCTGCCCTGGGTTGCATCCACAAGCTTTCCCTTCTTCTGCGCCTCGTCTTTCAGTCTTTTGGAAGGCTGTGACCCGAAGCCCATTACCGCTATGATCTTATCTGTCGAGACCACGCTTCCGTAACCAATGGAAACAAATGAATAGTTCATTTGCGATTGAACCAATAAAAGAAATTCTCCGGTTCGTCACGGGCGCCCTCGTTCGTGACAGAAAAAGTAACGGACAAGGTCTCCGTTACCACTAGGGGGAGATCGGTGGTCGCCCTCCGTCATTCGATGTTCTGCACCTGCTCCCTTATTTTCTCAATCTCCTCTTTCAGAAAGATCACTTTTTGTGAAATCCGGGCGTCTGAGGCTTTCGATCCGATGGTATTGGCTTCCCGGTTCATCTCCTGCAAGAGGAAGGTCAACCTTTTCCCTACGGGTCCGCCCTCTTTTAACGCAGTGAGGAACTGCTGATTGTGACTTTTGAAGCGCACACATTCCTCGGTGACGTCACTTTTTTCCGCCATCAAAGCCACCTCCTGCTCGATCCTCTGCATATCCACCACCACGTCAGCCAAAAGCTCGGAGATTCTCGCCTTCAGTTTCTTTCTGTAATTATTCGTATTCAGAGGAGTCAATTCCTCAATTTCCGAGATGGTTTCCTCCAGGCTATCAACTCTCTGTTTCAAGTCGCTTGCCAGACGAGCCCCTTCGCTTTTTCGCATGGAGTTGAACTCCTCCAGAGCCATCAGCGTGACCTCGCGCACCACCTCCCAAGCCTTGTCTAAGTCATATTCCTCTTTTTCCACTTTGATCAAATCCGGCAAGCTCAAAAAATGCTCTACCGTGATTTCACCCGTGAGACCGTACTTTTCCTTCAGCTGAGTCATTATGCTCTTATAGACGTCGGCTGCGTCCTCATTCAATTTTGCGTAAGACACGATGGGAAGGCTCTCCTCCCAATTCAAAGTGTAGCTGATCTTCCCTCTGGTGATGGTGGAGAGAATCGTCTCCTTCAGCTTTGATTCCAAAGAGCTGAGAAACTTAGGTAGGCGAAATTGCATCTCGCAGAAACGATTATTTACCGAGCTCATCTCCACGGAAGCTTTCACGTCTTCCCTGACCAGCTCAGCTCTGCCGTAACCTGTCATGCTGGATACCATAGATACTCTCCCAAGACAAATTTTTATGATAGTCAATAAATGCCATTTGTCAATCTAAATTTTTGCCCGATTTGGCTATCTTGTTCTGAATCTTTGGCATAACCGGAATCACGATATAACCTGCCTCCGGATTTCACCGGTATTCTCGGACGCCCCGCTTCATCGCAAGGCAGGCTTAGTCGCATTCCTTTCGGCAGCTTTCGCATTCACCGTCGCACGGTTCGACGTGAATGACGATCTCTGACTCTCCCAGTCTCTCCTTAATATCTTCCTCCAGATGGTCACACAACTTATGGGCATCTTCTACCTTAACGTCTTTGGGGAGGACTAAGTGTAAGTTGATCAGGGGGATGCCTTTTTTTCTTTGGAAGGTCAGCTGGTGAAACTCAATGAAGTCTTTTGCGTGCTCATTCAGAGTCTGCTTCACGATCTGCTCAGCCTGAAGATTCCCTGTTGGCTTCCCCTTCCGGGTCAAATCGATCTTCCGATCAATGAAGCTTAACCCCTCCGTGGGTTCAGTATGGACCACTATGTCGGTTTCGGGAAGAACCGACCGTATCTTTCCTTCGACCTTGCTGGCTATCAGGTGGGCTTTTTCAAAACTGGTACTTTTGTCCAAGGAAATATTCATATCAACGAAAACCTGGGGACCCGACCTGCGGATGCGCAGACGTGAACATTCGTTAACACCTTGCACCTCTCTCACCATCTTCTCGATTCTTTGCTTCAGGCCTTCGGGAGCCCGATCCATTAACACGTCCAGGGTTCTTTTTCCCAATCTGTAACTGATGATGATCACGAAGATCGCCACTCCCAGTGCCGCCACGGAGTCTCCTATGGGAAATCCAAGCTTGGTGAAAATCAAACCTGCGATTACCACCAAAGAACTATAGATATCGGTGGAGAAATGAAGGGCGTCTGCCTCCAGTGCCTGGCTGTAATGCTTTTTGGCTGCTCTTGACAATACTCTGGATCGCCAGTAATCGACGCCTATGGCAACAATCATAACCACGAAGCTATAGGACGTCACCTGAACTTCCACGGCTCGCAAAAACATGCGACCGATCGCCTCATAGATGATCCATAGGCAGGTGGCCAAAAGCAGAATGATTTCCGCCAGGGCGGATAGGCTCTCGACCTTGCCATGTCCATAATGGTGTTCTGAGTCGGCGGGCCTGCCGGATATCCTCACTGCTAAAAAGGTTATAAGTGCCGCCCCGAAGTCCAAAGCTGAATGAGCCGCTTCCGAAAGAATACCCAGACTCCCGGTAGCCAAACCCACTGCCAACTTTATGCCCACCAGAAAAACCGCTGCCAGAACCGAAATAAAAGCTACCCTTTTTTTCTCTCTCTGCGAAGAACTATTTGCATTCATGTGCACTCTTAGCCATTTTCTCCAATGGTGAAGAAAGACCTTGTGTTTTCTTTCGTCAACATCCGGCTCCTTCTCCGCGCAACCGAAAGAATCGAGATGGACCAGGTCTGTGCTCGATGCGGGGAGCGCAGATTCACAGGCAACTCCTTAGCATTTGAATCTACTCTAAGGGACAACCATCTGGGTCTCAAAACAATGCAGAACGCGGCCCTTTCTGCATTAGGGAGAATCTGCTCATCGATTTCCAGCCTCCGCTGAAATCCCTTATACCAGGAACCCAATAACCTCTCCGAATCGTCAGGCCTCATCTCTACCGTTAGCATAATAATTATAAGATACAAGCTGTTCTTTTCCAAGAGGAAAGAAAAGCCTCTGGTCTGAGGATTTCTGGATATCCGTTTCAGGCAGAAAATCGGTATCAGGGATATTGTGGAACAGAGTCAGTTTTTCTTCAAATGATCTCTGTAAATTCGAGCCTCAAAGATGCTACGCAATCTCATAAGGGAAAAGGAGAAAAAGCCCCCCATTTCAAAGAAGCGGTAGATAAACGCCTTCTCCCTCCGGAAGGGCTCACCCTGTTGTGTATTCTCTCGTGTCCTCCCCTCCTGCACACGAGAGAAGACGACCCTTGAGGGGAGCAAAAAGAATGCCACCATAGACTCAAAAAACAAAAAGCCACTCGCTGGTTAGCAGGTGGTCGCACCGTAAGATGGAATTGACTAATATTATTTGCTTGCCAATTGAACCGATCGTCTGAGCACCGGTTCTTGTGGAAAAATATTTCGAATCTGCGAAAGGAATTTCGACTTAAAGGGGAGTTATGTTGTGTTTTTTTATCTTATATCTGAGCAATGCTTCGTCGATGTTCAAAAACGTGGCGGCTTTGGTCTTGACCCAATTGGCTTTGACCAATGCCCTGGTTATCTGCTCTTTTTCGTACTCAGCCAACTGGCTCAGAAGCGAGGTGTGGTTATTCGATTTCCCATTATTGAACTTCTCCAAGATATCAGCCAAGAACTCGAATGAGATCTTGTCATCGTCTCTCACAAAAGCCAGTAGGCTCTTGACGTCGTTTTCCAGCTCTCTCACATTCCCGGGCCAATCGTATCCCAGGAACAGCTTCATAATCTTGGAATCGAACGCAGAGACCTGAGTTCCTCCCTCGGCGGCATGTTTTTTCATGAAATGTTCTACTAGGAGAGGGATATCTCCCTTTCTCTCTCTTAAGGGAAACAGCTTGAACTTTATCACCCCCAAACGATAATACAAATCGCTTCTGAATCTGCCTTCATCCACCAGCTTTTCTAAGTTTCTATTGGTGGCGGCTATGACCCGGAAATCCACCTTTCTGGGCTTTACCTCGCCCAACCTCACTATCTCCTTTTCTTCTATGGCTCTCAAGAGCTTCACCTGAATGTGAAAGGGCACCTCCGCGATCTCATCCAGATACAGGGTTCCTCCGGCCGCCTCGTCCAAAAGCCCTTTCTTGTTTGAAGATGCCCCCGTAAAAGCCCCTTTCTTGTAACCGAAGAGTTCACTTTCAAAAAGACCCTCCGGTAATGCGGCACAGTTTGCCACCACAAATTTCTTGTTTCCTCTACTGCCGGTATAGTGCGCGGCTTTTGCGAGAAGATCTTTCCCGGTTCCGGTTTCCCCTTCCAACAGAATGGTGATATCTGAATCCTTTACCCGTTGAACGTTTTCCAACAACTCTAACATCTGCTTATCCTGGGTAATGATGTCCCTGAAGGAAAACTGCGGAGCAGATACCTTTGACCCTTCCGCCGCCGGGAAAACGGCGTGAACTTGCTTTTCAAGTTCTGAAACCTTCTCCACGTCCCCTCTTCCATCGGTCTGCTCAAAAATCTGTTTAGCCTCAGACAAGAATTTCAAGACATTTGTATATTTTTGGTTTTCGAAAAAGAGAAGAGCAAAAGCCACCTTGACTTTCCCCAGAAGATATGGGGTATCCAGCTCGCCAGCCAGTTCCTCTGCCCTGCCAAGAAATCTCATCTTATCCAGGAAATCGAAACAGCCCAAGCTGCCCATCTCCAAATAGCTCTTAGCTAGTTCGGATTTTACGCCCAGGTCTCCCAGAATCTTCACGGCTTGGCTGAAATTCTCCCTGGCCTCAGCCTCCCGCCCTTTCTGGGTGCGAATCTGCCCCAGGATTCTGTAGGCTATTCCTTCTTCCAATCTCTCCCCTATGGTTTTTGAAATCTGCAAAGACCTTTCGCAAGAAGCCAAAGCCTCATCCAGATCACCGCTCCTTACCTGAAGCTCGGCTAAGAGCCTGGTGGACTGGCTGATGATGGCGCTCTTGGGAGCGATCTCCTCACCAATCTGGATGGCTTTTAAGTAATGTTTCTCAGCTTCCTCGAGGTCGTCGTCGAGGTAGGCCAACTCGCCGGAATACTCGTGATAGATGCCCAACTCCCGCATGAAGCTGTTCTCGTAAATGATCCGGTAGGCTTGCTTGAGATAATCTTCGGCCTCTGAAAACTCCCGAAGCAGAGTTGAAACATAGCCCAGGGACAAAAGAGACCGGCAAACGTTTATTCCATTCTTTTGTAACCGATTCAGTTTCAAGCTATTAAGCAGGTTGCTTTTAGCCAGCTGCCATTCATCCTTGATCATATAGATGGTGCCCAGATTTCCAGACAGCCTTGCGGCCATTTTGTCGTCTTTTTTCTGTTTACAGCACTCAAGTCCGTCGTTCAGATATTCGATTGCCCTGGCAAAATCTGACCTGGTAAAACACATCCGGGCAAGTTCGTTGTAAGTCTTTATGGTTCCCTCTGAGTTCTGCACTCGCCTGTACGCTGCGGCAGCATCTTTGAACTGCAGCTCCGATTCCTTCAAATCCCCGAGATCGGAATAGATTATCCCAAGATTGAATTGTATCTGGGCAATCCTTTCGTTCTCCAGGGTGTTCTTGAATGCCTCAAAGGCCTCCTGACCCCTCGCCAGTGCCTCCTCATACTTGCCCAGTGCCTGAAGAGAAATGGAGTAGAGGTGAGAACACCATCCCCACTCGTAGGAGCATCGATCCAAATCCTTTCGAGTCTCTTTCTCCCTGAGTTCACCTACAGCTTCCTTGAACTTCTTCTGTTCGATCAGAGACTCTATCAGATCGACTCTTAGAATATGATTAATGCCTTTCGAAGATTCAGTCATCTCTTATTGCGAAATTGCTGCTTGCGGACATGATCGCTCTCGAGTCCGTGTGGGCCATCGCTTGATCTCTTGATACAATTGGCCTCTTGAATCAATTGAATGGCCACGGCGCTCATGCCGATGGGAACAATCACTACACGAGCCGTTGGATAGTTCAAACTATCCCCGGGGCCGGGGGAATCCTCGTGCTGCCAGGGATGCTCGCTCGGGTATCCCTCCGGATCAAGATACGGCGGTCCTATATACGCCTGGCCGTTATCGGGCAAACACGCAACAATTGCAAGCAAGATCAAGGCGGAAATGGCAAACTTAACCCGCATATTACGCTACCTCCTTTTCTAAGATAAAAGTATTCTTAATAGTCCAAAGTTAAACACAATTAGTAAGGCTTTTGTTACTGCTTCTGTTCAAGAACTTGCCGCAACGAGCATCCGATATCCAAACAGACGAGCCAATGATGATCGAAGTGCAAGGAATTATCGAACAAAAACTGAAAAATCCATTTTGGTCTGAGGCTCAAATATCCATAACGGGCAAGCGCAACTTATTCCCTTTCTTTACAAGCGAGCTTAATATCTCCCCGCTGACCTCTCCTCCTCAAGAGGTCAGACTCATCATCCATGACAAAACAGCCTTAGTGTAAGATAATTACAGAATTGCCTTTGTCAAGACAAATTTCGAGAATTTCTACATTTTGTTGATTCTCTTTCTAAGCTGTTTTTCCACAGTAGCGTATCAATCCTTGGGCTTATCTGAAGTTTGAATCCGCTGAATCCACTACTCCGGGTGGGCTGAAGTCTTTCTCACACCGTTTATCTCCGGAGCACCTGCAACTTAATATACATGAGTGAATTCGGGAAAGAGACTCATCATCGGCACCCCCAGTGAATCTGTTCTTTGAAGATTTGGTTTGAGTAACTGAGGGATCGAATATATCGGAATAAACAGGTCCCAACACTCTTGGCTATGCAGAATCAAGATTAGACTTGCTAAATAAAGGTTGACAAACTATAATGGAAGTGCGGGAATCGGCTGCGGTTATAAGGACGAGACTATTTATTCTCCGTCTCGGATAACAGACCAGTTGAGTCGTTTGAGTGATGGGTAAACAGAAAACTGGCAAAGCAAGCTTACGGAAAGCTAGGTTGAAGGCCCACAGGGCAATCATCAGATTCTGCGCCATTTTTTTGGGTCTGTTGATTGTACTAACCACCACTTTCCCCTTCTTAAGTGACAGATTCAATCCTCAGCTGACCTGGTTGATGGCGGTAACTGCAAAGGTGACCGGATTCTCTCTGAAGCTTTTGGGAATGAGCGTGATCGTAAGTGGCCGGGTTGTCAGCCTGAACAATTTCTCCATGGAGGTGGTGGGGGAATGTACCGGACTATACGAGATGCTGATCTTCCTGGCAGCCATGATCGCCTATCCGGCCAATTATCGGAAGAAACTGATCGGGGCCGGCCTGGGCATCCCTCTGCTCTATGTGATAAACATTATCAGAATGATCTTTATCGCCATCGTCGGAAATTGGTCTCCCCAGACCTTTGACTTCATGCATTTGTATTTCTGGCAGGTGGCCATGATTCTGATCATCGTGTCGGTATGGATTCTGTGGATAGAAAAAGTGGTTCACTATGAAAGAAAAGCTGTGGATCTTCATAGCTAAGTTTTTGTTGGTCTCCTTACCCTTATTCGTCCTGTGGTATTGGAAGGGACAGGATCTTTACATAAGCATTCTGGATGATTCTCTTTATTTCTTCCTTCATGCTCTGCTCGGAGTGAGTGCGCCGTGCACTTTCCCTAAGGATATCTTCAACAATCTAATACCCTTTGTGGCGCTCATGGTCATCACCAGGGGAATGAAGCTGGCCAACAGGGCCTCAAGGTTAGGATGGGGTTTGTTAATCTTGGTCGGCTGGCATGTCATATTATCAAAAACCATATATTTCCTCCATCCCGAGCCGGAAGTGATCTCGCAGTGGTATGAGAAATTCAGCGTGCCCCTTTATCTCTTTAGCGAAACCCTGCCTTTTTTGTTGTGGATACTTTTCGCCCGAAAACAGGTGGTCGATCTTTTTATGCCTCGAAAGGTAGTGGAGAAATAGAATCTGCTGGATACGTAAGAATTTCGAAGGAGTTAATCCGTTCACGGTGAATCCGTTCAGGATGAATCCGTAAGGATTTTATGAACAAAAAGCTTGCGTCTTACGTCCGTCAATGGAATATATAAAACGGGAGAGACTAAATGGAAAACGACTATTACGTAACTGAATCGAATCTGGAAGCCAAGGCGTCTTTGTGGAAAGGGGAAATCAAACCTTATAATTCGCACAGGATGAAGCCGGAATTCTCCACATCCTGCCTTTTGGTAATCGATATGCAGAATTTCTTTCTGGATCCCCAGAGCCCAACCTTCACTCCGGGAGGTCTGGCCGTATTGCCCAACGTAACCAAGCTCATAAAGGCCTTCAGAAAGAAAAAACTTCCGGTGATCTACACCGCCCACATGCACAAAAGCAAGGAAATGGACGGAGGAATCTTGGGCTGGTGGTGGGAAGGAATGGTCATTGAGAATACCAAAGATGCCGAAATCCACCCCAATATAGCCCCCCTGCCCCAGGAGAAGGTAATCTGCAAGCACAGGTACAGCGCCTTTTATAACACCGATTTGGAGATCACCCTAAGATGCCTAAATATCACCGACCTGATCATCACCGGGATAATGACAAACCTGTGTTGTGAGTCGACGGCCAGAGACGCCTACTTCAGAGACCATCGAGTGTTCTTTCTGTTGGATGCCACGGGGACGGTGGATGAGGACCTGCATTTAGCCACACTGAAGAACTTAGCTTTTGGATTTGCTTATGTGACAACGACCGAGGACATTCTGCGAAAACTGTCAAAGTAGGTGCACAGCCCATGCTCCTGGGCTACTCTTACTTGCCCCCCTTTCCCTTTCTCTAGAATAGAGGGGCGAATCTGTAGCGGTCGCATTTATGCGACCTGTTTGTGTTCGATGAATCGAACCGCTACCTAATGATGTCAGGAGCCCTGTGTTCCCCCCTCCATTCAGTTGTAAGTTGAGCCGTCGATAGGCTGCCCGACAAGAACAAGTTGCCTAATTCTCGTCGTACCATGAAAACCAATTATCTAAATTGAAGATAATCACTCCGGAAAGCAGCCTAAAAACATCTTGACAGAATCGAGAAAATGATTATTATTTGCCGTAGGGAAAAAACCGATTCTTGTTCTATGAGGAGCTACTTCGAACAGATGTGTCATGTTATGACCTGTACAATGCAAAAAAGTCTTAAGCAGAAGGGAAAGGAGAAACCAAATGAGCAAAGGTAGAGACCGAACCGTATCGCATCGCCCCAACGGCACTTGGGCAAACAAACGCAATGATGCTGATAGAGCATCTAGCTTACATGCGACACAGAAACAAGCAGAACAAGCAGCGAGAAACATGCTCACGAATCAAGGCGGTGGAGAACTTATGACAAAGGGGCTTGACGGAAAGATTCGGAGCAAGGACACTATTGCACCCGGCAAAGACCCCAATCCGCCAAAGGATACGGAACACTGAAGGATGCGGAACACTGAAAGATATATTTCGATTGATTCTTTGGCTTTATTGTTGTGTCAGTAGCTGCTGTTGATAGATGTATCACGTTTAGAACCTGGTAGAATACTGAAAAAAGGAGTTAAAAATGGGAGGTTGGCTTGATATTCATTGTCCTGGTTGCAAACAAACAAAAGCTATTGCACCTGGTGGCACTTATAAAATTTGCGAGAAGTGCGCTACCCCACATTGTGTTTTTGAATCTGGAACTTGCAAAGTGCCTGGCTGTAATGGTTGGCTGAAAGAAGTTCAGAATCCAACTTAATCACTTTCTTGTTCTGTCAGGAGCTACTCCGGGCAGTGGGTGAGGCACCCTGAGCACCTGACACCGAGATGAGTCAGGAGTACGGGGCCTCTGACCTACAAGCTACTATCAAGCATTCCGAGGCAACAGGAATATGGCTAACGACAAAGAAACTCCAACCATGGCGATCAGATTTAGAGGTGGATCTGGTCGTCGTAAGCTGAAGGATGCACTCCTTCGCCAGCCGTTGATAGCTGGGGATTCTTCCCTAGCGAAAAGACTCGGTGACCTCGTCAAAGTTGTTGTGCTCAAATCGGGAGAAGTGCTAACATCACAAGGCGGCACGGATAACGATGTTTACTTCATTCTTATGGGCTCGGTTTCAATACAAGCAAACGGACGGGAGATTGCCGTTCGATATGCTGGTGAACATGTTGGTGAGATGGCTCTCGTCGACTCAACTGCGCTAAGAAGTGCAAGTGTTGTTGCTAGGGAAGGTTGCACCGCAGCAAGACTCCAGGAACCCCAGTTCAGCAAACTTACCTCAGAGTATCCAGATTTATGGCGTGCGATCTCTGTCTCGCTGGTTCAGCGCCTTAGAGAACGAAACAAATTCCACCCGGCACCGAGGACTCAGCCTGTCATCTTCATCGGGTCATCGAGCGAGGGAGCCAGGATTGCAGAGTGTATCCGACGTTACTTGCTTCGATTTCCAGTCATAACGAGGTTGTGGTGTAAAGATGTCTTTAAGCCATCCGAGACAACAATCGAAGACCTCATGAAGTTGACGGCTGAAAGTGACTTCGCTGTTATAATTCTCACGCCTGACGACATCACCCTGAGCAGGCGCAAGAAGAAAGCATCCCCTCGGGACAATGCAATTTTCGAACTCGGTCTGTTCATGGGAGCCCTTGCCCGACACCGAACATACATCGTGACTCCTCGGGGGGTAGACATCAAGATTCCAACAGACCTTATGGGAGTGACTTGCCTGCAATATAGACACCGAGGACCGGGGACTCTCTCCCTTCGCCTTGGACCAGTGAAGACCCAGTTACGGGTTTTGGTTGAAAAGCACGGCCCACGCTAAAAGGAGCATGGTTCTCATGATGCACAAGAATATTCTGCAAGAAATCCAAGCCATCTTTAAAGCCAAATGGACGACGAGGGATGGTCAAAAGGTCCCTGACACAGACGACATCGCTTTGGCCAATGATGGCGTCAAGCTGGAAGGTACGGTTTTGTATGCTGATATGGCTGACTCAACGCTGTTGGTCAACGGTTATAAGGATTGGTTCGCCGCGGAGGTATACAAAACCTATCTGATTGGAGCGTGTCGCGCTATCCGGGCGCGGGGAGGGGAAATCACTGCTTTCGACGGTGATAGAGTAATGGCTGTCTTCATCGGTGACTCCAAAAACACCTCCGCGGTTAAGGCTGCCCTCACCATTAACTACGTCGTTAGGGAAACAAACAGGTTGTTGAAGCAGGAGTACCCAAATTCTACATACCAACTGAGGCAAACTGTTGGTGTCGACACCAGTAACTTGTTCATTGTCCGAACCGGAATACGGAACGCAAACGATCTCGTCTGGATAGGCCGGGCCGCAAACCACGCAGCCAAGCTCTGCTCGCTAAGTGATGCTAGATATCCTACCTATATCACCGAAGCCGTTTATAATAAACTCTCCCAAGAAGCGAAATACGGGGGCGAACCTCGCACGAATATGTGGGAGAAAAGAATATGGACGGAGCTGGGCGTACCAGTCTACCGCTCAAATTGGTACTGGAAGATCTAAATACGTTTCTCGTGTCGGTAACGGGCACCTCGTCCGTTACCAGTTCGTAGCTCAGGAGCCCCGTGCTCCTGACACAACATTCTAACCTCTCACCCCTCTGTCCTTGACACACCTGCAATTCTGTGAGATTCAACCAATAGGCAACCCCAGCCGAACCGTCGATGCACGTCATAGGATGCCTATACACCTTCCGTTTTCGTCTGTGAAGGAAGTATCTTAGACTTCAATATCCTCTATTTCATCCTTTATTTTTCTTGACAAAAAAGGTCTTAGTATTATTATAAATATATAAACGCAAGGCTAAAGGGGTTTTCCTATTGATCGAGAAATGATCGGCAAAGTCTTCTCTCATTACAGGATTCTGGAAAAGACGGGTGAAGGAGGGATGGGCGTCGTCTACAAGGCAGAGGACACCCGGCTCAAAAGGATCGTCGCGTTAAAATTCCTGCATGAGCAATTCGCCGCAGACAGCACGGCCAAAGAGCGTTTTTTTCGTGAGGCCAGGTCAGCTTCGGCCCTAAATCATCAGAACATCATCACGATTCATGAGATAGACGAGTTTGAAGGTAAGCACTTCATCTCTATGGAGTTCGTCGAGGGCAACTGTGTAAAGGATCTTATAGGTCAGAAAGCCCTTTCGGTAAAGAAAGCGCTGGACATAGCAATCCAAGTAGCAGAGGCGCTCAAAGCCGCGCACCACAAAAGAGACAAAAAAGATTCTCAACCACCCTTCGGGATGGTTGAGCTACTCGCTATTCACTTATCACGTGGGGAGGGCACCCGACCTACGAGGCTTCCCATCTTTTGAGCACCAAGTTTTAATACTTCTCGAACTGTTTCCCCCACCTGGTCTCCGACCACTTCTTGAAAACCCTCTTCCCCTTAAGAGGCCACCAAAACCAGTCATGATAGAAGGCTGAACCGAAGACAAAGACGTAGACTAAAGGAGTACGGAAGAAAAGCTTCTGAAGGAATCTCAAAGGAGAAAACCAGAGCAGATCCCCTACCCGGCTGGCAAGATTGTCACCTACTGAAAACCCGAAATTCACGCCAGAGATATCCTCTCCGACGATTTCGATCTCGTCCATCCTGCCTTTGCCCAAACCCCGCTCGTGAGCTAACCGGATATATTTTATGCTCATGGGATCGAAGCCCATCATTTTTGCCCCCACCGCATCTATGGCTACGCAATCCCCGGAGGCTAAGATATAATCCTTTATCTCCGGCTTCATGGTGCGTGGACCGGGCCCGTTGCCCGCAGTGGTTCCATCCATCACTGCAAATATGCCGGAGTGTATCTCCTTTTGTATGGTGAGAAGATCGACCAAAGTCTCATGAATCCAGGTATGGGTATAATGCCTTTTGGTGTTCAAAAGTCCGCCAAAAGCATTCTTCATCGCTCCCGTGGTGGTGGTATAGATGTGACATTTCAAAGTGGGCAAGTGCACGATATTCTTATCAAAGAAGAATTCCGGAAGGAATATCCCTTCCTTGTAGATTTCGTGTAAGGCCGAAATCTTTCCTTTGGGCTCATATCTCACCCATTTGAAATCCTTGGCGAAATTGAAGTGAACGTCAATCCCATGTTTTTCGAAAATCGGAGCATATTTATTTAACTTATCTCCCTTGAACGGATCGGTCACCACGGTGTTGTTTTCTACCGCCACCAGTTGAGAGAATCCCAGGTCCTTAAGTCCCAAAATAGTCCCCTCTAACTGCCAGGGCGTGGAGTTTGCCCCGGGAAAGGGATAATGCCAGGAAATGTTATCCTTCAGAATGGTGACTTTATCCTTGGATAAAAACTTCTCTACCTCGGCCAGCTTCAGAAGCTTTTTGTAATCCTCTAAAACCGTCTCCGGGAACGTCTTTATGACTGCGACTTTCGCTTTTGACACAGAATCTCCCCCAAAAGATCATTCCGTTGGCGATAGCGTTACCACACGCCTCATTGCCTCTCCTTTGACGACCTTCGGATGAATCCGACCTCTACATTCTTTTAGAATACATATATGATCAACATCACTGCCAGAAACCAGAGCAGAATATTGACAAAAAGCGGTACGTCATTTAGAAGCATCTTGGTGGGGCTTCCCCCACCTTCTTTCTGATGAATCAGATACAGATATCGAAACACTCCATATAATACGAAGGGAATGGTCAAATCCATGTATTTCGTTCCCAGCTTTATCTCCACCTCAGAGGACAAGGTATAGAAGGCATATGCCACCACGGTAGAGGCGGTCACCACCGAGATCATCTGATCCAAAAAGTAGGGGCTATATTCGGTCAGGATTTTTCTGTGGCCCGCGGCTTCGGCATCCAGAAGCAAAAGCTCGTGTCTTCTCTTCCCGAATCCCAAAAACAGAGCCAGAAGGATGCTACACACCACCAGCCAAGCAGAGATATCTACCCCGATCACCACCGCTCCGGCCACGGCCCGGATCACAAAGCCGAAGGCAACGCACATCACGTCGATAATCACCACGTTCTTCAGATACTTGCTGTAAACTAAGTTCAAGGCGAAATATGACAAAGCCATCAGTGCGAAGGTTCGACTCAAAACGGCCGAAAGACCGAGGGATATCAAAGCTAGGAAAATGAAAAGGAAGATGGCTGTCGATATTCTCATGTCTCCTTTGGCGATGGGACGATTGGATTTCAGCGGGTGTTTTCTGTCTTTTTCCACGTCGATAACGTCATTGATCACATAAACGCTGGAGGACAGAAGACAGAAAAGCCCAAAGGCAGCTAAGCTTTTCAGAAGGAGACTCAAGTTGTAGAAATTCTGAGAGAAGATCAAACCCGCAAAAAGCAAAAGATTCTTGACCCACTGCTGCGGTCTTAAGGTAACTAAAACTTTATTCATCCGTATCTCGATATCCGACCAGTGTTTTGATCCCAGGAATTATGTCAATAGAGAATTTAAGCAGAGAGGTCCAAAATGGCAATGAAAAACTGAAAGACAATCGTGAGGATTCCCATAAAGCACAGTCTCTTCTGAAAGGGAATGATTCCGGCCCCACCGGGAGTTCTCAAACCTGTTCCTTCACCGCAGCCGTTTGTTCAACGTACATAATGGATTTGTTTCTGCCCAGGCTTTTGGCTTTTAAAAGCGCCATATCAGCACAATAAATGATGCGATCCACGGTTCGGGCATCGTGTGGATAAATGGCTCCGCCCAGGCTGACGGTGATGTTGTGTTCGTGTCCTACGTTTTCGTCCTTGAAGGAATGATTCATGATGGATCTGCGCAACCGGTCCATGAATTTGAAGCATTCATCTTGATCCGACTCCGGCATGATCACGCAGAATTCATCACCTCCATATCGAGAGACGACGTCGATCGACCTCACGGTACGGTTAAGAAGCTCTCCCAATTGCTTCAAGACCTGATCTCCCGCTTGATGTCCATATGTGTCGTTGTAAGCTTTGAAATCGTCTATGTCGAAGATAACCAGGGCCAGTTTTCGGCTGAATCTTTTAGCTCTGAAGACCTCCTCGGTCAGACGTTTGTAGAAGTAGCGGTAATTATAGAACCCGGTCATGCTGTCCGTATAGGAGAGCTCTTCAATGGTTCTGTAGTGCTTGATGTTCTTATAGGTGATCCCAAGCATGCTGATTAGAATTGCCAGAATCTGCAGCTCTATCTGCTGGTATTTGGATCCATCCGATTTTTCCCCCAGCAGGACCAAGCCAAATCGGTCATAGGTGAAAGAAAGCTTCGCCCCGATCTGAAAACCGGCGCCCAGCAATCTCCTTAGGACCCCCTCTTCAGATAATTTGCGCATTTCATAAAGAGACCACAGCTCTTTCTCGTTTCTGATCCAACCATAGAGACCCTTTCCCTTTTCGATCCTGAGATCGACAAGGTCACCCGACGGGGTGCCAAACGAGTACTTGGCAACAATATCGTCGGTCTTCTCTTCTGGCACCATTATCATCACGGATTTAGCTCCCAGATGATCCTGCATCATCCTGGAAAAGACTGAGAAGAGTCTCTCCTCCTCCAGTATAGAATAGAGATTGTTTACCATCCCGAAGACCGCATTAAGGTCAAATATTTTTCTTTTCAAGTCTTTGTTCAATATTGACAGATCCGATCTGGATCGGTTCGAATTGGTGGCAAACTCCTTGTCCATCCCCTTGAGCTTTGCCAACAAGTCCTCTTTTTGGAAGTTCAAAGCAAGCTGATGAAAAATCATGTTGGCCAATCTGCACTCTGCCGGGTCTAATCCTTGATCGCTTTTCAGAAGCGCAAATCCCCACACATCCAGATCGGTTCCCAAAGGGATGATGAAATTAAACTCGCATTCCTTTTGCAGCGACCGCAAGACCGGAGGCATTCTGAAAGAGTCCACCGATTCCAAATCAGTCAAGCCGTCCATCGATTTCAAAACTGATACAAACTCGCCGTTTCGCTTGAAGGACAATCTCCTCCGTCCGGGGAAGGACACGTTGCTGGCCGTTATCATCCTGTAGGTGTTTTCCTTCTTGGCAAAAAACAGAAACTCCTCTGAATTGAAGAACTCTTTGAAAAAAAGCTTAATTCCGGACGAGAAATTCGCGCCCTTTTTAGGAGAAAGAGAAGCTCGGCATATCTGAGTGGCCAGCTGGCTCAATTCTAAAAATCTCTCCCTCTTTGTACCCTGCTCTTCGATCAAAAGATCGCAGCTTTTCTCCTGTTTCTTGAAAGCCCAAAAAGCCCATCCCCAGGAGAAGAGGATGACCAGGAAAGCTGAACTTAGTTTAAGATACAGCCGTAGATCGACCAGAAAGAGTAAGAAGAAAAGAGCTGTAAAGAGAAAAACCCCAGCGAGGAAAATCAGAGACTCCTTCTTATTATGGTCAAGATTAAGCATATTTGTACCTGTCGCTCGGAAGACTGATTTGTTTCTTCCTGCCTATTATACTTCTATCGGCTTTTCGGAGGCCTTGTGTAGTGTGGTTGTAAGATAAATCAGCTTTTGAGTTTAAGGGAGGGAGGAGGGAACGGAGTGGGAGTGATTGTTCAGAAGTTACAGCTCTTGATCTGATCTACAACTCTAGCCCAAGTCTTCAAGTTCATAAAGAGCTACAGAGGAAAAGACTATCCCTGCGGTTTCGGTTCTCAATCTTCGCAGCCCCAGGGTAATGGGAATAGCCCCCAGGTCTTTGGCTTTCGAAAGTTCTTCGTCGGTGAATCCTGCTTCCGGACCCACCATAATTGAAACCCTGCGTAAACGATCCTTTCGATCTCTCAATCTCTTTTTTAATTCACCACATTCTCTCAGACTTTTTGCCCCCTTTTCCAGGCTGGCTATCAAGGATAGATCAAAGGACTTAATCTTGGGAAGAAAATGGTCAAACCCGATGGGGTTTTGCACATCTGGCAGAACTGATCTCAATGATTGCTTCATGCTGGCAATGGCCAATCTTGTCCATCTTTGGGTTTTCCGTTTTGCGCCGGCGGATGTCGAGCCATCCTCCTCAGTAATCTTGCCCATCCTGACAACAGTGTTCTGTGTTAAGATTGGCACAATGGTGGAGACTCCGATCTCCGTGGCCTTTTCTATCAAAAAATCCATCTTCATTCCTTTGCAGATGGCTTGAGCTAAGGTCAAATGAACCATGGGCTCATTTTCTCTTTTTTTCTTTGACAGGATTTTGCCTTCCACACAATCCTTACCCAAATCCAGAATCAAAACCTTGTACTTCATTCCACACCCATCCACCACGTCGACAGTCTCTCCCTTTTTATGCCTCAACACCGTGACGATATGCTTCGCCTCTTCCCCCACGATCTTCAGGCTATCTTTCTTTACGTTTTCAGGATTCACATAGAAGTTGGTAATCATGTCTACTTGGAGTGCAAACCTTCAGGCTTGCCGGGGGTGGGACGGGATGCGTCCCTAGACCTGGTGTTGAACTTGCATCCGATTAATCTGCTCAGGGGCTAAACTCCCAACGTTTCCCTCAATTTATCAAAAAAGCTCTTATCTCCTTTTGGCGGCTTCAAGTTCTCCTTCTCGGCAAGCTCTTTTAGAAGTTTCTTCTCCTCTGAGCTCAGACGCGTAGGAACCCATACCACCACCCGCACCAACTCATCTCCCTTGCCATAGCCGTGAAGATGAGGGATTCCCTTATTCCTGAACTTGAATATCTTTCCGGATTGGGTTCCGGGTGGTATCTTCAAATTCGCATTTCCATCCAGGGTGGGAACCGCAATCTCGTCCCCCAAAGCGGCCTGAGTAAAGCTCAGCGGGATTTCGCAGATGATGTGATCCTCGTGCCGCCTGAATGTGGGATGGTCCTCCTCCTCAATCAAGACTATGACGTCTCCGGCAGGCCCGCCTCTTGGCCCCACATTTCCGCCCCCACGCAGCGGGATGTAGTTTCCTGTTGCCACCCCGGGGGGAACCTTCACGTTCATGGTGCTTGCCCCTTTGACCCTACCCTGCCCACCACACTCAGGGCAGACCCTATCGATGACGGAACCTTCACCCTGACAGACGTCACAGGTGGTAACGGTGGCAAATTGTCCGAACAGAGAACGGGAGACCCTTCTCACCTGTCCGGCGCCACGACATTGAGGACACTCCCTTTTGGAGCTTCCTCTCTCCGCGCCGGTGCCGTTGCAGGCCTCGCATTTTTGCATTTTCTTCAGCTTGATTTTCTTCTCCACCCCGGTGGCTATCTCTTCTAAGGTGAGCTTAAGTCTGATCTGCAAATCCTGTCCTCTTGGGCGTCCTCTTCGGGTTCGAGTGGTGGTCCCGAAAAAATCGTCAAAAACGCTTCCGAAGCCTCCGAAATCTCGCATGAAAGCTCGCAAGGCATCGGAAAGACCGAAGCCCCCGAAATCGAATCCTTCGAATCCCCCCGCACCGGTCACGCCGGCATGACCGAATCGGTCGTATCGTGACCTCTTATCCGGATCTTTCAAAACCTCGTAGGCTTCCGTAGCCTCTTTGAATCTCTCCTCTGCCTCCTTGTTTCCCGGGTTACGGTCAGGGTGGTGCTGGAGGGCAAGCTTACGGTATGCCTTTTTTATATCATTCTCCGAGGCGCCTCTGTCTAGTCCTAATACCTCGTAATAATCACGCTTTGGCATATTCTCGATCTCTCTTCTCGACAAATCCTACAACGGCGGTCGAGGAATTATCTAAACCACAATTTCAACCATCTGCTTCTATCTGCATCTCAATCACCATTATCGGCAAATATCATTTTACAGATTATTACCTCTCCAACATACGATTCTTCGCTGTTTTTCAATATATCTCCCGCAATTTTCTCTGTCAACACTTAATTAGAGCGGTTGTGTCTCGTTCTCCCGAAATCCCGGCGATTTGACTGGATCGTAAGAGCTTGGATCCCTTGACGTTGACCTGACAGCATTAGATTCTTACTGAAACGAAAAACGACTGCTCAATGTAGGGTTCCCTTTTCATCTGTTTCTGATTTGTCACCTGAACACAAGAATCCTCGGCAAGACACAACATTTTATCTTGACTTTTTCGGTTCCGAAGTTAAATTGTAGGTAGGTTGTAGGCTTCGAAGCTTAAGGGGCTTGATTTGATGAAAAACTCTCTCAGAATGAATCCTCTCATTCCCTTGCTCGTATATTCTACTGTATGTCCGATAAAACAAACATAACCAAGTTAGGAGGTGCTTCATGCACAGAAAGGTCATACTCTTTCTCGTAGTTCTTTTCGCCCTGGTGCTAAGAATTGAGGCGGTCTCTCAGGATTCGCTGAGGGTGGCGGAAAGAATCGCGGAGTTGAAGCAGATAATCGCAGAATGCGAAGATCCGCTCAAAGTCCCGCCCGGAGTATTCAAAGAGATCAAAATCCTGGAAGGCGTAGAGCCGCGCCCCGACTTCAAAACAATAAGAGGGATAAAGGCTGAAGGATTGGTGCACATATTTGTTGACGCTTATGTATATCCGCACATCCAGGCCAACTTCGACCAATTCGTCGTCGATCTTGAATTCGAGGGCTACACGGTCTTGGTAACTCAGGCCGTCACCGAGACTCCGGAAGACATCCGGGCGATTTTGCAGTCGGAATATTCCTCTGGATTGGTGGGAGTCATTCTGGTGGGAGAAGTCCCCGCTGCCTGGATAGAGCTTTATCCCATGACACACAATTACCGCTCCCACTTTCCCACGGACTACTTCTACATGGATTTGGACGGAACCTGGGACGATGACGACTCCGACGGCTTTTACGATGATTTCTCCGGCGACATGGAGCCGGAAATTTGGGCGGGAAGAATCACTCCCTCATTTTGCACATTTGGGGATGAGGTGGAGATGCTTAATCACTACTTCGCCAAAAACCATGCCTATAGAACCGGCAGCATGAGCCTCCCCGACCGGGCTCTGGGTTACATCGAGATACCCTGGTATGTTCCCCGTCTTGATTACGCCTACGACGACGTGGACATAGTGATAGACGAAAACACCACCACCGCCCTAGACTACAAAGATATGCTGCAGGAAGGATATGAGTTTGTGCACCTCTTGTCCCACTCATCCCCCTGGGGAAGCACGTTCTTCCTGGAGGATGACGAGTGGGGCGGCGGAAGCGTTTTCAGCTATGATATGGCTCATGTTAACCCCGAAGCCATCTTCGTCATTCTGGAAGCCTGCTCCAATGCCAAATACACCGAGACTAATAACCTTGGTCAGACCTATATCTTCGGAAGCGACTACTGCCTGGTGGCCATCGGAGAAACCAAGATCATGTATGGGAACAGCTTCGAGGAGCTCTACTACAGCTTGGGCCAGGGGAACAACCTGGGTGACGCATTTCTCGACTGGAAATGGTGGTATTGGGATTTTTGGCTGGGCTGCGACGTGTTCGGAGACCCCACCCTCAAACCCCACGGACACGCAAATCCTATGAAAATGGCCGGCTTTTCCTATGAGAGCATAAAGACCGGTGATCCAAAGTGGGAAACCTCCGCGGTTGACATCTCTCCCTACACCGACGGCAATCCTTCTGCCTGCGTCGATCATTCCGGCAACATCTGGACGGCCTGGAACGCAGGAAGAGACGTCAGGGCCAATATCTGGGCCAGTTATTATGACGGCAGCTCCTGGTCTGCGCCTGAGGAACCTGCTTTCTCGGTGCCCTGGGATTTTCACCCTTCCATGGTCACCGACAATTCCGGAAAAGTCTGGATTTTCTGGCAGAGCTACCGGGTATCAGACAACTATATAGATGGATGGGACATCTATGGCGTTTATAATAACGGCTCCTCTTGGTCAAGCCCCATCAGAATTACCACCGCTGACCAGTATGATGTTGAGCCGAAATGTGCAGTCGATAGCTCAGGAAAAGTCTGGGTGGTCTGGAGAGCCGAAAGAAAACCAGACTCCGATATCATGTACCGTTATTACAATGGCTCATCTTGGTCAGCCGAGGGTTATGTTGCCTCGTCTTACGATGAAGAACGAGACCCCGTCATAACTGTGGACAAGTACGGAAACGTATGGGTAGTATGGTACGCCAAGAACGCTGGGAACTGGGATTTATATGGCAAATACTACAACGGCTCTACCTGGTCAAGCCAAATACAGATAACTACCGATCCCGGTTACGATCTCCAACCGTCGGTCACTGCCGACTCGTCAGGCCGCGTGTGGGTGGTCTGGCGCTCCAACAGAAACGGAAATTTGGACATCTATTCCAAGTATTATGACGGAATGGCCTGGTCCTCGGACATCCAGGTAACTACCCACACGGGTGATGACCTCTATCCCAGCGTAACTTATAACGGCGGGGATAAATTGCTGGTGACCTGGCAGAGCAACCGCGACGGCGACTGGAACATTCATCAAAGTACCTATGAAAGCGGATGGTCAACTCCTGTTCCGGTAAGCACGGACGAAGGCAATCAGATTCAACCCGCCTCTTTCTTTGATGGCAACAACCAATTTGGCTCAGTATTCCCCGGCGACCAGGAAGAGAACTGGAATATCTATTACAGCTACACCACAGCACAGTGGTTCGCACCAGCGGTCAACTATCCTGCCGGAGATGCTCCTCGTTCTATTTTCTGTGCAGATTTAGATGGTGATGGTGATCTGGACTTAGCTGTGGCAAATTCTGAGAGCGACGATGTCTCTATCTTAAAGAACAACGGGGATGGGACATTTTACCTTGACAGTAACTATGCAGCAGATAGTCCTTATTCTGTTTTTTGTGCGGATTTAGATGGAGATTGGGATTTAGATTTAGCCATAGCAGAGAGATGGAGCATTGTCTGCATCTTAAAGAACAACGGTGATGGAACTTTCCAGCCCAAAGTTGACTATGCTGCAGGAAGTGGTCCTGTATCTGTTTTCTGCGCTGATCTGGATGGAGATTGTGATTTGGACTTGGCCGTGGCGGATTATGATGGCGACAAGGTCTCTATTTTAAAGAACAACGGTGATGGAAGTTTTGAATTGGACAGCTGTTATGCTGCGGGACATTATCCTTTATCTGTTTTTTGTGCAGATCTGGATGGAGATTCAGATTTGGACTTAGCTGTGGCAAATCATGATAGCAACAATGTTTCCGTCTTAAAGAACAAGGGTGATGGAACTTTCCAGCCCAAAGTTGATTATTCCGCGGGAGTTTGGCCTTGGTCTGTTTTTTCTGCAGAACTGGATGGGGATTCAGATTTAGACTTGGCCGTGGCAAATAGAAATAGCAGCAATGTCTCGATCTTAAAGAACTACGGGGATGGAACTTTCCAGCCCAAAGTTGACTATACTGTGGGATCTTGGCCTCACTCTGTTTTTTGTGCAGATCTGGATGGGAATTTAGATTTAGACTTGGTCGTGGCAAATGCTACTAGCGACAATGTCTCCATCTTGAAGAATAACGGTGATGGAACTTTCCAGCCCGAAGTTGACTATGCTGTGGGATCTTTGCCTCTCTCTGTTTTTTGTGCCGATTTAGATGGTGATGGTGATTTGGACTTAGCTGTGGCAAATCATGGAAGCGACAGTGTCTCTATCTTAATTAATTTGACTCAAGTTCCTGGTAACTCGCCACCCTATCCTTTCCCTCTTCTTTCACCCGCAAAAGACGATACAACTTCAGACATAGTCGAGTTTTATTGGGCAAAAACCCAGGATGTCAATTTGAGCGATCAGATCAGATATGATCTTTACATCACTCACATGACGTTTGGCGCTTCTCCTGAAACCACCGATATCATTCACAGCGATCTGGTGAAGAACCGTCACACCGACACCCTGGACATCGGCAGATATGAGTGGAAGGTAGTGGCTAAGGACAACTGGGGTGCGGAGACGCCGTCTGAAGAGACCTGGAATTTTATCTACTTCATTCGCGGGGACGTCAACGCCGACAGCTTAATCGATGCAAGTGATATCATATGCCTTATAAATTATCTCTTTTTGGGCACATCACCACCTGATCCTATGGCGGCCGCTGATGCTAACTGCGATAGCACCGTAGACACAGGGGACCTGATTATCGTAATCAACTATATTTTCTTAGGAACATCGCCGCCTTCTTGCGACTAAGACAACGCTTCTGGAGTGCAAAGCTTCAGCTTTGCCGCAGAGCATTAATCAAGGCATTTGTGAAAGTGGCGCAGGTTGACCACCAAACCTGCGCCACAATTCTTTTTTCACTCTCAGTTGAACCTTGGTGAAGAACACCAAGGGGAACTTAGGAAACTCACCAGGTGATTCTCACCTCGTCATTAGCGGAAAGAAATTCGTCGCCCTTCTCGCTCCACCAAGTGACCCCGGATGGGTTTTGAACCAGAGATTGTAAGGCTTATCCAGCGAGCCGCCGGAGATGTCTTTTGCGTTAGTGTCGATGGTCACAGTGTAGATTTCATCGGCTGTCAGATCCGAATCCGGGTGAAAGGTCATATACGATTGGTTATTCCACCTGAACCATCCCGTCACTTCTTTCAATTCGGAATCCGCCATCTTGAATGCTAAAACCACCGACTCGGCATTCATATCAGTGTTGAATCTAATGTACACGTCCGTAGATGTATCAACCCAGGTTTGCTTATTCTGCGGGTAAGCGTACGATATTCTAACAGGCTCTGTGGTGAACGAAAACTCGTATGGCTCAGCTAGTCTTGTTCCTTGAGAATCTGACGCGACAGTGTCTATTTCAACCTGATAACGGGTATTGGTCGCTAACTGGTCTCTGGGTACGAAACGTAAATCAGTTGAACCAGACGCAAGTTCGGGCGGCCTATCGTCGTGCCAAAGAAACTCTCCTTCTACCTCTGGTTCCACATGAAAAACACTCTCAACAAGCGCTGCATTCATGTCTCTTCGAAAGCTGATCTCGATGTCTTCGCTTACGCTTACCTCCTCCGCTCCATCGAATGGCGAAACCGAAAGAATCAAATCGTGTACCGAAGCAAGGAAGAGACTATCCACGGAAACTGTCACCCCACCTGGCACCCATATCTTCTTATCCGAGTGGTAATCTATGTATCCGTCGGCTTCTACCAGGAGGATATAAGTACCCGGGGGCAACTCCGTGAGCTCGAAATAACCGACGATGTCAATATGGGTCCAAGCGATCTCCATTCCCAGATAGGCGGTAACCTTTGCCTCGGACTCCGGAGGATACACAAACCCAACAATGGCACCCTTGTCACCTGAAGGATAGTAGTTGTTGGTTATGCTTTTCTTGGAACAGTTGAAAAGCAGCAATGAACATATCGCAACGCAGATTAAAACCTGTCTTGTCATCTTTCGTAACCTCCTACCTTTGCAGGCCTGAAAAAGTGCTATCTCTCGTTTTTCAGTTCCTCAAATCACTCTGAGCGGGTTTTGAACCAGAACGTATAAGCGTTCTCCAGAGAGGCGCCATAAATATCTTTCGCGGTCGTACCCATGGTTACGGTATACTTCTCATTAGGAGTCAGAATCAAATCCGGATAAAAGTTCATTTTTGCCAACTCGGACCAAGTAAACTCCCCCGTAACGGGCTCCGATTGGGAATCCACCATTTCAAAGGCCGAAACTGCCGATTCGATGTCCATACTAGTGTTGAAGTTGATTGAAACACTGGTGTGTTGTGAGACCCAAGTCTCTTGATTAGCTGGTTTGGTAGACGTTACTCTGAGGGGTTGTGTGGTGAAGGAAAACTTGTATGGCTCAGACAGTTTTGTTCCCTTTGTATTTGACGCAGTGCTGTCTATTGTAACAGTATAGGTCTCACTGACTGCCAGGACTTCATTCGGACGAAAACCCAGCCGCTGTAGATTTTTCCAGCTAAACTCCCCCTTTACCTCATTCAGTCCCGAATCTACCATCTTGAACGCCGAAATCACCGACTCCCCGTCCATGTCGGTGTTGAAATAGATCTGTATTTCGAAATTAGGGACCACCCATGTTGCATTGTCGCTGGGGTAAGTATAGTCAATTCCTATAGCCTCGGTAGTGAATGAAAACTCATATGGCTCAGACAATCTTCCACCTTTGGTGTCTGATGCAGTCACGTCAATTGTTACAGTGTATGTTTCACTGACGTCCAGAGTCAAGTCTGGATTGAAGTGCATGGATCGCAGATCATACCAGGTAAACTCCCCCGTCACATCATTCAGCTCATAGTCTACCATCTTGAAGGCTAAGACTGTTGACTCTGCGTCCATGTAAGTATTGAAATAGACGTAAATGTTAGTGCCTGGAGAAACACCGGTTTCTTCATCTCTCGGACTGGTTGACGTTATTCTGATTGGCTCTGTGGCGAAAGAAAACTCGTATGGTTCATATTGCTTTATCCCAGCAGTATCTGCCGCGGTGGTATCGATCCTCCCCTCATAGACTGTATTAGCCGCGAAGTAATCGTCTGGTCTATATCTCAACTCAAATGGTCCATGCTCGGGACGTTCATACCACGAAAACGCCCCTTCCACCGGCGGCTCAATCTGAAAGGCTTTTTCAGCGCTCTCTCTGTCCATCTTTCTGCGGAAGCTGATTCTGATTTGTTGTCCCAGCCCTACTCCTTCAGCTCCATCACCTGGGTAAACCGAACTAATCAAATCGCGTATCGAAGTAAGAAAAATCGTGTCCGCTACTGCCGTTGCTCCGTCGGCCACTTCTATGTAAGGTTTGCTGCAATACTCGTTGTATCCTTCAGCTTGCACCACCAGCGAGAAGGTTCCCGCGGGTAAACCAGTAAGCTTGTAATAGCCTTTTTCGTCAATTTGAGTTGATGCTACCTCTATTCCCATATAGGCCGAGACCTTCGCGTTCGATCCAGCAGGACTCACGATCCCAACGATGGCTCCTCCTTCACCAGGTGTGGAATAATAGTTGTTGGTTGTGCTCTTTTTTGTACAGCTGAGAATCAGCAGCGAAAATATCGCTCCGAAGGTCAGGAGCTTTTTCATCATCCATTACCTCCAATTTTAGGCTTTCTGCCTATTGAATTCAAAATTCAATCATTCTTGAATTGTCTTCCTCGGCTTAATAGCCCGTCTATCTGTCCTGCGCATCGACAATGGAACATACTCTGGTCGATATGCCCATCACATCAATCACAAAACCAAACCATTCTAAAGGAAATAGTCCACTTGCTAATATAGCATGGAATGGAAAAATGGCAAGAAAAAAGTACGATTACACACGGCAAGGGAAACAGACTGTGAGGAATGCTGGAAAAGGACGGTCCAAAGGAACCCCACGACTGACAGGTTCGCTGTGCGTGAACGAACAGCTGCGGTTCAGAGTTTCAACCCTGCCCTATGGACAAGAAGCAATCCCATAGAGGTGGGAATTCATCCCGCCCGAAACAGCCAACACCTAACTTAAGTTAGGTGCTGGTCTTTTCACCACATCATTTAGCTTTGCTCGACGCAAACAACTCAACTGTTTGTACAAGTGGCGCGGGTTAAACTTGAAACCTGCGCCACGCTTATCTTCAACTTCCAATGGGCTTAACGAGTTAAGGCGTCAGCCTATTACTAAAATCCTTAAGGGTTTACCGTAAACGGATAAACTCCTTTTCTATTGTATCGTGATTCTGCAATCCCGATACCTTCCGATCCTTTTAATCCGCTCAATCCGCTAACCTACTTATCATCCACCACCTCAAAGTCGGCGTCTACTGCGCCTTCTTTCCCTTTCTCCTCTTTCTTCTCTTCGTTCTTCTCCTCTTTTAGCGGTGGTTCCTGTGCGCCTGCCTGCTGCTGTTGCTGTGCGGCAGTTTGTTTATACATCTCCTCAGCGATCTTATGGGAGGCCTGCATCAGCTCGTCAATTGACTTGTTGATCTCATCGGCACTCTCTCCCCGCATCGTCTCCTTAACCTTTTCGATTTTCTCCTCGATGTTCTTTTTCTCGTCCGCGGAGACTTTATCCCCGTAATCCTTCAAAGTCTTTTCGGTAGTATAGACCACCTGATCTGCCTTGTTTCGCGCCTCCACCAGAGCTCTTTTCTTCTTATCTTCGTCTGAATGTGCCTCCGAATCCTTCACCATCTTCTTGATTTCTTCCTCGGAAAGCCTGCTGGATACTTCAATCTTTATGCTCTGCTCTTTTCCCGTGCCCAAATCCTTGGCTGAGACGTGGACTATGCCGTTGGCATCGATATCGAAGGCGACCTCTATTTGGGGCATTCCTCTTGGTGCCGGTGGAATTCCGACCAGATCGAATCTTCCCAAAGTGCGGTTGTCCAGAGCCATGTCGCGCTCACCTTGCAGAACGTGAATGCTCACCGCCGGCTGATTGTCTGCGGCGGTGGAGAAAATCTGGCTCTTCTTGCTGGGGATAGTGGTATTCCTTTCGATCAATCTGGTCATAACTCCGCCTAAAGTCTCGATTCCCAGAGAGAGGGGAGTAATGTCCAACAAAATCACGTCTTTTGCTTCTCCGGATAAGATTCCCCCCTGAATAGCTGCTCCGACGGCCACCACCTCATCCGGATTGACACCCTTATGAGGTTCCCTGCCGAATAGATTCTTCACCACCTCTTGAACTTTGGGCATCCTGGTCTGCCCACCGACTAAGATAACCTCGTTTATGTCCTCAGGAGACAACTTGGCATCCGCCAATGCCTTTTTGCAGGGTCCCACAACTCTCTGGACCAAATCATCCACCAATTGCTCCAGTTTCGCCCGGGTCAAGGTCAAATCCAAGTGTCGTGGTCCGCTGGAATCTGCGGTGATGAAGGGCAGATTTATATTGGTCTGCAGGGTGGTGGAAAGCTCACACTTTGCTTTTTCTGCCGCTTCCTTCAATCGCTGCAGCGCCATCGAATCTTTTCTGAGATCAATTCCATATTGTCTCTTGAACTCATCCGCCATCCAGTCGATTACTCTTTGATCGAAGTCGTCCCCACCCAGATGAGTATCCCCATTGGTCGACCTCACCTCGAACACGCCTTCGCCCAGCTCCAGAATGGAGACATCAAAGGTTCCCCCACCCAGATCGAAAACCGCAATCTTCTCGTCTTTCTTTTTCTCCAGACCATAGGCCAAGGAGGCTGCAGTGGGCTCGTTAATGATTCTCAAAACTTCCAATCCGGCGATCCTGCCTGCATCCTTGGTGGCTTGTCTCTGGGAATCATTGAAATATGCGGGAACCGTGACCACCGCCTGAGTCACCTTCTCACCCAAATATTCCTCTGCGGTCTTTCTCATGGACTGCAATATCATGGCAGAGATTTCAGGAGGAGCGTAATCCTTATCCCCTATTTTCACCCGCACGTCTCCGTTGGGAGCTTCCACGATTTTGTAGGGGACCAACTTCTCTTCCTCAAGAACCTCCTGATGCCTTCTACCCATGAATCTCTTTATGGAGAACACCGTATTTTCAGGGTTGGTGATGGCCTGCCTTTTCGCCACCTGCCCCACCAACCTCTCGCCGGTCTTGGTGAATGCCACGACCGACGGAGTAGTCCTCATTCCCTCCGGATTTGCTATAACTTTGGCTTCACCTGCCTCCATAACTGCCACGCAGGAATTGGTCGTTCCTAAATCTATTCCGATTACTTTTGCCATTTATGTTACCTCCTGATTTCGAATCGAACCTGTACTTAATAACTTAAAGGGTCTAATGTTTTTTCTTCACTTCGTTGAACGGTCTCGTTTATGTCGAAAAATTCTAACCAAATACCAACAGCAATAATCGAACCTAAATGTATCCCGTTAAGGGCTAGACTTTCTGGAATCTCTGAATTCTTGATTTGTCCGTCGCCAAACACAAAGGCGTCGTGGACGGGGTCATTTCTCTTCAGCATCACTTCAAATGTCTTTCTAATCTCCTTTGGTCCTTTTTCTGGATGATTCTTGTACCACCATTTCATAACGAGCTCTTTAGCCCGTATAGGGTTTGTCCCCAAATTCCATATGGTAATAGGGATTTCGAATCCTTGGCTGGAATGACTCGGTCGTCTAACCTGGATGTCTATAAGCGGACTGATCCTGGTTTCATAGTCTTTGACCATGACGTCTGCCATTCTTTTGGTATCATCTGCTAGTCTTTTTGTATGTCGCATGTATTTAAATGTAACCACCACCAATGCAACTGCGATGACTATGCTTGTTATGTTTAAAATCATTTGCCTATCTTTTAGAATAAAACGTCGCGGTTGCTTCAGAACGCCTTGCCCGGGCTGTCAGGTACACAGCTCTTTTTTCACACTCTCCCAATTTTCGGTCTTCCCCTCTTCCACTTCCTTTTTCCCCTTTTTCCAAGCTGACATAAGCTTCTTGTCTTTAAGAACTTCTTCTGTCGCCTCCCATTCTTCCTTTTCCTGAAGGAACTTCATGAAGGTAATAGTCTCTTTCAACTTTTCTTCAGGCAAACTGTCCAGTAGTTCTTTGGCCACTTTTTTGATAGTACTCATGAGTTCTTCTCCTCCTTCGGCTTTCCTTTGGAAACCACCACCTTTGAGGCCCTCAGTAGTCTATCGTTGAGCATATATCCTTTGCTAATCTCATCCATTATGATTCCTTCTTCGTATTCATCACTTTCCGCCTGGGTGACCGCCTCGTGAAAGTTTGGATCAAAGGGCTTGCCCAAAGCCTCGATTTCTTTTAAGCCTTCTTTGGTCAGAATCTCCTTCATATGACTATGAATAAGCTCCACTCCTTTATGAAAGCTCTCATAATCATCTGACGTTTTTTTGGAAATCCCGCCTTTGGCGGGGGCAGAGTCCAGAGCGCGCTGGAAGTTGTCCAACGTGTCCAGAAGCTGGAGCATTAAGTTCTCATTAGCATTCTTGATCAGATAGCCGAATTCTTTGGCCATCCTCTTTTTGTAGTTGTCAAACTCTGCTGCTAATCGGAGGAGCCTGTCCTCCAACTCTTTGGCTTGCTCCTCGCTTTTGGCAAGTCTTTCCTTTAAGAGATCAATCTGAGTCGGTTCTTTCGCCGGCTCTTCGGCTTTCTCAACTACCTCCAGCGGCCCGTCCGGACTTTTATCTTTTTTCTTTTTTTCTTTTCCGGTCGGGTGAGATTCTTTGGATTGTCTCTTGTCTTCGTGCAATTGAATATCTCCTCCTTGATTTTCTTTTGACAGGAGCAGCCTCTCCCCTTACACCACAGACGGTGATGCTACTTGGACAGGATATCGCTCAAAAGCTTGGCAGTGTAATCCACCAGCGACACCAGCTTAGCGTACCTCATTCGGGTAGGGCCTATTACGCCTATGGTTCCTGCTACTTTCCCTGCCTTGTAGGACGAGGTAACCAGGCTGCAAGATTGCATCTCCCCCCTTTCCATCTCCTTGCCTATGGTGATGGTGATTCCATTCTTAATTCCCTTAGCTGAGACCAGCTCAGCCAAAATCCTTTTTTCCTCGATGAGCTCTATCAAGCTTCTCAGTTTGTCCCTGTCCTTGAATTCAGGCTGATCCACGATGTTGGTGGTTCCTCCCAGATGAACCTGTTCGGTCTCGGGAAAATTCAAAAGATTCTCGCTCGACTCCAGAAAAACCCTGATCAATTTTGGATCAGCAGTCGAAACCTCCTTTAACCTCTGCTCCATGGAACCCTTGATCTCTCCGAGAGTCAGCCCGCACAGTCTCTCATTCAAGATGCTCGCTGTTTTTTCCAACGTCTCGGTTTGTAGGCTGGATTCCGCTTCGAGCAAAACTGTCCTGATCAACCCATGTTTTACCGCCATGACCACCAGAATTTTCTTCTCTGCCACCGGGATCAAATTGATGCGGGACAGAACGCCCTGGTCGAATCGGGGTGCAATGGTCACACCCAGCTGATTGGAAATCAATCCCAGAACTCGAGAGGTTTGATCCAGAAGATCCTCCACCGCCGCATAATCGACCATTATCTCACTATTGATCTGTTTCTCCTCGGAAGAAGTCAATTCCTCCGGTTCTATCATGCTGTCCACATAGAGTCTATATCCCTTGTCCGTGGGAACTCTTCCCGCAGAGACATGGGGATGGGTGACCAAACCCATCTCCTCTAGATCCTGCATGGTATTTCTGATAGTGGCTGGACTTACCCCCAACTCGAATTTGCAGGCGATCAACCTGGAACCTACCGGCTTAGCTGTGGCTATGTAATAGTCAATCAAGGACTGAAGGACGGCCTTTTCCCTTCGGGTCAAATTCTCAAAAGCCATTTCTTTTCCTCATAAGTTTTTTGTATTCAGCAGATTAGCCTCTCCCTTAGCAGTTTGAACCCAAGAGTGCTAACCATTTGAGAAAATAGTCTGACTATTCTGCTTTGTCAAGCCTAAAATTGGAGAACGCTTTCACCATATAATAATTATTCGTAAGAATTCTGTGCAGGATTTGCGTTTTCATTGATATTGCTTCCACACCAAATATTTCTTAACTTTATTCAACTGAGCGCAAGGAGCAACAGATTCGTGGTATCTAACTGAGTTTGAATTGAGCGCCAGAATATCAACATGGATAAATCACGACATTTAAGGAAAGTGATCTCTGCCAGCCGCAGGGTGGATTTGGTCACCTTTTATCCTGATTATATGGTGGACAGGATGGAAGAGATCGGGACCGAAAACATTCACACATTGGTCGTTTGGACAAAGAACCCCAGAAACCTCCTTTCGCACCGGGGATTGAATAACTGTCTCAGAAAGACAGATCAAGTCTATGTTCTCTTGACCGTAACCGGACTCGGCGGAACTCCTCTGGAGCCTTCTGCTCCGAAGACGGAGGAGGTTTTTAGTCAACTCCCCGAGACTATCGATTTCATAGGATCGCCACAAAGGTTGGCTGTTCGATATGATCCTTTGATCGATGTGGTCTATAAGAGCAAAATCCATCTTTCGAATATTGACCCGCTTCTTTTTGACAGAGTTTTAGAGCAGGCATCTTTTTTGGGAATAAGAAGAATCATAGTTTCATATGTAACCTTGTATAAGAAGGTTCTTGAAAGGCTCAAGCGAAATGAATTCGAAATAGTGGATCACGACATGGAGGAGATCACGGATTTTATTAAGGACAAGATGATGCCGAGAGCGGAACGATTGGGAATGGAGCTTTCCACCTGCGTTCAGCCCCATCTCACCACCAGGGGTTGCATTGATGGAAACACATTGACTTCACTTCATCCGAAACAGGAACCATGCTCAAGGACAAAAGACAGAACTCAAAGGCCGACCTGTCACTGCACCAAATCCTACGACATCGGTCAATGGTTTTCCTGCTATCACAATTGCCTTTATTGTTATGGCAATCCGAAGCCACCGTAAGTCGAACTGCCGTCGAAGGGGCTCGTTCGAGAATGTATCCTGTTGTTGGGGGTACCCTTACCCCGCGACATGCGCACGCATCCATACGCATTTCTGGTTCGGGGTGAGGGCTAGTCCTCATCACACCCCCGGCGCGAGAAGGGCACACCGAGCCGACACTGAGGGACCTCTGCTTCGGCACGATCTACGAAAACGCATCAATTCTGTTTAGAAGATAGAAGAAACCGAAAGCATCGCTAAGGCGAGTAGACTCTGTGGGAAAATGCCCATTTGCAGAACCGCCCAGGTGGAGATAAGTAAGACTAACACTGAACCAAGCGGCAAAGATATAGGTTTAGCTTCCGGCACTGGCGGACGCATAAACATTATGACTACAACTCGCAGGTAGAAATAAACTGAAACCAGACTGTTCAAAACTCCTATTATAACCAGTCCAACAAAACCCGATTTCACCGCGGCACTGAAAATATAAAATTTCGCCATAAAGCCGGCGGTGGGAGGAAACCCTGCCAGAGAGAGCATAAAAAGCATCATGAAGACGGCCAGCCAGGGATGCCTTGTTCCCAAACCGGAATAATCGGCTAAATTCGTATTCTCCTCATCTTTTCTTCCCAATGCAATCACCACGGTGAATGCGCCGATGTTCATGAAAGTGTAAGCCAAAAGATAGAAGAGCGCGGAAGATACCCCGGCTTCCTTTCCGGCGACTAAAGCAACCAGAACGTATCCGGCATGGGCGATGGAGGAATATGCCAGCATTCTTTTGATATTGGACTGCGCAATGGCTACGATGTTCCCCATGGTCATGGTCAAAGCCGCCATAATCCACACGATCACCGTCCAGTCCGCCTTTATGGTTACAAAAGAAAATAGAAACACTCTTAACAGCGCGGCAAATCCAGCCGCCTTAGGACCGGCGGAGATGAAAGCCGTTATCGGTGTGGGTGCTCCCTCGTAGACGTCCGGAACCCACATATGAAAGGGAACCGAGGCGATTTTGAAGCCTAATCCCACCAAAAGCAATCCCAAGCCTGCCCAGAGCAAGAGATCAGCGCCCTCTTTTTGGACGGCGATGCTTTTGACTATGTCCTCCAAATTGGTGCTTCCCACACTTCCGTAGATCATAACGATTCCGTAAAGCAAAAAGCCGGTGGCAAATGCTCCCATTAGGAAATACTTCAGGGAAGCTTCGTTGGACCTCAAATCACTCCTCTTGAATCCTGCCAGAACATAAAGAGAAATCGACATGATCTCCAGACCGAGAAAGATGACAATCAGATTGAAGCTGGATGCCATGAGCATCATTCCCAGCGTGGAGAATAAGATCAGGCTGTAATACTCTCCGTGGACTATCTCCTCCCTTTTGAGATAGCCCATAGAAACCAGGATGATCAAAAGCGACCCGGCCAAAAAGATAAATTTGAAGAAAATAGCGAAGTTGTCCACGATGAACATATCACTGAAGGTGGTCTCCATGAGATCCCACAGCCGCAGGTTGGCAAGGAACGCAATCACAATGCCGACCCAGGCCAGGTGAGCTAAGAGGTTCTTTTTCCCCTTGGAGACCAGAGGTTCCAGAATTAAGATCAGGATGGCAAAAAGGGTAATGATTATCTCAGGTGAAACCAGCCTGAAGTTTATTTGTGGTATCGACCAATCCATAAAAAATCCGTTACTCGTTTCTCATTATAGATGACCCGTGGCTGATCACTGACCACTGTTGACTGATCACTGCTTTCATCTGTTCCATCTGTTGGTAGTCACTATGAAAGCTCTGCTCAAATGATTTGTTTTCTTCGTACTTAACGAAAGCATTCTCTATTAAGCTTTTGACCGAAGGCTCCATCTTGACCAAGAACCCCTTGGGATAAAGCCCAATCCAGAAGATGACCAGGACCAGAGGAATTAGAATTAGCTTTTCTCTTAAGTTCAGGTCCTTTACGTTTTCATTCTCCGGCTTGGTGATCTTTCCGAACATGGTCCTTTGATACATCCATAACATGTAGACCGCCGCCAGGATAATTCCTGTTGCAGCGAACACGGCGTAGATAACGTTTGTTTTGAAGGTGCCCAAAAGTATCAAGAATTCTCCCACAAAGCCGTTAGTTCCGGGAAGTCCGATGGACGATAGAGTCACGATCATAAAGAACGCTGCAAATACCGGTATCTTTCTGGACAGGCCGCCGAAGTCTGCAATCAACCGGGTGTGCCTTCTCTCGTAAATCATCCCCACTATCAAAAAGAGCGCCCCCGTGGAGATGCCGTGATTCACCATCTGGAGTATGCCGCCTTCGATCCCTTGAAGATTCAAAGCGAATAAGCCTAACATCACAAAGCCCAGATGGCTTACAGACGAGAATGCCACCAGACTCTTGACGTCATCTTGCCTGATGCAGACCAAAGCTCCGTAAATTATTCCGATGATAGCCAGAATCGAAAACAAGGGAACGAAATCTATGAATGCGTTGGGGAACAAGGGCAAACAAAATCTCAAAAAGCCATAGGTTCCCATCTTCAGCAACACTCCGGCAAGTATGACGCTTCCTGCGGTAGGGGCTTCGACGTGAGCATCGGGCAGCCAGGTATGGAACGGAAACATAGGAACCTTTATGGCGAAGGCCAACGCGAATGCTGCAAACAGCCAGAACTGAGCGCCCAAAGGAATGGGGAGTTTGCTTATCTCCAGAAGATCGAAAGAATAAGCCCCGGTGAAGCTGTGATTCATGAAGTAGAGCACCAGAATAGCCACCAACATTAAAAGCGATCCGGTCATGGTGAAGAGCACGAACTTGATGGTAGCATAAATCTTTCTTGGTCCGCCCCAGACGCCGATCAGAAAATACATGGGAAGGAGCATCGCCTCCCAGAACACATAGAACAAAAACAGATCCAGGGAAACAAAAACCCCAATCATCCCGGTCTCCAATAGAAGCATGCAGATGTAATATCCCTTAACCTTTTCGGTGATGGCCGACCAAGACGAAAGGATTGCCAGGGGAGTGAGGAAAGTGGTCAAGAGTATCAGAAATAAGCTGATCCCGTCTATGCCCATATGATAACTGATGCCCAGGCTTTCTATCCAGGTCTTATTAACTGAAAACTGCATCCCCGCTGTTTCCGAAGAGAAGCTGAAATAAAGATACAAGGAGACGAAAAAGTTGAAAAGGGATGCTGTGAATGCAGTTATCCTGATGGCCCCTAGCCTGTCCTTATCCAGAAGGAGCAGAATCAAAGCGCCCAGGAGCGGGAAAAATGTGATTATGGTCAGAATCAGACTATTCCACATGGTTTCATCTGAACACGAAATAGGTCAAGATCACGATCGCGCCAAAGATCAGAGATAGAGCATAGTTACGCAAATATCCCGTTTCCGTTCTCCTGAGGACTTCACCCGCCCATTTTGTGAGGGAGGCAAGTCCGTTGGCTGTTCCATCTATTATCTGAACGTCCACGATTTTCCACAAAAACAGAGCAAAGCCTATTACCGGCCTCACAATCACCATGGAGTAAAATTCATCCACGTAGTATTTATTGAAAATAATTCGATAAGGTGTCTTGAACCTCTGCACCAATTTCTTAGGCGCTTCGGGATTCCGGATATAAAATCTGTGGGCAACCAAGATTCCAATCAAAACGATTATTACAGAGATGACCATCAAGGCATATTCTGATGATGCCGAATGAGCCGCAGCGTGGGATTCCACGGGATTGTGACCAAATACAGACGACAAGAATCCTTCGAATCTGTTCGATCCTCCCAGAGAATGCGGAACTCCTATATACCCGCCTATAAGAGACAAAACCGCTAAGACCATCAAGGGAATGGTCATGGATTTAGGTGCTTCATGGATGTGATCTTTGATCTGGGGATCGACCCGGGATTTTCCCAAGAAAGTTAAGAAGAATAATCTGAACATGTAGAATGCGGTCAGGCCTGCGGTGATAACGCCAATCAACCAGAGAAGAAAGTGGCCGTGTGAGCTGGAATACGCTTTCCACAGGATTTCATCCTTGCTGAAGAACCCGGAAAACAAGGGAATGCCAGAGATGGCCAAGGTTGCGGAGAGGAAACACCAGAAGGTGATCGGCATATACTTCTTCAAGGCCCCCATCTTTTGCATGTTCAACTCGCCGGCCAGGGCATGCATCACGCATCCTGCACCCAGAAACAGCAAAGCTTTGAAGAAGGCATGGGTCATCAAGTGGAAAATTCCGGAGGCAAAAGCGCCCACTCCGCAGGCTAAGAACATATAGCCCAGTTGACTGATGGTGGAATAGGCTAGGACCCTCTTTATGTCGTTCTGAGCCAAGCCGATGGAAGCGGCATACAAGGCCGTCACCGCTCCCACCACGGCCACCACCGCCATCGAGATCGGGGCCAAAAGAAAAAGCGCATGACATCTGGCTACCATATAGACTCCTGCGGTGACCATGGTGGCAGCGTGTATCAGAGCCGAAACCGGCGTGGGTCCTTCCATGGCATCCGGAAGCCAGACATACAAAGGTATCTGAGCGGATTTTCCGGTTGCGCCCATGAACAGAAGCAGCGTGATGGCAGTGACTAATCCTCCTCCCAGAGCCAGAGTATTCGGTGCCGACTCAAAAACCTCTGCGAAATTGAGGCTTCCAAAAGTCCAGAAGATAAGCATCACCGCCAGGGCAAACCCAAAGTCTCCTATCCTGTTCACGATGAAGGCTTTCTTGCCGGCATCCGCAGCGGATTTTTTCTGATACCAGAAGCCAATAAGAAAGTAGGAACAAAGCCCTACTCCCTCCCATCCCAAGTAGAGCAACAGGAAATTGTTGGACAACACCAGGGTCAGCATAAAGAAGGTGAAAAGATTCAGATAGGAGAAATATCTGGCAAATCCTCGCTCATGGGCCATATAGCCAATGGAGTAGACGTGAATAAAGAATCCTACTCCCGAAACCGTCGCAATCATCACCGCGGACAGCGGATCCAGCAAAAAGCCGATGTCTATGTGAAAACTGCCGGAGAGAATCCAGCTAAAGGCGATCTTTTGCACTGCCCTCTCCGCTTCGGGCAAGGCCAAAAGCTCGAATAGGATGACCACGGAGGTCAGAAAAGACAAACCCACTGCACCACAGCCTATCCAACTGACCAAGCTTTTTCTGGCCTTCTTCTCTTCGGAATCAACCTCTTGACTAAGCCCTAAAAGCCCGTTTATCAAAAAGCCGAGCAAAGGGAACAATGGAACGAGGTAAACGCAGTTCATATCTCTGTGAATTGTCCGCAGTCCACCGTCCTTCGACTTCGCTCAGGACAAGTCCGCGGACCGCCGCAAAAATATTTATTGCGGCGGACGTTCTACCATTTCATAAGATTCAAATCATCTACATTAACGCTTTTTCTGTTCCTGAAGAAACAGATGATAATGGCCAATCCAACTGCCGCTTCGGCTGCGGCAACTGTCATCACCAGGAATACAAAAACCTGTGCGTCCAATGACCCAAACTCCCGGGAGAAAGCCACCAAAGCCAGATTCACCCCATTCAGCATCAGCTCGATGGACATGAATATGATCAGGATATTTCGCCTGAGCAAAACTCCCAAGACCCCGATGGTGAAGAGAACAGCACTTAATACCAGATATGCAGATAACGGAACCATATTCTCCCTAGCATTTGCCACCAGCACCTAACTTAAGTTAGATGCTCAAGACATCATAGCTTCCTTTTAGCCATTACTATTGCACCCACAATCGCCACCAGAAGCAGAATCGAAGCAAGCTCAAATGGAAAAAGGTATTTGGTATACAAAAGCTCTGCCAGCTTTTCCACCCCGGCAGGAACCAGCTTTTCCGTCGTGGCTTCAGGACGTCCAAGAGCCGATAAGCCAACATCTATCGCAGTGGCCAAAAGGATCAAAAACAGAAAGCCGAATAGGATACCAAAAAATCGTTGCGCCTTTCTTCTCTCAGCTCCGAATTCATCCCTTCTTAGGTTCAAAAGCATGATCACAAATAAAAACAGTACCATGATGGCACCAGCATACACGATTATCTGGACCGCAGCCAAAAAAGGCGCATTCAGAGCAAGAAAAAGTATGGCCAAGCTGACCATGGTGGCGATCAAGAACAGCGCACTCGCCACCGGATTCCTGTGGCTTATTACCAGGATGGCACAAACCGTCGCCGCGATAGCCATTATGGAAAAAATCACAAATTCCATATTCTCATCCTGTCTGTCATTCTGAGCCCGAAGGGCGAAGAATCTAAAAACAAATGCTTTGCTTCGCCCGCCACAGCCGTGGTTTCGTTCAGCATGACACCCGCTCTACTCTATCCCTTTAATCCACTACATCCGTTGACCGTTTTCCAACAACTCCTCTTTTGTATAAATCAGTTTTTCTCTTTTGTCATTGGAAAACTCATACTCTTTTCCTAGAAAAACCGCCTCCTTGGGACACGCCTCCTGGCAATATCCGCAGAAGATACATCTCAACTCATTGATCTCATACACTTCTGCGTATCTTTCTCCGAACTCATTCTCAGCCGGCTCCATGTAAATGCATTCGGACGGGCAAGCCGCAGCACAGAGCCCGCAGCAGACGCACTTTTCTGACCCATCTTCATTTCTCTTCAGGTAGTGCAATCCTCGATAACGGTCGGAGAGAACCAATTTCTTCTCCGGATATCTCACCGTGGTCGGTTTGCTCAAAAGATACTTGAAGGTGACGGATAATCCTCTTGGGATCGCCCAAAATATGGTTTTGAAAATTTCGAACACAACTCTGAACCTTAAACTTTAAACTCTGAACGAATTTATATTATCATCACAACACCCGTAACCAATATATTCAACAAGGCCAGAGGCAACAGAACCTTCCAGCCGAAATTCATGAGCTGGTCGTACCTGAATCGCGGGAGCGTTGCTCTTATCCAGACAAAGAAGAAGAGAAAGGCGCAGACTTTTATCAAGAACCACACCACCGAAGGCAGGAACGGTCCGTGCCATCCACCTAAGAAAAGGGTGGTGGCCACCGCGCCCACGTTGATCATGCTGCCGTACTCTCCCAAAAAGAACATGGAAAACTTCATCGAAGAATACTCGGTGTAAAACCCTGCCACCAACTCATTTTCCGCCTCCGGCAGATCAAACGGCGTCCGGTTGGTCTCCGCTATGGCACACACCAGATACAAAAGGAACCCAAGGGGCTGCCGAAGTATGAACCAGTTGTAAAACTTATCCTGCGCTCCCACTATGTCTACCAGGCTCAAGGATCCTGTCATCATCAAAACCCCGATCACAGAGAGCGCCAGCGAGACCTCATAGCTTATCATCTGGGCGGAGGATCTGAGTCCTCCCAGAAGCGAATACTTGTTATTGGAAGACCAGCCAGCCAAGACAAGCCCGTACACGCCCAGGGAAGTCACCGCAAAGATGTATAGAATACCCATATTGAAATCGGAGATCACCAGATCGATGCTCTGTCCAAAGATTGTTATCCGGTCTCCGAACGGTATAACCGCCATGATTATCAGGGCCGGGATGAAGACCAGAAGCGGCGCCAGATTGTATATGAACTTGCTGACGTGATTTGGCATCAGATCTTCTTTGAACAAAAGTTTTATTCCGTCGGCAAAAGGCTGCAGGAGCCCGTGAGGCCCGACCCGCATGGGCCCCAGTCTCACCTGAAAATGACCCAAAAGCTTCCGCTCCAGCCAGGTCAGGTAAGCGATCATGAGAAGAAAAGCCACGAAGACGACCAGAATCTTAATTACCGATATGATGATGAATGCTAACATAGGTTTCTCTTCTGCTCAATCAAAGAGTAAGCACTAAGATTCTCAACCTTTTTCCCAAATTACAGATCTGCCTTCCGAAGTTCCCATCGAATTCCAACGTCACCAATCTTCTCGAAGGTCATGCTTTTGTAAAGGGGTGAAACGCCGGCTATCTCATCGAAGATATCTTCAGCTGAAGGGTAGGCAAATTCATAGCCCATAAGCTGTGCCAGAAGACAGAGGATCTCCCAGTCAACCTTGGAATTTCCCAAAGGATCAAATGCCTTTTTCAACCTCTGCACTCTTCTTTCCGCATTGGTAAAGGTTCCGTCCTTTTCGGCAAAGGATGCTCCCGGCAGAACCACATCCGCCAGTCGGGCCGTCTCGGTCATCGAAATGCCTTGCACCACCAGAAAATCGACCTTCCTTAAGGCAGACTCCGCGTAATCTCTGTCCGGGTACTTCGCCAAAGGATCTTCCCCCATTATGTAAAGAGCCTTTATTCTGTTTTCATGACTTTCTCTTAACATATGGTTGAAATCCAGTCCCGGTTTGTCCGGCAGTTTGACCTTCCAGACCTCCTCAATTTTCCTTCTCCCGGATTCATCCGAAATATGGACAAATCCAGGCAATCTGTCGGGCAGGAGACCGCAATCTAGGGCGCCCTGAGAATTGCAATCCTGCCACAAAAGACTAACTCCACAACCCTCTTTTCCCCAATGGCCGGTTAGAAGAATCAGACTACAAAGAGAATCAATGATCTCCTTGTTTTGAGGATGAGAAATGATTTCTTTGCCCAACAAAACGATAGCGCTTTCTGCCCTGGCAAGAGAATTCGCCAGGCTCTTCACCTTGCCCGGAGAAATTCCGGTCATCCGAGAAACTTTGTCCACATCATATGACGATACCGATTTCCTCAACACATCGAACTTCTCTTGGGAAGCTCTGATCTGATTCGAATCCACAAGACCTTGTTCTATGGTCTCTCTTGCCAAACCGTTCAGTAAGGCTGCCTCCGTTCCCTTCCTGTAAATCACCTCATCTTTAGCGAATCTGCTCAGTCTCGTCTTGACCGGATTCACGGAAACCAAAACCTTCCCTTTCCGGACAGATTTCATCACCCTCAGGTTCATTATGGGATGTTCCTTTTCTAAATCGCAGCCGAAGACCAAAATCAGCTTTGCCTTCTCGATTTCGGAGATGGAATTGGTCATGGTATAGATTCGCCTGGGATCGGAAGGATCGGGGCTGGGCAATGGATTTTTCGAATCAACTCGATGATCCACGTTGTTGGTGCCCAAAACTACCCTGAAGAATTTTTGGAAAATGTAATTATCCTCGTTGGTTAATCTAGACGACCCAATTCCGGCGAAAGAATCAGCGCCGAATTTTTCCTTCACGGACCTAAATTTGCCTGCTACCAAATCCAAGGCTTCATCCCAATCACAAGAAACGAGTTTCCCATTTCTCTTCACCAAGGGACCTGTCAATCTTTCCGGGGCATTCACGAACTCAAATCCGAATCGGCCCTTGTCGCACAAAAACCCCTCGTCCACTGGATCGTTTCTTCTGGAGCCGATCCGATAGACTCGGTCATCTTTGGTCCACAAGGTTATGTTGCAGCCATCTGCGCAATGAGGGCAGATGCTCGGGGTTTTCTCCGTCTGCCAGACTCTGGTCTTATATCTGAAAGACTTGGAGGTCAAAGCTCCAACCGGACAAATCTCCACCACGTTTCCGGAATATGGGTTATCCACGGGAATCTCAGGCAGCACACCGATCTCCGACTTTGCTCCCCGGCGGAAGGTGCCCAGATCGGTTTCTCCCGCAATCTCTCTTATAAAGCGAACACACTTTCTGCACAAAATGCAGCGATTCATGTTTCTTATTATCTGGCGGCCGACGGCAAGATCATCGAACTTGGATTTGGGATCCGCGGTGAATCTTCTTTTCTCCTCGGCAAATCTGTTTTTATCCGAACCATACTTGAAAACGAAATTCTGAAGGTCGCACTCTCCTCCCTTGTCACAGGTAGGACAATCCAGCGGGTGATTGATCAACAAAAACTCCAGCACTCCCTTTCTTGCCTTGATCACAGCGGGGGTATCGGTTTTAACCACCATTCCCTCAGAGACAGCGGTGGCACAGGCAATCTGCAGCTTAGGCATCTTTTCCACCTCCACCAGACACATCCGGCAAGCTCCTACCGGCTCCAGTTTGTCGTGCCAGCAAAAAGTAGGAATCTCGATTCCCACCTTCTCAGCCGCCTTGAGGATTGTGGTTCCCTCCTCGACCGTTACCTTTTTTCCATCTATGGTTAGGTTTACCATACTCGTTTAATCCGTTCTCCCGCCAAAGGCGGGATCAGGATGAATCCGTTCCATCCGTTGACCGATTCTAAAGAAACCTTGCCCCCAAATCCACCATGCATTTCTTGTTTTCTATGTGATACTCATATTCATCTCTAAACTTCTCGATGGTGCTCATGATGGGAACCACCGCCGCATCCCCCATCGGACATACCGTTTTGCCGGCTATATTGGTGCATACGTCCAACAGAAGATCGATATCCTCTTCCCTTCCCCTCCCATTCTCAATCCTTTCCATAATCATCCTGATCCATCTGGTTCCTTCCCTACAGGGGACACATTTGCCGCATGACTCATGTTCATAGAATTTGGACAATCGGTAAGCCACCTTGACCATGCAGGTGGTCTCATCCATTACGATCACGGCCCCCGATCCCAAAAGCGACCCGGCTTCGAACAGGGATTCAAAATCCATCTTAACGTCCAATGACTGCGAGGTCAAAACAGGTGTGGAAACTCCTCCCGGAATGATTGCTTTTAAGTCTCGATCATCTTTCATCCCGCCACCGTGATCGTAAATCAGCTCTCTTAGAGGAGTTCCCATGGGAAGCTCATAGTTGCCAGGTTTATTCACATGACCGGATAAGGAGAATATCTTCGTGCCGGTGCTTTTGGGCATGCCGATCTTGGCATACCAGTCCGCTCCGTTTAAGACAATATGAGGGACGTTCGATAACGTCTCCACGTTGTTGATCACTGTGGGATTCTTGTATACTCCCACCGAAGCAGGAAAAGGCGGCTTCAATCTGGGATTTCCCCTGTTTCCCTCTACCGATTCCATCAAGGAGGTCTCCTCTCCGCAGATGTACGCTCCCCCACCTCGGTACACGTCCAAATCCAGATCAAAACCCGATCCCAAAATATTCTTCCCTAAATATCCTTTTTGATAAGCCTCGTCTATAGCACTCTGTAATCTTTCCGCCCCGAAGGCAAACTCGCCGCGGATGTAGATGAAAGCTCGATGTGCTCCGATGGCATAGGATGATATGATTATCCCTTCGATGAGCTGGTGCGGGTCTTTCTCAATCAGCCAGCGATCCTTAAAAGTTCCCGGCTCACCTTCATCTGCATTGCACAAAAGGAATCTGGGCTTGGGTGAATCTTTGGGCACGAAGCTCCATTTTAGACCCGCAGGAAATCCGGCTCCCCCCCTTCCCCTCAAGCCCGATTTTTTCACCATCTCAATCAACTCGTCCGGCGAATACTCTTTCAATGCTTTGGGCAAAGCACGGTAGCCACCGTTTGTGATGTAGGTGTCAATCTTATATTGGTCGGGAACATCTATGTTTCTAAAGAGAATCTTTTCCATCAGTTTCTCGTTGATGCTCAAAAACGAAAGACTGGAGTGTCCACCTTCAGGTGGACTCAAAGAATCCTGTAATATCCCAAGCTTTTGCAGGTCAAGCTGAAGCTTGACACTCCAGATTATTTACCTTTCTTCAAATCCTTCAAAATCTGATCGACTTTCGCTTTGGTCAAATTCTCGTAATAGGTCTGGTTCACCTGCATCACCGGAGCGCTACCGCACGAGCCCAGACACTCCACCGTGGAGAGGGTGAACAACCCATCCGGCGTCGTCTCCCCGGCTTTTATCTTTAAACTGTCTTCCAGATAGTCGACCAATTGGTCCGCACCTAACAAGCTGCAGGACAGATTGGTGCACACCTGAATATGATATTTCCCCACCCCCTCCCTGGGGAAATAGGTATAGAAGGAGACCGTTTCGGAAACCTCCATCTCACTTAGTTCCAGCAAACCGGCAATCTGCCTTAAGATATCCTGATTGTAGTATCCTACTTCGTTCAGAACCACGTGCATCGCCGGCAAAATGGCCGTCTTCTTTTCCGGATATCGATCCCTAAGCTCAGCTATTTTCTTTTGTGTCGTCTCCGAGAGCATCTTTTGAACCTTCGAACTTTCGAACCTTTGAACTTTCTAACCTTCGAACTAAATCCTACCTATCAATCTCTCCTAACACGATGTCTATGCTTCCGATCACGGCCACCACGTCCGCAATTAACCTTCCTTCGATCATCTTGGTCAATGCGCTCAGATTGACGAAACATGGTGGTCTGACCTTCACCCGGTAGGGTTTGTTTGTCCCATCCGAGACTATATAGTATCCCAGTTCACCTTTGGGCGATTCTATGGAATGATAAACCTCTCCTTTTGGTGGACAGAAACCCTCCACCACCAATTTGAATTGAAAGATCAGTGCCTCGATGTTTGACAGCACCTCCTCTTTAGGAGGAAGCACCACACCCGGAACCCTTTCGACGAAATCGCCTTCGGGAATCCCGTCCAGAGCCTGCCGGACTATCCGTAGGCTTTGTCTCATCTCCTCTACGCGCACCAAATACCTGTCATAAACGTCTCCGTTTTTCCGGGTGGGTATGTCGAATGCGAATTCATCATAACCGGAATACGGATTCGATTTTCTGATATCCCACTCAACCCCGCACGCCCTTAATATTGGGCCAGAGACCCCTGAATCGATGGCGTCTTTGGCAGAAATCGCTCCCACTCCCACGGTTCGATTGAGCCAGATTCTGTTTTTGGTCAGAAGATTCTCATAATCGTTGATCTTGTCAGGAAAAGTCTTTAGGACTTCCCTCACTCTTGAGTCAAACCCCTCTGGGATATCCTTTGCCAGTCCCCCGACCCTAAAATATGAAGTCATCATCCTCTGCCCGGAGACCAATTCAAATATGTCCAGGAGTGCTTCCCTTTCCCTGAACGCGTACAGAAGCACGCTCATCGCCCCGATATCGTGCGCGTGCGATCCAACCCAGACCAGGTGGCTGGCTATTCGGGTCAGCTCGGTTAGGATCACCCTGATAAACTGGGCTTTGGGAGGAACCTGAATGTCCAAAAGCTTCTCCACCGCCAGAAGGTAGGCTAGATTGTTGGAAAGCGAAGCCACGTAATCCATCCTGTCGGTCAAGGGGATTACCTGGTTATAGGTCTTGCTCTCCATGGTCTTCTCAATTCCGGTGTGCAAATAGCCGATATCAGGTGTGGCCTTCACCACCGTCTCGCCATCCAACTCCAGGACAACCCTTAAGACCCCGTGAGTCGACGGATGCTGAGGGCCCATGTTCAAAATCATGGTCTCCGTCTCTGGCTTCTCTATCTTCTTAGGAGTATCAGTTTCAGATTGCATTTTCTCTTCCATGCCAACCTTCACCAAAACATGAAGGCTTGGCTGAGCGACTTTTTTGACCTATCACCTTTCACCTAAAACCTTTAACCTTATTTTACCGTCCGGGGTGGTCTGTCTTTGTTATAATTGAACATCACCTCTTCTTTGGTCAGAGGAAAATCCTTTCTCAAAGGATGCCCTTCCCAATCTTCGGACATCAGGATTCTTCTTAAGTCGGGATGCCCGTCGAATTTTATTCCAAACATGTCGAATACTTCCCTTTCGTGCCAGTTGGCAGTGCCCCATACAGGCGTCACCGAAGGGACGTTCTCACCATCATCGACTCTGACCTTAAATCTGACCCGATGATTCTTGGAGATAGAATAGAGGTTGTAGACTACGTCGAATCTGGGCTTTCTTTCCGGATAATCTACTCCGCAAAGATCGGAAAGGAAGTTAAAACGGAGTTCAGGATCGTCTCTCAGGAATTGGCATATCGGGACGATGTCGTCTTTTCTCACAACAATGGTGAGTTCGTGCCTGAACTCCCCCACTTCCACGATTGAGTCAGTAAATTTCTCTTTTAAGTTCTTTAAGATTATCTCATTCATTCCAAATCCACAGATTCGAAATCAGGTTTTTCTCCAAAAGAGTTGCCTTCGGTATAGGCGGATCTGCTTCAGAGAACTCACCCCTTTCATTCCCCCTCTCTTAATAAGAGAGGGGGATAGGGGGTGAGTTTTCAGGATGTCATGCCACTCAAGTTAGAAAGACACCTCCTCTTATCACCGTATCAGAGATTACGACAACTAAATTGGAGAAGAACCAAAAATCATAGGTCTTTTTTCTTTTTAAGCGATTCCTTCTCGATCTTCTTGTGCAATTTCATTATGCCCTCAATCAGCTGTTCCGGACGAGGGGGGCAGCCCGGAATGTAAATGTCTACCGGCACGATCTTGTCCACGCCCTGTACAATGGCATAATTGTTAAATACGCCCCCGGTGGAGGCGCATGCGCCCATGGCGATCACCCATTTGGGCTCCGGCATTTGCTCATAAAGCCGCCTTACGGTGGGAGCCATCTTGGTGGACACCCTGCCGGCCACGATCATAAGATCAGCCTGTCTGGGTGATGCTCTGGTTACCTCCATGCCAAACCTGGCCAGATCGAACCGGGAGGCAAAAGCGCAGATCATCTCGATGGCACAGCAGGCCAAACCGAATCCCAAAGGCCAGACCGACGATTTTCTGGCCCAGTTGACCGCCTTTTCCAAAGTGGTAAAAAGGATTCCGTTGCCTAAATGTTCCTCTAACCCCATTTACATCCTATCCCCAAAAGATTCTGTTTTCTCTTTTCTGTTTTCTCTTTTCTGTTTTCTCTTTGCTCTTTACTCTCTACTCTATCTATTCCCACTTCAGGGCACCTTTTTTGATCATATAGAAATACCCAACCAAAACTATCAGAAGAAAAACCCCCATCTCGATCAAACCAAAGAGCTCAAGTTTCCTATAGATGACCGCCCAGGGATACAAGAAAACTACCTCTATGTCAAAAATGATGAATAGAATGGCGATCAAATAGAATTTTACGGAAAATCTACCTCGAGCATCCCCGATTGGGTCAACACCGCATTCGTAAGGGGAAAGCTTCTGTTTGGTGGGGACTCTTCTGCCAAACAGATAAGACAGTGCCAGAATCAGAATGGCAACCCCGGTCACCAAAAAGATCAACACGAAAATAGGGAAATAAGCCTCAAACATGTCTTCTCTCCCAAAAGAGCTTGTGAAAAGAATAACAAGGTATAGAAAAAAGTCAAGTTAAATTTTCCAGGGGCAGAAAGGGTTTCTGCAATAAGGGATTCCGGCGTGTTGGCTTCTAGGCCTGTTGAAAAATCCCGAATCGGAGTGCCCATCTGGGCGGTTTTTTTCAAGAACTAAGTAATCGGGAAAAAAGCAAACCTAAATCTCAAAAAGAATCGTCCATTTGGACACTCCAAAATCCACTTTTTCAACAAACCCCAAAAGATTCGCGCTCCATTTTCACGTGTCTAGTGAGAATCTTAAGGCTGACTAGAGCGGATTGTGTTGTAACTCGGGAATTCTTCTTGCATTCTCAGCATTGTGGATAATTTCAATAGGACCGGCGTCAGAATCACAAAGATGGCAACATTGGAAAGGATGTGAATCAGAGCAAAGGGAATTGCAGCGATCATCACTGGCCAGAATTGTCCCATTACGTAAGCAGTAGCCAGGTTGGTGAGCAGATCATAAATCAAAGTCAAGCCCAGACCAAAGAGCCCCATGGTCAAGAATCTAAAACCTTTGAAGGGGGATGGTCTCTTATCAAGACGGACCAGATGGAGATTAGAAGCGAGACCTCTGGTATGAACCGCACGGTACAGACCTCCGGAAAGACCGATCAAAGCCATGGAAAAAACTTGAGCAAAGGCTATGGGTAGGGGAGGCAGTCCATAAGGTGTTATTACGCTGGTATAAAGGGACATGGAGATCACCCCCACCAGCAACCCCTCAACTGTGCCCAAAAGATAACCCGAGGAAAAAATCACGAAGGTCAGAAACTCAACGTTGGGGACAGAAAGTATGGGGAGCTTCAAAACTATGGCTAAGGCGATCAAAACACCCATCAGGGAGAGCTTCCTCACCGAGAAGCTCATCTGATCACCGCCATCTTCTTGATCACTGTAATATTCTTGGTCTCCACCCGATACAGGTAGATTCCCGAACCGACGTATTCACCGTCCTCGTTCTTACCATCCCAAAAGAGGAGTTGATCCTTTTCATCTACTCCCCAATGTCCATATCCATATTCCCCGGAGAGTTTCTTGACCAGTTCTCCGGCCAGGTTGAAAATCCAAATCTCGACATTGGTGCTAGACGAAAGTTCAAACGGAAAAAACGTAGAATCATGCTCACTTACCACAAAAGGATTAGGGAAATTCTGGCCAATGTCGTCCCGATGCGGTTTTGTCTCCACTGTTATTTGTACTGATGCTTCACCAGTCCCACCGTGACCATCATCTGCACTGAAAACAATCGTATAAGTGGAATCCAGGTCATCTGCAGTAGCGGTCCAGGTAAAAGTGCCAATCACCGGGGAAGTGCCGACAGGGCATTCGAAATTCCCGACTCCGGTTTTTACTACGGTTAGGGTGTCCATGTAGTTCGGATCGCTAACTGTGACGCTAAAGGACAGAATCTCATCCACAAAGGCCGTCTTCTTCAAACGACCTGATATTGTGATCACCGGAGGAACTGATTGTTCTTCATTAAGTGAACTGTCGTGAGCAGCAGAATATGAATAATCGTAAGCCCCCGCGGCTATGGTGGTAACCGCAGGAATTAGGACTATTTCTTGGTACTCGAACCATCTGTGAATCTGGGGTTTCCCCTTTTGTAGGCTGTCCAAGTCTGGGCTAAAGATCAAGTTGTAAGAGAGGGTGTCAATAAAACCGACCACCGACAATCTCCAATCTCCGTCATCCTGTCCATCGAAGTCGATCTCCAACCCCCCCGTGTCCACGGCGGCAGGTGTAAAAACTGCATAATTAGAAGCCAAATTCTCAGGCAGCCGTGGGGGATGGGTAGTGGGAACCGGATACTCACTGTGGCGCTGAAGGGGATGAACTCCCACTGAAGGAAAAAACCTTCCTTCTTCATAAAATCGACCTTGTATCTTTCTTGCCCCGGTGAAATAGTTCCATACGGTGAACTCCCTGAACACCTCCCCGAAGTCGGCTCCCCAACCCTCCAAGCCTTGATCTGTGGCGGACTTGCCTTCTGCAGAGGGCGGGTCAAACACGTTGTTTCCCGGGACTTCGGCACATTTCTCCCAGATGACTTTTATTATGGAGGTATCAAATCTCTCCGACAAAAACATGGCCCAGACACAACTACCGTAAGGATGGAAGTCCAATCCAGTTCTGAAGGTTTTGAGAGAAAGCCAGGGCTCGTCGAAGAAAGCATCCAGATAACCCAGATAGTCATTCACATCATCATATACCATCTCTTCCATCCAAACGGCGGATATCTCCATCCAATAGGGCTTGATGTCCTCATTCTCGATTTCGTACTCCGTGGCATCATAACCCATGTGGATAGCGTGAAAAAACTCGTGAGCAAATGTGACCTGTAACCACTCCAGTCGAGTGTGTATCGAAAGATAACCGACATAGTCATTGTCCAAAACGATGTAGCTGGTCGCCGACCCTGATGGCAGAGAAACGAAACGCTCTCCAGCGGTGTATCCTAAGTACTGGTGCGACAGGTCAAGCAAATAGACGTCATATTTGCCGTCTCCTCCGTTCTCAAGTGTGTCAGGATACCAGCCGTCGTCTGGAGGCTGGGCATAGCCCAAAGACTCGATTTCAGTCTCCCAAACATGATCCAACACCTGGCCACACGTGTCCAACCAACCTTCACTGAGCACCGCATCATCTCCCTGAGTAACGTAATGAATCCTAAAATGCCCCTCTGGGGTGTCGTATGTATGTTCTTCAAACTCATAAGTTGGTCTTTGGGTGTACGACTCCAGCATTGCTTCAGTTTTGGCGGAGAATTTGTCCCAGTTATGTCTTATCTCCATAAATAGGGGCGTGGCGCAAACCGGTCTTTCTACTTCTTCCTCAATCTCCTTTGCCTCAAAAACACTCCTCACCCTTTCGACAATTTCGTTCTCGTAGGCCTCACTCAGCCCAGAATCTTCCGCCTGAGCATTTTGATAAATGAGGAGAAAAAAGGCTAAGAAGAGAATCCTCTTCATCATCTCACTCCTTTTGAATAGCTTCAAAGCCGACGCGCGGAACAAGTTTGGCTGCCCTACGATAATTCCTCAACAGACCGAACAGATAGAACCAGTGATCAGGGCGCCGTGGATGGTCGTCTGTCGTCTTTTGTTAGTTATTCGTCATCCGTCATCAATCATTACTCTCAGTAGTTTTCTTCCTTCACCTTTTTCAACATCTCCAGACATCGGTAAGGAACCTTCACCGTACCGATCAATATCTTTCCCTTTCTTCTCCCGTGACAGTCGGAGCCACCGGTGTAAATCAAACCCAGTTTCTTGGCCAAATTTATATAATGCGTGGTCGCGTTTCGATCGTGTTGGGAATGGTAGGCCTCGATTCCGTCCAGACCCATCTCCACAAAATCATAGATGGCCTGTTGTGACCTGGAGGTTCCCGGGTGGGCGAAGACCGCCACTCCCCGCACCAGATGAATCAGATCGATGGCCTCCTGGGGGGCTAAGTATGTCTTGGCTACGTATGCCGGGGCATGGTAGCCCAGATATCTGGCGAAAGCCTCGTCGTAGGTATGCACAAATTCCTCCTTGAGCAAAGCGTCCGCCAGATGAGGCCTGCCCACCGAGCCATCTCCCGCAATGGCTTTCACCGTATCCAATCTCAAGTCTATTCCCAGCTCGTTCAGTTTTTCGACCATCTTCTCCCCGCGCACAAACCTTTCGTCCCTGAAGCTATTGATCTTCTTCTGAAATTCCGGATTCTCATAATCGATGAGATAGGCCAAAAGGTGAAAATCGTCTCCTTTGTAAGCCACGGAAAGCTCTACGCCGGACACCAACTCAATTCCCAACTCCAAAGCTTTCTCTTTAGCTTCCACGAAACCGCCGATGGCATCATGGTCAGTGATGGACATGGCAGAAAGCCGGCACTCCTTGGCGATCTTTACGACCTCTTCAGGGCTTAGCAGGCCATCCGAAGCGTTCGTATGTATGTGTAAATCGATCCACTTTTTTTGCATTCGGCCTACCCGGGTTGCTCCAGCTTTTCTTCAACCACTTTTTCGATCTCGCCTGCCAGACCCAAAACCTCTCGCTTAAGATTCTCTGCCTTTTGTCGGTGGCTGGCCACAAAATCCTGATCTTGAATGGAATTGAGATTTATCCTCACGTTTAAATAAGCCCCTTCCGCCGCAGCTCTTGCCATCAGTGACGATACGCCTGCATCCGAGATCATATTTGGATTACCTTTTTCCACCACCACCCTTATTATTCCCAACGCCTCCAAAGCCTTTTCCATGACCTGAAACGGAACACCGATGGCTCCCTTGGTTGCCTCTTCAACTGCTTCGTCCCGTTTCTTCTTCTCCTCGTCGGTATATTTGGGAAGCTTGAAAGCATCCATGACTCTGTCGAAACTCTCCGCATCTTTGATTATAAACTCCTGCATCTGCTTTCGGATGGTTTCCGCTTTTTCCAGAACCTGTTTTAACTCGTCTTGAACATCTTTGAATCTCTTCTTTCCTATGGTCAGTCGGCATACCATGGAAGACAGCGCTGATGCTAAGGCTCCAGCCGCAGCCGATACGCTCCCCCCTCCCGGTGCTGGTGAAGATGAGGCCACCTGGTCGATGAATCCCTCCAAACCTTCTTTTTCTCCTCCCGCAAAGGTCATCAGCTTGCTCTCTAACACCTGTTCCTTTTTGAAGTTCTCCAGCTTGAGATAATAGTCGGCAACGTCTAAGAGTGCGTCCTGGGGAGTCAAGCCCACGATCTCGCTTGAGATTATGGGAACCCCATATCTTTCGGCTTCCGCCTTTATCATCTCAAAAACGCGGAAGATCGGGGT
>CAZPOP010000013.1:68764-75234 GCA_964588305.1 uncultured Ignavibacteria bacterium
GGTCTTTTGGCAGCGTTTTCATAAAGATAAATGGGAATCTGAAGTTTTTCCGCCACCTCTTTGGCCAACTGCTCCGCCAGTACCACGCAGTCCTGCGTGGTCACTCCCGAGATGGGAATAAACGGAACCACGTCGGTTGCCCCCATGCGGGGATGCTCGCCCGTGTGTTTGTTGATGTCGATCAGCTCGGTGGCTTTGGAGATGGCTTTGAAAGCCGCAAGCTTAACCTCTTCCAGACCACCCACAAAGGTGACCACGGCCCGGTTGTGATCGGCATCCATCTCCTTGTCTAAGAGAAGTACTCCCGGCACCGATTTGATCTCGTTTGTGATTGCCTCGATGACCTCCGGTCTTCTTCCCTCCGAGAAGTTGGGAACACACTCCACAATCTTTGCCATTTTTTGTCCTTCCCAAAAGATTTTCGTAGGGACAGCCCTCGTGGCTGTCCTCGACTAAATCAGGACAGGGACCAGCCCCGTCCCTACATAAAACTCTGAGAATTCAGGAACACATTCAACCATCTCTGCCATGTCTTATCCTCTTAAGATTTCGTTATAGCAGGCTAATTATCTTCGTTAACCAATTTATTAGGTTTCCTCTCCCTCGGCAGTGTACCATACGGTACACCCTTAGGGGAAAGGTTAGGGTGAGGAAATGCAAGCGCAATCCTTGCTCTCCTTTTGATTCTCATCGCCTCATGCTGTTATCCGTTTAATCTGTTTAATCCGTTCACGGTGAATCCGTTTCCTTCGACCCTGAGGTCTCAGGACCGAAGGGCAGGATGAATCCGTTGAAGGTGTTGACCCATTGCCTTCAGCGCCCAAGCCAACAGGGGAAGCATGATCTCATGATGCCCGCTGAAGGAAAATCCCTGCCCCGTTTTTTGGGTAGGTCTTGAGACCACGTTGAGGTTGGGGCGGTAATGCTGAATCATATCGAAATTAGCGGTAGCGAAATTTCCGACTCGCCCTTTTATGTTTCGAGCCACAGAAAGTGCTTTTAAGAAGACTTCAGGCAAAATTACGGCTGACCCGAAATGCAGAACCACTCCCCCATTATTCAATTTAGATACTTGATCGGCCAATATCCTGAAATCAGCGTGTGTTGCCGCTCCTGTGGACGAGGGATCAAAATTCGGATGCTGATGCACGATGTCGGTTCCAAAAGCCACATGCACGGTCAGGGGAATTCTCAATTTAAAGGCATTTGCCAGAAGACTATGTTTTCGGTATTTGGCCTTGAGTTCCCAAATTCTTTTGCCGATAGCCTCTCCCAGACCGATATTCTCTTTTTGAGCGAAGGCGGAAATCTGATTGAAAATCTCTGCTGTCTCTTTGGCCATGCCGAAGGACCCATCTTGGATGCTTCTTTCCACCTCCTCGGAGGTCTTTCCCCACCATGCGATCTCAAGGTCGTGAATCGCCCCGGCTCCGTTGGTCGCCAGAAGGGAGATAAAACCATTCCGCATCAGGTCGATCAATACCGGAGAAAGCCCGCATTTAATCACGTGAGCACCAAACATGAAGATGATCGGCTTTCCAGTCCGTTTAGCTTTGACCAAAGAATTCAATAATCTCTTGAAATCATCGGCTCTCAAGCATTTTGGGAGATTCTCCAGGAAATCCAAAACATCATCTTCATAGCCCAGAGGCTTCCCAAGATTCTTAATCTGGGTCTTACTGGGTCGTTTCTTTATCGAATATGTTCTCAGCTTTTTTAAATCCATCCTGCGGTACTCTTTCATGGCCACGCTTTCGATTGATCTGCCAAAAGATTAAGAACTTAGTGCTTACCCACTTCGCCCAACTTGTAACCTGTCAATTCCGTGGAGATGGACCCGATCACCACCTTGCTTTTCATCAAAACAGGCATTCTCACCTCGTCATCGGTCAGCCACACGGTCAACTTCCCTTTGTGCTTGAAAATCCCGGACGCCTTCAGTATGGGCTCCACCACCACACAATCGAAGGTCCCGGCAGGTACCTCTATCTTCTCTTTTCTCAGTACCTTCACCTCGAGAGGATAATTCTTCTTATCAGTATGATTATCAACAGAAACGGACCGTCCCACTTTGAGATCTTGAGTTCTTACGTAATAAAACGCTGAGAGAACGTCCTGAACGTATTCCGGCACCGAAAATGTGTCCTGACCGTCGTTGTAAAGGGCCAGGTGATTTTCCTGGTCAAAGATCATGGAGACGTCTGCCTTGAATTTCCCTTCCCTCAGGTGTTTATCGTAACGATGAGAATAGAGCTCGTGAACGTCCATAAAGGATTCCACCCGGTCATCCACTTTGAAGAAGGCCGAAAAGAACTTGTTCGATTTGGCGGTGGAGACGACATGATAGCATTTCCGTCCGTTGAATCTCACGATCTCAGGTATCTCCATGACTGCTGTGCCCGCTTTGATTATCCCGTATCCTACGGAGAATTCAAGCCTCTCCCCGACACCAAAGGCCTGATTGGTGACGACCCTCTTCAACTTCTCCTTCTTGAGCTGGGACAACTTTGTCTCTCTCTTGGGTGGCTCTGGTGGAATCTCAATTCCACCTTCAGCCAGCGTGTCCGAAGCCGCTTTGCCTGAATCGGAAGAAGTCTTGCTGTCGGCTGTTGACTCCGCCAAAACCCGGCCTTCATCTGAACCTTGTGCCGGTTTATCACACAAGAGAAACGAAGCTGTCAAGATGATTAGAAATAGGATGGTTTCTAATGAGATCGGATACGAGATTTCGTGTTTCATCGACGACATCAGGAATGCTTTTTCAGATTCTTCTCACCCGGCCAGACTGATTAACTCCTGGAATACTCTTCCTATTTCTTCTTCCAGCTCCATGAAGCACCGATTATAATCATCAATGCTCCCCCCGATCGGATCCTTGATATACAGGACGCCAGGGCCTTCATCTTTATTTGATGAAGGGGGGGCTTCCCGAATTTTGTGACTTGAAGGAGAAAAGGCTTTGAGAAGGTGAGCCCTATCCAGTGCACTCTTGTCGATTCTCCCGACGTACTCTAAATGTTCATCCGACATGGCCAAAATTAAGTCTGCCTTTTTCAGAATCCGTTTACTCAGTTGCCGTGATCTGTGTTGGCTTAGATCCACGTTACGTGTCTTACAGACTTCCATGGCGAATATAGTGGCAGGAACTCCACTAAGGGTCGAAATGCCGACTGAACTGACCTCGAAATTGTCAACTTCGTTTTCTTGCAGCATCTTTTTCAGGATGCCTTCCGCCATGGGGCTGCGGCAGCTGTTGCCCGTGCAGACGAATAGAACTCTGAACTTGTTTTTATCTCTCTCCATGTCGAATATCCCTCTGGGTTTCGCTTCTCAACAAAAGAACGAAAAACCACAGGCCAAAGGCCGAAAAGCTCTGTCCCCCAAAACTTCGTTGCACCGGGACTGCCTGTCTTTTAACCGACTGGGATTAAGGCCGTTTAAGAATCAAGAAACTTCAGGTCTTTGACCGTAGTCTTGCGTTTTGATCTTTGAATTTTGCATTTTTTTTAAAAGACCCGACGTCGTCTTTCTGTCAGGCCATGGTGGTAACAGAGCTTCTTATCCCCTCCATCAGTTTTTCACACAATCGTGTTTTTCGGATGCAATTGGGAATATCCCGGGGTGAAAGAAACCCCTCATTGGTGATCACCTCCTGACAGTAAGAAAGGGGGATCTCTTCAAAACATGGATTTTCCACCTTCACGTTCAGAAGCTCAGAATCCAAAACCTGTTCGGGGTCACCCGACACCATTGGTTCGAGCCGCCATCCGCTGGAAATGAATTTGCTTCTCTCACAGGCGAGGTAAAGGGGGATATCATGTTCCTTGGAAAGGAGGCAAACATACTTGGTTCCCACCTTATTAACGAAGGTGGCCTCTGAGATAGAATCGGCTCCCACCAGGAACAAAGCCGCCTCCTGGGCAAAAACACCCAGGGCCGCATCCGTTATCAAAGTCACCGGTATTGCCGCATTCCCCAAGAATTTCGCCAGAAGCCGGCCCTCAAACATGGGTCTGGATTCGCAGACTATAACCTCGAATTCCTTCCCCTCCTCCTTGGCTTCTTTCAAGATGGACAATATCGAGCCCGAGGAGCTATGGGTCACGACCTTTGAACCATCCTTAATCAAGACTTTTCCGTTTTCGGCGATCCTTTGCACAGAGTTCAAGGAATTGTGGTAAAACCCTTCCGCCTTTTCCTTGGTGAACTCACGAAGCTCGTCCGTGGAGAGGGTAGGCAGGAGTTCCTCTGCATTATACAAGATGGAATTGGCCAAGTTGAAAACCGAAGCCATATGGGGTTGAGCCAGGACCAACTCGACTCCCAATTTCAGCAGCTTATCGAAATACTCCTCCCCGGATGTGGCCTTGACCCCCTGGGAGAAGACGACGAAGACCGAGCAGGCCTTGCGAGAAATCTCAGATGCTCCGGACACGCGATCCTTTTTTATCTCCTCTACTAAATTGGCATGCATATTATCTTCCCCCACGGTGAGCATACTTATGTCATCACAGAAACTTGTTCCGGAGAATCCTCCTCAGGCTCACATTTGATCTGAACATCTAGATACTCCCAAAACTGCCCGGGACACAATGCCGATGTGCGGCAACTCCGTCATCCTGCACCCAATTTGAGGGTGTTTTTGAAATGCAACTTGACAAATCTGTTTAGAGCATCCTTTCCTAATTTGGCCACCATCTTCCTGGCCGCCTCATCCACTAAGGACGAGGCTCCTTTAGGAAGATCCAATCCACATTCCTGGGAGAGTCTCTCCATCCTTCGCAGGAATTCGGCCCTGGCCAAAACGGAAGCGGCCGCCACGGCCAGATCTTTTTCCGCATGGGGCATCTGTTCCAGCTTTATTTTTCTGCCGGACTCCAGAAGAGCATCCTTGATCAAAAGCTCACTGCCAAACTGATCGGAGACAGCCCTGGAGCAGTCGACCCGCATCAGGATGTTCTCTATCACCCGTGCGTGGCCCCAAGCCAACATCCGGTTTAAGTTCTTCATCTTCAGGTACAGAAGGTTATATTTCTCCGGGCCGATCACCACCACCGAATAGATACAAGCCGACCGTATCCTAAAGTCTAATTCCTTGATTACGCTATCTGAGATTCTCTTGCTGTCTCTGACCTTCAGACCCTGCAAGAGCTTTTTGACCGGGGGGTCCACATACACTCCACCGATAACCAAGGGACCGAAATAATCCCCCTTGCCCGATTCGTCCGTGCCAATCCAACCTGGAGGGGAGGGGGAATGTTGCCCTTTTGGCGAGACACGACGCGCAAGGAATTCAGATTTCTTGACCAAGGCAGAAGACGATTGTTAGATGGTTAGTTTGTTAGCTTATCGGTTTATTGTTTCTTAATCTACACGAGATCAAGAAACAACCTGCAGACTGCCGGTTGGCCTTAATCCATCACCGACCGTCGCCTGTCGTTTCTAAGCCCTCTCCATATATTCGTTGGTTCGAGTGTCTATCTTCACAGACTCTCCCTCATTCACAAATAGAGGGACTTTCACCACTAAACCGCTCTCCAAGGTGGCACTTTTGGTGATATTGGTGACCGAGTCGCCTTTTACCGCCGGCTCAGTGGAGACGATCTTCAAAACCACCGAAGCCGGAAGATCCACGTTCACCGGCTGGCCTTCAAAGAACATCACCTTATATTCAGCGTTCTCCTTCAGATACCACTTGTAGTCGCCCAGATGGTCCTCGGTTAAGCTTGTCTGTTCGTAAGTTTTGGTGTCCATGAAATGATATTCCTTGTCCGCAAAGTAAAGATATTGCATCTTCTTCTCCTCAAAATCGGGCTCTTCAAACGTTTCTCCCGCGGCAAAGGTCTTCTCCAGAACTGCACCGGTCTTTATGTTCTTCAGCTTGGTTCTCACAAAAGCTCTTCTCTGGGCGGTTCGAGCATGTTGGAAATCGACCACGTAGTATATATCGCCTTCCAGTTTTATCTTCAATCCCTTTCGGAAATTAGTAGTAGAAAGCATCAGAATCCTCCGCCGTTCAAGAAATCTCCCAAGAAGTGGTAGAATCTCAATCTACCTTCTCATATGAACGTGTTAATATAACAAAAAATCCACACAAAGCAATACCTAGAACAACAAAATAACATTTTACACAAAATTCTTGACACCACCTTCGCCCTCACTTAAAAGAATGATCATAACATTAGTCAGAAGGATCTCACAAGACGCGACACAAGAGAAGATTCAAGTGGTTTTTAGGTCATCCCTCCCTCCCCGAAGGTGGCCCGATCAGCTTACAGCCGGGGTTTTGTAATCCGGCTTTTTTCACCCATTTGCCCGATCGGGCGGGCCTGGAGAAGCTCGCCGGTGCGCCTGCCCGGGGGACTGGGAAACCTGCCCGCTCTCAAAAAGAGAGCTTTTTCAAGGCTATCTTGGCTAACGGCCTTCTATAGACGAATTGGCATTCACTCGATAACATGTTGGATTAATCC
>CAZPOP010000013.1:75334-88089 GCA_964588305.1 uncultured Ignavibacteria bacterium
AAAAAAACGTTGCCATTACAAAACTGAGGGGAAATGAAAAAGGAGCGTTCACAGAAAAGTAGCTGGCCGTCTTTGTTTCTTTGGGGGAAAGGACTGACTCCCGTTTTTGGACTGTTGTTATTTCTACAATGCTCCCTAAAGGCACCGACTGCACCCACCTGGTATACCAGGTTGACCATCCCCTTGGTGAGCGAGAACTACGATATGGTGACTTTGATTGAAAAGATGGATGAGCCGTCACTGAAAGCCGACAGCTCGGGGAATCTGTTTTTCCACCTGAAAGAGGATTTGGATACCATAAGGCTTCTGGGAAAACTGGCCTGCGATTCGGTCACGAAGAGTTTCCAAGAAACCCTGGGAACAATAGAGATCACCCCGTCCGAATCGAGACATATGATCTTTTCCGTAACTGATTTCTTCTCCGGCGAGCTGGGAGAGGTTCCTCCCGGCAGTGCGGTTATCAATGCTGATTTGGACACCTTCACTTCCTTTTATCAGGTGACCATTGACGAGGGATACATCACTTTGACTGTAACGAATCATTTGGGATTGGACTTGGATTCGTTACGGTTTAACATAATCGACGAAACCTCGTCGCAGATACTCAAAACCGCAGTCATCCCGGGAGGGATTCAGGATAATGACTCCATCGCTTTGGAGTTGACCATAACAGACAAAACTTTTTCCAACCAACTTGCCATTCAGATAGATGCCCATACTCCCGGCGGGTTTCTCTCTTCTTTGGAGGACAAATATTTCTCGGTTGATTTCTCAATCGACAGCCTGATGGTGATTCAAGGAATAACTCAGATTCCCGGCTTCGACCTGATTACAGAGGAGGAGATAGTGCTTCCCTCCGGTCACCTGATTGACAGCGCCAGGATCAGAACTGGACATCTGTCCTTGAATTTGTCCAACCACACTAACATTCTGGCGGAGGTGACAGTTGATTTTCCTGAGCTTGAAAAGGACGGCAGGATTCCGGAAGCAAACGGGATCATTCCTGCCGGAGGTCACTCCATTCTGGATTTACCCCTGGAAGGATATTCCTTTAGGCCTCTATCCGGAAACTCCGTCAGTACCCGGATAAAAATACAAACGACCGATTCTGGCGATCAACTGGTCTCCTTCACCTCCACCGATTCGGTCACCGCAGCCGTTTCTCTGTCGGAAGTCACTTTCAGTCAAATCGCTGGTGTTATTGAACCCACTGCAGTCGATATCGGTGAGATCCGGCGAGACATCGATCTTCCATCGGGATTTGAGAATGCACATCTCAAGAACGCCGGCTTAAGCTTGAATATTCACAACGGGGTGAATCTTCCTGCCAGCCTATCCGTCACCTTGCAGGGCGAAAAGGGACAAACGCTGGAACTCTCTGGAGCCATAGAAGCTGGCGATCCCTGGGCCACCGTCTTAACCACCATCCAGGAGAACGACCTTGACGCTCTCCTGGACCCGGTTCCACACCAGCTTACCGTTACCGGAGAGGTGATCTGCGGAGACGGTGTTTCCTCCGGTGCCGTAAACGAGGAAGATTTCTTCTTTGGAGAAATCGAGGTCACCTCGCCCTTGGAGCTGATCTTGGACTCCTGCGGTGTCCAGATAGACGAAGATTCTCACACAGTAAATGACGACGTGAAATCGTTGATCGAAGACCGGGTTAACTCCAGCAAGGTGATCTTCAGGATCGAAAGTCATCTCCCTTTGGATGCGAGCGTCTTGATTTTTGTAAGCAAAAACCAGGAGGATGTCGCCTCCAATCCGGATCTGGGCATAGGTCCGGTGACTGTCCCCGGGGGAGAGCTTGATCCGAATGGTTCGGTCATCGATTCCAGAAGATCTGAAGACACGATAAGTGTCAACCATGACCAGCTTCAGGTATTCAGAAATTCACCATATTACATAGCGGGAAAGCTCGAATTCCCCGGAACAGATGGGAAGATAATCAAGGCCTCGGCAACCGACTTCATTCAGATAACCTCTTACCTGGAGGTCGAGGTAAAAAACAAGAAGGATTAGTGGGCGAACGAGAATGGTCAAGGAAATCTTAGATTTGCAAACCGCCCATCTCTGGAAAAAAGGCGAGTCAGAAAATGAAAAGCAGATGCATTCTCATCCTGATGATATACATCCTGTTCTTTAGCAGCCAATCGTTGGCCTCTGGGCGGAGCGTGGCGATGGCTGGCGCTCATACTGCGGCTTCAAAAGGAACCGAGGCCGTCTTTTTCAATCCTGCCAACTTGGGCTTTTCCGCCGGGTCGGAAAAAACCCTAAGCTTGTTTTCAGTTGCAGCAAGTGTCAACAATAACAGCTTCCGCTGGGGTGATTACACCAAATACAACGGAGAGTTTCTGACTGACCAGGATAAGGAGGACATCATAAACTCAATCCCCCCGGACGGATTCAATATGAAGTTGGATGCCGACATTTCGGTTTTGGGTTTTTCCTGGGGGAATTTCGCCCTGACCTTCTCCGGCAAAGGATCATCCGATCTCCTTTTGCCCAAGGACCCGATCGAACTTCTGTTTTTTGGAAACGAGCTTTCCGAGACACTGTTGATCGAAGACGCAGATGGCGAGGCGTGTGCTTCTTGGGACGTGGGTTTGTCTTACGGGAGGTCGGTCTGGAAGCAAAATGAAAAAGAACTTTTCTGCGGTGGAAACATCAGGATAATCAGAGGCATAGTCTATCAAAACGTGGAAAGAACACAAGGCAAGCTTGTCACTTTGGAGACTGGAATAAACGGAGACGGTGATTTCGCGGTTAAGTGTGCGGAGGGGGGAAAGGGATACGCGCTGGACTTGGGTCTTGCCATGAAATACAAACGCGCCTGGACCTTCGGCCTATCCTTTTTCAATCTCTTGCATCGAATCAGATGGGACAAAAACACCGAGGAGAAGGGATATCAGTTTCGGGTAGATTCACTCCTGGCAGAGAATTTCGACACCGATTCCCTTATCACCGAGCTCTCCTACACCCGGAAGATAGACCCCTTTGTGACCAACATGCCTGCGCTGATGCGACTGGGCGTGGCACATCAGGGAAAAAAGCTTTTATGGGGTCTGGACTTGGCGACAGGATTTGGTCATGGCATGGGCGTCTCCAAAAAGGTGAGGGCATCCTGGGGAGCAGAATACAGCGTCTTGGCCTGGCTTGATATTCTGGGAGGAGTCTCGATAGGCGGGGAGGAAGGCATCACGTTCGCCAATGGATTAGGATTTAATCTGGGGAAATATCATCTGGACGTGGGCATGGCTAATCATAAGGGCCTATGGCCCACCAAAAGCAAAGGAGCCACTTTAGCCATCTCCAGTGGCTTTTCGTGGTAATCCGGCCAAAGGCTTAAGCCCCAACGGCTCAAACCAGAGGCAAAAGCAGCAATTATTCTATAGAAAGGGGGTGAGAGGAATGAGGAAAACCAAGCGCACAGTCAAAAAGACGGCGGCAGGAAGAAAAGTGAACCGTCGCAAGCGGACGAAGAAGTAGTCCGTGCCGGTCGAAACGGGTGGTATCCCAAGAATTTCAATGGGAATCCAAAAGAGTTCTTGGGATGCCACCTAAGAAAGATCATGATTCCGCAGTTACCTGATTTATCGCACCTTTTGGCTCAGTAAATCGAGCAACTACGATTTTAATAAACTCTGCTAGAAGGACAAATGATTCACGTGGGGACGGACTGAAACTTTGAATCTCATAGAAAGGGGAGAGATAGAAAACATGAATAAGATCAATTTCCTATCTCTGTCTCTGCTTGCAGTGGTTTTGATCTGCACCCATCAAGGCTTAAATGCTATGCCGCCGCATCCAGATATTGAGGCACAGATCCAGCTGGGCCAGGTAAGCCTCCCCGGCCATCTTCTAAGCCCCGGATATTCGGAGGAAAGAGGGATCGACCAGCCCAGCTTCCATCCGATCAGCAAAACTTATCCGACCGGCACAGGCCCCACCGGATCGTTCAAAGCTTTGGTCCTGCTGGTCAATTTCTCGGACAACACATCCACGGTAAATCCGTCCTTCTTCGATACCTTGGTCTTTGAAAACCAACAGGGATGTGTACGTCATTACTATCAAGAGGTATCATATGGGGCCTTGGATATCGTCACCATCGATTTACCCTCTACCACGGGGTGGAACACTGCTCCGCAGACGTATGCACATTACGTTGACGGGCTGTATGGACTGGGAGATGGTCCTCCTCTCTACAATTATCCCCAAAATTCACAGAAGTTAGTGGAGGATTTAGTCGATCTGGTGGATCCAGTCGTCGACTTTTCGCAATATGATAATGATTCCGATGGGGAGGTAGATGCTTTGATAGTGGTACACGCGGGAGCAGGCGCAGAATTCACTGGCAGCCCAAATGATATCTGGTCGCACAAGTGGGGAGTCACCTGGTCCTGGTCCGTAGATTTAAAGGACGGGGTGAGGATATGGGAGTACACCATGCAGCCGGAATACTGGATCTCCCCATATGACATGACCTGCGGCGTATACTGTCATGAACTGGGACACATCTTTGGACTGCCCGATCTGTATGACACGGATTACAGCTCGGATGGAATAGGGAGATGGAGCTTAATGGCTGCGGGAAGCTGGAACGGCTCTCTGGGAGACTCGCCTGCCCGTCCGGACGGCTGGTGCATGACACAATTAGGATACGTGACGCCGACCACCGTCGCCGTCAATACCATCGGCGTTGAAATCCCGGCGGTAAAGGACTCACCCACCATCTATAAGCTGTGGACCGATGGGTCACCGGCCAACGAATATTTTCTGGTGGAAAACAGACAAGAAATAGGTTATGACTCCTACCTTCCCTACCACGGACTCTTGATCTACCATGTTGACGACAATATCGGCGACTACGGGGCAAATGACCTGGAATGGTATCCCGGATATACTGACTCCGGACATTACAAGGCAGCTTTGGAGCAAGCGGACGGGCTTTGGCAAATGGAGAAAAACATTAATACCGGCAACAACGGGGACCCCTATCCTGGAAGCTCTGATAACAGAACCTTTAATGGAAGTTCCGTTCCCAACAGTCAGAGCTACTCCGGATCGGACACTTACGTGGGAGTCATCAACATCTCCGACTCAGGCGATACCATGACCTGTGATTTTTTCGTCAGCACACAGAACGATACGCCTGTAGTCTCCGACATTCCCAATCAAACCATCGCGGAGGGCGAGAGCTTTGCCTCGGTGAACCTGGACAGCTATGTAGATGATCCGGATAACCCAGATAACCAGATGGTCTGGACTCATTGGGGCCAAACCGAGTTGCTGGTTGACATAACCAATCGCATTGCTACCATAAGCGCTCCCGATCCAGACTGGAATGGTTCCGAGACCATCTGGTTCAAAGCCTGCGATCCGGGCGGATTGTGTGACTCCAATGAGGCCACTTTCACGGTTACAGCAGAGAACGATACGCCTGTGGTTTCGGACATTCCAAATCAGACCGTCGCCTACGGTGAGAGTTTCGCTTCCATCAGCTTGGACAACTATGTGACTGATCCGGACGATCATGATTCGCTTATGATCTGGACCAATTGGGGTGAAAGCGAGTTATTGGTTGACATAACTGACCGGGTAGCCACCATGAGCGTTCCCTATCCAGAATGGAATGGCTCCGAGATAATATGGTTCAAAGCCTGTGATCCGGGTGGGTTGTGTGATTCCAACGAAGCCACGTTCACGGTCATGGCACCGAATGACACGCCTGTAGTTTCCGACATTCCTAATCAGACCATCGCCGAAGGTGAAAGCTTCGCTTACATCGATCTGGACAACTATGTGGCTGATCCGAACGATCATGATTCGCTTATCATCTGGACTCATTGGGGCGAGAGCGAGTTATCGGTTGACATAACCGATCGGGTGGCGACCATAACCGCTTCCAATCCGGACTGGAATGGTTCCGAGACCATCCGGTTCAAAGCCTGCGATCCGGGCGGATTATGTGATTCGAATGAGGCTTCCTTCACCGTAACAGCGGAGAACGACACGCCCTTGGTTTCGGACATCCTCAATCAGAGCACTCCCAAGGGTGGAAGTTTTGCTCCCATCACCCTGGACGACTACGTGACCGATCCGGATGACCATGATTCGGTTATGATCTGGACGCATTGGGGCGAAGTTGAGTTGTTGGTTGACATAACTGATCGGATAGCCACCATAACCGTGCCCAATCCGGAATGGAGTGGTGCTGAGACCATCTGGTTCAAAGCCTGTGATCCGGGTGGACTATTTGATTCCAATGAAGCCGCTTTCACCGTCACGTCATCCGACGTCGACGAAAGGGCTGACGATGGTCTTTTGCCCTATTCGTATCTTTTGAAGCAGAACTATCCCAATCCCTTCAATCCACAAACGAAAATTGAGTACAATCTCGACAGGGACGGATGGGTAAGGTTAGAGATCTTTGACGTCTTAGGAAAAAGCGTCCTCACTTCAGTTGATGGCTATAAGAAGGTGGGTCGACACGTAGTGACCTGGGATGGCGCAGACCAGGAGGGGAAACCGCTTCCCAGCGGAATTTACTTCTATAAAATCACTTTCGACGATTTTAAAAAGACGAACAAAATGATCCTGTTAAAATAGAGGGGAGTAATCAATGGATAACTTCTTGCATCTTTCAGACGATAGGAAAGATCGGAATGCAAAAACAAACCTTGCTGCCACACATGTGGACCGGGAACGAATCGAGAGGTTGAAAAGGAGCTTTCTTCCCTCCTGGATAAGGTGGTTGGGGGAGCAAAAAGCGAACTCCAATGAAGCCCCTTCCAAGAACGGGCGTCGCAGCGCAAGCATGGAGCCGAACTGATTGACGGATGATAACCGTCTGGGAGGGCAAGCTGTTTCATTCTGAGTTTAGGTTTCCCATGAGCGGAATGTGAGGGATATGTGGGAAGGTGTCTGAATCCGTCCCCTAATGGTCGTCCCCGCTCAGTCTTTGAATTCATGATTTCGAGAATAAGGCACACCAAAAGGCCATCTCCTGGTTACCGATCAGAGCTGCATGCCCTCGAGGTGTTCCCGGATCGTAGGGATGGCCATATAAGACTCGGCCCTGACAACAAACGCTAGCATGAAGGGAGAAAAAAGCGCGTCCTCTTTCTAAACGGATTCTAACTGTCGGAGGAGGAAGACTTCAAGCGCACTTAAATAACAGACAATCAATACTCAAGGAGAGCCGTCAGGTTCTGTGGTGAAAAAAGCTGGCAGGGGGAGGTCAACGAGAGTCCAAGCTTTCTTAGACTGATGAAAAGACTCGCCGCATAGGCCGTCACGATTGGTTTCAAGAAAAAACTTTCGTTTGATCCACAAGACAAAGACTTTTGTGTGCTTTTGAGCTTACGGTCTTTTTCCCTTAGTTCTGAACCGAACTTGGCGGCTCTCAATTCATATGGAAAAAACTCTCCATGTGAACATGGCTCGTCAACTATTCGACATTCACACTTGTCCACTGCTCATCCGCTTAATCCGTCGACCTACTTGAGCAGAACCATTTTTTTCACCTCAGTGAAATCACCAGCTTCAAGCCGGTAGAAGTAAATCCCGCTGGAGACTGGTCGTCCGTCTTTGTGGTTGCCATCCCAATGGACAGTATAGCTTCCCGGTGCCTTCTCTTCGTCCACCAGCGCTTTGACCTGTTGACCCAGGATGTTGTAGACCTTCAGGCTCACCCTAACAGGCTGGGCAACGTCATATTGCAGAGCCGTGGTAGGATTGAAAGGATTCGGATAATTCTGCATAAGTGAAAAGTTCTCAGGAACGGAAGAAGAGGATTTGCTCTCCGTATCCTCTGTATCTCCGGCAGCAATCTTGGCAGGACCACCAGGAGCTTCAGGCTGATGCTCGTACGCGCCCATGTCGACAAAGAACGTATCGTTCTCAGGATCATCCATCACCCTCGTGTACCCATCGAAATCAGTTGGGGGCAAGGCTGGCGCATTGTTGTCTCCGGCATCAACACAGGGAGACGAACTGTCGAGATGATAATCATCACCGAAATTGGGATTCTGTGAAATGTTGTAAAAACTGTCACAAGGAGTCTCATTGCGGTTCGTATCGGTCATGTCGCCCCAGCCGGAACAAAAATCGCCGCCGACATTGTCCCAGACGTTATTATAGGAGATCGTTTGGGGAGAAGAACCACACCATATTCCTCTTCCGCCTTTGCAACTGACAACGATATTGTTTACTATCTGGCAGGTTGTGTTGGACACATATATTCCGCCACCATGCAGAGCAGAGTCTCCTACTATTGTATTATTAGTTATGACCCCCGCAGCCAGATCGATTCCTCCTCCGTAATCATATGCCGTATTTTGGAGGATTAGATTCCCTGCTGTTATCATCTGCGAATCGCCGCCACAGACACCGCCCCCTGATTCGGCAGTATTCTCTCGGATAATGTTGTTTACAATTCTCGGAGAAGAATTGCCTATACAAAAAACACCTCCACCAGCGCCGGTGACAACATTTGAGACTATAATGTTGTTGGCTATGGTAGGGGACGAATCCTTGCAAAAGACCCCGCCACCATTCAGAGCAGGAGTTCCCTTGTAGGAATATAGGGTGCCACTACCATTCCTCAGCGTGAATCCCTTTAGCCAAGCGCAACAGTTTTCGCCCGAAACAAACCGAACCACGCTTGCCGACTCCGCCTCTTGAGGCTGAGAGCCGTCGATTATTGTCCGGCTTATGTATGAAGTGTCTCCGGTGGTGTGAAACTTGCTGGTCACCAATATGTTGTTTCCTCGGAAATCGATGTTTTCATAGTAGGTGCCAGTATCTACCAGAACAATCTGCCCACTGCTCGCAGAATCGATGCCGGCCTGAATGGTGCTGCACTGTTCGCTGGGCACGTTTATAACAGCCGGGTCCGTATACGCATTCTCCCATAATTTGAAAAGCCTTCCCTCGCCAGGCTCCAAACAGACTGTGAACTGATAATCATAACCACAAGGACAGCGGGGAAGGAAGATCATCGAAGAGTCGTACATATCCTCTACGACATAACAACTGCCTGGTTTTTCTTCGAGGAACACCGTAAAACTGTCCCCTTCGTCTGACAAACATCTCCGGTTCACCAGCATGAAATAATCCTGATCATAAGACTCGTCCTTGAAAAACCCAACCTCCACGAAGGCAGGGTAATGACCACAAGGTACGATATTGTGGATGTAGCTGGGCTCGTGCTCTTCATTGCGCAATGTGAAAGAGCCAACCGAATCATCTGAACACGCGCCCTGCCAGGCAAGGTCGTTCAACACCGGACCCAACTTCTCCATTCTGGGGCCTGTAAAATCTTTTATCTCCCGCCACATGTCCGTAGGAGTGTCTGCCAGGTGGTCATATAAGCCTAATAATATTTCGTGTCTTATGCTGTCTTTCAAACCGTTTCTTGAATAGTATGACCAGTTGATAATACCATCCGCTCCATAGCATGAAGCCAAAAAGGTTTGCAATCTCACTTCATAAGGCGTGGGGAATCTTTTAAATAGATCACAACACCACAACGAACCAGCGGAATCAACGTGATTATAATGGAGAGTACAGCCAGCGCAACACGTGTCAACAGGATCACCAGGAAGAAGCTCCCATCCAGACACAAATGTCTGAATTGTCACCCAGAAATCGTTTTGTTGGTTTTCTGCATCATCCTTAGATCGATTTAGGCACTTCGTCAAATTGTCCACACCTTGTTGAAATCCGTGTCCCGAATAGTGAGGCCACCAGTATGCTACGGGATAGAGATCAATATGGTACTCTTTGGGGTCTTGCCTCAAGAAATACTCGTGGACCATCGTAGCGGCCTGGGATTTGCCGAAAACCTGCATCCCCACCCTCTCCGTGCTCACCCGTCTCAACAGGGTGTCGATATAATTATTTGTCGCAAAAAGATCTATGCTGGGTGGCTCATCCCGCAGATACCAGCGATAAACCACCGTGTCTCCGGTTTCCGGAATTGTTGTCTCCACCCAATCCTGGCTGACATAATCTAGTATATCCTCATCTATTTCTCCACCCATCAGCCTCCTGCCATTTACATCGTACACCTTGACATAGTCAATGTAAAAATTCTCAGCTCCAGATAGTGCGAACCAGACGATCTGGAATTGAATCTGATTCCACCCAGGTATAGTGTATTCAAGTTCAAATGTCTCATAACCTCCGTGGTCGCCGGGAAACTCGCTCTTGTATATTTTCCTGTCCTTCAGGACATTTCCTCTATCCACTACCATTATGCGGCATACAGAGTCTGAAGTATCGGGTGGATTGCCACCCAGGGCCCCAAGTGGCATGAAAAGGGAATAGTGGAATTTCAAGCGGAATTCAGCCGTGTATCCTATTAGTAATGTATCTCCGGAAAGCTTTGGTTCTTGATAATAAGTGGGTCCCCGCTGGATGGTGTCCGGCGTGCCAGGACCGCTGAATTTCATCGCTTTTCCGCCCGAGGCTGAAGGATCATTCACCTCCTCCCCCCATCCAGCATGCTCCAGATTCACCCATGATTCATCCAAACCCTCTGCCTCCCACATGGTGTAATGGCTTTTCCATGCCCACATGCTCGGCGAATTTGTATGCTCTCCCCACAAATTCTGCACCATGGCTCTCAACGAATGATTCGCAAAACTGTCTACAGTGCTCTCTGTGCATTTTCCCCATAGTATATTGCATCTCAGACTGTCCCCGATGTATTGGAAATCCTTTGTGCTATCCACCCAGTTATAGGCCCCATAATAGAATCTGTCCGCTCCCTGGCTGATGGTGAAGATCCAAAGAATTATCATTACAGCCACAATCCCAAAAATCCATTTCGTTTTCATTTCTGTTGCCCCTGTAAGGTGAAAGGTTTAAGGTTCAATATTCAAGATTCAAAACTTAAGATTGAACCATTCTATCGTTCCTTGCTATTCTTTGTTGGGTATCAATCATTAATCATTCATCCTTCGTCATCCGTCATCAATCATTCGAGTTTGTCGAAAAACTGTCTTTTGTGTCACCCTGAACGAAGTGAAGGGTCTCAACTCCTTGAAATAAAGAGATTCTTCGCTTCGCCCCGCACCAGATGGTGCAGGGCTTCGCTCCCTTCGACTTCGCTCAGGGACGGTGAGCAAAGTCGAACCGTCAGAATGACAAATCCGTGTTTTCAGGGATTTTCGACGGGCTCATTCGTCATCGTAACAACACCATCTTCCTGGGCTTGACCAATTCCAAGCCACTTACCTTCAAACGATAAAAATAGATTCCCGATGCCACCTCCTTTCCTTCTTCATCCTTTCCATCCCACAAAACCCTGTGCTGGCCCGGATACTGCCTCCTTTTAACCAGAGTCTTAACCAATTTGCCCAGAAGATTATAAATGGTTATCTCCACTTCGGCAGGTTGGTAACCCACATCCGGCAAAAAGTACCAGATCACGGTAGAGGAATTGAAAGGATTAGGATAGTTTTGAAAAAGTCGAAATACCGGTGGGCGGTTCTCCTCCTCCTCGAACTCGCCCACGTCGGTTGCCAGAACGGCAAGCTCATCCGAATAATCGCTTTCGTTTCCGGTCAAGTCCCAGGCAGAGAGACGATAATAATAGGTCTCTCCCAGAACAAAATCGTAATCTCTGAACACTGAGCTGTCTTTAGGAACCTCTCCTACAATCTTGAAAGTATCCGGAATGAAGCCGCCGAGAGTATCCTTATACACCAGATAATGGGAAAGATCGGATTCAGTATTGGGCTTCCAGGATAAAACAAGCACGCTTTCTGACGACGTGGCTGTTAAGCTGTCAGGCGCTTTGGGAGGATAATCCTGGTAGGCGTAAGTTTCTCCCCAGGTCCCACCGAAACAGCCAATATCTGATCTGGAGGAATCCGGGTCTTTAATGTTGGGATCACCGGCGTCGATACAGGGAGAACCGTATTGCAGATGATAATCATCCCCTCCCACAAACATGGGATCTGAATAGATGTTCCCGCCCAGGGAAGTATCCACACTGCCCCCACCATCGGTGCTGTAATTTTGAGTGTTATTCCACAGATCATTATAGGAAACCTGTGGATTTGTGGGAAACTCAGGATAAGGTTGATAAGTTAGGATTCCGCAAACTCCGTCAGCTATGATATTGTTCTTTATCTCATTAGAGAAACTGTTTATAAGAACAACACCATAAACCCCGTCACTTATCAGAGTGTTGTTTCTTATCGGTGCAGTCTCAAACTCTCCACTGAACTTTTTCAAGCTAACAGCCGTCCATTCATAGCCCACAATCAAATTGTTCTCAACAAAAATGGAGTCAGTAAAATCACCGTCTACTCCGCGAGTATCTCCCAGACCAGAAATTATCAGGTTCTTTATGATTGTAGGACCACCAGAAAACCATAAATCCATGCCGAGATCATTATCAGTTAGGCTATTGTTGATAACCAACCCAGTAAACCCGAGACTCAAAGCGAAACCGACATCGTTATCCGTGACAATATTATTTGAAACCTCAGTGTTTGCTATTCCCAGATAAATCCCGTCGTCACACTGTGAAATCTTGTTATTACCTATCCTCTCTAATCTGGAGTCTGTGGCACTTCTAATTCCCACGCAATAATTCATATCCGGATTCCATCCTTTTATATGAAATCCCTCTATTATACTGCTGTCCTGCCCGTATACTATATCCCGCCCTGAGTTTGCGTAAGGGTAAATGATACAAGAATCCATTCCCGCACCCAGCAGAACTATTCCCGGAATCA
>CAZPOP010000014.1:0-82592 GCA_964588305.1 uncultured Ignavibacteria bacterium
TCAGGGACAGTGAGCGAAGTCGAACTGTCACCGTCCCAAGCAAAGTCAAGGGATTGGGCAACTGGACGTTACGGGAGCATGCCCAATGAATTGGGCAACTACAGGTTACGGGAAATGAAGGAGCCCTTTGAGGTTCGTTATTGTTGCGTTTTGGTTCAATAAATTTGTGGCGATGGACGTAAGTAAAAAAGGCTAAAAAATCACTTGACAGAAAAAAAGCGGTTCCTATATATTTGCGTGAAGAAACCGACGTATTAAGAAGGAATTAAAAGAAGCTAAATAGTCTAAACCGCAACACTTTAAGATTAGGTAACAGGAGGTGAGGGAAATGAGGTGCAGAAACTGCAGAGAGGTCATCGACGAACCCGTTTGGGTGGATGGTGAGCCTTATTGCTCTCAAGAGTGCGCAGATCAAATGATCTTTGAGGAAGAGGAACTTGAAGAGCAATACGAAGAGGAATATGAAGGAGAACTGTATTAATCGGAGGATGTGAAAGAGAGAGCCATTCAACTTCTGATCTTGGCGTCACAAGGTTGAGGCCAAAGCAAGAGAAACGACCAAAATGAATGACCCTTGGGCTGGATGCCCAAGGGTTTTTCATTTCAAGATTCAGATGTTCGCAGCAACCACGACCAACTATCACTAAAACTCGGTCTTGCCGGTGAACTTAAAGTTCTTCATCAGCATGGCCGGAGCCACCACACAACCGATATCCGCCCACCAGGAGTTGACCAGTTTTCTGTCGGCAGAGATCTGCGCCACGTTGGAGAAGGCTTTGAGCATGCTCTCGGTGAAGCGGAGGTTTTTCACCCCGTGCTTAATCTTACCCTTCTCGATCAAAAAGGTTCCATCCCTGGTCATACCGGTAAGAAGCGCATTGGTGGTGTCGATAAGCCCGTTTATGTAGTGAAATCGAGTCACCAGAAGCCCGCGCTCCGTCGACTCAATCATCTTGTCGACAGAGGAGTCGCCACCCTGAATAAAGAGATTCAACGCCAAGGCGCCGTCCGAGCTGTCCGGAGTTAAGGCGTGTCCCGTCGATTTCACCTTGTCCTTATGGGCAGAGATCGAATCGTAAACCACCCCTTTGGCCACTCCACTTTCTATGAAACTCACCTTCTCTTTGGGCACTCCCTCAAAGTCGAAAGGGAAAGCGATGGCGGATTGGTCCCTTCCATCGTCATAAATGGTTATGTTTTCTCCCATGATTTTTTTGCCGATCCGGTTGGACAAGAAGCTGGTTCCCTCCTGGAAAGGCTTCGATCCGAAGCCGATATAGTTCATCCACTCCAGAAGAGCAGCCACGGCCGTAGGCTCTAACACCACGTCATATTCACCCGGCTCAAGTCCCTGGGGGTCTTTGCTGTCCAAGCATTTCTGGATGGCAATCTGGGCCAGATTCTCTACATCAACATCGTCCACATTTCTGGAGAGATAATCCGCGTAGCCTGAACTATTGTCTCCTGTGACCACGATATTGATGAAAGTCGAAGTCAAAGGCTGATAGCAAGCCACCCCCTTGGTGTTGACCACCGCAATCTCCGATTCACCAGTGGACAACGAGCCAGCAGCGGTCAGGTCGTGCACTTTTGCTTTATCAAAGATCTTTTTGACTTCTTGTGCCCTCTGAATCGGGGAGAAACGCGCGGTCTTTTCAAAATGAGTGTTCAAGCTCAAGATCGCCTGTTTTGAGGGCAATCCTGGAAAATCAGGGTTTTCTTTCTGGTTTTTCGCGATCTCGATGGCATTGGAAAGCGCTTTTTGAAGGTCGGCTTTGATAAAGGAATTGGTCGATGCCACTCCGATTTTCTTGCCCAGCGCGGCTCTGAAATATATTTTGCTGTTCACCTCAAAAACGTTTTGATGGATGGTGGAGTTGGCGAAACGGGTAAGCCCGCTTTCTCCTCCAATATAAACTGCCTCGGTTTGGTCTGCATCTGAGTCTTTGAGAGCAGAGTCTAAAGTGTTAAGTATCTTTTCTTTTCCGATCATTTGCTTACTCCTACCTTGACGTTACGAAATCTCGTGGGCGAGGTGCCATGTGCCACGTGCATAACCTGCATGGGTTCGCCCTTACCACAGTTGGGTACTCCCCAGATGTGCCAATGTTTTCGGTTGCAGACGGCATCACAGCTGTTCCAGAACTGAGGGGTGATTCCGGTATAAACGGCGTTCTTGTAGATTTTTCCCAATTTGCCGTCCTTGATTTCCCAGGCGGCTTCCACCCCAAACTGGAAATTCAGCCTCTTGTCGTCGATGCTCCAGCTTTTGTTTATGTCCAGAAGAAGCCCGGATTTGGTGTCTTTCATCAAATCGTCCCGCTCCCACTCCCCTGGTTCCAAGTTTATATTGGTCATGCGAATCAATGGTATCCGGTTCCATCCGTCCGCCCGCATGGTGCCGTTGCTTCTCTGATTCAAAACCAAAGCAGTCTCACGGGAAGTCTGATAACCTACGAATAGGCCATCTCTCACCAAATCCACCCTTTGAGCCTTTATTCCTTCGTCATCATACCCGAAGCTCCCCAAGCCTCCCGGAAGTGTGGCGTCGGCGGTAATGGTCACCTTTTCTGACCCGTATTTGAGCTTGTTGAGCTTATCTGTGGTCAAGAAGCTCCCCCCAGCCAAGCTTATCTCGGTGCCCAGAACCCGGTCCAGTTCGGTGGGATGACCGCAGGACTCGTGCACCTGAAGTGCCATCTGGTTGCCGGAGATGATGATGGTCGTCTCCATTTCCGGGAGTGGGTCGGCTGAAAGGAGCTGAACCGCTTCCTCTCGAATCCTCTCCGCGTTGTCCAAAAGCCTCATCTCCTCCACGAACTCATAGCCACGCGATGCATAATCGCCTCCGTGAGAATTAGGATAGGAGCGCCTTTGTGCCTCCGAGCCATCCACAGCAGTGGCGTATATTCCCGCTCCGCTCTCCAGGATGGACTGCTCTACATAAGCTCCTTCGGTGGAGGCGAAGGTCTTGTCGGTGCGGAAAAACTCCATGGAACCCTCTGCCACCTTGATTTTCTGGTTCTTCGCCATGATCTCGCACGCGTCGAGCAAAAGACCTATCTTTTTGTCTATGGCCACGGCAAAGGGATCAATCGAATATTGACTTTGGTATTTATCCTTGTGAATCTCGGTCTCAGTTAACTTGACGTTTTCCCTTTTGGTCAGGGCGCTGGCTTTGGCGATCTGGATGGCCTGATCCGCCACCCTTTTCATCTCTTCTTCAGTGCAAATCGAGCTGGCCGCAAACCCCCATGCCCCCTGGGCAATCACCCTGATTCCGAATCCCTGATTATCGTTGCGGGATAAAGCGTCTACGTTCCCATTCTTCACCTTGATGTCTTCACCGCAGGTCTTCTGATGCCTGACGTCGGCATAGTCCACCTTTTTTTTCTTCAAATAGTCGATGGTCTCGTTGATTCTATCCTCCAAACTATCCTCCTTTCTCTAGAAAGCACTTATCTGATCACTCCCAGGACGCAATTGAATTTAAGGTTACTCAAAAAAGTTGTTTTGTCAAGGTTTTATTTGGGAAGCGCTGAAAGAATTAGATTACTTAAGAAAGGCAGGAAGTTGAGGAACTGTTGATAGCCTCTTTAGCACGGCTAAATGCCCTGCTCTATGGATTACGCGAAATCTGTGCCTTGAGGTAAGTAATTGTCTACCGTAGGGGCGGGAATTTTCGCATGAATGCATACGCACATCCCGCCCCGAATTGGCCTTTCTCAGCAAGCCCTTTGATTTTTCCCCAACTTCTGAGTATAAGATCCGTCAATCCGTTTGACGGCCTGACCTATTTCAACAAGAGCATCGTCTTGGCTTGTGAGAATCCGTCGACCTCCAGTTTGTACAGATACAACCCGCTGGATACCGCCTTTCCTTTATCGTTTTCCCCGTCCCAATTGATCTGATAGAAACCAGCAGGTTGGTCTTGATCCAGAAGCGTTCTTACTCTCTCGCCCAGGATATTGTAAATACGCAGAGTTACATGCCCTCGTCTCATGATGGTGTATTCTATCCTGGTGTCCGGATTGAAAGGATTGGGATAATTTTGATGAAGCTCGAATTGGGCCGGGCGTCCTGCCAGCTCATCTTCGCCCTCCACCGCGGTGGTCACATTGAAGTCGATCCCGGAGTGATCGGAGGGCATGATGACATCAACTAAGTCTGCCAGCTCGGGAGTCGACCGGTGATTGTACCACTGCGGATCACCGCATTCGGTGGAAGCCTCAACCTTGTAGTCTCCGGTTCGCAGGCCGGTTATCTTATAGCTTCCGGTGGCAGAGCTGGTAGCCGATTTCATGGCCATTCCCCACCCGAAGAAGGAGCTTTCATACGCGGCCACGTCGCAACCGGAAAGAGGAGATCCTCCCATATCATAGACGTGCCCGCTTATCGACCCTCCGATTTCTAAGACACAATCTCTATCAGAATAAGTGCCGGGAGCCGTCACCAAAACAGAATCCGCCTCGCTCCAGGTGTTTTTGTTATCATACCACTCAAAAGCATGGAGAGTGTCTCCCTCGACAAGGATCTTCCAATATCCGCTCCGAAGACCTGTCAGGGTGTAGTTTCCATCTGCGTCGGTGGTGCCCATGCTGAACCATTCAAGACTAGGTGCATAGAGTCCCCATAAATGGATATTCTCCAAAGGCCCCTTTGCAGCGCTGGAGATGTTTCCCTCGATGATTCCGCCCAGACTCAAGGTGAAATCCTTAGACGAAGAGATGCCTCCTTCCGTAACTGAAACCAGATCTGCAGTTGCCCAGCTTGATTTGTCGTTGTAGTAAACGTCGATGTAACCCATCATGTTCATGGTCATGAGCTTGTAGATTCCAGTGGGGAGCCTCTTTATCTCATAGGGGGCAGGGTTTCCCATACCGTAAACGTAACCATAATAGGCCTGTGTATAGGTCGTGTCAATTGCATATATTGCCCCTGTAACCAGAGGAGTTCCGGATAGCGTCAAGGTTCCAGTGACCTTGCCCCCCACCCGAAGGGAGAAGTCTATCCCTTTGGCAGTGTCATTCGAAGCAACCGCTACCATGTCACCCGTCTCCTCAGTGGGTTCGTCATCCCAGTAAATGTCCACAAAGATGGAATCATTGCCAGTCCAGACCTTGTACCAGCCGGCTGGAAGGCCGGTGACGGTATAAAAACCATCCGGACCAGTCGTAGCTAAGGAACTGTAAGATGGACAGTCCTGCAGATCAGCCCAAACCATGACGCCCGCGATGGGAGCACCACCCAAAGCCTGAGTGACCCGGCCGCGAATCGCTCCGGTTCCAGCTGCCGCTTTGTCAGATTGCTGGGCCTTTTGGGAAACTCGAAGACCAAGTGGCAGGGATGTTCGTGCTTCTTTCGGGAGCAAACGATGAATTTTCTCCAGATTCAATTTCTGCTGGGAGGACATATGGTTGTCCGAAGCCCACACATTCATGCAAAGTCCCACTGCCAGCACAAAAACCAGCCCAAAACCAAATCTGTATTTTTGCATTTTACACCTCTCCTGGTTAAATTGTTTTGTGGTTAATAACTACATAAACAAACTCTAAATTCTCGGCCTCTGGAGTGTCAAGCTTTGGCTTGACCAAGACCAGCACCTAACTTAAGTTAGGTGCTGGTCTCTTTCTTTTAACGTGGCGGGAATTCGAGCTTGCCGAACCATTGGTAATTTACCTGTTTGAATAAATTGTCCCGGGCTTCGACGTCGCCTAAGAATGCCCACTCGCCGGGATCAACCCATTCGCCCCGTCCATATTTTTCCGCCATCTCCGCCAGCCTCACGAAATTCTGGTGATGCTCGGATAATCTCAGCTCGGCATAATCGCGAGCGCTCCAGGTGGAGATAAGAAACTGCCAGTCGGAAGCCTGAAGCAGGAGAAGCTCGCGGGCGAGCTGCCTCAGAGTCTTCTTTAGATTTTCGTCTTGAGTATCGCCAAATTCCTGCACCAGTTTTTGCATTCTGACTTCATCTTCATAGATATGCTTCCAGGTCCATTCGGTCCACTCATTAAGCCAGATGTAATGATACCCACCCTCGCCCCAGGAGCCCTCCGGAATGGATATTACCTGAGAGGGCTTGGCTTCATCCAAAAATTCGCTGCAGGTGGTCAGCTCGATTTCGGGATCCTCAGCCACGTATTTCAACACCAGTTTCAAAAAGGTGGTCCCCTCAAACCACCAGTGTCCGAAGAGCTCGGAATCATAAGGGGCACACACGATTCCCTTTTTCTTGGTCTTCTTATGATATTTAACCAGTAGGCTTTTTATCAATTTCTTGAAATGTGAAGCATTCTCAGGAATCCTTTTCTCTGCATCCTCTGGGAAATACTCCCATTTGTCAGCCAGGTCGCTTTTGGCAGAGGTGATCTTCCAATACCGGTGGCCTCCGGGAAAATGCTTTTTGTGAAAGTCCAAGTAATTCCCATCCCCGGGATAGCCCCATTCGCCGCTCCAAACCTGTAGCCCCGTCTCCTGATCGCGGGTGAAGACCGCCACCGGCTTCTGGCCCTCAGCAGAACTCACCAGATAGACCTCTCTGGGGGTCCGGTCAACCTCCTCTTCTCTGGGATGGTATTGTTTCTCGAATTGTCCCCACAGCTGTTTTAGAGACTTGAATCGATCGATATACACGCCGATTGCTTTTCCGCCCTTCAACAAGGCAGCGTCAATTATGAAATAGTCGAGCCCGTTTTCGCCCAAGAACTCCTCAACGCCTTTTCTCAGATAGCTTCTCTTTCCCAAACTGGTTTTCACCGGAGGAGCCCATTTATACCTCGGTCGGTAAGCAGCCTCAGGAAGCCAAATGCCGCGAGGAGGTTTTCCGAAGAATTGTCTGTAGCTGGCCACGGCCTGTTTGATTTGTGCCTGGACGCTGGTATCCTGCGAGAGCAGGGGAAGGTACCCGTGAGTGGCGGCACAGGTCATGACTTCAATATGGCCGTCGTCTTGTAATTTCTTGAATTGACTGACAATGTTCCGACCATATTTGTCTTCGAAGTCCGATTTCATTCTGGAGTAATAATCCTTCCACCTGTGCGCCAGCCTGAGCATCAATTCCCTTTTGTGCTTGCCGAACTCCTGCGTGTCTGCCTCTGCCGCTTTGATCTTGGTTTCCAGGTAGGAGGAGAACTCGTTTTTGAAGGTCTCATCGGCCAACTGCTCGCAAAGAACCGGAGATATCCCGACGGTCAGCTTAGGAGATAAGCCCTCGTCTACCAGCTCGTTTAGGACATTGAGCAGAGGAATATAGGTTTCGGCAGAGGCTTCATTGAGCCAGTCCATGCCGTGCGGCCATTTGCCGTGCGCGATCACATAAGGAAGATGAGAGTGCAATACGAAGGTGAAACTTCCGATGGGATTTTTTTTCATGGGTTTGCCTTTTCAAAGAGATTCTTGGCGAATTCTGCTTCAGTACCCCTATCACCTGAGATGAGTAAAACCAAGGCGTCGGGTTTGGTTGGCTTCCGCCAGATGTGTTACCGGCACTTCGTGGCCTCGCTCTTGCACCTCCCGGCGAAAAGCGAAAACCGGATGGCGGAGACGAACGTAGATGTCATTCCCCTTTTTGGGCCTGGAATCCTATGCCTTTTTCCTTATCCCCTTTTCCGAAGATCTTTATGGCCCCGAACTGGGCCTCGTACTTTTTTATATTCTCCTCGAGTGCGGAAAGGAGCATCCTGGCGTGGGCTGGCGTCATCACAACTCGTGCGTAAACTTTGGTTTTCTGAGTTCCCGGCATAACCCGGGCGAAATCGATGATGAACTCAGAGGGGGAATGAGTGATCAAAGCCAAATTGGAATAGATCCCCTCTGATTCCTTCTCCCCTACTTCCAAATTGATCCTCTGCTGCTTAGCGTTCATACTCTTCTCCTTTTGAGCCAAACCTTCTGAACGGTTTCTTATTCTTCTTGCGTTTTGCACCCAGTTTAATATATTGTGAACAAATGTCAAGCGAAAACTTCAAAGAAGGCAAGCTCTTAGTCAAACAGGGACGAATGAACCAGGCTTCTTGGTCAAAATCGAAGAGGTGTATGGTAATAGCATTGGCGTTGATGAGTGTCTCGATATTCCATGCCACACCAGTCGGGGCGGATTCAAATGAGAAGGGAATAGAATGCCTGGATTGTCTGATCATCCGTTTTTATGAAGATACCAGGCACGTTTTAACCTCGCCCTTTCGTTGGAGCCAACAAGGCCTCATCACCTTCGCTTTTATGTCTGCGGGGACTTTTGGACTGATGCATGCGGATACGGACCTTCAGGACTGGGTGCAGGATCATAGAAATTCGACCACGGATGGAATCTCCAAATGGACGGACAGATATACCAGACGCACAACGAATTTGACCATCGGCGGGTTTTACCTGGGCGGGATGGTTTTCCGCGACAAAAAGGCCAAAGAAACTGCTTTGTTGTGCTTGGAATCGGTGGCTCTGGCTCAGGGGATAACCAAAGGAATGAAGTATCTGGTGGGCAGGACCCGGCCTTCTGGGGATGAGGGCGCCTTCCATTTTGATCCGCTGGAATTCCCCCCGCCATCTTCCTCCCTTTCCTTTCCTTCCGGCCATGCCACCACTGCCTTTGCTTTAAGTTCGGTGATAGCCGAACAGTACGGTAACTTTCTTCTCACTACAGCCCTGTATGGGTGGGCCGCGGCGGTGGCCTTGGCCCGGGTAAACAACGATGCCCACTTTTTTTCGGATGTGGTCTGGGGTGGGGTCATTGGAATTTCGGTGGGGAGGACCATTGTCAGACTCAATAGGAAAAAAGCTTCAGAGAATGTTCGGATTCGTCTGGTAAACCGACCCGATCTTTTGGGGATGGGGGTGGCGATCTCGATAAGATAGGAGGAAGTCATTTGGAGACCATTCAGGCAGAAAGATTCAATCAGATTTTTTCGCGTTGGGGAAGGCATAAGATTCTGATCCTGGGAGACGTGATGCTGGATGAATATCTTTGGGGGAACGTTTCCCGTATATCACCCGAAGCGCCGGTGCCGGTGGTGGAGGTCCTCAAGGAGTCCATAAAACTGGGGGGAGCGGCTAACGTGGCTTTGAACGTCAAAACTTTGGGTGATGAGCCCATATTGGTGGGAGTGGCTGGAGAGGATAAGAACGGCGAAAGGATGATGGAAGCTTTGAATGCCGTCGGAATAGGGGACGAAGGAATCTTTACGGAGAACAGCCGCCCCACCACCATAAAGACCAGAGTCATTGCTCACAGCCAGCAGGTGGTTAGGGCGGACAGAGAGGATACCCAGGAGATATCCCCGGAATTGACGGAACGGATAATCGATTTCGTTAAGAATCGAATAGGAGAAATTGCGGCATTGGTCATATCCGACTATGGCAAAGGGGTGATCACCTTGAGGCTTCTGTCAGAGCTTATAGATCTGTGCAGAACAAACCACGTTTTCGTGGGGGTGGATCCGAAGGAAACCCATTTTTTGAATTACAAGAAGGTCTCATTGATTACTCCCAACCATAATGAGGCCGCTTTTGCATATGGCAAGAAGATAAAAGATGAAAACATATTAGAGGAAGTGGGATGGGGACTGATGGACAGGCTGGAGGCGGAAGCCATGTTGATCACCCGAGGGGAAAAGGGAATGTCATTGTTCGAAAGAAGCAGAAGCCTCACCCATTTCCCCACCAGAGCCAAGGAGGTATACGACGTGACCGGAGCCGGGGACACGGTGATCTCCACCTTCACCTCCTCTTTTGCCGCCGGAGCCTCCTTTAAGGAGGCGGCTTTGATCTCCAACCATGCTGCCGGCATGGTAATCGGCGAAATAGGAGCTGCTCAGGTCACCAAGGATCAACTGACGGAAAAGCTGAAGGGTTTCTTGCGCGATTAGTCTGAGCTGATGTTCACACAATAGAAAGGTGAATATGGCCGGGAAGATGCAAAAGAGACTTCGAGCTGTGATTGGTGATCTTATGGCTTACCAACCCGAAAAAATCATACTCTTCGGTTCATCCGTGAGAGGAGAGGAAGATGAACACAGTGACATAGATTTGGTGATCATAAAGAAAACCCGGGATAGGTTTTTGCAGCGGTTGAAGAAGGCGGCGCTTCTGATAAAGGAGCCGATATCGGTAGATCTTTTTGTCTATACTCCGGAGGAGTTCGCCCAGATGCTGGATGATGAGAACTCCTTTGCCCAGACCGTGGCCAAAGAGGGAGAAGTAGTCTATGAAAAACCAAATAAGTGAAGCTCAACGCTGGCTGCGCCAAGCTGAACATGACCTGAAGGTGGCTGAGAGACACGTTGAAGAAAGGTTTTTTTCTGATGCCTGTTTTATGGCGGAACAAACTTCTCAGAAAGGACTGAAGGCTTATTTGTTCTTCACCGGCGAGCGCTTTGTCTTTTCGCATTCGGTTACTAAACTCGCTTTTGATTGTGCAAAAAAGGACAGGAGGTTTGAGGCGATCGTAGATTCTGGCAGAATACTGGATAAGTATTATATTCCCACCCGGTATCCGGATGCTTTGGCCCTGCCATCTGCCCCCTTTGAGGTCTATACCGAGAGTGAAGCAGAAGAGGCGCTGAAATATGCGCGCGAGATTCTTGATCTGGTTCGGAAGGAGGTTGTTAAGAAATAGCGCAAGTTGGCTAGAGAATGTAAATGTGGAATCTTTGAAGAGCCTCAAGTCCGAAATGGAAAAGATAGTCAGTTTGGATCAATTAGTCAGAATAAGAAAAAGAGCTAAGCGAAACCGCCAGAAGGTGGTGTTTACCAACGGGTGCTTTGACATCTTGCATCGAGGGCACATCGAATGCCTAAAAAAAGCGAAGGACTTCGGCGACCTGCTTATATTGGGACTAAACAGTGACTCGTCAGTTAAGAAACTCAAGGGTGATAAAAGACCGATCATGCCCCAAGAGGACAGAGCCGCAATCCTGGCTTCCCTGGAGATGGTGGATTACGTGTGCATATTCGATGAGGAAACTCCCCGCAGAATCATCACTGCCCTCATCCCCGATGTCTTGGTGAAGGGGGGTGACTACAAGAAGAAAATGATAGTGGGGAAGGAGGTAGTCGAGGCTCATGGAGGGAATGTGCTTACCATTAAAGAGGTGAAGGCCAAATCCACTAAGAACATCATCAGGAAAATCCTCGCCCGTTATGGAAGGGGCCCAGCCCAAATTTGTGCTTGACACGACGGAATTAAAATATTATCGTTTTTCGAAGCCTTGAGGGGCAAGACCGGAGGAGAAGATTTTGGAGCAGCCACGTTTGGAGGAATCCAGGGATCCCTATTCTGACGGATCAAGAAAGGAAACTGGGGTTGCGACAGAGGAGAGCCCCAAAAGAGAGAAGAAGATCCATTTTGAGACCAAAACCATGGCGGAGGTCTACGCCAAACAGGGACATAACAGAATCGCCCTGGATATCTACAGAAGGATTGTCCAAAAGAATCCGCTAGATGCGGAAGCCCAGAAGAGAATCTCAGAACTGGAAGCAAAACTCTCCTCCCGTAAGGAGAGGTTTACGAAACCTGGAGGCAATTCCACATGAGGAATAGAATAAGAAAATTACAGAGCACCTTAGGTGAAGAGAACTTAGATCTTCTTCTGCTCACTCATTTACCTAATGTTCGTTATCTTTCCGGATACAGTGGTAGCAATGGACTGGTCCTGATCTCCCCCAATGGCTCTTTGTTCTTGACCGATTTTCGATATAAAGGGCAAGCCAGGCAACAGGTTAAGCATCTAAAGGTAGTGATAGCGGAAAGAGAGCTTATCCAGACCCTTCCCACTTTAAACTTGCTTAAAGGAAGAAGGTTAAAACTTGGTTTTGAGTCCCATCACCTCACCTGTGCAACTTATCAGAACCTGAAAGCCCTTTTGCCAAATTGCCTCCTGGTGCCTACCGACAATTTGGTCGAATCCCTCTCGGTCAAGAAAGACCAAGGGGAAATCGAGAAGATAAGAGAAGCGGTGAGAATAACCGATCTGGTCTTTTCCGAGATTTTGGACTTCATCAGACCCAAGGTGAAAGAACAGGATATAGCTGCGGAGATCGAATACAGGTTCAAAAGGCACGGCTCAAGCATTCCTTTTTATGAGACCATCGTGGCTTCCGGAAAAAGGTCCGCTTTGCCGCACGGGGTGGCATCAGGCAAAAGGATACAAAAAGGAGATTTGGTTACTCTGGATATGGGAGCAACGTATGATGGCTATACTGCCGATATGACCCGGACCGTGGTGGTGGGAAAAGCAAACAAAAGACAGAAAAAGGTGTATAGTATTGTTCTGAATTCTCAGAAGCAAGCCCTGAGCAGAATTAGGCCAAGGATGAGAGCCTGCGATCTGGACAAAGTCTCCCGAGGAGTAATAAAAAGGGCTGGGTACGGCAAGTATTTCGGACACGGCCTGGGGCATGGGATTGGATTGGTGATCCACGACAATCCTGCGATAAATCCGCGAAACCAGCAGCTCTTGGAGGCGGGCATGGTTGTCACCGTCGAGCCCGGGATTTACATCCCCGGCTGGGGCGGAGTGAGAATAGAGGACGACGTCCTGCTTACCAAGAGGGGACGTGAGATCCTGACAAAGGCAGATAAGAGCCTGATTGAATTATAGAGGAATACAGGGAGGAAAACCTTTCAAATAGGTCTAGTTTTTCTTGTGGCACAGAGTCTGAAGAAAAGAGGAGAAGCGTAGGGACGTTCCGATATTTTGTGCCTTGACCCTCAAGAGGGAGGGGGTAGTCATGCGGGTTTCCAAAATCAGGAAATTGATAAAATTGGTGGAGGAATCGAACATAGGTGAGTTGGAGGTAGGTGGTTGGGGACAGAAGGTGCGAATTACCAAAAAGCCGAAGCAGGAGAATAACCCATCAACGGACCAGTCGGTGACCACCATCGCCGTGGAGCCGAAAAGCGAAGCGGCCAGCAAGAGTCAAATCGCTCCTCCGGAAGTAGCGAAGGTGGTAGAAGAGACAGATCATCTGGTTCCCATAAAGTCCCCCATGGTAGGGACCTTCTACCGGGCACCTGCTCCGGATGCCAAAGCTTATGTGGAACTTAATCAGCAAATTGCCGCGGGAGAAGTGGTTTGCATCATCGAAGCCATGAAGCTGATGAACGAGATAGAGTCTGAGGTGGCGGGGAGGGTGGCCAAGATACAGGTCGAGAATGCCAAACCGGTGGAATTCGGGCAGACTCTCTTTTTGATCGAACCTGCATAACGACAATACGAAATCCGGTGTTTGGGCTCTCTCAATATGCCAGCAGCGGGGTGCGAAACAGCATCCAATTATTTCAATAAGCAGAGTGAATAACCCTTTCGTTTATGTCGAAGTTAGTGGTAGAAAGGCTGGTGGTTGACTTTCTCAACGGATTGAACGGTCACACGGAAAAAGGAGGGGTTATATGACTTTAAAACAGATGCTGGAAAGCATGCTTTCCGCCAAGGCTTCGGATCTCCACATTCGGATTGGGGTTAAACCCACCTTACGCACCGACGGCCTGCTTCGCCCCATTGGGGAACAGCAGGTGACTTCGGAGGAAATGGAAGAGATAATCAACCAGGTCTTAAGCGAAGATCAGAAAAAAAGGTTTCTGCAAAGAAGCGAGCTGGACTTAGCGTTAAGCGTCTCCAAAATGGGGCGCTTCAGGATTAACTTCTACCGCCAGAGAGGGACGGTGGGCGTGGCCATCAGGGCGGTGAACACCGTCATTCCTTCGTTTGAGGAACTCAATCTGCCTCAAGTGATAAAAACATTATCCGACCACAGGCGAGGGCTGATTATCCTGACCGGGACTACCGGAAGCGGAAAATCCACCACTCTGGCGACCATGGTTGACCACATCAACACCACCAGGGCGGAGAACATCCTGACCATCGAAGATCCCATAGAATTCATGCACCGCAACAAAAAAAGCATAATCTGTCAAAGGGAGGTGGGCGCGGATACCGAGTCTTTCGTCTCCGCCTTAAGGCATGCCTTTCGTCAGGACCCCGACGTGATTCTGGTGGGGGAGATCAGAGATCTGGAAACCATGTCCATAGCCTTGACCGCCTCAGACACCGGACACCTGGTCTTGACCACCTTGCATACTCTTAATGCCGTGGAAACGGTAAACCGGATCATCTCGTTCTTTCCACCACATCAGCATCAGCAGATCAGGCTACTTCTGGCCGCCACTCTGAGGTCCATAATTTGCCAGAGGCTTCTGCCCAGGTCGGATCGTCCGGGGCGGGTGCCGGCGGTGGAGGTTTTGGTGAACACCGGGCTGGTGGGTGAATACATGATCGACCCTCTCAAAACCCCAGTGATCCCCGAGCTTATCGAGAGCGGGGCCATTCAATACGGCATGCAGTCTTTCGATCAATCGGTCATGGATCTTTATAAGAAAGGTATGATCACCTATGAGGAGGCGCTGCTTCAGGCAAGCAATCCTTCCGATTTTGAGCTCAGGGTTAAGGGCATTACCGGTGCCTCTGATCGGGGATGGCATGAGTTTGAGAAAGTCACTCAAAAGAAGGAATCTTAAAGGAGTTTTACCGGAATTCCGTGCTTTTTGAGAATCAGCCCCGATGAGGAACGGAGGCCTTGGCCAATATGGGCGCCCGTCGGGGAAAGAATTAGTTGGGAGTATCCTTGTTCAAGAAGATTCTAATCGCCAATCGCGGCGAGATTGCGCTGCGAATTATCCGCGCCTGCAAGGAGCTGGGTATAGCCACGGTGGTAATCTTCTCCGAGGCAGATCGGGGTTCTCTCCATGTCCGCTTTGCAGACGAGGACGTCTGCATAGGTCCCGCCAAATCCCAGGACAGTTACCTGGATCCAAAAAGAATAATCAGCGCAGCCGAGGTGACCAACGCGGATGCGATTCATCCCGGCTACGGTTTTTTGGCCGAAAATCCCGATTTCGCTGAGATCTGCGAATCCTGCGACATAAAATTCATCGGACCCTCCTCCGAGATGATCACCTTGATGGGAGACAAAGCCTTAGCCAAAAAGACCATGCGCGATGCAGGCGTCCCGGTGATACCGGGAAGCGATGGTGTGGTGGAATCGGCGGAAAAAGCCCTAAGCATCTGTCACCAGATCGGTTTTCCGGTCATCATCAAGGCCGCTTACGGTGGGGGGGGGAAAGGAATGAGGATCGTCAGGGACGCCGACCAGTTGAAAAAGGGATTGGAGATGGCGAAATTAGAGGCAGGCAGCGCTTTCGGCAATTCAGCCATCTACATTGAGAAATACCTTCCCAATCCCAGGCACGTGGAGTTTCAAATCCTGGGTGACCAGTTCGGAAACATCATCCACTTGGGCGAAAGAGACTGTACCGTTCAAAGGAGACATCAGAAACTCCTGGAGGAATCCCCTTCCCCGGTTGTGGACGAGGAGTTAAGAAAAAAAATGGGAAAGGCGGCCACCGATGGTGCAAGAAAGGTGGGCTATCAGAGCGCCGGGACCGTCGAGTTTCTGTTAGACCAGGAGGGGAACTTCTACTTCATGGAGATGAACACCCGAATCCAGGTGGAGCATCCGGTGACCGAGGAGGTCACCGATATAGATCTGATTAAAGAACAGATTCGGCTGGCCTGCGGGGAAAAGCTGACCCTTTCGCAGGAGGACGTTTCTGTAAAAGGACATGCCATCGAATGCCGGATAAATGCGGAAGATCCTCAAAAGGATTTTCTCCCCTCTCCGGGAACCATCACCAGCTTTCACGTCCCGGGAGGGCATGGCATTCGGGTGGACACGCATGCCTATGCCAAATACGTGATCCCACCCTACTACGATTCGATGATCGCCAAATTGATTGCCCACGGAAAGACCCGGGAAGAGGCGATTCTGAAAGCCCGAAGAGCCTTGGAGGAGTTCATCATCGAAGGGGTGGAAACCACCATCGGATTTCATAAGAAGATCCTTTCGGACAAAAGATTCATAAGTGGCAGATTCGGTACCTCTTTCGTGGAGGAGATGCTCAAAGAGAGATTGGAGGAGGTGGAAAAACATTGAAACGACGCTCGTTTCGGGGTGAGGATGCTCGAAGTAGGCTTTTAGAAGTTCGATTTTTTTTCGGAGCAGCGAGTTTCTTTTAACCAGCCTGGATGCGAGCTTCGCTAACTTTGAACCAAAAACAAAAGGCAGGTTGAATCCAAGGAGGAATTGTGGAAAGCAAGATTGAAATCAAGGATGACCTCAAATATACCAAAGAGCACGAGTGGGTGAAGGTCGAAGGCGACATGGCCACGGTAGGAATCACCGACTACGCTCAGAAGGAATTGGGGGACGTGGTTTTCGTGGAGTTGCCCCAGGTGGGAGCCAAGGTGGAGCACATGAAGCCATTCGGCGTGATCGAGGCGGTGAAGGCCGTTTCCGATCTTTTCTCGCCTCTCACCGGAGAGGTGGCCGAGGTCAATAGCCTATTGGAATCGCAATCCAATCTGATTAACTCAGACCCTTACGGACAAGGATGGATCATTAAGATCAAGGTGCAAGACTCCAAGGAGCTTGAGGCCCTGCTTTCCTCCGCCGACTATAGGAAACTTATGGAAAGCAAAAACTGATTAGAAAGACGCGTTCGGGAAAAAATCCACATCTTGAATTGTTACGTGAGATCCCGCCTTGTGCGGGCCTGCACCGACTTTCCTTAAAATCAGCAGGATTAATCTTTCGTTTATAACTTCAAAACTATTACTATGAGTTACGTCCCTAATACCGAACACGACAGGGTGGAGATGCTGAAAAAAATCGGGGTGGAGGGTTTCGAAGACCTGATTAGCTGCATCCCGGATTCTGTCCGCTTAAAGGAGGAACTGAAGCTTCCTCAACCTCTCTCTGAGATTCAGCTGAGTAAGCTTTTGGCTGATTTATCTCTTCAGAACAAAGATGCGTCTCAAATCATCAGCTTCCTGGGGGGAGGAGCATATGATCATTTCATCCCCGCAGCGGTGGATCATATAATCTCCCGGTCGGAGTACTACACTGCCTACACTCCCTATCAGGCGGAGGTCAGCCAGGGCACGCTTCAAGCCATCTACGAATTTCAGTCCCTGATCTGTGAGCTCACCGGGATGGATGTGGCTAATGCCTCCATGTACGACGGAGCCACGGCAGTGGCAGAGGCCGCCTTGCTGGCCCATGCGGAGACCAAAAGAAACGAGATCCTGGTGGCTGGCTCGGCAAATCCTGGTTACAGGGAAGTTCTCTCCACTTATTGCAGATCACTCAGGCTTAAAGTCAGAACTTTACCGGTAAGCGAAGGTTTGGTTGATCCTGAAGCGGTCAAGAAGAACGTTTCGGAAAAGGTCGCCTGTGTGATCGTCCAGAGCCCTAACTTTTTCGGATCGATTGAGAACATCGACCAGATAGAACCGTTAACTCATTCGGCGGGAGCTCTCTTGGTTCTGGCCTGTGATCCGATCTCTCTGGGCATTTTGAAAACGCCGGGCGAACATAATGCTGACATAGCGGTTGGCGAAGGACAGGCCATGGGAAATTACCTGTCCTTTGGCGGACCATACTTAGGCTATTTCGCCGGTAAGCGAAATCTGATCCGACGGATGCCGGGAAGAATCGTCGGCACCACCACCGATACTCGCGGAAGACGGGGTTTCGTCCTCACCCTTCAGACCAGAGAACAGCACATAAGAAGAGAAAAAGCCACCTCCAACATCTGCACCAATCAGGCCCTGTGTGCCCTGGCATCCTGTGTTTACCTTTCCCTCCTAGGAAAGTCCGGAATCAGAAAGGTGGCTGAATTGTGCCTGCAGAAAAGCCACTACGCTTCAGGTGAAATCACGAAGATCGAGGGATTCAAAAGGAGATTCGACGCACCCTTCTTCAAAGAATTCGTGGTAGAGACGCCCCTTGCCCCGAAGAGAATAATGAGGTCACTTTTGAAACGGAATATCTTTGCCGGAATCGACTTAAGCCGGTTTGACCGGAAATTGAAGAATTGCCTTCTGGTGTGTGTGACCGAAAAAAGGACCAAGGAAGAGATCGACTATTTGGTGGATGAGTTGAGGAAATTAGCTTGAGGGTTCATCCTGACGGAGTGATCTTAGGGGAAGAGCACATGTTCTGCCCGAATTGCAAATACGAGTATAAACCGGCAATCGAGAAATGCCCCGATTGCGGAGCTGAGTTGGTGGAAAAGTTGCCGGAGCCAGTGTCAAGAGTCGAAGAGGAATCCAAGTTTGTGTTTCTTTGTACCGCGCAGGATCTGGTCTATGCCAGTTTGTTAAAAGAGACATTGGAAGCAAACGAGATACCATGCCTGGTCAAAAGCGGGGGAGGGGTAATGACGACTCTGGAACCCCTCTCTGGTTACGCCAAGATATACGTTCCAGAAGAAAAACACGAAGAGAGCTTAAAGATCAAAGAGCAACTGGAGGAAGATTCATAATTGAGGAGGACCTGTCGAGATCTGAGGAAAGCCTCCGGAGTATCTGCCTTTAGGCAGAAATGCAGACCTGGGATAGAAAAAATATAGATTTTGGTTCAGTTGAAGCTGAACACTCCAGGGAGGTTTTTTTGGTGCGTTCGAGGCCTTCATCAAGGGCTCGACACAAGGTTTTTTCGAAAGCTGGGAGAAGAGATTCATGCCGTTTTGTCCATTATGCAAGGCTGAATACAGTCCGGGAACAAAAAGATGCCCCGACTGCGAATGCGACCTGGTGGAGGAGCTTGCCGAAGAGGAGGAGGCAGAAGACCTGCGAGTGGAGGATGAACCTGAGAATTTGGTTCTTTTATACTCCACCCGGAATCGCGTTTACGTGGAGTTTCTGAAAGAGACTTTGGAGAACAGCAACATTCCCTGCTATGTGAAGTCCTTTGGGAGCTTTTTGGAAGAGGGATTGGGTTATGTTACCAAGGGGAAGAGTGGGTATAAGATTTATGTCCCTGCGGACAAATATGAAGAAAGCGTGGCCATAAAGGAACAGACGGTGGGCGATCTTTAAGTTTCCCATCAAATCATCTAACTGTTAACGGGAGAGGCACAGATGAGAAAAGAGGTATGGTTGGCAGCGGTTCTGTTTTGGGCAGTGGTTCTATTTGCCTCGTGCGCCGAGAAGGCACCAGAGGGAATCCAGTGGGCTGCTTCTTTGGATGAGGCCCTTAGAACTGCTCAGGAACAGGAAAAGCACGTAATCGCCGATTTTTGGTCGGAGGCGTGTACCTGGTGTGATAGGTTGGAGGATTCTACCTTTACTCACCCGGACGTAATTGCCCTTTCCGAAGATATGATCTTTGTGAAGGCGGAGGCCAAAGAGGATACCGTCTTGAGGGACCGGTACGAAATAGCCGGTTTCCCCACGGTTATACTCTTGAAAAGCTCGGGGGAAGAGATAGACAGAATCTACGGCTTTCTCCCGCCCGAGGAATTTGTGTCAACCATTCGGTCCTACCTGCAGGGAAAGGAAACCTTAGGGGATATAGAGAACAGATTTCGGGCAGATACAACTGACGTGGAGCTGGCCTTTAAGCTGGCGGAGAAATATGAGGCGCGCCGGAAGTATGACCAGGCTGCTTTGCATTACCAAAACGTGGTAGCTCTGGATCCCGAGGACAATAAGGGGAAATCTCAAGATGCCATGCTTAATCTGGCCTGGCTTGAGATGAGAAAAAAAGAGTATCTTAAAGCAGTGGATGCATTCAGGAATTTTCTGGAGAAATATCCGGAAAGCGAAATGATCGAAGAGGCCGAGAGATTCATCCCCTATTCTTATGCCAGGGCTGGTGACACCACCAGGGCCGTCAAGCTTTATGAAAAATTCCTTCAAGACTACCCCAATTCCGAGGACACCATCTGGGTGAGAGAAAGAATCGAGGAACTGAAAGAAGGGTCAACGGATTAAGTGGATCGAACGGATCTGAGAGCAAGTATTCGCGAGATATTGTCAGGCAGCGTCGTACGCGCCAGGACGCCCTGCGAGATCGTTGGGAAGTCTCGTGCGTTCTTAAAACGCACAAACAAAAGAATTGAGAGTATGAGATAGAAAATGTCGAACGAAAGAGCCAAACCGTGGTATAAGAGTCCTGCTTGGCCAGGTCTCATAGTAGCCACGTTCGGTGTGGTCACCACTATAATGATATTGATATGTTCGAGTCCACCAGCTGATTTCAGTGTGTATCTTAATCCTATGGAGGCATCAGTACAACAAGGTGGCTTCCTGACACAGCCGATTGTTACTGTGAAGGGCGTTCACGGGTACAAGCATCAGGTTAGGCTTAGTGCTTCCGGACAATCTTCTGATATGATCATCACTTTTAATCCTCAGATCGAAAGACCCACCCCGGAATACCACTCAGCGGTAACGATAAGTGTAAGCCGGGATGTTCCGATGGGCGACTACGCAATAAAGATTAAAGGGACCGGAGCTGATGGAAAAGAGCACACGTGTACATATATTTTAACTGTTAAACCAAAGTCTTCAATGACTCCATCGGACACATCTACACTAAAGAAAGTCGTTAATGTTTCGGATGCATTCGCTCCTGGAGGCTGGATGGGTGATTCGGAGGATATAACATTGGAGGATGCGTGCACGGACAAGCCCCATTCGGCGCCGGTTTGTATAAAAGTCAGCTATTCCGCGGGTTGTTCACAAGGGAAAAAATGGGCAGGGATTTATTGGCAATATCCGGATAAGAATTGGGGAAATATGCCTGAGGGGCGAGATTTGACCGGCGCAACAAGATTAACGTTTTGGGCGAAAGGAGAGAAGGGGGGAGAGAAGGCTGAGTTCAAGGTTGGGGGTATAACCGGTAGATATCCGGATTCCATTCAGCCATCTGTTGCTACAGGCGTCGTGATCCTATCAGACGCTTGGCAACAATATGTAATCGATTTAGCTGGTAAGGACTTAAGCCATATTATAGGGGGATTTTGCTGGGTTACCAACAAAAACCAGAATCCCCACGGATGCCATATTTACTTAGACGATATAGAGTATGATCCATAGGAACCCGTCAGACGAAATCTCAATCGGGAAATCTTAAGGAAATGAGCGAAAAACTGATATTTGAACTCTCTTCCCCCGGAAGAACGGGATACTCCTTGCCCCCACTGGATGTACCTGAAAGGGACCTGGAGGAGTTGTTGCCCAAAGAAAAGCTGAGGGAAAAGGAACCTCTTTTGCCGGAGGTCAGCGAGGTGGATGTGGTCAGGCATTTCGTCAGACTCTCCGTCATGAACCACCATGTAGACAAGGGGTTTTATCCTCTGGGCTCGTGTACCATGAAGTATAATCCCAAGATAAATGAGACGCTTTCGCGCCTTCCCGGATTTTTGTACCTTCATCCTCATCAAACTGAGGAAACCTGCCAGGGTGCGCTTGAGTTGATGTTTGAATTGGGAGAGTACCTCACAGAGATCGGGGGGATGGATGAGATAACCCTGCAGCCCTCGGCTGGAGCGCAAGGAGAACTGACCGGTTTGTTGATGGTACGCGCTTATCATAAGAAAAACGGGAATCCCAGATCCAAGATCATCATCCCCGACTCAGCTCACGGCACCAATCCCGCCTCCGTGGTGACGGCCGGTTACACCACGGTTCAGATCAAATCCAATGAAAGGGGTCTGGTTGATCTAGAGGAGTTGAAGAAGGCAATGGATGAAGAGGTGGCGGCTTTGATGCTGACCAATCCCAACACCTTGGGGCTTTTTGAATCTCAGATATTGGAGATATCCAAGGTAGTTCACGACGCGGGAGCGCTTCTTTACATGGACGGCGCAAATCTGAATGCTATGATGGGAATAGCCAGGCCGGGAGACATGGGATTCGACGTGGTTCACTTCAACCTGCACAAGACCTTCTCCACGCCTCATGGCGGCGGAGGCCCAGGCTCAGGACCGGTCGGCGTGAAAAAGAATTTAGCTCCCTTTCTTCCCGTCCCGATGGTGGCCAAAAGAACAAATAGGAAGGGACTTGAAGAATATCACCTTGATTCCAAGCGTCCAGATTCGATCGGCAGGATGCACGGCTTCTATGGAAATTTCGGGGTGCTGGTGAAAGCTTTCTGCTACATCAGGCAAAACGGGGCTGTCGGCTTAAGGGAGGTCAGTGAGAATGCGGTGATCAACGCCAATTATCTGAAGGAAAGCCTGAAAGATCACTATCACCTTCCCTATCCCAATCATTGTCAGCACGAGGTGGTTTTGTCCGGGATAAAGCAGAAAGCCAAAGGCGTCAGGACGTTGGACATCGCCAAGAGGCTCTTGGATTTCGGAATGCACGCACCTACGGTTTACTTCCCTCTGATCGTTCCGGAAGCCTTGATGATAGAGCCGACGGAGACAGAAAGCAGGGAGAGCTTGGATGAGTTTATCCAGGCTATGATTCAGATCGCAAAAGAAGCAAAAGAGAATCCCGAGATAATCACCTCTGCTCCGCACGATACTCCGGTCACCCGACTGGATGAGGGCAAGGCGGCCAGGGATTTGGACGTGAGATGGAAGGGTTAGGATCCTTCATCGCATTGGTTTAACCTCATCCCCTGTCTTCCCGTCTACACTGAGCGGAGGAGGTAGAAGAACGAGAGAGCTTTCTCCCCGGCTGTATGAGCCGGGTCAAATCCGAAGTTCCATAGCATACTTCTAAGTATCTGATAAGAGTTGCTGGGCTGTAGTTCTCAGCCGGCGCAGATGAAAAGGGTCAGGAGAAAGGAGGATCTCATGTTGGTCTCCTTCAGTATTTTTCCTTTGGATAAAGGCGTGTCAGTTGGGAAGTATGTGGCAAAAATGATTGATATCGTCGACAGGAGCGGTCTGTCTTATCGCACCTCCGCCATGAGTACGGTGGTGGAGGGGAGTTGGGACAGCGTTTTCAAGGTGATCAAAAAATGCCACCAGACACTCATGAAGAACTGCAAAAGAGTCTATGTGGTGATAACCATCGACGACCGGAAAGGGGCAAGAAACAGACTAAAGGGCAAGGTGGATAGGGTTGAACAGGTACTGAAAAGGAAGATCAGCAGATGACGGATTACATAGTCGTCTTTGTGACCGCAGCATCCGAGAAGGAAGGGGAGAGGATCGCCCAGGCTTTACTGAAAGAGAGATTAGCTGCCTGTGTCAATATCGTTCCCGGGTTGAAATCCGTGTTTCGCTGGAAAGGAAAGATCAGCACGGAAGAAGAAGTTCTGTTGCTGATAAAAACTAAGGATACGCTTTTTGAGAAGCTCAAAAAACGGGTGATCGAGCTTCACAGTTACGAGGTTCCGGAGGTTATTGCATTAGGTATCCTGGCTGGCAACGAGAAATACCTGGATTGGTTAAAAAAGGAGATGGAGTAAAGGAGGCCCTTAAAGATTCAAATGGGGTTCCCCTGAAGAGAAGGGTTTATCTGGAGTGTCAAGCTTTAGCTTGACTTAGAATCTATTGAAACAGAAGGAAGTTTCATATGGTTCAGCTGATGACTTTTGAATAATTGTTCACTACGTTAGGGTGGGGGTTGCACCCCCCCTTATCACGGACAGGGGTACAACCCCTGTCCGAACTAGGGAGTAAGAAAATGTATTTCAGAAAGATTCAAAATGGTTATCTGGTAAGGCTGGTCAAAGGGGAAGAGGTGATAGAGGCTTTGGCTTCTTTTGTGGAGAAGCAAAATATCCTGGGCGGTTTCGTTTTTGGACTAGGGGCGTTTAGGGATTTGAGTTTGGGGTTCTATGATTCAGAAAAGAAGGAATACGTGAAGAAGCTCATCAAAGAGGATTTGGAATTTGGGAACCTTACCGGAAGCATTGCTTATGTGGAAGGCAAACCTTTCGTGCATGCCCACGTGAGTGCGGCAGGTTCCGACATGAAGGCATTCTGCGGACACCTTTTCTCTGCCATCATATCCGGTACCGGCGAATTTCTGATCATTCCATCGGAGACAAAGGTGGAGAGGAAACCCGACGCGGAGACGGGATTGAAGCTTCTGGATCTGTGATCTCACTAATGCAAGGACAATAGATGAATTTCGCACCCCCTCGCCCCAACCATCTCCCCCAGGGGGTGTGTCATAATCATGATTTGACTTTGTAGCCGTAATCTTCAGATTGCGTAAGCTATTGGAATTGAACAAACGGTTTTCGCAGACTGAAGTCTGCGGCTACAGAAAACCGAATTATGACGCAGTCTCCCAGAGGAGAGGGGAGTTCATAGGTAGATGAAGAAAAAGATAATCACACTGCTTACTGATTTCGGCACCAGGGATGGTTACATAGGTGCGGTCAAAGGGGTGATCAAAAGGATTAACCCTCAAGCTGAGATCGTGGACGTCACACATGAGGTTGAGTCGTATGATGTTTTGGGCGCTGCTTTTGCCCTGGACAATTCTTACAGATATTTTCCCGAAGGAACGATTCATCTGGCAGTGGTGGATCCGGGAGTGGGGAGCTTGCGCCAGCCCATTTTGATTAGAACCAAAGATTTCTTTTTTGTGGGCCCGGATAACGGAATATTCAGCTTCGTATATCGAAGACAAGATTTAACTGACGTGGTAGTGATTTCCAACAAAAAGTATTTCCTGGCTGAGTTGTCCAGGACTTTTCATGCCAGAGACATCTTCGCCCCGGTGGCTGCTTATCTCTCCTTAGGAGTCGAAACTGATGAGTTCGGATCACCTGCAAAGGAATGCATGAAACTTATCATTCCTGAGCCGGAATCAAAGGGGAAAAGCCTAAAGGGTGCGGTTATTCACATCGACCGCTTCGGCAACCTGATCACCAACGTGACAGCTGCTCTTCTGAGAAAAAAGAAGAATGCAGATATAGTTGTCGGGAAGAGAAGGAAAAAAGGGGTAAGCCGATCGTATTTTGAAATCCAAGAGCGAAAATTAGGTACCCTTGTTGGAAGTTCCGGCTTTCTGGAGTTGGCGGTCAATCAAGGCAGCGCACAGGTGCTGTCGAAAGCGAAAGTGGGAGAAGGAATAAAAATCGATTTCGAATAAAAGGAAAAAAACTGACATTGGCCCAGCTAAGAAGCAAGACCAAGCAAGCACAGATCAACCGGAAAAGGACCCGACCCTCCTGGGACGAGTATTTCATGAAGATGGCCGAACTGGCGGCTACCCGCTCCACCTGTTTAAGACGACAGGTGGGAGCAGTTATTGTGAAGGACAAAAGAATACTGGCGACCGGATACAACGGAGCTCCGTCCGGGCTTAGGCATTGTCTGGACATCGGTTGTCTGAGAGACAAACTGGGTATTCCTTCAGGAGAAAGGCACGAGCTGTGCAGGGCCACCCATGCCGAGCAGAATGCCATCGTTCAGGCGGCTCTGTTTGGAGTAAGCATAAAAGACAGCACTCTATACTCTACCACCCATCCATGTATCTTATGCACGAAGTTGATCATCAACGCCGGGATAAAAAAGATAACGATTAAAGACGGTTATCCGGACGAGATGTCGAGAGAGATGCTGAAAGAGGCGGGAGTTGAAATTCGGATTTTCAAAAGTTAGAAAGTTAGTCCGCCGAAGGCGGATCCGCCTTCGGCGGAAAGGTTAAAAGGTTGGAAGGTTAAAAGGTTTCAAGGCCTGAAGGCCACCGGGAAAAGCGAGGGAAGATATGAAATGCCCTTTTTGCGGACAGGAAAAAGATAGGGTGGTTGATTCAAGACCCTCCCACGATGGAAGATCGGTGAGGAGAAGAAGAGAATGCGAATCCTGCGGCAAGCGCTTTACCACTTATGAATACATTGAAGACGTTCCGTTAACGGTTATGAAAAGTGACGGCAGGAGGGAACCTTTCGACAGGCAGAAACTTCAACGGGGAATCGAGCTTGCCTGTAAAAAGCGCCCCATCAGTTCCAAGAAGATAGCGTCCATAGTGGAGGAGATAGAGGAGGAATTGCAGAATCTTTCCAAAACCGAGATCACCAGCAAGGCGGTGGGAGAGACGGTGATGAGCAAACTGAAGGATTTAGACGAGGTGGCTTACGTCAGGTTTGCTTCGGTATATCACAAGTTCAAAGACATAAATGAATTCATGAACGAGCTCAAGAATCTTTTGGGATAGTGGTTGCAGAAGGAAAGATTTGTAATCCCCCTGTAATCCCTCTTTTTCAAACGGGGATTTTGAAAAAGATAAAGCTCCTTTTATCGTTTGTTTTTTTGCTGTCGGTGTTTTTCACTATCGGGAAATGCGCAGCTATTAACCTCACCCCTTTAGTCCCCCTCTCCACACTTGTGGAGAGGGGGAAAACGGGGGAGAGGTTTTTTGCGGGCGGGGCAATTGCCCCGCCCGATTAATTTTACGATTTCGTTCTAATTGTTTCTCTCTGTGGCTAATGTTTTCCTCTTGATCATCCAAACTGCGGTTGCCATCAAGAGCAGGAGCAGAACAATGATTCCGTAGTTGGTTAATACAGGTACACACTCAGTGATGGCAAAATCGCCGTCACTTGTGTCAGCCGGAACACAGTCTACTGCATCACATACTCGAACCCGGCAGTAATTGGAAGGTGTACAGGGCACCTGCCACAGATATTCTCCGGTGTTGGGGTAACTCGAGACGATTGTATCAAAATCTACTCCGCCATTGATGGAATACTCGATTCTAATGTCTCCAGTAAAGACGCAATGAGATGACCACTGGATATAGTGCTGGGAGCCACCTGTCCAGGTTTCTCCACCGTTGGGAGAAGTAACCTCTATAACCCCGCTAGAATCTATAGTAAACGGGTTATCGCTTGTGTCGGAAGGCGACCCATCTTTTGCATCTGCCAACCTTATTAGGCAATCGGTCAAATGGGTGTGAGGCACACTCCAGGCATAACTACCCGTGTTTGGAACCACCGCGACTGAATCCCACAGAGTGTCGCCAACTGTAGAATATTCTACCTTGATGCTATCAAGAAAGCAATATCTACTCCAGGTAACCAGATAGATTGAATCTGCACAAATGGTCTCCCCTCCATTTGGGGATGTCACCACTATGGCAGTTGTGGGTATTGGGCTGATAAAGAAGTCCTCCTCATTGCTGTCACATGCCGCACCACTACAATCGCATATTTTCACCCTCGCGTTTTCAGACGAGTCATCAGGTACGCTCCATCGAAACAGGCCGTCGTTCAGGGTACAGCCTTCGGTCACAGGTTTCCATGGGGGGGCGCCGCTATTGGTGGAATACCAAATCTGAACGCTGTCCGAAAGGCACTGCCAATCCCAGCGGATATCACAGAGTCCTCCTATTTTCCAGCACCAACCCGGACCAGGCGTAAGAAGCGTGATAACAGGGTCAGGCGTTTCTCCTATAAAGAACACGTGGTCACTAGCATCATATACGGTCCTATCCTTTTTCATGGACACCTTCACAAAGCAGTCAGAAGAAGGAGTGTTAGGAATGGTCCAGGAGTATAAACCGTCGTTCTCCGTGCCTTCTTCGAGAACTAACCAGGTAGCTCCGCCATTTGTTGAATACTCTAACTTAACCGAATCCGTAAAACAATATGAGGTCCACGTAATGTCATGGGTCTCCCCAAAAAGCCAGCATTCATGCCCGTCTGGAGCCGTAATGTCAACCACCGGCGAGCAGAACGAGTAGAGCGTGCTACAAGAAACGCCTGAATAGACCTTAGCCTCTCCCGGAATGTCTCCGAAATGCTCCGCAATAGGAGCTCCTACAATCACATCATCTTTGCCATCTAAGTTTACATCTCCAGCCCCAGACACTGAGTAACCAAACCCAGCCGCCACATAATCCCCGTTAAACTCACAAAGTATTTCTCCTGTCCTCCCGGAAAAAACGTAGGCTTTCCCTGCATTGAATAGTCCAAACGGATCAGCCTCCGGAGCGCCTACTATCAGATCAGCTCTTCCATCCTTTTCTATATCCACATCCCCCGCGCCTGAAACCGAATGCCCAAAACGGTCATAAGAAGCCTCGCCATTCCATTCCCAAATAATGTGACCATCTACTCCAGAAAAAACGTAAGCCTTACCACAACCAGTCAAGGTGTCAATGTCAGCGGAAGGTGCTCCCACGATAATATCTGCGTGCCCGTCTGCATCTACGTCCCCGGCACCGGAAACCGATGCGCCGAACACTCCGGCTGCACTAAGTACCCAGAGCGTATCCCCAGTTCTCCCGGAAAAGACGTAAGCTCGATTGGCGTATGGGTCCCCTATCACTACATCGGCTCTTCCATCATCATCCACATCACCAGCGCCCGCCACGGAGGAACCGAAATAAGGGTTATCTCCCGAAAAAACATAAAGCTGGTATCCCGTCCTTCCAGAAAAGATATAGGCTTTTCCTCGTCCACCCAGCCCTCGACGAGCACCTATTACTAAGTCAGGTCTTCCGTCACCATCTACATCGCCAGCGCCGGAGACAGACCAGCCGAATAAATAATCGACAGAGTCGCCATAAAAGGACCAAATTGAATCACTGGTCGATCCCGAAAACACAGTAGCTTTACCGATAGAGTTAGGAGGAACACCCCCATAAAAAGGGGCTCCCCCAATTACATCTGATCGCCCATCGCCATCAACATCTCCAGCACCAGAGACAGAAAATCCGCCGTAATCCTCAAAATAGGCAAAAATGTAGATAAAGCTTCCGGTTGCTCCGGAGAGGACGAAAATTTTCGCTTCTATAGGGGACCCTATAATTACATCCCCTTTCCCATCTCCATCCACGTCTCCCGCATCAGAGACAGAACAACCAAAGCCATTTCCTTGTCGGCCAAGCGTGTCAAGCCAGTCACTTTGGGCAATGACTGGGCGAACTGAAGCCATAGATAGAACAGTCAGCAAAGCCATCGTAATGACAACGATTCTTTTGGGATTCATGATCCCCTCCTTTTTTTTAAAGGTTTGACTCATTCCATTGAGAAGTTCACCCAATTCATTGAAGTTTTTTCCTAAATCAAGGCACTACTATCAATTTACCTTTATTCTCCAAAATGTCAACAATAATTCTCAAAAAGCAATAACTGATTTAAACAGAATGGCTTGATAGTACAACGTAATTTGCTTATTTTAGCCCTCAACTTCTATGCTTGCACATGTGAAATCCCTTTGTCCGAAAGCAGAAGAATGGCTTATTCTTTGGAAAAAGGTTTTCGTGAAGACGAAGAGCTTCTGTCTAACAGGTTAATGTTTGGCTATTGCTTTCGGTTGGTGTTCCTCACCAATGGAATCTGTGGGAGGACGGTGGGTGAAGAACAGCGCTTATTAGGAGGGGGAATAAATCCGTTTGTATTATAGCAAACGTGTTGATTATTGTTACATATTAGAGCAATGTGCAATTAGTCTTGAAATCCCCCTTACTCCCCCTTTTTCAAAGGGGGAGAGCCCTTTTTCCCCTCTCTGCAAAAGAGGGGTTAGGGGAGGTTTTATTGAAATCGCATCAATACGTTTGTATCAGTTTTTGATTGACAATGAGCCGAAGTGATGTTATTTAGTCGGTTGTACTTTCAGGAATTTGCGGGAGTTGGACATGGCGGAAAATCAAGATAAGATGGGCTTTCTGGAGCATCTGGAGGAGCTGAGGGGAAGGATAATCAAATCCCTCATCTCCATCATTCTCGTTTCTATCGGGGCGTATTTTTTCTCCGAAAGATTGATAGATTTTATCTCCCGGCCCATTCCCGAGCTCTACTTCATGTCACCTACCGAGGCTTTCGCCATCAGGATTAAGCTTTCTCTGATAGCCGGGATAATCGTAAGCGTGCCGGTGATATTCTATCATCTGTGGCAGTTTGTGGTTCCGGGCCTTTTTGCAAGGGAGATCAAGCTGGTGGTTCCGGTGGTGCTCGCTTCCACCATGTTCTTTTTGATTGGGGCGACCTTTTGTTTCCTGCTTGTACTCCCCTTGAGCATAAAGTTTCTTCTGGGATTCGGGACCGAGAAATTGAAGCCTATGATAAAAATCGGGGATTACGTCAGTTTCGTCAGCTACCTGATTCTGGCCTTTGGGGCGGTCTTTGAGCTTCCGGTCATTGCTTATTTTCTGGGAAAGCTGGGAATAATAACCCCCCGGACCTTGAAAAGGGGCAGAAGATATGCCATTGTGGGGATGCTGGTTATGTCCGCTTTTATCACGCCTCCGGACATGTTTTCGCAATTGATGTTGACCGGGCCCCTCTATTTCCTTTATGAAGTCAGCATCGTGGTGGTCAGAGTCGTTCAGAAGAAAAAGAGCAAGGAAGAACCGGCATGAAAAAGACGACATCAGTCGTTTCATTAGTCTTGGCAATTCTGCTGGGAAATAATCCTCAATCGGGGTCTCAACAGGAAATGACTTCGGAAAGTGATTCCACGACGTCGCTTGAAGTCGTGCTTGGTGATGCTTTAAAATGTATAAAGATGACTCCAAAAGATCTGAAGTTCAGAAGTGACTATGTTGACGTGGATTCCTTCAGGTTGAAACTGGTCGATTCCTTAATGCATAAACCTCTGGATATCGTCTCTTTCAATAATCTCATCAGACGGGACTTCAATGAGGCAGTTTTGAGTTCGGGTCTCGATCTAATTCCTTCCTTTACAGCCTATCTTCAAACCGAATCAATGGAGGACTTGTCTTTAAACCGACAAGCACAGGATTTCATGATCGATCTGGAAGACAACAGATTTTTGAAGAATTATTCTAAAGAATTGAAAGAGCTTCCCTCTCCCTTGAGAAACTCACTTTGTTACCTTTTTGAGGGTTTGTATCTCGCAGATTCTTTGACTTCGGAAGCTTTTGCTGATCTGAGCACCGAAGAGAGGAGTTTTCTGAAAGACGATTTTCCGATTATCCTCTTGGACGACGTCAACGATGAATTCAAGACCCCCGAGGAGATAGAGAGGCAGAGCGAGCATGAAGAGGAACTTAGCAAGCAGATGGTTCCTTACCTGGAGAGAATAAAAAGGGAGAGAATCTATGAAGCGGGGATAAGGCTATCCGCAGCGACCAAAGCCGCTCTTTGGATACTGAAAGACTATCTGCAGCGTGGACCCCAGATAGAACCAATTACCAAAGATAAGAAGGATTTGGAAAATGACATCATCTTTAGATTGGATACTTCTCTTGGTGAAATCATCATTGGAGGAGTTGGATCGGGTGATTATCGAGGGACTTTCGCGGTGATTATCGACCTGGGTGGCGACGACCTTTATTCGCTGTCCAATGCCAAAGATGACGGCAAAAACTCGTCGGTGATCATCGACCTGGCCGGAGACGATCTTTACCGCTCGGAAGGAGATTTTGTGCTGGGATCGGGCTTCTTTGGAGTTGGCATCCTGGTGGATGTATCGGGCCAGGATACCTATCTCGCGGATAATTTTTCTTTGGGTTCCGGTCTCTTTGGAGTGGGGATGCTTGTGGATGAGGGGGGAAATGATAGATATTTCGGAGATACATTCACCATGGGAGCAGGAAGCTTTGGCTTAGGCATTCTGGTCGATCTTGGCGGAGCCGATCAGTACACCGGCGCGCTTTTGGCCCAGGGCTTTGGCTCGATCTCGGGCCTGGGGGCCTTGATCGATTCGTCAGGGAACGACAACTACTTTGCGGGGGGAAAATATAAGGATATTCTAAGATATGAAGATCATTACATGAGCCTCTCTCAAGGTTTCGCCTATGGTCTGAGACCCACGATGTCGGGTGGAATCGGATTGCTCTACGATCTTTCCGGACACGATCTTTATACCTCCGATATTTTCGGCCAGGGATCAAGCTATTGGTGGGGATTGGCAAGCCTGATAGATGAACAAGGAAACGACAAGTATGTTTCCTTTCAGTATGCCCAGGGTGCAGGAACGCACCTGGCCTTAGGGATTCTGGAAGACGGGGCAGGAAACGACATTTACATATCCAAGGGCGTGTCACAGGGATGCGGACACGATTTGGCTTTCGGATTTCTATACGACAAATCAGGCAATGACGATTATATGGCTTGCGATCTTTCTCAGGCTGCAGGAAGCGCCAACGGAATCGGTATACTATTAGATGAGGATGGAGACGATGGCTATTACGTGGAAAAGAAGAATAATACGCAAGGGTATGGAAATCCCCGAAGGGATTACGGTTCCATCGGAATCTTCTTGGATCTAGCGGGTGGGGATCAATACGATGGAAATGGAAAAGATAGCACCTGGTGGACTGTACCATCTAAATGGGGAGTGGGAATTGACAAGTAACTTGAACGAACACAAGACCACATCAGACAGGTTTTTGGTGGTATAATTAAAAACTGAAAGAGAAAAATTAAAAATTGCAGTTCAAAATTCAAAAATACCCGGTCTTGCTGTCGGAGTCTGTCTTGGTCTGACAATTTTGAATTTTGATTTCGAAGTCTTTTTCTACTGTATATGAACAAGTTCATAACATTCGTCATCTGGTCATTCGTCATTTTCACTTCAATTTATGGCAATCCAGATCGAACTGCCCGTGCGGATGAGTTGAAGGAGAAGGTAGACAGCCTTTTTATCAGGGCTTGCGGCTGGTTGGAAACGCAAAGAGACTTGGCAGAGCCGTCCAAAGAGACTTTGATCGAGATGGGAGAGGAGGCGGTTCCGTATCTTATGGAGAGACTGGACACCGAGACCGCCAGAGAGAAATGGACATTAATCGACGTACTGGGTAAGATCGGTGAACCGGCGGTCATGCCTATGGTCGAGTGCTTGAAAAGCGATAATAGGGACGAGGTCAAGCTAGCCTCCCGCATCTTGGGGGACATAAAAGACCAAAGAGCGGTGAGCCCTCTGGCAGAGCTTCTCAACAAAGAGGATTATAATATCCGGAGTTATGCGTGTGAGTCCTTGGGCAAAATCGCCGATACCACTGCGTTTGCCCCGGTATCCTCCTGCCTGACCGATTCTGTGGAGGTGGTCAGGAAAAGTGCGGCTGTGGCTTTGGGCAAGATGAAAGACAGGCGGGCGATTCCCTTTCTGATTCAGGGTCTATCCGATCCGCATTTCAGCGTGCGCATGACCTCCGCATCGGCTTTAGTGGAAATAGGTGAACCTTCTGTCGGGCCCTTAATGGAACTGCTGAATACCTCCACTGACACTACTGCGGTTCATCTGGCGATGGAATCTTTGGGGAAGCTCAAAGCAAGGCGGGCAGTGAAACAACTTCTCAGGAAGCTGGAAGACGAGGATTGGGCCACCAGAGCTTTTGCCGTCGAGGCTTTGGGAGAAATTGGTGATAAGAAGGGAATGAGAGCTGTTAGAGGATTGAAGAAGAAGGAAACTCATCCGTTTGTTTTGAAGACAATCGATGAGGTTTTGGGTGGGTTGGACAAATGAGCAGTTAAGAAGGGATACCTGGCCTCGTCTCAGAATCGGTCAGGGGTAGGGGTACCCCTGACCAACATTGGACTTTTGAGTACAAATTGGCGATGTTCCCGACATGCCAGTTAGCTCTGCCAGGATGTCTAACTCCACCGCGAAACTCGTCCGAGGTGCGGGTGCCTCAGACAATATGAAGTAACCTTATGCGAAAGACAGTCTATTTCATCTCGGATGCCCATCTGGGGGCAGAAGAAAGAGAAAAGGAGAAGTTAAAGGAGGAGAAGCTGCTCTCTTTTTTGGACAGAATCAAAGGGGACGCTGAGTTTCTGTATATACTTGGGGATATGTTTGAATTCTGGTTCGAATATAAAGACGTTATGCCCAAGCACCATTTCAGAGTCTCGGCAAAATTCGGAGACCTGGTTGATTCGGGAATAAAGGTAATTTATGTGGTGGGCAATCATGACTTCTGGCTGGGAGATTTTTTGAGCAAGCAGATCGGCATAGAAATCTTCAAAGATCCCATAGAAGTGACCCATCAAGGAAAAAGAATTTTTGCAGCTCACGGTGACGGACTGGCCAAGAAGGATTCAGGATACAGAATCTTGAAGAAGATACTCAGAAACAGGTTGAATATCTTTCTTTACAGACAAATCCCTCCCGACATAAGCTATCCCTTGGCTAAATTCGTGGCAGGGAAAAGCAGGGTTCAAGCCGACAGGAGGGAAGCAGGTTATTTGGAGGATTACAAGAACTTCGCTTTCGAAAAAATCAGGCAGGGCTTTGATGCGGTGATTCTGGCGCATACCCATATACCTACTCTGGAAAACTTGAATGATGATTCGGCAAGCCCAACGCGTGGGGGAATATATTTAAACATTGGAGATTGGTTCAAGCACTTCACCTACGGGAAATTGGCGGAGGGCGAGTTCTTGCTGGAGAGGTTTGGGTAGGAAAGGCACCTGGAACATTCTTACCCGCAACCGCCCTTTAAGGAGCATTGAGACGGTCAAGACCTTGTAGCGAAAAAAAGGACAAATCCGACTTTGCACTTCAAAGAGGTTAGGTGGCCGTGCGTATAAGTTATTGAGAGCTAAGAGGAATCATCTGAGGGGTCCTTGGTTCTTGCAGCCTCCAAGGTGCGCAGAGAAGTGGAAATATGGGAAAAAAGACTTGACAAAGAGTGAATTTGAATTAAATTAGTATTGTAAGCAGAAAAGCTGGGAATATCAACACTAAAGAGCCTGCCGCGTAGCTTTTCAGGAGGATAGCCAATTATCTAAGTCGCTATTGTTTAGTTCGAAAGATGATTACCTTTCCCTTCACCTAGAATCCTTTGAGCCCGCCCAGCCGGGCTCGGGATGATTAATTAGGAGGCACATTGATATGAGACGTTCCAATCCAAAGCTTTCCTTCGATCGGGGGTTTTCTTTGGCAAGGAAAATCTTGATTCTGATCGTGCTGGGTTGCTTTTTGGTCTTCTTTGGCTTGGCCTTTGCCGAAGAAGCGATCGATCCCGATTTTGAGCATCCCTGGGATGACCTGAAGTGTCCAGGCGATGAGGGACCCCTGGAACCTTTCGAAATGGCCGGTGTGAGGGTATTTCCATTGGGTCATTTGAGCGCGTGCATCGTAATTGAGTTACCTCAGGCCAAGAGCGGAAAGATCGAGAAGGATCGAGTCGAGACTGACCCTTCTGGCAAAGTTCAGGGCAAACTGTTCATACTGTTCTAGCTGCCTGTCGCAAGGTGCAGCAGTTCGCGCTGATCAACCCAAGCACGGTGGGAGCAAGATAACAGCAGAAAGATGAAAAACCCCGATAGAAGGATTGACCACATTGAGTCTTTGGCGGCGGCTAAAGACTTCGAAAAGGCGAAGGCGGAGTTAGAAAAACTGAAGAAGGGAAAGGCGGGGCTCTCCGCACACGAAGGTGAGGTATATTATCTGGAGAGCCTCATTCTGCATGGCCAAACTCGATATCAGGAAGCTTTAGAAAAGGCCCAAAAAGCTTACCGGGTTCTCAAGCTAACCTCCAGACATAGAAACATTGCCCAAGTGCAGCATCTCTTGGGCAATATTTTTATCGCCCTGGGAGATCTGAAAAAGGCACAGGTCGAAATCAGAGATGCTCTGGCTTCTTATCGCCGAGTGGGCGATGAGCGAGGATTGGCTAATGCCCAAAACAAATTGGCTCAAATATTCTTCATCCGATCCGACTACGATCGGGCCATCGAGTCCTTGAAGGAAGCCACAGAGCACGTCAGAAAGACAAAGAATCATGGGCCCATGCTGGGACGGGTTTTTGGCAACCTGGGAAGAATCCATCTTCTTTCAGGTGAATGGACCAAGGCGCAGAAGTACTTCCGGGATGCCATCAAGCAGAACGAGATAGCCGAGAACCAAACCAGCATATGCCGAAATCTGCTTTCCCTCGGATATATAGCTCAGTTACAACGGAAATTCAAACAGGCGCATGATTCTTACCAAAAGGCGTACGGCATCATTCAGAAGAAGGGGTTAAAGAGGGAAAAAGCCATATATCACGAATACTCCGGGGAACTGGCTTTGGAACAGGGAGACTTTGACGAGGCTTCTCGGCACCTCTCGGAGGCCATTCAGGCAGGCGAGGAGATCGCCCCCAAAAGCAGCCTGGTTTGTCAATCTTACCGTATTCTGGCACAGCTTCACGTCAATACGGGTAAACTTGACTTGGCGGAAAGCTCCTGCCAGAGGTCTCTTGAGGTTTCAAAATCTCTGGGTGAGAGATTAGAGGAAGGGATAGTTTATCGAATCCTGGGCGAAATCTATGCTCTGAGGAACAACAAAAAGCTATCATCAGACTACTTCAATTCAAGCATTTCCTGTCTGCAGAAGATCGGGAGTAGATTCGAATTAGCCAGGGTTTATCTTGGGGCGGGGAGCGCGGAGGTGTTGGAACCTCAAGATGCATTGGATCTTCTGAAAAAAGCAAAAAGGGTATTTAAGGACCTGAAGCTAGATTATTATCTGGGGTTGGGCGAATTTGCCCTAGCCAAGGCTGAATTTCAACACGGAGATTACGATAGAAGCGTAGAGTTCTTAAACAGGTGTGAGAATCTGTTCAAGGGACTGAGAGCCGAAGATCCCCTGGCGGAGCAGATATTATCCGAAATCTCCAGTTTCCGTCTGATCCTGGAGAAGGCACTTTCCGAAAAGAGCCTCTCTTTTGAAAACCAATACAACGTCTTCAAGAGGTTCTTATCCGAGATCGAATACCAAGGCATTCAGGATGAGGGGATCAACCAAAGTCTGGGGACTCTGGCCAAGAGGATTCAAGCTGATCGGGGTTTAATTCTCCTGGAAGATGGGGAGGAGAAAAACCTTTCGCTGGCCTCTGCGTTCAACCCCTACGAGAGGGAAAAGACTGACCAGATCATAGCCAGCCTACGTGAACATCTCTCCGATAATGTTTTCACTGAGCCCATCATCTCGACCACCGGTAAGTCGGGCCTGTTCTCCGAGAATGGCATGAAAATCGGCAGCCTTTTGGTCATCCCTCTTAGAGCGGGAGAGGATGTTAAAGGGATTTTGTACCTGAGCCGGGACAAAAACGGAGTTCCTACAAGATCCTTTGGGCAGAATGAGCTTAATCTGGCGGTAGCTTTCGCAGACATAATAACTCTGGAGCTGACCGAAAGTGAGAATAAGAAGCTGGAGCAGGAGAACCTGAGCTTGAAGGCCCAGTTGAAGGAGAAATCTGCCTTCTCCAACATCGTCACCCAGAACCCGGAGATGCAGGAGATTCTGTGGAGGCTTTCCCAGGTCAAAGACACCAACCTTTCCATCCTCCTGGAAGGAGAAACCGGAACAGGGAAGGATCAGATTGCTAAGGCCATTCATTATAACAGCGATCGGAAGAACAAGAAGTTCGTGGCGGTCAACTGTGCCGCTCTGCCCGAGGCGCTTTTGGAAAATGAGCTTTTCGGACACAGAAAGGGTGCTTATACGGGGGCTTCGCAGGATAAGAACGGTCTTTTGGAGGAAGCGGATGGGGGCACGGTGTATCTGGATGAAGCCACCGGCATCAGCCTCACCACCCAGATAAAGCTCTTGAGAGCCTTGGAAGACAAGGAGATAACGCGGCTGGGTGAGACCAAGCCAAGAAAGATCGACATCCGGGTGATTTCCTCCACCAGCCAGAGTGTGAAAGAGCAGATCGAAAAAGGACAGTTCCGCAAGGATCTGTTCTTCCGCCTGAACACCATGCACGTCAAATTGCCTCCTTTAAGGCAGAGAAGGGAAGACATTCCTCTTCTGGTTAAGCACTTCATCAACAAGTTCTTACCGGAGGATGAATCCGGACCTTCCGAGCTTTCGGCCGCTACAATGGAGCTTTTGACCAGCTACGACTGGCCAGGCAACATCCGGGAGCTGGAGAACGAGGTCAAGAGGCTGGTGGTCATAAAAGGAGGGGAGTCCATTGTGGCCTCTGACATTCTTTCGGAAAAATTCGGTGCCAAAGAAGACGTGAATTTGCAGAGCCTTTCGCTGTACGAGCGAGTGGCTTTGCTTGAGAGGCAGCAGATATTGAGGGCTTTGGTGGAGAATAACTGGGTGAAGAAGGCTGCCGCTTCCTCTCTGCGCATTCCCGAATCCTCGTTGAGATTCAAGATCAAGCAGCACAAGATAAAAATACCCACTAACGCATAAAAACCGAATTCGCGGAAATAGAACGCCACCCTCGCCCCGTCTGGGGGATCTTCGATGGGTGGCTTTTTTTGTTTAGCGGCGGGGCCGCTCCGAAAGGCGGGTTGCGGGTAGTCTTGGGGAGGTTAGGCAGAATAGAATTCTTGTAAAAAACACTTGACAAGGCTTTAGGAATTGCCTACACTGACCCTTAGAGATTTCCAATTATTATCGACAACTGAGATTTAACCTTTAAACGTGATCCTGCTCATACGAGCAGGATAAGGAGAAGAGATAATGAGAAGCAGAAACCTAATTATCGGTTTGGTGTGTTTTCTGATTGTGGTTGTCGTTCTGTCAATGAGCACCAAAAGCGAAAAGCCAGAGGAGATGCCACTTTATGAGCCGGTTTTGATTGGCACAGGGGGCGATCCTCATTGGTCACCGGATGGAACTAAATTAGCCTACGTGTATAAGAACGCACTGTATGTAGCGAATGCAGATGGCACCGGAGAACGCTTGAAAGTGGGGGAGCTTCCGAAGTCGACTCAGGGTTTTGTCTGGGTGGATTCAACGCAGTTTATTCTCTGGGAATATGAGAGAAGAAGAATAGAGGGAAAGGGTTGGGAGAAAATCAAGAGGATAAAGAGCGTCAGAACTGGTGGAACGATTGAGTCCATAGTAGAGGCTGAAACCTCGAAAGGTGATTTTTACATAAGCTCGCCCTTAGTGTTGAATGATGGAACAGTGGGATACTATGGGGCACGGATTTCGGAAGGGAAAGTACTTGAAGAACAAAAGACTTTCAGAATAATAAAACCGGGGAAGTTGGCACCGGATTCCGCACTAGAACAAATGAGGGCAACTACCAGCGGGCATGGGTCAATTCTTTCAGGAGATCTCCAGCTTGAAAGCGTAGATGGGACTGTGAGAAAGAGAATTACCTCAGGCAAGTCATATTCCTTTCCGGTACTCTCTCCAGATGGAACCAAAATTCTTGCCAACTTATATGTGGTGGACTTGGATGGGAGCGAGACGCGCGTGGCGGAACTAGGCGTTGACACGGCTGACATCTCAGAGAGTCCGATGGGTGGGACATGGTCTCCAGACAGCAAAAGAATAGCTTACACGCGAAGTATGGTAAGGATTCTCGACCAGGACGGGCAGATTATGAAGACTATTGCGAGCGAAATTCGCATAGTGAATGCAGACGGCACCGGTCGTCAAGTCATTGACATCCCTGACATGCTTGAAGCGAATCCCGTGTGGTCACCGGATGGGACGCGGATTGCTTTCATTGATGGGAAAACTTCCCAGATATATGTAATGAGAATAAGATGAACAGGCGTAAAGAATTTTCCGAATTAGAGGGGTGAAAGATGAGAAGAATAATTATGGTTTGGATGGTGATTTTCGGAATCGCTTCAGCCGCCGAACTAGCAAATGCCATTGGCGAGTATATCTGTATTGACCCCGGACATGGCGGGCCGGGTGCCTCCTAATACGGACCTAATGGTGATGGACACGGCTCACATGGACCTGTTTATAATCTGTCCGAACAATGGGTAAATCTTCAAGTAGCCCTTGAGTGCAGTACTTTGTTGGATGGTATGGGTCAGTTCTATAACATAATTATGACCCGTCGGACTGAAGAAGCCGAGAATCTGAGTTGGCAGTACGGATATGAATACACCATGTGGGAACGTGCCCAGATGGCGAATTATGGTGGCTTATTTAATGATCCTGTAGATGCTTTCGTTTCAATTCATCATAATGGCTACACGCCCTATCCCGGCTCACAAGGAACAGAGGTGTGGTGGAGTTCTATACCAGAAACAGACAGCGTTTATGATCGGGCATATACTGATTCCACTCTAGCCATGAAGACTCAATTCAGGATTCTGAATACTTGGCTTTACAATGATCGATGTGCTTATGCCCGGGCACCGATAGGAACACCGACCTGTGACGGGGAATACTGCTGTAATCACTGCTGCGTTCGACAGGGCAGCTACCCAGATTACACTTGGGACTGCTGCTGGGAGGCAGGTTTTCCCGATAGCCTTAGGGGATAGCTCTACTTTGTCTTGCGCAACACAAAGGCTCCCGCGGCTCTTTCGGAGGCGTCGAATCTCAAGGATACGCTGGAGGAACTCTGGTTCGCTGTGGGAGACCTTCACATAAACCAGGAGGCAGATGCCATCAACTGGGCAATATTTAGCTACTTCACGAACGAAGGTATCGCCATCGTGAGGAACGGTTATGCGGGAGGGACCGGGGGAGAAGTGATTGTTTCCAAGTATGAAGACTATGAATGTTATGACACGGATACCGTGACCTCGCCTTATACCACCTGTTGGACACGCTGGGAAGCTTATTGTCTGGAAGCCATCAGCCCACAGTGGATCGATGGCCACCAGCGTACTTTTGACCACTGGGCACATCTTAATTTCTTGAATGAGCCCGATGAAATCTATTACGATCCGTTCTGGATAATCGGCGTTCAATTGTTTGAGGATTATCACAAATACGTGGCCTATTTTTCCGGCGGTCCTTATTCAGCAGGAGTTGTTTGTCCTTATGGTCCGGAGACCTGGCATGTGGCGGAACAGGAGACCATTAGGTGGAATGTTTCGATGGGGGCGGATTCAAGTACCTGGGTTTATGTGTATTTGGATAGGAATAGCGGTAATGATGGGTATCCTGAATATCTGGGCTGTCGAGAGGCGAAATTGGTGAATTATCTCCCCTGGACGGTGACCGGACCAGTATCTGCACACTGTAAGATGAAAGTAGTGGCTGAGGACGTGGCGGGCAACTCTTCCTGGGATGTGTCTGATTTTGATTTCAACATAACTGGGGAAGGAAACAACCATCCGCTCATCGACGGGCATTTGCAATGCAAGTATCCTCGTGAACAGTGCAATGAATGCCTGAATTGGGGAGACGCTCTTTGGCTGGAGATCGAAGCACATGATCCGGACGGTGATTCCATATATTATGAATGGTACACCCTTTCACTGCCGTCTCCGGGGCATTTCGGGAATGGATATGACACCATGACCACGACGGAAAACTGCGTGGAGTACTTCGCTCCTGCCAAGGCCAAAGCTGATGAGACAGGACCATTTAGCGTTTTCCTGAAGGTGACGGTTGTAGATGTTCGCGGGGGTTCGAACGATACCACCGGCTGGCTGGGGCTGTATGACCCTGGAACGAGCTGCATTTGCGGGGATGTTTTACCAAACGGCACCGTAGATTCAGGTGACGTAATACGCCTCATCGGTTACGTGTTTCTTGGGGAGTCTCCCCCTCCGGACCCAATAGAAAGATGCGATGTGAATAATGACTGTATAATAAATTCAGGTGATGTTGTAAGGCTGATAGATCGTGTTTTCCTGGGCGTCAGTCAATGTGTATGCGGTTGGATTTGTCCGCCCGAATCTCCGAGTTCTTCTCCTGTTGCATCGGGAGTTCGTAGTTCCGGTGCTTTGCCTAACAGATAGACAATCTTCTTGTTGTGTCGGGTAGCTCTCCCGCCAGAGGCGGGATCGCAACCTCATTTGAGTCAAATGACTAACCTATAACTTGCTTGTCTTCGGTACTAAGGCAGGATAATGATCCAGCGGAGCAGTCAGAATCGTGTCAACCTGCCCGATTTTCCCGCAGTCGACTGCGGTCTGCGTAATCCCCTGTTAAAGAAGATGTTAGGAAATCAGGCTTAAGATAGTGAAATACCTCACCGCAGAATATTGCGGTAATGAGAATTGCCAGCTTTCTTTCCGGTTTTGCCCCTGTGTGGTATCTTCTGAAAACACAATAACTTAACGAGCTTGATTGGGCTGATATTCCTTATGGGAGGAACGGCACGGATTTTGTTGTATATGATAAATGTCATTCCCTTTCTTCACTTCTAAACTCCCCAAGCTTTGCCCGTTGGCCGTGAGGCGAGCGGGCGAAGCTTTTTTATTGGCTAACCGGTTTACAAAGAAGAGCTATAGCCAGATCGGTCTTCTCGATTCCGCTCCTCAACGATGTGCGCAGTGGTCAGGTCATTCCCTAACACAAACCAAATAATCTAAATTGAAAGGAATGATTCGGACGTATTAATCTTGTGCGACTGGGTGCACCTTGAGATTGGATCGGTCCGGGACGGATTCACCAGGATGGCTGTCTGCTTTGGCCTTTTAAACAAAGAGAATATGATTCCGATACATAATATATGAACCAGTACGGCTACAGAACCTTCAGCTTCGGGCCAGGGGGCATCTCCAAAGCGGTGAAATATCTGCTTTACGTGAATGCCGGGGTTTTCTTGCTGGAATTCCTCTGGGGAGCAGAGCTGATTCACATCTTCGGCTTAACACCAGCTATGGTGAAGCAGGGATTCATCTGGCAGATTTTCACCTATATGTTTCTGCACGGGGGCTTCTTTCATATTCTTTTCAATATGTTCGCCTTGTGGATGTTCGGCTGTGAGATAGAAAGGGCTTGGGGAACCAGAGAATTCGTAAAATATTATTTCATCACCGGCGTGGGGGCAGGAATCTTGACCTTCCTTCTGTCCTTCAATTCGACCGTCCCCACCATTGGAGCGTCCGGGGCGATCTTCGGCGTCCTGGTTGCCTTTGCCATGATGTTTCCCGACAGACCCATTTATCTGTATTTTCTTCTTCCCATAAAAGCCAAATACCTGGTAATTTTCTTTGCGGTGATCGAGCTTTTCGCATCCTTCCAACATACCTCGGATGGCATCGGGCACTTCGCGCATTTGGGCGGAATGGTCATCGGATATATTTACATAAAAAGCGACTGGAGAATCTTCCGATTTTTCCGTCTCTCCCGATACCTGGGATATCTGAAAGAGCTGAGATATAAGCGCAGGATGAAGGTGATAGACAAAAAAAGGGAGAGAGATCAGAGGCTTTTGGATAGAGTAGACCAAATTCTGGACAAAATAAACCAGGTTGGTTACGAGAATCTGACCAAAGAGGAGAAAAGAGCCTTAGAGGAAGCCAGTCAACTTTTGTCTCAAGAGTCCGAAAGAAAGTGATGGATAACGAACGAAGGAATCTCCGTTCGTCATTCCTCATCCGTCCTTTAAGTGGGGGGAGAATTGGTGAACAAAAAGATATTGGTGGCTGACGACAGCCCTACCGTAAGAAGGGTGGCGGAGTCCTTGCTCAGAAAGCAGGGATACGAGGTTCTCTGTGCCGAGGACGGGGCCACCGCCTTAGGCCTGGTGAAAGCCAGTAAGCCGGATCTGATTTTTTGGGATGCTTCCTTGCCAATCCTAGATGGGCACGGTGTCTGTACGGAGCTGAAGGGAGATGACGAATTGAAAGAGACGCCGGTGATAGTCCTTTTAACCAAAGATCAGGTGGATAAAGAGAAGGAACTGAAGGAGGCCGGGGCGGATGCTTTTGCGGTAAAGCCCTTCAACCCCAAGCAAATACTGGAAAAAGTGCAAGAATTTCTGCACGGGGAGGGGCCTGATCTTAAGGATCAAACGCCAGCCGAACCGAAGAAGCAGCCTGCTGGTCCTGCAGATAAACCAAGCATTGACAAAATCGAGGAGAGTTCGGTCTCATCTGAAGAGAAGAAAAAAACGGATGAATCTCTGGATATCATAGAGACCAGCGACTTCTTAGAGAATTTCAAGGCCAGTCTTTCCGCTTCAGAGGCAGCAGGGGATCACGGATTTGAGTGGTTCGTGTCTGAATTGAAGAAGGAACTGAAGGAAACCAAGGAGGCAGATCAAGGTGCCAAACCAGAAGCACAGGATGAGGCCAGTCCGGAGAAAATAGCTTCTCCGCCACAGAAGGATCTGGAAAAGAAAGAGGAGGACGAAAAAAAGGAAGAGGTGCTTCAACTCGACCAGGACCAAAAAGGATACGAAGACTTTTTAGGCGAATTGAAAGGAGAGTCAGAAGAAACAAAAGTCGAGGAATTCATACTCCAGGAGGCGCCGCCTCTAGACTATGACAAGATGGTCGATGAATTGATAGAGAAGGTCTCCACAAAAATCGCCCAAGAGGTGGCAAAAAGAATCGATCCGGATATTCTTAGAAAGACGCTTCAGGATGAAGTTGAGAAGTTAAAAAGAGAGGGAACGGAAACCGACTGAAATCAAAACTGTGATAAGGTCGACCAGGCACCTCATTAATATTGTCGTCCTTCGCGCAATCTCTCCTGCAAATTTTTCTCCCCAGGGTTCGTAGTTTAGGTTAACAACGTGTTTGCACCCACATTGCTCCGGAGGAATGCATGGAAAATCTGTCCTTGTTTCAGGAAAACGTCTCTTTGCTGGCGGCCTTCACTGCCGGACTGATCTCCTTCATCTCGCCCTGCGTTTTGCCCTTGATCCCTGCATATCTCTCCTTCATCTCCGGTGTTTCGGTTGAGGAGATGAAAAGCCGGGAAAGAAAATCGGACGTGCTGAAAAAGGTGAGTTTGAACACCGTTTTTTTCATTCTGGGGTTCTCGTTGGTGTTTATAGCTTTGGGTGCCTCGGCCACCTTCGTAGGAGATTTCCTTCTCTCCAAGCTTTCGATCTTTAACAAGATTGCGGGAGTAATCCTCGTGCTTTTGGGCTTGCATCTTCTGGGAGTATTTCGTTTTCGCTTTTTAAACTATGAAAAGAGATTCCACGCCAAAAGCCGACCCTTAGGGCCATTCGGCTCGTTCCTAGTAGGATTGGCCTTCGCCTTTGGGTGGACCCCGTGCATTGGCCCCATACTGGCAGGAATCCTGCTTATAGCCTCAAATCAGGATACCGTGGCAAAAGGGGTGCTTCTTTTGTCTTCCTATTCTTTAGGACTGGGCATTCCCTTTTTTGTGACCGCGGTGAGCTTTCACAGCTTTCTATCGGTATTCGGCTGGATAAAGAAGCACTTCCGAACCGTGGAAATCGTAAGCGGTCTGTTTTTGATTGTTATCGGATTTTTGATATTCATTGGCTCCTTCAGCGCTCTGACAGGATTTCTGACTCCCTGATTTCTTTAGCTTTCTCCTGCCGGAAATCGACAAGTGACGAACCCTGATAGCTCGATTGTGTGGATGCTGCACATAAATTACCCACTGCAGAGTCTTTTTGTGTGAAAAGAGATTGACAAAGGCGTTTACAGCAATTATACAGATCCGATGAAGTTGAAAATACTGTCACCCGGTTTGGCGATAATCCTTTTGGGGATCAATGTGAGTTGCTGCCGAGATAACATGAGTAACTTCTTGCCTGCGGGAGGAGATGGCTGGGTCAAATCCGGTGAGATGGAGGTCTATGATCGCAACAACCTTTTCGACTATATGGATGGCGGAGCGGAGCTTTACCTGGCATATGATTTTCAGAAGCTGGTGGTGCAGAGATATTCATCCGGCTCCACAGATGCTTCGAAAGGAAACTCAATCACCGTGGAGATATATCAAATGAATTCGTCCCCTGATGCCTATGGTCTCTTCTCCTTTGACCAGGAAGGGGAGATGGTCGAGCTTGGCCAGAAAGGGGTTTATGGATACGGCCTTTTGAAATTCTGGAAGGACAGATACCTGGTGAGAATCCTTGGTTCCCAGCCCGATCTGAGAGAAACGATTCTTAGACTGGGCGGAGATGTAGATGAGAAAATCAGGGGCGAAGGCGCGCTTCCGGAGCTTTTGTCAAAAATCCCGAAAGATGACTTGATCCCGAATTCGGATCATTTCTTCCATAAGCAGATCCTTTTGAACAACCTGTATTTTCTTTCCGATAAAAACATTCTCAATCTAACCGATAAGACAGATTGTCTCTTAGCCGATTTCGGGTTCGACGGAGAGACCCTGAAACTTCTTCTAGTTGAATATCCTGACTTAAGCCAGGCAAAGAACGCTTATCAAAGCTTTAATAACCTCTATTTGAAAGGTGAAGCATCCGAAACAGACAAGATAGTGAAAATAGAGCAAGGGAAATTGGTGGAAGCGGATCTGAAAGAAAACTATCTTCTGCTGGTCTTTGAGGGCACGGATAGAGATATCGTGCTTCAGCTTCTGGATTCGGTAAAGAATTCCTTAAGGCAAGGAGGGGTATCGAGCCAGTGAGGGTTCGACTTCGCTCTGAGCGATGGTTTTTCTAGCGCAAAATGGTCGTCAAGGTCCACCTGAAGGTGGACACTCCACCGTGGGAGATAAGAAATGAAAAAGAAGGAAGAAAAGACTCTTGACACAATCATTACCCGCCGCGATTTCATGAGAGGGACCGCTTTGGGGACTTTGGGCTTGACTCTGGGATTATTTGATGTCGAGAGTTTGGCAATCCCTCCGCCCGTGGCCGAAAAGAGGGGTGACTCCACAGAGCCGGTGAAGAGCAGGACGGTTCTAATCCGAAACCAAAAAGTCTTAGGTGATGGCAACGTCGTCGACAAGAAGATACTGGCGGACATGTTAGATAAGGGGATGATGGGATTCGCTGAAACAAAAGACGCTGCTTCTGCCTGGAAGGAGTTTTTCCACCCTTCTGACGTCGTGGGAGTGAAGATCAACCTGATGGTGACTCCAACTCACGATGAGCTGATCGAGTTAATCGTAGAAAATCTCCTGGGGATCGGAATCAAAGATGAGAACATCTTCGTCTGGGACAGAGATCAGATCGGAGTGGGAAAGAAGGAGATGTTTTCCCGGCCACGCCGGTTTGGGTTTGACAAGGATCATTTAAACAAGGTAGTTAAGAAATGCACTGCCCTTATCAACGTCCCGGGAATGAAGAGCCATTGGCTCTCCGGGGTGGCCCTATCCATAAAGAATTGGGCGGGAGCGGTGAACAACGCCAGAGTGTATCATACCGAAGACTGCTGTTCCAGCTTGGGAGAGCTCTGTACTATCCCTCAGATTAAGGCAAAGAATCGCCTGATCATAATGGACGCCTTGAGGCCTTTGTTTCATGGTGGTCCTTCTGTAGATCCCAAATATCTGTGGAATTACAATGGTCTTATAATCGGAAAGGATCACGCCGCGGCGGACACCATCGCCTTGAAGGTCATCCAGAGACAGAGGAGCCGGTATAAAAGGGAAGAGTGGATGATTAGCCCACCACCTCTTCATGTCGCTTTGGCTGACATGCGCTATAAGGTCGGCACCAGCGACCTGCGCCTGATAGATTTGGTCAAGTTGGGCTGGCAGAAAGATGCTTTAATATAACAGGAGTAGCGACACTCTTGTCGCGCTTTTCGATCTCGTAGGTCATGCAAATGAAACAGAAACTCACCCGCAGGGACTTCATCCAAGGTTCGATGGGGGCAGCTTTTCTTCTCGGTTTGCCTAATCTTGCCTGGGGAGAGGTCTTTGGCCCGTTTCCCCCAGAAGAGAGCTTTCCGGATTTGGCGGTGGTCACAGACGGCACTCCGGCTGCTATGGCCCGCAAGGTTATGGAGCTTTTGGGCGGGATGAAGAAATTCGTCTCCAGGGGCGACATTGTCGTGGTCAAGCCCAATATCGGCTGGGATAGAAATCCAGAGCAGGCGGCTTGTACCAATCCAGACGTTGTTGCGGAGGTGGTGACGATGTGCTTAGAATGCGGTGCCAAGAAGGTGAAGCTTTTCGACCGCAGCTGTAATACCGCCTCCCGCTGTTACGAAAACTCGGGCATAGACAAGGCGGCATCCGAGGCCGGAGCAGAGGTGAGCTTTGTGGTGGATGCCGGTTTTTCGAAAATGGAGTTCCCCCAGGGACAGGTTCTAAAAAAATGGGAGATGTATAAACCGGCCATTGAGGCAGACGTTTTGATCAATGTCCCCATTGCCAAGAATCATGGGCTATCCAAATTAACCCTGGGTATGAAGAACCTGATGGGCATCATGGGAGGGGACAGAGGGAAGATACACTGGAAGATTGACGACAAGTTGGCTGATCTGGCAAATTTTGTCAGGCCACAGTTGACCATTCTGGACGCCTATAGAATCTTGGTCAAAAACGGTCCGCAGGGTGGAAGCTTGAAAGATGTAAGGGAAATAAAGACCATAGCCGCTGGAAAAGACATTGCGACGGTGGATGCTTATGGAGCCACTCTCTTCGATATGAAACCAACAGATCTGGGCTATGTGGTCAAGGCAAACAAATTCGGCCTGGGTGAAATTGATTTAAGTAAAGTGAACATTAAGAAGGTGAGCCTATAAGTGGAAAATGTCACCGTCTTGGAATCATCCCGCGAATAGTGAATGATATCTCTGAAAAGGCGGTTAAGCGGTTTGTTGGAGTGTTCACCTTTAGGTGAACCAGATGTTGCTTTTATTCTTTTCCCGGAAACCACGATGTCGAGGATAAGAGGTTTTTGGTCAAGCTGAAGCTTGACACTCCAAGAGAGCCTTTTTCAACGCTCTCCGGATAAAGTCTTGGATGGTTTGCGTTTCGGGTACAGGGCATGAGGCCTTTATAGATTGAGGGGAAAATTTGAAAACAGTCCGACGGATTTCGCAGATATTCTTTTTTCTGTTCTTCCTCCTTCTTTTCCTTTCCGCCACCTATCCTTTGAAGTTCAAAATTCCGGTCGACTTTTTCTTCAGACTGGATCCCCTGCTGGCCATCTCCTCTATGGTTTCGGCTCGCGCTTTCATCAGTGCTTTCATCTGGGCTTTCTTCATACTGATCTTGACCGTTGTTCTGGGGAGGTTTTTTTGCGGATGGATTTGCCCTTTGGGTACAACCTTAGATTCGGTCAGCTTCGTCTTCAAGAACAAGGTTGGAAGAAGTTACAAGAAGCTCAGATGGCTCAAATATTCGATTTTAGTCTTTCTCTTGATCGGTGCGGTTTTCTCGTCTCAACTGGTCTGGTTTTTTGACCCGATAGCTTTGATCGCCAGGTCGTTAACCTTGACAATCTTCCCCATAGCAACACTGATCGCGAACACTCTATTCGGTCTGTTATTCAACCTAGATTCTCTGCAGGCCCCGCTCATCAAAGTCCAGGGTTTGCTCTCATCCACGTTTTTGCCCGACGAGCTAACCTTTTTCCGAATGTCAGGTTGGGTTTTGTTGATCTTTTTGGCTATAGTAGCTGCTGAATTTGTCTCCCGCAGATTCTGGTGTCGGAATCTCTGTCCTTTGGGCGCGCTTCTGGCTGTCTTCTCCAAATTTCAGTTTCTCAGAAGAAAGGTGAAGGCAGAGTGCACCGCGTGCGGTGATTGTGAGAGGATTTGTAAGATGGACGCGATTAGAGATGATTTCAAATCCACTGACGACGCGGAATGCATCCAGTGCTTCAACTGTGTGAAAGCATGTCCTCCCTCTGTTACCAAGATCAACTTTAGGGGAGAAAGGAAGCCTTATAAATTTGATTTCAAAAGAAGAAGAGTTATCACATCCACCTTTGCCGGGCTGGCTTCGGTGGGCATATTGAAGACAAGTTTTATAAGCAGAAATTCCAAGGCAAATCTGATCCGACCACCGGGAGCAAGGGAGGAAAACGATTTTCTGGACAGGTGCATCCGCTGTCACAAGTGCATCAAGGTTTGTTCCGCTTCCGGCAGATTTTTACAGCCGTCATTCCTGGAAGGGGGATTGGAGGGGATGTGGACCCCCGTGGGAGTTGCCCGTTATGGTTACTGTGAGTTCAACTGCGTGATGTGCATGGAAGTCTGCCCCACCGATGCCATTCACGAACTGGACGTGGAGACCAAGAAGAAAACGGTAATTGGCTTAGCCTACATCGACAGGAACAGATGCATTCCCTGGTACAAAAACGAAGACTGCATAGTCTGCCAGGAGCACTGCCCCACCCCGCAAAAGGCAATCGAACTGAAGCAGGAGAAAGTAATTCACTTTGACGGATCGGAGAGATCGGTCAAGCGTCCCTATGTGAGAGAGGATTTGTGCATTGGCTGTGGAATCTGCGAAACCAAATGCCCAATCGAGGGAAAATCCGCCATAATCGTCACTCCTCAGGGCGAACAAAGGTGGAGTGATTGATCTTAGGTCGTCCGATGCCAACGAAACTTTGCGGCAACAACCTGGAGTATCCCGCTTAGCGGGATCAAGGTAAAGCTAAAGCTTTACACTCCAGAATCGGTTTTCCTTCTAACCGGCTTTGGACACGCAAAAAACTCTTGCTTTTGTCTGCAGAAATTCGTAGAATACAGTAGGGAGACTTAGAAGCCGAACAGGGAGCTCAGATACAACTAACGTTTGAGAGAATCCTTTATCTACCGCCTCTTATTCGTGATAGTCTGAGCTCCCCCTCTAATGGTGATCTTGAGCCCACAAACCGATCCTAACAAAATTTCGGTTATTCCCCTCCGGTCGGAATCCAATCCTCAAAACTTATTCGAGAGAGGAGCAATTAAGGAGAGCCTGGAGCACGCCGCTTAAGCGGGATCAAGGTAAAGCTAAAGCTTTACACTCCAGGACACAATTGTCAGGCGATTTTCTTCTTCTTTTCTTTTTTGGGGAGATAAACAGGTTGGGCTTTATTCAAAATCACTTCTTCGGTGATAACACATTCTCTTACGTCTTTTCGGGAGGGCATCTCATACATCACATCCAGCATAGCTTCTTCCAAGATCGATCTTAAGGCTCTGGCTCCGGTACCCCTCTTTTGTGCCTTCTCTACCACCGTCTTCAAAGCCTCTGGCGAGAAGGTGAGTTTGATCCCCTCCATCTCAAAGAATTTCTTGTACTGTTTGGTCAAAGCATTTTTGGGTCTTTGGAGGATATCCATAAGCTGATCCGAGTTGAGTTCATCCAGGGCACACATGACGGGTATTCTTCCTGCCAGTTCCGGAATCAGTCCGTATTTCACCAGATCATCCGGCTCTACTAAATTCAGCATTTCACCCTTTTTCTTCTTTCCCTTGCCGGAAATATCCGCACCGAACCCCATTACTTTGCGGCCCACTCTGGCCTCGATGATTTTGTCCAGTCCGTCGAAGCCGCCCCCGCAGATGAACAGAATGTCCTTGGTGTTTACCTGGATGTAGCTTTGCTCCGGATGCTTCCTGCCTCCTTGCGGAGGCACGTTGGAGATCGTACCTTCCAGAATCTTCAACAGGGCCTGCTGCACGCCCTCACCCGAGACATCACGAGTAATAGACGGGCTGTCCTGCTTTCGGGCGATTTTATCTATCTCATCTATGTATATTATCCCCTTTTCTGCCTTGGCCAGATTGTAATCGGCCGCCTGAAGCAGGCGAACCAGAATATTCTCTACATCCTCTCCCACGTATCCTGCCTCGGTTAGAGCAGTGGCATCCGCTATGGAGAACGGAACGTGCAGCATCCTGGCCAGAGTTTGAGCTAAGAGGGTTTTTCCTGTGCCGGTGGGACCTAAAACCAGGATATTGCTTTTTTCCAGCTCCACCTCGTCGTTTTTCAAAGGGTAAAAGACCCTTTTGTAGTGATTGTAGACCGCCACCGAGATGGACTTCTTTGCCCGTTCCTGTCCGATCACATACAGGTCCAGAAACTCCTTTATCTGACTGGGTTTGGGAAGCCGGATGCTCTTCCCTTCCTTCTTTGCAGTGGTTTCCTTGTCCAGAAACTTCTGGCACGTCTGCACGCACTGCTCGCAAATGAAAGCATCGATTCCGGAAAAAAGTTTTTTGGCCTGCTTGGTTCCTCTTCCACAGAAGGAACATCTCTGCTTCCCGGACGTCAGTCCCCTTTGATTATTCTTTTGATCTGATCCCATTTTCTATTCACTCAACCTGTTAAGACAAGAATGAGCTTCCATCTACCGTGTTTGTTTACCTAATAAAACCTTTGAACCTTCCAACCGCTATCTCGCTTTCTTCTCGAAGACATCATCTATCAGACCGTACTCTTTTGCCTCTTCTGCGGACATGAAAAAGTTTCTGTCGGTGTCCTTTTCGATTTTGTTCATGGATTGCCCGGTATGCTTGACCAGAAGCTCGTTTACCTTTCTCTTCACCAACAGAAGCTCCTTGGTGTGAATCTCTATGTCTGACACCTGTCCCTGTACTCCTCCCCAGGGTTGGTGGATCATGATTCGGGAGTGAGGCAAAGCTCCCCTTTTTCCATTAGTGCCAGCGGCCAAAAGCAGGGCTCCCATGCTGGCCGCCTGTCCCACACAGGTGGTGGCCACGTCCGGCTTGACAAACTGAATGGTATCGTAAATGGCCAATCCCGACGGGACGAATCCGCCCGGACTGTTAATGTAAATATTTATGTCCTTCTCCGGATCGTCGGCCTCCAAGAACAGCATCTGGGCAATCACCAGATTTGCCAGGATATCGTTTATGGCGGTTCCGATGAAGATTATCCGGTCCTTGAGAAGGCGGGAAAAGATGTCGTATGCCCTCTCGCCTCTCCCCGTCTGTTCGATAACGTATGGAACCAAGGTCATATGGTTTCCTTTCTGGTTGGGTTTTCCCTTCACATAATTTATCTAGACTTAAAATCAGGTCTTTGAATCATCGGCGAGAAAAGTCTCTTCTTCTATAACAGCATTTTTCAAAAGAAAATCCACCACCTTATCCTCTAATATATTTTCCTGAATTCTTTTGATCTTCTGTGGAGTTCCCAGAAGCTGGTCTGCCTGTTCCTTCTCCATCCTGTAATCTTTGGCAAACTTGCTGGCCCATTCTTCAACCTCTTCTTTGGTTACTTCTATTTTCTCTTTTTCGGCAATCTGGTGAAAAAGATAATCCCACCTGATTTGGGCTGCCCCGATCTCTTTGAACTCTTCCCGGGTTTTTGTCTCATCCACCTTTTTATATTTTTTCTTTAAGTCCTCTATCAGAGAATCCAAGTAGAATTTCAACACCGTCTCCGGAACCTCAAAGAAATTAAGTTTTATTATCTGGTTTATCAGCTCGTTTCTTAGGTTCTTTTCGCTGTCCTGAATTGCCTTCTCGGTCAAATCCTGTTTGATCTTGGTTTTCAACTCCGTTAGGTTTTTGTAGTCCCCTACCATCTTGGCAAGATCATCATTGGCTTCAGGCAGAATTTTCTCTTTCACCTGCTTCACCTTAATGGTGTATTTTACGTTCTTGCCAGCTAATTTCTTGTTATGGAAATCTTCTCGGTAGTTCACGTCTATTTCTTTTTCGTCTCCCGTCTTTACCTTTATCAAACTCTCCTGAAATTCTTTGATCATGTTGTGGGGATCGAGGATCAACTGTTGATTTTCGAGCTTATCCTTTTTTTCTTCCTCATGTTTGGTCATGTCTACGGTTAAATGATCGTAGTATTTTGCCTCCCTTTCCACCGGATGCAGTTCGGCAAAATCCTCCCTCACATAGTTCAGAGTTCTGTCGACATCCTCTTCGGTTATCTGCTTTGTTCTCCTGACTAACTTGACCGCCTGGTAGTCCTTCACCTCTATCTCCGGCCTTACGTCGACCTCTGCTTTGAACCTCAATGGCGTCCCCTTCTGCATCTGCAAATCCTTAACCACCGGGAGACTGATTGGGGACAGGCTGGTTTCCTTCAGCGCATCCTCATAAGCTTTGGGAACCAGCGACTCCATGACCTCCTTTTCCACCGCATCTTTGAAGCGAAGCTTGACCAAATCCATGGGGGCTTTTCCCTTACGAAAGCCGGGGATTTTTGAATGAGCCCGGTATTTTTCGTACGCTGCATCAAACTCGTCATCTACCTTTTCTTTGGATACTTCGATGTCCAATATCCTTCTCCAGGCTTTACTTTCAGTCACATTTACCTTCAGATCTTTTTCATTCTGGTTTTGCTCGCTCAAAATGCAATCCTTTCTGAGGTTTCCTCAACACCCGCGCGGTTCATTAACCTGCCGGGGAAAAGGCTTCCTGTTTGATCCAGAGCCGATAGGGTACTCGTTTTTGGTGCGAAAGGAGGGATTCGAACCCTCACGGAAAATTCCACTGGATCCTAAGTCCAGCGCGTCTGCCGGGTTCCGCCACTTTCGCACGAGAGTCAAAGTCAATAAATTTCCGTTTTCAAAGAACTACGATCCGAAACGGAAATCCACTTGCATTTGGCAGCATACAGCCAGATTTCCGCTTCCTTATATCAGTATAACAGGATTTCCAAGGGAAATCAATCCAAAAATTCTCGACAGGAAGACGGATTCGAGGCTCTCGGAGTGCGGGGCAATGCCGGTTAGGAATCATCTCGGCGAACAAAGGGAGGAATTTTGAGATAAAGCTGACGGGAATCAAGCATAATGTGTGGGACGGACTATCCCGTGAGGTGAGCCAGGAAGAAACTCATCCGCCGCTTTTTCTAATGACAAGCATCACGTTTTCATCGTCCCAAACGATATTGTCTGGGTCCTTGAAATGGTGCATGATATCTCCCTGAAATTTCTTTAGAGCTTCTTGAAACTCTTCTTTATCATACAGCTCGAATGTAGAATAATGACGATGTGTGGCTTGTGTTATGAGCCACTCTAATTTGGTCCTTCGTTTATATTTGAAATATTCAGTGGATTCTAACTTCAGGGTGGGCACCTGTTCTAACATCTCTTTCAGTTCGTTCGGTTCATAGAGGCGATTTTCCTTTTCATGAAATTCCGGAAAGAATCTTCCCCAGATATTTGTTTTGTTTTGGCCTCGTAAACGAGTGTAAACAAAAAGGTATCCATTAGCTCTCAGGACTCGAGCTGATTCTTTTAGAAAATCTAAAAACCTGAAATGATGTATGGCGTTGAAAGTGAGAATGGCATCCAGAGAATTGGCGACCAAGGGCAAAGCCCTTGCTGGCGCCCTTATTGCTTTGAATTTCTTGATTTCGCATTCCTCTAGATTCTTGATAAGCTCGTCCAGCATCTTCTCATTTTCATCAATGCAAGTGAGACGAAGCACCTTTCCTAAATAATGAAATAACTCTATGTCATATCTGCCTGCACCACAGCCTACATCGGCTGCGTCAATTTTAGTATGATCTTGCAGGGTCTTTTTGATAAATAGAATTGGCTCTAAGTCTGTAGTTCTTATGTCCTTATACTCATCTGCGACTTTTGAAAAATGGGTACGGGTTCGTTCCATGATCTAAGGACTCCTCATGACTTCCAGTGGAGTTTTCGTTCTCATTGCCCTCAGGGGTTAACATGAGGTCCGGCACTCCTGCCCTTCCGAAGTGCTAAATCCCCAAGAAAGCCTAACAGCATGGCTGCATTAAGGAAACGATCAAACCATCTCTGCCAGCTGAGCGTAAAATGCCCGGTCTTTCGCCCGACGAAGGCCGGGATCAGCGGCCGGCGTCACGCTCGATCTGGGGGGATCGGTTACCGTGACTTCAATTGTTCGACCATCCGCTTGACGGTTCCGTAACTGCTGCCCCACCACTGGCTTCAGGTCGAGGTGGAATTTGTATCGATCGACCACCCCTGTGATATTCTATCCGATTAGACTGTTACCGTACAGTCGGAATTGAAAAAAAAGAAAAGAGCGACAAAATCTCAAGCACCATCCCCCCGTACTGCGCCACGACTCAGCCTTTGGTCGAAATCTTCATCCCGATATATTCTTCAGCCAAACGTTTGCCGCCTTAGGATCTTTTTGCCTCGGAACAAGAGTAATGGCTCCGTTTGGACATGTTGCCCTACACACGCCGCATCCGTAACACTTAGCGGGATTGATGTAAACTTTGGAAAGTGCGGACCAGTAGAACTCGGCACCAAACTGACTTCGGCTCATACAAGACTTGCACCCGGTGCAGAGGTCTCACTTCTTTCCCTCCGCATGCTTGGTGCAGAGCTTACACATTCTGCTAGTCTTTTCTTTGCGAGATTGACAGAATCCTGTCTAATCCTAACTGCAGTCGCGTGCTTGCCCCTCTCAATCTGGACTGGCAGAAGCGGCCCGCGGGGCTTCGGCAGAATCGGCGATTAAATCACTCATCACCCGCTTTTCTGATATCGCTTGGTTGCCGTCATTTCGGATAAGGCCCTGCGGACAAAAGAGGTCTGACCAATTGGCCAGTCTTCTTTCTGTTCTGTTATTTGAAATACGTGTTAGGTTGCCTCACCAGACTTATCATCAACCCTGGATCAGCTCTCAACTCTTTTAATATCTCCGAAAATCCCTTCTAGGCCCTCTTCTCGGTGGTCCACCGCCACGTTCCCTCTTTCTCGGTGGTCGAGCTTCATCCACTTTCAAGGTGAGTCCTTTGAAATCGGAACCGTCCAATCCTTCCTTTGCCTTCTCAGCCTCCGATGAGCTAGACATTTCAACAAATCCAAATCCTTTACCTTCAATTACATTGATCTGCTTAACCTCACCGTACTCGGAAAACAATTCTTCTAAGTCTTGGCTAGTTATGGAATAGCCAATGTTTCCTACGTAAAGTTTGCTGCCCTGCATTCCAACCTCCCGTTTTTTCTTCGTTTCTCTCTGTCCAACAATGTTTCCTTTGGAGGTAGAAGCAACGTGGCAATCTTTACCTCTTCCATGACAACATTATTAAACACAAGAGTACCTCTTCTAGGCTTAGTTTCACGGAATTCAGTTGACCCTCAGATCTCGGACTCCGGTTGAACTGCAGGTGAGTCCTCAGGGTCAATCCTTTACTCCCCCTATGCTTGGTCTCCCTCGAACAAGTCCGACTGCGCTGGCAGTCCGTCCTTAGTTTCATCGAAGGACGGGGCGTGTTGAACCTGTCGAAGGATTGACTGTTCTTACCACCTCCTTTAGTGCCTTAACCCCTTATTGATCACGTCATCCTCTCAGTTTCCTCTTTTTATGGAACCGCCAAGTGAAAGCTATGAGAATCCCGGGTGGAAGTCAAGCATTTTTTTCCCATACTTTTGGTCAAGCTGTCAAGCGGGTCTTGTGAATTGGTACAAGACTGAACTTTGAGTTGACAAAGTCCCTTCAGAAGGGTATACTGATTTCAGCAGAATTATGGAGTGAAGCCCACTTTTTGCGGAGATAAGATGAGATTCATCGCGGATTTTCACGTGCATTCCAAATACAGCCGGGCCACCTCCAAAGAGATGGACGTGGAGAGCATGGCAAAATGGGCCAGCCTGAAAGGCGTTAACCTGTTGGGTACGGGCGACTTTACCCATCCATTCTATTTCGCCGGATTGAAGCAAAAACTGGAGCCTGTTGGGAACGGCCTGTTTACGCTGAAGGAAGAATATCGGCAAAATGCTTCGCAGGGCGACGTCCGTTTTATGCTCACTACTGAGGTGAGCAACATGTATCAGCAGGGTGGTGGTTCAAGAAGGATTCATACCATGATCTTTGCCCCTGATTTCAGGGTGGTGGAAAAGATAAACAGTGAGCTTTCGGAGTTGGGAAAACTGGGCTCTGACGGAAGACCCATCTTCGGATTCTCTGCTAAGGAATTGGTGGAGATAATAACAGACGTCTCGGATCAGTGTTTCGTGGTTCCGGCACACGCCTGGACGCCCTGGTTTTCGGTGTTTGGGGCGAATTCCGGCTTCGACTCAATCGAGGAGTGTTTTGAGGAGCAATCCAAACACATTTCTTGTATCGAGACCGGGCTCTCCTCTGATCCGCAGATGAACTGGCGCTGGTCGGCCTTGGATAATATCTGCCTGATCTCCAACTCCGATGCCCATTCGCCCAACCGGATCGGGAGGGAGGCAAACGTTTTCGACTGCGAGATGGATTACAAAGAGATAATAAAGGCCATTAAGACCAAAGACAAAGAAAAGTTCCTTTTCACCATCGAATTTTTCCCGGAGGAGGGAAAATACCACTTCGACGGGCACAGAAACTGCGATGTACTGCTCTCTCCAGCCGAATCTAGGAAGAATAAAAACATCTGTCCGGTATGCGGCAGAAAACTTACCATAGGAGTTTTGCACCGGGTGGAGACCCTGGCCGATCGTCCGGAAGGTTTTGTGCCGGAGAATGCCATTCCCTGCAAACATCTGATTCCCTTGGTGGAGATAATAGCCGAAGCATTAGGCCAGGGCGTGGATACCAAGGGGGTGCAGAACGAATACCTGAGGCTGGTTTCAACATATGGATCGGAATTCCGTATGTTGCTTGATCTGTCGTTAGAAGAACTGGAAAAATCAACTCCACCTAAGATACTGGAAGGTATAAAAAGAGTGCGGGAAGAAGACCTGCACATCACGCCCGGCCATGATGGTGTCTACGGGAAGATCCAGATTTTCGGGGAAAAGGAAAAAGAGGAGACGAAACAGTTAGGATTGTTTTAAACCTCTCTCCCTTTGATCCCCCTGTGCACTTTGTGGAGAGGGGGAAATACGGGGAGGGGTGGTACATCGGAGTGCAACCCTTAACGAACTATCCGACACTTGTGGTTGAGAAAGGAACTGTCTTAATGCTGAAAATGCATAACGAAGAATTTGAGAAAGATTCAAAAGTTTTCGAAGACCGCCTGTATCTTCATTTCAAGAAATTCTTTGATCTGAATGTTTCTTTTTTTCGTCAGTTGAGTGATGTTATTGACGAAAAGATGAATGCGATAGGACCAAAATCCGACTTCGAATGGGCCATTACTTTTCTGTTTTATAGATCTTACAAGTTGTACTGGACAATCCTGATTCTGTGTGAAAAGGGTTTCGCTTCGGAAGCCGGTATTTTGCTTAGATCGCTCATGGAGCAAGCCATCAACATGGAATGGATTGCCAAAGAAGACTCAGACGAAAGATCCAAGTTGTTTTTGGAATACTTTCACGTCGCAAGAAAGAAGCTCTACGACAAATATGAGAAACATGGCGTATTTCATCAATTGACAGATGCACAGAAACAATGGATGAAAAGCCGTGACGAGATAGAAGCACGCTACAACCAAGTGAAGAATAACTATCCTGAGGAGCGATTTTGGGCACCGAAAAGTATTGGCTGCAGAGCTCATACCACTGGCGCCGGTTATGACTTCGATTTTTACTATTGGTACCTGTCATTTTTGACCCACTCCAACGTAGCATGCCAATTTGAGTATTTGCGGCCGCAAGAACCCACAGACGCGTTCATTGTTGGCCCCAATTACTCAAGTGTTGACGTTGTTCTTCATCTCAGTTACAAGTATCTTTTGGTGGCTTCCAATAGATGGAATGTGGTGTTTAAATTGGGACTGGACAAGTTGTTGCTGGATTTACTCAGCAAACTCGAAGATATTTCGGTGATTCGTCAAGAACCAGAAAGTAACTCGCAGGAATAGCGGAATGTCTGGCTGTCATCCGACAGCATAGTCTACGGTCTTGTTCAAGAAACAAACATTCTTAAAAACCGTCGGTCAAAGTAAGCGTTAAAACCCTTTGCCACTGCTCTACACGAGACTCGCTCTCAGTAGATAAGGTGTAGACTGCTTTTAAATTAGCTTCCGCCACCTTACTAATTCCCGTTACCAAATCCTGAGGAGTAGTTGATAAGACAACAGGGCCGTTACTGAAAGCTTTGTCGGGAGCCTCCAGTTCCATGGATAACGTAACACCAGGCGGCATATCGGCATCGATGCTTCCAACTAACCTTTTGTTAGTTTCATTAGTTGTAGCAGCCCAGGTAGCGTTATTCGCAGCACTTCCCTTTTGAGAGCTTATTACCAGAGTATTCAGCTCTCCATTGACGGAAACCTCGTTGATCGCCTCGACCCGGACGGTAATTGTTTGTCGGACAGCATCTTCCGCGATTGCCAGGTTGACTGCCCAAAAAACCGATACCAGTACAGCTATGCCAAAGATTTTTTTCACCCTAGCCTCTTGTGATGAGTCTTTCTATCGTTAATATAAGAGAGTAGCGCTTGTTTGTCAAGCGTTTTTCGACTTTTCCCCGACTTCTTTTGATGGTTTTGTCTGGTTGTGGCGCCTTTACTCTCTTAAGAAGTTTGAGTTGACAACGACCGCTCGAAAAATTATACTTGGGGTGGTGGACCCAGCACCCATGCGTTCCGCACTCATAAGTGTCGGGCAGTCTTGCGACAGGCCGACCTACTGTTAGGGTTTCATCACCTGAAGTGGAGAGTGGGATCAAGAAAGTGAATAACTTTCAAGAAAAGAATACGATTGCCAAAATAGATTCTCTTTCAATTGAGAAGACTATTCCTCAGAAAAGCGAAGATTCTTTCAAGCTTTACGGATTGACCGGGCTTCTTATAATAATCGTTGCGGAGCTTTTGCTTTTCCTCAAGGTGAAGCCGGTCATGGTCTTCTTCACCCCTCTGGTATGGACGGGCTACATTCTTCTTGTGGATAATCTTATATTGAAGCTCCAGGGGAAATCGCTTATCTACAATCGGAGAAAAGAGTTCTTTGTCATGCTTCCCATATCAGTGGCATTGTGGCTGGTTTTCGAGTTTTACAACATCTTTCTGGACAACTGGCACTATATTAATCTCCCGGAGAAGATATGGATAAGGCTGATCGGCTATACCTGGTCGTTTGCCACCATCTGGCCCGCCATATTAGGGACCGCCGAACTTTTCCGAGCATCGCACATCTTCGACAAAGTAAAAATCCGTGAAAGAAGCATCTCTCCGAGGATATTGAAGGCATCCATCACCCTCGGGGCTATCTTCTTAATCATTCCCATAGCATTCCCTTCCAGGTATCTGGCTGCACCAGTCTGGCTCGGTTTTATACTTCTTCTTGACCCAATCAACTATTTCTGTCGGACAAAATCTCTTTTTCGAGATTTGGAGAGGGGGAAGCTGAATACTCTGTTTTCGTTGCTCCTTTCGGGATTAACCTGCAGCTTTTTGTGGGAATTCTGGAACTATTGGGCTTACAGCAGATGGATTTATACCGTGCCCATCTTGGGACACATTAAGATATTTGAGATGCCGGTTGTGGGCTATCTGGGCTTTTTGCCCTTTGCAGTGGAATGCTATGTTATGTACAATTCGGTGGGCCTTTTATTCCGACACGCGAGAAGCCGAGATGAAATGGCTTGAGTCTGAAACGTTGTTGATTCAATATCTCACAGATTCTTTCGGGGGAACGTAAATGAGCTCCTCTCATGTGAAAACCAAGTACATATGGGTCATTTCCGATGGTTCCGGCTCCACCGCCGAAAGGGTGCTGCAGGCAAGTTTGGTTCAATTCGGAGATGAGAACGTGGTGGTGGAGCGGATTCCCGACGTTCGAACGAAAAAGCAAATAGAGGATATCATTCAGAGAGCTTCTAAGCAAAAGGGATTCGTCGCCTACACTCTGGTTTCCACAAGATTGCGCAAGGAGATCGCCACCAGAAGCAATGAGTACAATGTGCCCACGGTCGATCTTTTGGGGCCTCTTTTGACCTCCTTGAGTAACTTTCTGGCCTCAGCTCCCGAGGCCAAGCCCGGCCTGCTGGATAAACTGGATCATCATTATTTTAAAAGGATTGATGCGGTCGGATTCGCGGTCAAGCATGACGATGGCCAGAGAGTCGAGGATTTGCCCAAAGCTGACGTGGTGATAACCGGTGTTTCCAGAACTTCAAAGACGCCCCTGAGCATGTATCTCGCTTACAACAAGGGCTTGCTGGTGGCCAACGTGCCGATCATTCTGGGACTGGATCCTCCCGGTGAGTTTTTTAGAATCAGCCAAAAGAAGATTGTGGGATTGACCGTCAAGCCGGATCTTCTGATCAGTTTGCGTAAGACCCGGCTGGCCCAGTTGGCCCATGCAGACATAAATTACGGCGATGCCAAGCACGTGATCGAGGAACTGAAATACAGTCATCGAATCTTTCGAGAAAATCCAAAGTGGGCGGTGATAGACACCACGGGTAAGGCCATAGAGGAATTGGCTGACGAGGTGTGTAGTCTGATCATGGTTAAATCCAGATGATCTTTCGCACCAGTCGAAATCGTCAAGCTGGCCGTGTAGAGGAGTCAAAATGAGAATAGTCGTGCTGGGAGCAGGATTGGTGGGGGGAGCTATAGCCAGGGATTTGGCATCGGACAAAGATGTGCAGGTCGCTGCCGCAGACATTGACCAGAAGGTTCTTAAGGGATTGAAGGCCGACTCCAGGATAAAGATTATAAAGGCAGATTTTGGTGACTTATCCACGGTATCGAAGTTGGTTGAAGACTATGATCTGGTGATCGGCGCGCTTCCCGGACATATGGGCTTTTCTGCTTTGAAAACGGTGATAGAGTCGGGCAAGAACGTAGTGGACATCTCGTTCTTTCCGGAAGACGCTTTTGAGCTGGATGAACTGGCAAGGGAGAAAGGGGTCACTGCGGTAGTCGATTGCGGGGTTGCTCCCGGCTGCAGCAACCTTATCTTGGGACACCTGACGGGCATTCTGGACGAGACGGAAAGGTTTGAATGTTACGTGGGCGGGTTGCCCCGGATCCCTGTCTGGCCTTACGAATACAAGGCTCCCTTCTCGCCGTCGGACGTGATCGAAGAATACAACCGTCCGGCACGATTGGTGGAGAACGGAGAAGTGATTGTCAGGCCTGCCCTATCGGACGTCGAGACTCTGGATTTTCCGGACGTGGGAACTCTGGAGGCGTTCAATACCGATGGTCTGAGGACGCTCATTAGAACCATGAAGATTCCTTTCATGAAGGAAAAAACCCTGAGATTCCCCGGGCATGCGGAGAGGATGAGGGTGTTGCGGGAAACAGGTTTTTTTCAAAAGGAACCCCTGTTACTGCCAGGAGGCGCTACCGTGCGACCGCTGGACGTGACCTCCAAGCTTTTGTTCCCTATGTGGCAACTGGACGAGGGAGAAGAGGATTTCACGGTGATGCGGGCGGTGGTAGAGGGGAAAAAAGACGGCAAGCGAAAACGGTTTTCGTTCGATCTCCTGGATTACTACGAGAGGAAGACAAAGACCACCTCCATGGCCCGCACCACCGGATACACCTGCTCAACGGTTGCCCGTCTGTTAGCCGAGAGGAAATTCAGCCGCACAGGGATCTGTCCGCCAGAGTTTATCGGTCAGGATCGTGAGTGCTACCGATTCGTTATGGAGGGTTTGAACAAAAAAGGTATCCGCTTTCGGGAGGATGTGACGGAGTTGAGCTGAGAGTTTCAACATTTTGGGGGAAGAGCCGTAAATAGACTGTGGATAACGCGGGAACACAAGCCGAGTCGGAATTCCGTCATTCACAAGAGTACAGGAGGGAAGAATTATGAAGGTAAAAGATATTTTGAAGGACAAGGGGGCTGGAGTGGCTACGATCGCAGCAGAAAAGACCATATGCGATGCGGTAAAGGTTCTGGTGGAGAAAAACATCGGTTCCCTGCTGGTGCTGGACGTCCAAGGTGGCATAGCAGGCATAATAACAGAGAGAGACATCTTGAAGCAGTGCAATCAGTGCCTCGAATCGTTCCGGGATATAAAGATTAAAGACGTTATGACAAAGAACCTGATCGCGGCATCGGTTGACGATGATTTGGATTACGTGGAGAACATCATGACCCAGAATCGGATAAGACACGTTCCCATAATCTCAAATCAGAAATTAGCCGGGATAATCTCCATAGGCGATCTGGTAAATTTGCTGCGGGGTGAGTGCAAGGTGGAGAACCGTTATCTCAAGGATTATATCTCGGGAAAATATCCCGCATGAAGCAGGGGTGACCGAATGGCGACAGATTCTATATCCATTCGACGGAAGGGAGCAGCATGAGAAGGTCATTGTTTTATTTTATGGTTTTCATCGTTTTTGTTTCTCTGGCGCAGATTGAACCGTTGATGGCTCAGGCAACGGTTGAGACCACCCAAGTCGAAACCACCGGCGAAGCACAGGTTCAGGAGGAGTCCGGAGAGCGGGAATCTGAAGCGAAGGGAGAAGAGGAGACGGTCGCCGGCTCAAAAGAGCAAGCGGAGAGAAAGATGCCGGGAGTGCTGGATTTTCTTCTGATTCCCAAGTATTTAGCGTTTTTAATCATGATCGCAGTCGGGTTGACACTTCTGCTCGGCCGGTGGGTGAACCGTTGGACCCGAATCGCGATGATGGCTGTTGCCTTTGTATTATTTGGGCTTGACTACATTTTCCCGCTTCACCCCAGCCCCATGTGCGGCGTGACCAAGCTGTTTATGTTCAAAATGACGGCAGGGACCTTCTTCCCGATCTTCACCGCGATACTTCTGGCCATGTTGATACCGAGCCTGATCGGCAGAAAGCTTTTCTGTGGATGGGTCTGTCCGCTGGGAGCACTTCAGGAACTGATTAACAAGATTCCTTTCAGGCCCCGGTGGAAGCAGTTCAACTTTACCGCCTTCAACTCGATCCGGATGGCTCTTCTCTTGATGTTCGTCCTTACATTCTTTATGGCGCGTGCGCAGATCGCCCTGCTGGCGAAAAATGTAGAAGCTGACTTCACCAGCCGGATGTGGACTGCTTTTTCGGCCTATAACCTGTATGATCCGATAAACTTCTTCGAGCTGTTACATTGGAACATCAATACGCTCTTTTTCGTCATGTTCGCCGTCCTGATAATATCCAGCCTGGTTTTATATCGCCCGTTCTGTTATGCTATCTGTCCTGTGGGGGCATTGACCTGGCTTCTTGAGAGAGTTGCCCCGGGAAGAGTTCGGGTCGATCATTCCGCCTGCACCCAGTGTAAGGAGTGTGTTGAGGCCAGCCCGTGTCCGACCATCGCCAAACTGATCGACGAGAAAACACGAGTCGCGCCCGACTGCACCTCCTGCGGCGAATGCCTGAAGGCGTGTAAGCAGAATGCCATAAAGTTCAGTTTCAAGGGATGAGCGCTTAGTTCAGGAACCCACTGAACGTCGTCAGCAACATAGGTGAAGTTCCCAAAAGAATATCCTAGAGCCCGAAATCGAACATAAATCCTGTCACGTTTTTCTATGCCCTTTGATGATATAGAGTTGACAGGCCAAGCACTTAGTGACTATAAGCTTTGAAGTAGGAGCAGAGGAGAATGAAAGAACCCGAGGATCAATCTGCTTATCGGTACGTGAAGGATCCGTCGAACAAAACTCTCCGTAAGGAGATGGTCGTTCCTGCTACACTTGGCGAAGTGTGGAAAGCCTGGACGACCACGGACGGCGTAAAGACCTTTTTCTCCAGCGAAGCAAAGGTCGAGCTCTTTTTAGGAGGCCCATATGAGATTTACTTCGATCTTGACGCACCTTACGGTTCGCGCGGCTCGGAGGACTGCAAGGTCTTGAGTTATCTTCCCATGGAAATGCTGTCGTTCGAATGGAACGCACCGCCGGAGTTTGGAGAGCTGCGCGGGAAGCACACCATAGTGGTTTTGCAGTTTGACGAGATCGGGCCGGGTCAGGTGAAGGTTAAGTTGTCGCAGTTGGGTTGGGGCAAGGGAGAAGAATGGAATAAGCTGTACGAATATTTTGACAAAGCCTGGTCGTCGGTGCTGGGCAATCTCAAGAAACGTTTTGCTGCGGGGCCTATTGACTGGTCGTCCGGATAATCAACTGCTCCTCTCGATCCGTGAATGCCGGTTACTATCCTGGGTCTTTCTTGATGGGGTGGGGACGACGGGACGCGCTGATGGCGGTCGAACGCAGGGAGACTGGCTGATGCGGACCTGTCCTGAGCAGAATATGGTGAGACGAGAGAGTCAACATTAATCTTCTTAAATCCCTCCTTTTATCTTTTTATCAGAAAATTCTTGCGCGTCCTGGAGCTTTTCAGTAGAATGTTGGGCGAAGTTTCAGGCTAAATCATAGGCAAAAATGGGAGCCGCCGGTGGGGTTACGATCGTGTCGAAAGTGGGACTCGCTTCCTAAAACAGAAGTGACTTGAGGCAAACTCTCGCCGGACCCGCAAGGGCCTAGTTTAGGACGCACTGAGGGGAGGCTTTGATGCTTTGGAAAATAGCTTCTTTTGCTTTTCCGCTGATTTTCCTCACCTCCATTTTGACTTTTTCTCTGCACGCGCAAGAGATCTCTTCAGACATATATGAAACCGAGGAGGACTTGCGGGAAGGCCTGGAATCAGGTGCTTTGACTTTGGATCAGTATTTGGAGCTCCTGGATTTGATTCAAGGCAAAGTCGGACCCACCTCTGAAGAGGTCGACAAACTCTTCTTCGTTCCGGGAGTCTCCACAGGGGACGTTTCTCAAATAGAGACTAAAGAGGAAAAGGACGTTCTGTTGAACCAGAGAACGGATTCCTTCTTGGGTGAAAGCCAAGATCGAGGATTTGGCCTTTCGGGAAAGCTGGTTTGGAGATTCTATGAGGAGCTTCAGGGCTCGGAGGAAACGGACAGCTACCTGAGATTGGAGATTGCTGACAAAGGCAATTTCGTCTGGCGGATGGATGCGGACAAGGAGACGGATCAGGATTTGCGAATAAGAAAAAGGTCCCTAACGTTTTTTCATCCCAGGTACTCAACCGAGGTGACAGTGGGCAATTTCGACAAGAGAATCGGGTTGGGCTTGAATGTCGGTTATCATCCCCGCTTTGGATACAGCAGTTCAACTGATTTGAAATCAAAAGACTCGTTTCTCTATCCCACGCTGGGCAGATACAACGGGATTTACGCGGAATCCCAAATCGACTTCCTCTCTTTTGTGGCCTTCTACTCGAAGAATAAGCAGGAAAAGATAGAAGACCAGATCACAGCTTTCGATCTGAGTTTTGTTACGAGCCGGGTCAAGGCAGGTGTCTGTTTCTCGGAAGGGGAACTTAAAAACATCGAAAACAAGGGCTCCTTTAAGGATGACTGCAGAAGCCTGCATTTTGACTGGAGATTGAAGTCGATTAAGTTGTCTGGCGAGTATGCTCTGCTTTCTGACAAAAAGAGTGGGCGGGCTTTGGATTTTCATTCGTGGCGCAAACCTTACCGGGTTGAGTTTTCATGGTGGAGCTATGATGATGGCTTTGTTCATCCCTTCGGGGGAGGTTTGTCCAATCCGGATTATGAGACCAGATATCTGGAGGAGATAGATTACGATTATCGGTCGAGGCAAGCGGGCGAAAGAGGCATATTTTTTAAATCGCGATATGAAGTTTTCGACAGGCTGAATTTGAATTGCTCTTATACCCTTTGGAGAGAGACAAAGGATTTGCCAAACAAGATGAAATTCAAAGTGGGGTTTGGGTATGATGTATCCAGAAGCATTTCTGTTTTGCTTTCTCAACTCTGGACAGATTATGATCTGGAGATAACAGGGATTGACCGGAAGGTTTCCTCCGTGAACCTGTTTTGGTCGACCGGGAAGAATCTTGATTTGCGATTGATTGCGAACTACAAAACCTCGGACACAAAGAACTATGGAGATTTTCAATTGAAGGCAAGGACTCAGATGATTGCTCCTCTGGACCTTACCTTGTGGCTGAAGTACAATGACTCCGATTTCTCCAAATCTTCAGATGGTTATTTCAGTTTTCACGTTCAGGAGAGATTGAGATTTTTCGAAAACTATTTTGTTTCGGCAGAATACGTGAGTAACTTGTATCAGGATAAAAACAAAACTGACACAAGGGCGGTAAGAATCAGAATGGAAGTCATATGGTGAAGAGAGGTAAGGCGAGATCGAACAGGGGGTGCACTCCTGTCCTTAGGAAGGCTGAAGCCGCAGCCTCCCTCTTAACGACAGTGGGCTAGTCGCGTTACATCGTCGAAACGATAAACCGCGTTAATGTGGTATCGTCTTTTGCGCTTTGCCCGATCTTCTGGTGGGCAAGGATGTCAAGGTTGTCAACCACGGACATCTGGGTTGGTGCCGGCATTTCCATCCGAACGAGGCTTCGCGGTTCCGGAGGTCTCTGGTCAGGCGAAAAAGATATTTGCTTTGTTGCAAGAAATATCAGTGCGATTAAAGCCAAACCAGACAAAGTCTGATACACCGGTACACGATATTGGAAAACACTTTTGACATATTGCCAGGTGCTTCTCAGAATTCCCGTTTCTTGAGGCTGTGAGGTTTTCATCCGCTGAATGATGTTTTCACGAATGGCAGGGTCTGGAACCAGCTTTTCTCCCCTTCCGATTTGCATTGAGTCTTTCAGGCTCAGCAGAGTATTCTGATAGCTTCGGCAATGGCCGCAGGATTTCAAATGCTCTTCTACGAGTCGATCCTCATCGCGGGTTAATTCATCAGAAATCTTGTTGACCAGCAAGCGCTGGATATCATCACAATTCACTTTGGGATTCTCATTTGGATTTTTCATTTTCAGGTACCTCGGCTTTGTAGGGATTAAATGCTTCCAATTTAGCTGCCAGCTTTTGAGTGGTATAAAAAAGTCTTGATTTGACGGTTCCTTCCGAACACCCTAAAATTTCACCAATTTCCCTGATGGAGAGATTCTGCTGATGCCTAAGCAAAAAAGCAGTCCGGTGACCATCATCAAGTTTGTCCAATTCGGTTAGCAACGCTCTTTCGAATGTCTTATGGTCTACGTTTTTCTCCGACGGGTGCAATTCGCTCTCGCAGTCCTGCAATACCTCATCCATGTCAGGAGTATTCTCAACTATCTCTCTTACCTGTAGGCGGCGGTATTCATTCTTACACATGTTATAAGCCACGGTAAATATCCAGGTGGAAAAGCTTCTATCGGTATGAAACAATCCGGGCTTCTCCACGATTTTCAAAAAGATCTCCTGCAAAAAGTCCTGCGCTTTGCCCTCGTCCCCTCCCAACTCCCGAAAAAAGTAAAACAACAAGCGCTTACTGTAGCGCTGATAAAGCTCATTAAAGGCAGACGTATCCCCTCTCTGGATATATCCCATCAGCTTTTCATCGCTGTATTTTGCGTAGCTGTTTTTGAAAATCGCCATCAAAGGGTCGCGTTATGTTTAAAGAGCACTTAGCTCTTCAATATTCAGCGCAAACGACCTACCGTAAGTGATACGGAAGCTAAAGACCTTTCTTTTCAATCTCTTCCACCAATTCCTTTTTACCGCTCTTACGAGCAACATGGAGCGCAAAGTCCTTCCAATCTTGTGCCTTCCTATCCTCGCCACCAGCCTTGTAGTGCTCTGCCAACATGATCATAGGTGCCACATAATTCGTGTTCATATGGGCGATTATGTCGGTGGCAAGATAGCTGTCAGCATACCAGTCGTGTTTTAAATAATCCAGTCTGAGATTATTTTCAAGATTTTTCTTGAGCAGTGCCAGGTTATCGATTCGTTTTGGACTGTATTGATATGCCAGACCTACGATATATAGGTCATCAGTCAGAGATTTGGTGTAATTCTCATAGACCGTCAAGGCGAAGTAGACCGGGATATCCGGATATTGCTCATTCAGGGTCTTACATAGTTCCGGTATGAAGTTTTCATCGGTCAGGCCAGGCAGTTTGTCAACATCGATCTTGATATTTCTCTCCCGTAATTTCCCTTCCAGATAGGATTTTTTGGTATGGGTGGTAATGGACAGATTCAAAACCAGGACGTCCTCTCGTACCCCAAGAGCCTTCTGAAGCATCCAGGGAGGATAGGTATCGTTGTCGCCGTTGGTAAACAGGATGGCATTCTTTTCGGTGGACATTAGTACATTGTAATTATAGTTGATCAAACCCGGGGCGATGTCCTTGCTTTCGTATAATTTCTTGCAGAACTCTTTCATCTTCTTTTCCGGGCCATTGAACTCATAATATGAGATGAAGGGATAGTAGGTGTCGGGCTGTTCGGGTCGAAGCTGGTAGGCTTTTTCAATAAGAGAGATGTCCTTTATACTGTAACAGTTCCAGAATTTGAGAAGGTAGCATTCATAAGTCTCGGGAATGGCCTTTTCCATATCCTCGATGATCTTCTTCAACCGCGCCTGCTTTTCCTCGGTGTCGATGGTTTCTGTGTAACGGGCATATCGATTGGCATTGTAATAGTTGTACCAGGCCTCCGGGTTCTTGGGATTCTTTTCTATCTCCTTTTTCCAAAGCTCGGCCTGCTCGACATACCATTCATTTGGCTTTTGCACATAGACGATGCGATATACTTTTTCCGGTTTGGAGGCACCAGACTCCCCGATGAGTGCATGGTCAACAAACAGGAACAGAAGTACAAACGCCCACAAAAGATAGTGGAATCGCTTCATGATTTCAATCCTCCTTCTTAATGTATTTGCATCTGCGGAACTCATCAAAGGTTTTTGCGTCTTGACGGCGATTCATTTCACTTTGTAATACACGCCACATCAAAAAGGGTTCAAGGGTTTTTTGGCAAATGTGAATGTGGAGCAGAAATGGGTTCTTCTGGTGAGATGCTTATTCTGATTGTTTTGGGGTCAGGGTTCAAGGGACAACTGGTTAGAATAGGAATTGGACTAATGGACGAAAGAAGGACGGGGGTGCAACCCCCGCCCTAACGGGAGACAGGGAGACCTTCGATCCTGGTTCATCGCAGATTCGGGGTTGACTATCGTAACTTCCTTTGCTAACTTAGCGTACAAATTTGTGTCTGGCGGAGCTTGGAGAATGGAGAAGAAGGCAGCAAAACAACCCCTTGGAAACAGGAGAAGGTATGAAACCCGATAGTCTGATCACTCTGATTCTGGGCATAGTTTTGACCGTCTTTGGATTATTCCTGCTTATCGCTCATCCTGGCGCTGTTGGTGCAATTCCCCTGCTCATCGGTGGTTCGCTGGTTTATTTGGGCTGGTGGGGTGGACGCACGGCACTTCTGGTTTTCGGTCATACCTGCGTTGTGGTCGGATGTGCCTTGATTACCTGGGGTATCTACCTTTTGCCCTATTCTCAGCCCACCTTCGCGCATATTGTTGGGCGTCCCCTTTTCTGGGGTCTGTTCTCATTGTTCGGTGGTATCTGCTCCATCTATCACGGGTTCTGCAGGTGCATTCGCAAGCAAGAGAGGGCTGCGGGGACCAAGGACGTATGACTGCGTAACTGCGGTTGGTATTTGGGGGAATCGGCGGAGTCTCACCTTCAGGAGAAAGAGCATGTTCATAAGAGATTTGAAGAAATGTAAAGAGATAATCGCAGGCGACAATTCGATCTTGAGCGAATTGTTGAATCCTCTGAAGGATAGAGTTGCTGCAAGATACAGCCTTGCTCACGCAAAGATCAAGCCCGGTGAGACAACCTACGCACATAGGTTGAAGAGCTCGGAAGTCTACTATATACTGGACGGCGAAGGAGAGATGTACATTGATGACGAGAAAGAAAAGGTTTTTGCCGGGCAAGTAATCTACATTCCTCCGAATTCGGTCCAGAGAATAAGAAACACCGGCGCCAGTGATTTGAACTTCTTGTGTATTGTGAACCCGGCCTGGAGAGCCGAAGACGAAGAACTGGTTGAATGATTGACAGGTGTGTCATGGTACACCGAATCCTGTATTTCGCGCGTCTTGCCTGGGATTTGTATTACTCAGAACCTCCCTCAAGGGGAATTACCCAAAGACGAGAGAATAAGCCGACATTTTAGGATCAACTAAAAGATGGCCAAGTTTTTTCGAGCCGAATCCGAAGAGGATTTTCGCCAGGTTCGCAAACTCCTTATCGAATACGCTGACTCACTGGGCTTTGAGCTGAGCTGCCAGCATTTCGATAGAGACTCTGTGGAACTTCCGGGAGAATACGCTCCGCCGGACGGATACCTTCTTCTGGCCACGCAGGAGACAAAGATAGCCGGATGTGTTGCCTTAAGGAAGATCGCCTACGGTGTTTGCGAGATGAAAAGGCTGTATGTACGGCCAGAGTTTCGAGGGAAAGGGATCGGGAGGAAGTTGGCACTGAACATCATCAAAGAAGCTCGCAAGATTGGCTATAAGCACATGCGCCTGAATACGCTCTCATCCATGAAAGAGGCGGCAGCGCTTTATCGCTCGTTAGGCTTCAAGGAAATCGAGCCCTATCGGCACAACCCCATAGAGGGCGCCATGTTCATGGAACTGGCCTTGATTCGACAGCATTCACCATAGCTTTATTTGCGAGTCGCGGAGTCTGTCCTTTAGGGCCTGTTGAAAAACCGGCAGCCTGGGACGGGATGAATTCCCGCCCCTATGGGAGACGATCAGTTCTAGCACATAGGGCAGGGTTCATCCTGCCCTTCGGTCCCGCACTTCGTCCTGAGACTCAGTGTCGAAGGAAGACCTCAGGGTCGAAGGAAAGGGATTCACCCTGAAGGGCATTTAGCCCTGCCAAAGAGTTTTTCAACAGTCCCTCGAGCGATGCCCCGCAGTTATGCCGATACGCATATCGCCTCATGAAACTGATGAAGACTGAGTCGCAGGGTGGCACAGTCTTGAGCCTGATATATCAAACCACTTCCTGATTGCCATAATCGTCAGGCCTGGTTATATTCAGTTGAGCCGATGCCGAGAGTGTGCTATGTGACTTCGTGCGGTGACACCATGTATTGTTTGGACAGCGGTTACGCCCCTGCGGGAACGAAGGGTGGGGTGCAGCCCGCATCTCGAAAAGTCCTTGATTAATGGAGGAGAAAAATATGCAGGTTCTGGTGATGTATTATTCAAGATCGGGAAATACCAAAAAGCTGGCTGGAGAAATAGCCAAAGGAGTGCGGGAAGTTGAAGAGGTTAAATGTGTGTTGAAACCGGCAGCCGAAATCACGAAGGACGATTTCATAGCTTCCGACGGAATCATAGCTGGCTCTCCGGTTTATTTTGGGACGATGGCGGCTGAATTAAAAGAGGTCTTTGACAAATTCGTTGGCGTCCGCAGACATATGGAAGATAAGATAGGTGCGGCCTTTGCAACCTCAGCCGACCCATCCGGGGGAAAGGAGACTACCATTCTTTCGATCATCCAGGCCATGTTGATATACGGAATGATGGTGGTGGGAGATCCTCTGGATGCGACCGGTCACTATGGGGTATCATGTATCGGGGCCCCCGATAGAGAGACCGCCCTTAACGCTAAGAAGTTGGGAAAGAGAGTGGCCTTGTTGGTCAAGAGGCTAAAGGGTTAGCAGTCGAATGAGAGAATGAAAGTGATAGACCATGTCAAAAATCTTCGTGCAACCTCCGGATAACGATAGCTTCGAGGAATTTTTATCTTACGCTAAGGAACATGGTTACAACCTAGAGATTGCATCCTTTGCATACAGCCGTGTTTTAGATACGAATTGGCAAGAGATATTGAAAGACCATCAGCAGAGACTGCGCGGATTTACCGGAGTCATTTCCGTTCACGGAGCGTTCATGGAGTTGACCGTTCACAGCAGAGACGAAAAGATCAGGGAAGTTGCGAAGGATAGAATTTTTCAGAATCTTGAGATTGCCAAAGCTCTGAGGGCGAAGTATATTGTCTTCCATGGGAACTTCAATCCTTTGATCCGGCACGAGGGTTATAGAAAGAATTGGGTCAAACAGAATGTACTTTTTTGGTCCGAGGTTTTAGAGAAATATCAGATTATCGTTGTGCTGGAAAATCTGTGGGAGCCAAAACCGGAGACGTACAGGAAACTTCTGGATGAGGTTGATTCTGCGCGCCTAAAGATTTGTTTCGATACGGGACACGCGAATATCTTCTCCGAAGCACCGCTTGAGGAATGGTTCGCTGTGTTAGGTGAAGATATTGCCTATGTGCACGTCAACGATAACGACGGCAATGTCGATTTAGAACTCGCCCCGGGTGAAGGAAATATCGACTGGCGGAGATTTTCGGATCTGATCAAGAAATACGGAATTGCTCCTGAAATTGTATTTGAAGTCGGAACACTTGAAAAAACGATACAATCGCTTGAGTATTTTCAAAAAGAAAACATTTATCCTTTTGATCTGCATAGAAAGGACGGCGTAATTTAAAATGATTTTCAAAGGTCTTTGGACGTGCCCGAGATGCGGCAGGATGTTTGCCAATCGCAACCAGAGCCATTCTTGCGAACATCACACCGTAAAACAGCACCTGAAAGGCAAAAGTCCGCATGTCAGGTCGCTGTACGAGGCATTTGAGGCACTAGTGGAGAAGTGTGGATCTGTTTCAGTCGTGCCGACGAAAGCCCGTATCGGATTCCAGGTGCGGATGATCTTTGCGGCTGTCAGCTTGAGAACCGACGGTTTGGACGCACACGTTGTTCTGTCTCGGCGATTGGAAAATCCGAGATTCACACGCATCGAGTCGATTTCTCCGAAAAACCATGTTCATCATTTTCAAATACCGTCTCTGGAGGAATTGGACAGTGAGGTTGCCGGATGGCTAGAGGAGGCATACCAGGTGGGAGAGCAAAAACATCTGGGCGAATGACAAAGAGGTTGGCTGGACAAAACGACACAGTATCGAATTTGGAGTTTCACCCCCTGACACTTGATCGATGGAAAGACCTTGAAGAACTGTTCGGAGAGCGGGGAGCTTGTGGTGGGTGCTGGTGCATGTGGTGGAGACTCACAAGGTCGCAGTTTGAGAAGCAAAAAGGGAGTAAGAACAAAGCCGCGCTGAAAAAGATCGTGAGATCAGGTCAGGTTCCGGGAATTCTTGCCTATGCTCAAGGTAAGCCAATTGCCTGGTGCTCGGTGGGTCCGAGGGAGACATACCCGGCCCTGGAAAGGTCCCGTGTCTTAAAGAGAATTGTTGAAAATCCCGCCGAAGGCGGGGATGACAAGCTTGTATTGTCTGTAGTTTGTCTTTTTGTCGCCAAGCCCTTCAGAAATCAAGGGGTATCGGTTGAGATAATTAAAGCTGCCGTGGATTACGCCAAGAAAAAAGGGGCAGATATTGTGGAAGCATACCCCAAGGAGCCGAAAAAAGGCAGATGGCCCGATGCTTTCGTCTGGACCGGCCACGTTTCAGCTTTCAGGAAGGCAGGATTTGTGGAAGTTCACCGAGGTTCACCTGCTCGGCCGATAATGAGATATTTCATTGAGAGGGAAGAATGATAGCTTCCTCTCGGTTCACACTGGCGCTGTTCTTCAGTCCGAATGAAGGGTGAGGTCAGTTGACTCAAATGAGGTACAACCCCCGCCCTAAGGGGGGAGGCATTTAGGAGGCATGAAAAAGACTTTTTTTAGACTTTCCATAATTTTCTCTTGGTTTTTTTCTTTTCTTTTGAATCCAATCTTTGCCGAGACAGATTCGGCTCAACAGAATTTTTCTTCGATTCTCCCGCCTTTGGCGGGATTTTCAACTAGTGTGATTTTCAATGAGATCTTGGCCAATGAGCCTGGTTCTAACACCAAACTGGAATGGGTGGAACTTTTCAATGCCGATTCAACTGACCATAATCTGGGTGGCTGGCTTTTTGCCAGCAAAGAATATATCACGGAATTACCGGGTGGGGCGGTCATACCCGCCGGAGGTTTTTTGATCATTGCGCGGAAGCTTGTCTCTACACCTCCCGATTCAATCAGTTTTGAGTGGCATTGGGGAGATGGAAGCGGGGTCTGGGGCGATTCTGAATTAGAGGATTTCCCTGCCGTTGAAGCCATGATGTCTTTGACCAACAGCGGGGAAGAAATCAGCCTGACTGACCTTAATAATATCAGACGAAGCTTCATCTGGGATGAGGACTGCGGAGACGGCGTCTCTTTAGAAAAAATATCCCCGGAGATCGTAGAGCGACTGGAGAATTGGTCTTGCTGTGTTCATCCGGATAAAAGCACGCCCGGAAAAACTAATTCAGTCTCCCCTGCAGAGAATGATCTCTCCATTCAAAGGGACGAGTTTTTTTCTTCTCCCGAAGTCCCTCTGGAAGATTCAAGTTTCTTTCTCATGGCCATAGTGAGAAATACGGGGAGTGCAAAGTCGCTTGACAATGAACTTGGCTTCTTCAACGACCACGACTGGGACGAAGTCATAACGGAGGATGAGCGGCTGGGGGATGTGATAACGATACTTCCTCTGGAGGTAGATGAGGCGGAGACGGTTTCAATCGAAGTCAATTTTTCCAAGGGGAACTATCGGATTTATGCAAGAATCGGGGAAGACGAGAAGGATTTCAACAATCAGGCTTTCATAAATCTCAAGGTGAGAGGGACTCTTCCGGAAGTGGTGATAAATGAATTCATGTACAATCCCGACCTGAATCTGTCTCAGACTGAATGGGTCGAGATTTATAATCGGAGCGAAGATCCCATCTCGATAAAAAACTGGCTGCTGGGCGATTCGACGGGACAGAAGCGGATAACACCGGATGAGGTGGTCATCGAACCGGAAGGATTCCTTATCATAACACAGGACAAAAACGAATTCCAGACAACCTATCCTGAGGTGAACTGTGAAGTGATCGAACAAGAAAGCTGGCAGAGCTTGAACAATGCCGGCGACCAAATTGTATTGAAGGACAGTTTGAATCTTCTGGAAGATCAGGTCAGTTACGCGGGGACGGATGCGGAAAAGGGTATTTCCTGGGAAAGAATCGATTATGATGTTTCTTCGGCTGATGAGGGCAATTGGTGGAGATGTGTGGATCCGAAGGGGGCGACGCCCGGAGAGGAGAACAGTCTGCATACACATTATTCAAATCAGATCGAATTGAGCATAGCTCCCAATCCTTTCTCTCCCGACGGTGACGGATTCGAAGATGAGGTTACTTCCAAGTATGTTCTCCCCAGGATGTCGGAACTGAGCCTGAGAATTTACGATGTCAAGGGAAGGCTGGTCAAAACGCTGATGGAGGATGAGCCTGAGGTCACCGGCGAAATAGTCTGGGATGGAAGAGATGATGAAAACAGAATCGTTCGGGTCGGGATATACATCGTCTTGGCTGAAGCGAAGGGTATCACAAGCAGCGTGAAGAAAACGACGTTGGTGGTGGCTAAAAGATAACTTTTTACAGCCTGGACAGCAGCACCTTGCTCCCAAGAAGGGCGTAGAGTCTTTTAGGTAATGAAAAGATACAAACAACGATTAGGAAGAAGCGGCGAGGATCTGGCGGTTTCTTTTCTGAAAAAGCGTGGTTTCGAGATTCTGGAAAGAAACTATAGATTCGGGCACAAAGAGATCGATATAATCGGCAAGGATGGAAATACCATAGTTTTCGTTGAGGTAAAGGCTGGTCGGTCCAAGGAGTTTGGATCACCCGAAGAAAGGGTGAATCTTAGGAAACAGAAAAGCATGATCGAGGTGGCACAGGATTATATACAAAGTAGCAATATCGCGGATTATGATTTCAGGTTTGATGTCGTAGCGATAGAGTTTGAAAAAACAGACAAAAGAATCGAACACATAAAAAACGCATTCATGGTGACTTAGCCTTCTGTTTTTTCTCCTCCAGCGTCTGAACGATCCTCTCCCACACTTTTGCCCACTTTTCCGGATTCTGATTGTAGTTCTTTACGAATTCGTCTATATCTTTTTGAGTAACGCCATACCTTTCAAGAATCCTTTTCCTCTCCTGTTCCAATCCACCCGAGTCTGCATCGTACGTCTCCAGGGCAATAGAGAGCCCAACGTAGACCTCCACAAATTTCTCCTCGGACAGCTTAGGAGAGGTTTTCGGGCTGTTTAGGATTATGAAGAGAATAGCCAGAAGAAAGACAACACCGATTGTGATTAGCAGTTTGTTCTTAGTCAAGGTTCGAAAGTCCAAAGGTTAAAAGGTTCGAAGGTTAAAAGGTCAAAAGGTTCAAGAGTTCAACTGAGAGCGTACGTTCCTAATATTTCCTTATTATCGGAGTTGTCAAGGGGAAAATGACGCAGAAACCCGGTCAAGCTGAAGTCATAGATCCCGCTTAGGCGGGGCTTGACACTCCAGAGTCTTTGGAGTTAATCTTGCCACGGTCTCGATGTGGTAGGTATGAGGAAACATATCCACGGGTTGGACTCTTTCGAGCCGATAGTATTCCTCACAAAGGAGTTTCAAATCTCTGGCTAAGGTGGAGGGGTTGCAGGAGACGTAAATGATCTTGGAAGGTCTCATACTCAAAAGGGATTTGACCACATGTTTATGCAAACCCGCGCGAGGAGGATCGACCACCACCAAATCCGGAATTCTCTTATCGTCAACTAGTTTTGCCAGAACATTTTTTACCTCTCCACAGATAAACTCGCAATTGGTGACACCATTTAGCTCTGCATTTCTTTTAGCATTGTCAATCGACTCTTCTACCGACTCGACTCCAATCACCTTTTTTGCCCGTTGTGACAAGAATGTCGAGATGGTCCCATTGCCGCAATATAAATCCAGAACTGATTCGTCACCATGCAAGTCGGCCATGTTCAGAACTATGTCATACAATTTTTCAGCCTGATGAGTGTTGGTTTGAAAGAAGGAATTGCTGGAGATCTCAAATTTGAATTTGCCCAATTTCTCGGTGATGGTTTTGTCTCCGGCCAATAGTTCCTCCTCCTTACCCACGGCGATATTGGCCAATTTGGAATTGATGTTTCTGACCATACTCTTGACAAAGGGAAAGTCTCCAAGAAGCCGGGAGGAGAATTCATCCTTGAATGGGAATTCGCCCTTGTTGGTGACCAGGTTGACCATGGTCATGCCGGTGTTCTTTCCTTCCCTTACAGCCAAGAATCTCAGGAAGCCTGAGCGTTCTTTGTAGTTATAAGGCGTAAATTTCTTCTCTCTGGCGAATTCCCTGACGAAATCCACTATCCGGTTAGCGTTTTGTGATTGGAGGAAGCATTCCTTCAGATCGAAAACCTTATCGAATCTTCCTCTGGGATGAAGGCCGAGGATCAATTGTAGGTCTGGATCGGGGGCGAAAGCGTACTCCATCTTATTTCGATAAAAGAATGTCTCGTCTGAACCCACGGCATTCTGGATCGGAACATCGGTGAAGCCGCCGATATGTCTTAAGTTTTCCTCAACCTGTTTGGTCTTGAACTTCAGTTGTTCTTCATATTTCAGATCCTGCCAGGTGCAGCCGCCGCACAAACCGAAATGAGAACATAGAGGCTTGGTTCTCAAATCCGATTCTTTGACGATCTCCAAGATCTTTGCCTCGGCGAAATTGCTTTTTCTCTTGGTGATTTCTACCTTGACTACGTCCCCTGGTATTCCGCTTGCGGTGGCAGGTTCTAAATCTTCCCCTCCTTTAACCAGGACCACCAGCCCCTCCAACTTCGCCACACTTTTACCACCGTAGGCTAAGTCGGAGATTTCTAGCTCAACAATGTCTTTTTTCTTGATGCTGGCAAACAACGCAATCCCTTTCGAACACACGACCCACAATTGTAGTCGCTCGATTCATCGAGCATCAAGAAAAGCCCAATAAATTGGGCAACTGCGAGCCGTAGACTAAGGTTCGGCAGAACGTTTTCTTATTGGCTGCCGGTTGCCTTCAAATAGCTCAGAAGTCCACCTTTTTCGGCAATCTCCAACTCTAGACCAGACGGAGCTTTTCCTTCTGTTTTCTTGCCTGTGGAAAGGTTGGTCACCTGCCCGGTTCCTATGTCTACTTCTACCCTATCTCCAGTTTTTACGATTTTGGAAACAGCCGGACACTCCAGAAGCGGAAAGCCCAGGTTGATCGCGTTGCGATAAAAAATGCGGGCAAAGGAATCCGCCACCACGCAGCTTACTCCGTTTTCTTTCAGGCAGACCACCGCATGCTCCCGTGACGAACCACATCCGAAATTCTTACCGGCAACCATTATATCGCCAGGCTTAACCTCCTTGGCGAAGTTCTCCATTCCGGGAACGAACTCCATGGCATGTTTGGCCATCTCCTTAGGATCAGTCAGGGGGAGATATTGACCGTGGTAGATCTGATCGGTATCGATGTCATCCCCCGCCACCCAGGCTTTGCCTTTGAATTTCTTGCTCATGAGATATTCTCCTTCTCTCTCCTGTCTTCTAGCTTCCCGAAAAGTAACATTAGGAGAGCAAAATGTCAACGAAGATGGTCAATTCCACGTTTTTCTTGACACCACGAGTACCTGCCTTTATATTGCGAGTCAACAGTTCATCTCGAGGAGAAACATATGGAAGAAATCAGTGAGCTTCTGATGCACAGAAGAGAGAAGTTGAAGAAGTTAAAAGAAAAAAACATCAATCCTTATCCCTATAGTTTCAAGAAAACGCACAGCTCTTCGGAGATAACCGAGGGCTTCGAAAAACTCTCCACCGATGAAACTGAGGTCAAAATGGCCGGGAGAATGATGTCGCTCCGGCTTCATGGGAAGAGTCTGTTTTTTCATCTTCTCGACGCTTCGGGAAAGATTCAGGTTTATGTCAAATCGGATGAGGTGGGAAAGGAAAAGTTTGAGCTCTTCGATCTATTTGACATCGGTGATCACCTGGGAGTGACGGGAAAAGTTTTCAAAACCCGAACACGCGAAATCACGATCAGAGCAACCGATTTCTGCATTCTCTCAAAGTCCTTACTGCCCCTTCCTGAAAAGTGGCACGGGCTTCAGGATAAAGAAAAAAGATATAGACAGAGATACGTCGATCTAATCGTAAATGAAGAGGTGAAAAAGGTATTCCTGGTGAGGACGGAGTTGATCAAAGTCATAAGAGGATTCCTCGATGATCTCGGATTTGTGGAGGTGGAGTCGCCTATCCTGCAACCGCTTTACGGGGGAGCCTTTGCGCGACCATTTGTGACTCACCATAACACGTTGGACGTAGACCTGTACCTGCGCATTGCGGATGAGCTGTATTTGAAAAGATTGATCGTGGGCGGATTCGAGAAGGTTTATGAGATATCCAAAAGCTTCAGAAATGAAGGAATGGATAGAAATCATAATCCCGAATTCACCATGCTGGAGTTGTATCAAGCATATGCGGATTACAATGATATAATGGAGCTTTACGAGAAGCTTTTGAATTCCGTATCAAGAGAGGTCTTGGGCTCGACCAAATTCGAATTCGAAGGAAACGAAATCGATTTGAACCCGCCTTGGAGAAGGCTTCCTTTGCTGGATTCAATCAAAGAATATGCGGGACCGGACCTGGCTAACAAAAGCGAAGAGGAGACAAGAAAGATTGCAGCCGACTTGGAGGTGAAGGAGGACTTGAGTCGGCCCAAGGGAAAGTTGATCGAGGCTATCTTTGAAACTTTAGTTCAGCCTAATCTTATACAGCCGACCTTCATCACCGATTTTCCCATCGAGATGTCTCCTTTAGCCAAGAAGCATAGGGAAAAAGAGGGTTTGACTGAAAGGTTCGAGCTTTTCATAGGGGGGTGTGAGATGGGTAATGCTTTCTCCGAGCTGAATGATCCTCTGGATCAGCGGGAAAGATTTCGGCAACAGATGGAGCTTGCCAAAAAGGGTGATGAGGAGGCGCAGATGCCAGACGAAGATTTTCTGCGCGCCTTGGAATACGGGATGCCCCCCACCGGCGGTTTGGGCTTCGGGATAGACAGACTGGTCATGGTCCTCACCAACACGCGCTCCATAAGAGACGTGATCTTCTTCCCTCAGATGAAGCCGGAAGAGTAATTTAAAAATTCAAAGAGCAAAATGTCCTTCGACACTGAGTCTTCCCTCGACCCTGAGGTATTCCTTCGACACTGAGTCTTCCTTCGACATTGAGTCTCAGGACGAAATGCAGGACGAAGTGTGGGACCGAAGGGCAGGACGAAGTGCAAAATTACAATTCAAAGTTCAAAATTGGCACAGAGAAACCAACCGATCTATCATGTAATGTAGGGGGAGAACACGATTTTGAATTTTGATCTGCAATTTTTAGTTTTTCATTTTACATTTTGAACTTTCTTATGTCGTACGAATTTTTTATAGCCAAAAGATATCTGAAATCCCGAAGGAAAACGAAGTTCGTTTCCGCTATCACCATAATCTCCATCGGCGGGGTTTTGATCGGCGTTGCCGCTTTGAACTTCGTTTTGTCGATGATGAATGGTTTTGAAAAGGAGGTCAGGTCCCGCATCGTCGGCACCACCGCTCACGTGAGCGTCTTCGCCTCCTATGCCGAGGGGATAGAAGACTACCAGGAGCTTCTGCCCAGAATCGAAGGGACACAGCATGTGGTGGAGGTTGCTCCATTTATCTATTATAAAGCTGCCATTGCATCAAAAGAGGGAAGCGACGGAATCGTGGTGCGAGGGATCGATCCGCAAAAGGAGAAGCTGGTCACCGATATCGAGAGAAATCTGAAGCTGGGGAGCTTGGATCTTGACGCGGAAGAGGATGAGCCTCCCGGAATTCTCTTGGGGGCGACTCTGGCAGATAGATTGGGTGTGGAGCTTAGAGACAAAGTAGTTTTGTTCAGTTTGAAGGAGGGCTCTCTGACTTCGGGCTGGAGCGCGCCCAAAGCGTCGAAACTCCAAGTAAAGGGAGTATTTGAAACCGGAATGTATGAGTATGATGCCTCCTTGGCTTACATCTCTCTTTCAACTGCACAGAAGCTTTTTAATCTGGATAACAAGGTGACCGGACTCCACCTCAAACTGGACGACCTTTATAAGGCAGAGAAGGTGGCAAAACAGATAGAACAGGAATTGGGTTATCATTACTACGCCATGGATTGGATGCACATGCACAAGAATCTTTTTTCCTGGATGGCCCTGGAGAAATATGCCATGTTCATCGTCCTGAGCCTAATAGTAGCTGTGGCCGCCTTCAACATCATCAGCACTTTGATTATGGTGGTAATCGAAAAAAGGAAGGAGATCGGTATCTTAAAATCGATGGGCGCGACCAATACCAGCATCATGAAAATCTTCATGTTTGAAGGCTTGGTGGTGGGAGTAGTGGGAACCATCCTGGGAAGCTGTTTGGGTTACGTTCTGTGCTGGATTCAGAGAACCTTTCACCCGATTTCTCTTCCCGCGGAGATATATTTTATCAGCTCCCTTCCGGTAGACATGCGTGTTCTGGATTTTGCTTTGGTGGCTCTGGCCGCCATCGCTCTGACCTTTCTGGCTACCATCTACCCGGCGAAGAGGGCATCCCAGCTTACGCCGGTGGAGGCAATACGGTATGAATGATGAATGACGAATTCAAGGAGCTGTCGGATCCCCTGATCTGACAGCGAAATCCCAACCCCTGGTTTCGGGACAGAGATTCTGACGCCTCATTTGCTTATAGAAGAAATGAATCTGAGTTTACTATCAAGATATAAATCCGCATTTGTCTCCTATTGGTTAGGGAGAGTCTTTTTGAAATATCCTCCTTTGTTTTATTC